>NZ_JBWKQO010000002.1:0-245186 GCF_059418825.1 Pseudomonas sp. GW821-FHT07F01
GAACAGCCTTCGCCGGCAAGCCGGCTCCTACAGGAAATTTCAATTGCACGAAGCGCGCGCCAGCGAGCTTTTTCCTGCTGATACAAGCTGTTACTGTACGGAGCACAAAGCCCAAGCCGCCTGGATCGGATCTCTGTCTCGATGCGTCCCCTGCTCCTGCTCTTCATCAGCCTGGCCTTGAGCTTTCCCGCAAGCGCGACGATCACCGAAAGTCACGGTTACGCGCAGTTTGGCACGCTCAAATACCCGGCAAAGTTCACCCATTTCGATTGGGTCAACCCCGCTGCGCCCAAAGGCGGCACCTTGCGGGTCATGGCCTTTGGCACCTTCGACACCCTCAACCCCTACACCTTCAAGGGCACCAGCCCGGTCGCCACGCCGAATTTCCTGCAATACGGGGTCAACGAGCTCAACGAACCCTTGATGGTGGGCACCGGCCTGTATGCGCCTTCCGGTGATGAGCCGACTTCCAGCTACGGCCTGATCGCCCGCTCGGTGGAATACGCCGAGGACCGCAGTTGGGTGGTCTTCAACCTGCGCCCCGAAGCACGCTTTCACGATGGCAAGCCGATCACCGCCTACGATGTGGCGTTCTCCTATCGCCTGCTGCTCAAGGAAGGCCACCCGCAATACCGCACCAACCTGCAGGAAGTGCAGCGGGTGGATATCCTCGGCCCGCAGCGCATCCGCTTCGTGTTCAAGCGTGCCGGCAACCCCTTGCTGATCCTGCGCCTGGGCGAACTGCCGGTGCTGCCCCAGCATTACTGGAAGGATCGCGACTTCAAGGCCACCACCTTCACCCCGCCCCTGGGCAGCGGCCCGTACCGCATCACCCAGGTACAGCCCGGGCGCCAGCTGGTGTTCGAACGGGTCAAGGACTACTGGGGCAAGGACCTGCCAGTCAACCGCGGCTTCAACAACTTCGACCGGGTCGAAGTGGAGTTCTACCGGGACAGCGACGTGGCCTTCGAAGCCTTCAAGGCCGGCGAGTTCGACATCTATATCGAGCACCAGGCCAAGAACTGGGCCAACGGCTATAACTTCCCGGCGGTCAACCGCGGTGAGGTGATCAAGGCCCAGGTGGCGCACCAGATCCCGACCCAGACCCAGGGCCTGTTCATGAACACCCGCCGCGCCACTTTCGCCGACGTGCGGGTGCGCGAGGCGCTGGGCATGATGTTCGACTTCGAGTGGACCAACCGCACTCTTTTCAGCGGCGCCTACCAGCGCGCCCTGAGCTACTACCCCAACAGCGAGTTCTCCGCCACCGGGGTACCGCAGGGCCATGAATGGCTGCTGCTCTCGCCCTACCGCGAGCAACTGCCCGCCAGCCTGTTCAGCCAGGCCTTCAGCCTGCCGCGCACCGACGGCCGCGGCATCCCGCGGGACACCCTGCGCAAGGCCCTGGGGCTGCTCGGCGAGGCGGGCTGGAAGCTCAATGGCCAGCGCCTGCAGAACAGTGCCGGGCAGCCGCTGCGCTTCGAACTGATGCTGGTCAACCCCAACCTGGAACGGATTCTCCAGCCCTACGTGGAGAACCTCGCGAGCATCGGCATCGACGCCCGCCTGCGCACCGTGGACCGGGCGCAATACAAGCAGCGCCTGGACCAGTTCGACTACGACATGATCCTCATGACCCTCAACCAGACCCTGAGCCCGGGCCTGGAGCAATGGCAGTACTTCCACTCCAGCCAGGTCTCGGTCAAGGGCAGCAAGAACTACGCAGGCATCAACAACCCGGTGGTCGATCACCTGCTGGAACAGCTGCTGGCCGCCCAGACCCGCGACGACCAACTGGCCGCGGGCCGGGCCCTGGACCGGGTGCTGCTGTGGCAGCACTACATGATTCCCAACTGGTACCTCAACTATCACCGCCTGGCCTACCGTAACCGGTTCGCCTTCGTCACCACGCCGCCCTATACCCTGGGCCTCGGCGCCTGGTGGCTGAAGTCCATGGAGAACGCCCAATGATGCCCCTGCGTGCCCTGCTCCTGCGCACCAGCGGCCTGTTGTTCAGCGCCATCGCCTGCTATGCCCAGGCTGCGCCGCAACACGCCGTGACCCTGTACAACGAAGCGCCGAAATACCCGGCGAACTTCCAGCACTTCGACTTCGTCAATCCCGACGCGCCCAAGGGCGGCACCTTCCGCATGGCCGGCTTCGGCAGCTTCGACAGCCTCAACCCGTTCATCAGCAAGGGCGTGCCGGAGCTGAACATCGGCCTGGTCTACGACACCCTGATGGCCCAGAGCCTGGATGAGCCGTTCACCGAGTACGGCCTGGTGGCCAGCAAGATCGAGAAAGCCCCGGACAACAGCTGGGTGCGCTTCTATCTGCGCCCCGAGGCGCGCTTCAACGACGGCCAGCCGATCCACGCCGAAGACGTGGTGTTCAGCTTCCAGACCCTGATGAGCGCCGGCTCGCCGCTGTACCGCGGCTACTACGCTGACGTCGACCAGGTGATCGCCGAAGACCCGCAGCGGGTGCTGTTCAAGTTCAAGCACACCAACAACCGCGAGCTGCCGCTGATCCTCGGCCAGCTGACGATCCTGCCCAAGCACTGGTGGCAAAGCCGCGACTTTGCCAAGAGCAACCTGGAGATTCCCCTGGGCAGCGGCCCTTACAAGGTCACCGAGGTCAAGGCCGGGCGCTCGATCCGCTACGAGCGGGTCAAGGACTATTGGGCCAAGGACCTGCCGGTCAACCGCGGCTTCTACAATTTCGACGTGATCACCAGCGACTACTACCGCGACAACACCGTGGCCCTGGAAGCGCTCAAGGCCGGCCAGTTCGACTACTGGCTGGAAATGAGCGCGAAGAACTGGGCCAACGCGTACAACATTCCGGCCGTGGCCCAGGGCCGCCTGATCAAGGAGCAGATCGCCAACGGCAACCCCACCGGCATGCAGGGTTTTGTCTTCAACACCCGCAGGCCGATGTTCCAGGACGTGCGAGTGCGTCACGCGCTGAGCCTGCTGCTGGACTTCGAGTGGAGCAACAAGCAGCTGTTCAACGGTGCCTACACCCGCACCCGCAGCTACTTCGAGAACTCGGAAATGGCCGCCACCGGCCTGCCGGGGCCCGAGGAACTGGCCATCCTCGAACCGCTGCGGGGCAAGATCCCCCCGCAGGTATTCGACCAGGCCTTCTCCCCTTCGGTGTGCGACGGCAGCGGGATGATCCGCGCGCAGCAGCGCCAGGCCTACCAGCTGTTGCAGGAAGCCGGCTGGCGCATCGTCGACGACAAGATGGTCGACGCCCAGGGCAAGCCGGTGGTGATCGAGTTCCTGCTGGCCCAGACCGAGTTCGAGCGCGTACTGCTGCCGTTCAAGCGCAACCTCAGCGACCTGGGCATCGACCTGGTGATCCGCCGGGTCGACGTGTCCCAGTACATCACCCGGGTGCGCTCGCGGGACTTCGACATGATCGTCGGCAGCTTCCCCCAGTCCAACTCCCCGGGTAACGAGCAACGCGAGTTCTGGATGTCCTCCAGCGCCGACAAGCCCGGCAGCCGCAACTACATCGGCCTCAAGGACCCGGCCATCGACAGCCTGGTGGAAAACCTGATCAACGCCGATTCCCGCGCCAGCCTGGTGGCCCACGCCAAGGCCCTGGACCGGGTCCTGCAATGGGGCTACTACGTGATTCCCAACTGGCACATCAAGACCTGGCGCGTGGCCTACTGGGACCATATCGGCCACCCCAAGGTCGCGCCCAAGTACGACATCGGCGTCAACACCTGGTGGATCAAGCCCGGCGCCAAGCCGGCCGTTGAACCGACCCCGGACAACCAGGCGGCCCCGGCCGAAGCGGTGTACTGACCATGCTGGCCTATATCTTTCGCCGCCTGCTGCTGATCATCCCCACGCTGCTGGGCATCCTGCTGATCAACTTCGTGATCATCCAGGCCGCGCCCGGCGGCCCGGTGGAGCAGATGATCGCCAAGCTCGAAGGCTTCGACGGCGCCACCAGCCGCATCGCCGGCGGCGGCGCCGAAGTCTCGGTGGCCGGTTCCAGCTACCGCGGCGCCCAGGGCCTGGACCCGGCGCTGATCAAGGAAATCGAGCACATGTACGGCTTCGACAAGTCGGCGCCGGAACGCCTGTGGATCATGATCAAGAACTACGCCACCCTGGATTTCGGCAACAGCTTCTTCCGTGACGCCAAGGTGGTGGACCTGATCAAGGAGAAGATGCCGGTGTCCATCTCCCTCGGGTTGTGGAGCACCCTGATCATGTACCTGGTGTCGATCCCCCTGGGGATCGCCAAGGCCACCCGCCACGGCAGCCACTTCGATGTCTGGACCAGTTCGGCGATCATCGTCGGCTACGCGATCCCGGCCTTCCTGTTCGCCATCCTGCTGATCGTGGTGTTCGCCGGCGGCAGCTATTTCAACTGGTTCCCCCTGCGCGGCCTGACCTCCAACGACTTCGACCAGCTGAGCTGGGGCGGCAAGATCCTCGACTACTTCTGGCACCTGGCGCTGCCGGTCACCGCCCTGGTGATCGGCCACTTCGCCACCATGACCCTGCTGACCAAGAACAGCTTCCTCGACGAGATCAACAAGCAGTACGTGGTCACCGCCAAGGCCAAGGGCCTGACCCAGCGGCGGGTGCTCTACGGCCATGTGTTCCGCAACGCCATGCTGCTGGTGATCGCCGGCTTCCCCTCGGCCTTCATCGGCATCTTCTTCACCGGCTCCCTGCTGGTGGAAGTGATCTTCTCCCTCGACGGCCTGGGCCTGATGAGCTTCGAGGCAGCGATCAACCGCGACTACCCGGTGGTGTTCGGCACCCTGTTCATCTTCACCCTGCTGGGGCTGGTGGTGAAACTGATCGGCGACCTGACCTACACCCTGGTCGACCCTCGCATCGACTTCGACAGCCGGGAGCATTGAGATGAACCTGTCCCCCCTCAATCGCCGGCGCTTCGAGCGCTTCAAGGCCAACAAGCGCGGCTGGTGGTCGCTGTGGCTGTTCCTGGTGCTGTTCGTCCTCAGCCTGGGCGCCGAGCTGATCGCCAACGACAAGCCGCTGGTGGTGCACTACGAAGGCGGCTGGTACTTCCCGGCCCTCAAGCGCTACCCGGAAACCACCTTCGGCGGCGAATTCCCCCTGGAAGCCAACTACAAGAGCCCCTACATCCGCGAACTGCTGGCGCAGAAGGATGCCTGGGTACTCTGGGCACCGATCCCCTTCAGCTACCAGAGCATCAACTACGACCTGCGGGTACCGGCCCCGGCGCCGCCCTCGGCGGACAACCTGCTGGGCACCGACGACCAGGGCCGCGACGTGCTGGCCCGGGTCATCTACGGGTTCCGGGTGTCGGTGCTGTTCGCCCTGACCCTGACCATTCTCAGCTCCATCATCGGCGTCATCGCCGGCGCCCTGCAGGGCTTCTACGGCGGCTGGGTGGACTTGGTGGGCCAGCGCTTCCTGGAGATCTGGTCCGGCCTGCCGGTGCTCTACCTGCTGATCATCCTCGCCAGCTTCGTGCAACCCAATTTCTGGTGGCTGCTGGGGATCATGCTGCTGTTCTCCTGGATGAGCCTGGTGGACGTGGTGCGGGCCGAGTTCCTGCGCGGGCGCAACCTGGAGTACGTGCGCGCGGCCCGGGCCCTGGGGATGCAGAACGGCGCCATCATGTTCCGCCATATCCTGCCCAACGCCATGGTCTCCACCATGACCTTCATGCCCTTTATCCTCACCGGCGCCATCGGCACCCTCACCGCCCTGGACTTCCTCGGTTTCGGCCTGCCGCCGGGGGCGCCATCCCTCGGCGAGCTGGTGGCCCAGGGCAAGTCCAACCTGCAGGCGCCCTGGCTGGGCATGAGCGCCTTCGCCGTGCTGGCGATCATGCTCAGCCTGCTGGTGTTCATCGGCGAATCCGCCCGCGATGCCTTCGACCCGAGGAAATGACATGACCCAGGACAACCTGATCGAAGTCCGCGACCTGGCGGTGGAGTTCGTTACCGGCGAGCACCGCCAGCGGGTGGTGCAAGGCGTCAGCTTCGACATCAAGCGCGGCGAGACCCTGGCCCTGGTGGGCGAAAGCGGCTCGGGCAAATCGGTCACCGCCCACTCCATCCTGCGGCTGCTGCCCTACCCTCTGGCGCACCACCCCAGCGGCACCATCCAGTATGCCGGGCACGACCTGCTGACCCTGAAAGAGAAGACCATCCGCCATATCCGCGGCAACCGCATCGCGATGATCTTCCAGGAGCCCATGACCTCGCTGAACCCGCTGCACAGCATCGAGAAGCAGATCAACGAAGTGCTGGGCATCCACAAGGGCCTGACCGGCAAGGTCGCCACCCGGCGCACCCTGGAACTGCTGGAGCTGGTGGGCATCCCCGAACCGCACAAGCGTCTCAAGGCCCTGCCCCACGAGCTTTCCGGCGGCCAGCGGCAACGGGTGATGATCGCCATGGCCCTGGCCAACGAGCCGGAACTGCTGATCGCCGACGAGCCCACCACAGCCCTGGATGTCACCGTGCAGCTGAAGATCCTCGAGCTGCTCAAGGAACTGCAGGCGCGCCTGGGCATGGCGCTGCTGCTGATCAGCCACGACCTGAACCTGGTGCGGCGCATTGCCCACCGGGTCTGTGTCATGCAGAAGGGTTGCATCGTCGAACAGGCATCCTGCGAAGATCTGTTTCGCGCGCCGCAGCATCCCTACACCCGGGAACTGCTGGCCGCAGAACCCAGCGGCCTGCCGGCGGCCAACGAGATTGGCCCGCCGCTGCTGGAGGTTGACAACCTCAAGGTCTGGTTCCCGATCAAGAAAGGCCTGCTGCGCAGCACCGTGGATCACGTCAAGGCAGTGGACGGCATCCACTTCAGCCTGCCCCAGGGCCAGACCCTGGGCATCGTTGGGGAAAGCGGCTCGGGCAAGTCGACCCTGGGCCTGGCGATCCTGCGCCTGATTGCCAGCCAGGGCGGCATTCGCTTCGAGGGCCAGCAACTGGACAGCCTGACCCAGCAACAGGTTCGGCCGCTGCGGCGGGAAATGCAGGTGGTGTTCCAGGACCCTTTCGGCAGCCTCAGCCCGCGCATGAGCGTGAGCCAGATCGTCGGCGAGGGCCTGCGCATCCACAAGATAGGCAGTGAGCAGGAGCAGGAACAGGCCATCATCGAAGCCCTCAAGGAGGTCGGCCTGGACCCGGACACGCGGCACCGCTACCCCCATGAGTTCTCCGGCGGGCAGCGCCAGCGCATCGCCATCGCCCGGGCCCTGGTGCTCAAGCCGCGGCTGATCCTGCTGGACGAACCGACTTCGGCCCTGGACCGCACGGTGCAGCGCCAGGTGGTGGAACTGCTGCGCACACTGCAAAGCAAGTACAACCTGACCTACTTGTTCATCAGCCACGACCTGGCGGTGGTCAAGGCCCTGAGCCACCAGTTGATGGTGATCAAGCACGGCCAGGTGGTGGAACAGGGGGACGCCGGGGGCATCTTCGACGCCCCGCAACACCCTTACACACGGCAACTGCTGGAAGCCGCCTTCCTGGCTCCGGCAAGCGCCGAATAACCTGAAACAGGAGTAGCAACATATGGGTTTTCTCGCTGGGAAGCGTGTCCTGATCGTAGGTGTCGCCAGCAAGCTGTCGATCGCCTCCGGCATCGCTGCCGCCATGCATCGTGAAGGCGCCGAGCTGGCCTTCACTTATCAGAACGAAAAACTCAAGGGCCGGGTCGAGGAATTCGCCACAGGCTGGGGCTCCAGCGCCGAGCTGTGCTTCCCTTGCGATGTGGCCAGTGACGAGCAGATCGCCCAGGTCTTCACCGCGCTGGGTAAAAAATGGGACGGCCTGGACTGCATCGTCCACTCCGTGGGCTTCGCCCCTGGCGACCAGCTCGAAGGCGACTTCACCGACGCCACCACCCGCGAGGGCTTTCGCATTGCCCACGACATCAGCGCCTACAGCTTCGTGGCCCTGGCCAAGGCCGGTCGGGAAATGATGAAGGGCCGCAACGGCAGCCTGCTGACCCTGTCCTACCTGGGCGCCGAACGCACCATGCCCAACTACAACGTGATGGGCATGGCCAAGGCCTCCCTGGAAGCCGGCGTGCGCTACCTGGCCGGCTCCCTGGGCCCGGAGGGCACCCGGGTCAACGCCGTTTCCGCCGGCCCGATCCGCACCCTGGCAGCCTCGGGGATCAAGAACTTCCGCAAGATGCTGGCGGCCAACGAGGCGCAAACCCCGCTGCGGCGCAACGTCACCATCGAAGAAGTCGGCAACGCCGGCGCCTTCCTCTGCTCGGACCTGGCCTCGGGCATCAGCGGCGAGATCATGTACGTGGACGGCGGTTTCAACACCACCGCCATGGGCAACCTCGACGAGTGATCTGCGGCGGTGGCGAGGGGGCTTGCGCCCTCGCCACCCTGCCCCTTCCTGCTCATTGGAAAGGCCAAACATGAAGCTGTGCTATCTGTTGCTCGTGCTGTTTCTAGCCGGCTGCGACAACACCCAAGATACCGCCTCGAATAAAACCCGGAGCAGCGTCGCACGCCTGCACATCCCCTTGGACACACCGGTTGCCGAGTTCCTGGAAAAGAGCCCGGTGAGCTTTACCGCCGACTGCCTGGATGCGGTCCACCTATGTTGGTATGAGGCGGATCGTCAGGGAGCACTCCTTGACCTGAGCCTGGCACAGCCCGAGGGCACGCTTGAACTGGATCAGGTGGCCGGACTGCTGATTACCGTTGATGGCAATACCTCAAACACCATCCAGGAATTGAACATCGACCTTCGCGGGCTGCCGGACAACAGCACTCACAAGGCCAACAAGGCGCTTGTCTATAACCTTCTCAGGACGTTGAAGAACGCTGGATGGCAAAAATACTACTTCCCTTCCGACCCCCGAATAGCCGCTGGCGAGTTGCACAAGCTGGACTGGAAGGAAAGCCTCCTGGGTACCCAGCCACTCAGCCACCCGCTGTTCGATGCCAACCATGAGATGAGCCTTGAGCAGTGGCTGGGCAACAACATGTTCTATGACTGGTATCTCTATCACGGCAACTACATTGCGCATGTCCGAGCCCTGCGCTACGACTCGAAAATCGCCCCCCTGCAAAGCGCTGTCTACCTGATAAGCCTGAACCTGATGTCCCTGGACACGTTCTGGACCCGCGACTTTGCAGAGGCACAAAGAGCCCAATGGAGAACCCTGTTCCCTGCGCATTTGAAAGAACGGCTGCAACGTCGCTCAGAAGTTGAAAGCCGGGCCAGGGCGGCCGGGGTCGACATCGAGGAAAGCTATAGCCCACCGCTGATGGAGCGCGGCCAATAGCGCCCTGCCACTGACGCCCTTCCCTACCCCGCGTCACCGGGCAGGGCTTGGCGGCAGCAACCCTCAGCGAGCCCGCTTGCTCGCCTGCTTGTGCAGGTACATGGCCTTGTCGGCGTCCGCCAGCAACGCCTCGATGTCGGGATGGCGTTCGGCGTCGTATTCGATCTGGCCGACGCTGAAGCGGATGTCATAACCCCGCTTCAAGGTGGCATTGCGCTCGTCGAGAATCTCCCGCAGGCGCGCCATGATCGCCGAAGTCTCGACATGGTCGGCAGCGGTCAGCAGGGCCACGAATTCATCGCCCCCCAGGCGGCCGATCACGTCGCTCTCGCGAAAGGCGATGCGCAGCACGTCGGCGAAGGTCTTCAGGGCGCCGTCGCCTTCGGCATGGCCGTAGGTGTCATTGATCTGCTTGAAGTCGTTGAGGTCGAAGAACAGCAGGGTCGCCGGTTTTTCCAGGCGCTTGCACACCCCCAGGGCATGCCGGGCCAGGGCCTCGAATCCGCGGCGATTGGACAGCAGGGTCAGCTCGTCCATGCTGGCCATCTGCACTGCCGCCAGTTCCTGCTCGGCCATGCGCGCCAGGTCCCGTAGCAGTGCCCTATCCTCGTCGTCCAGGTCGCGGGGCTTGATGTCGATCAGGCACAGAGTGCCGAGCTTGCTGCCATTGGTCACCGTCAGCGGGCAACCGGCATAGAAGCGGATGCCCGGCGCGCCCACCACCAGCGGGTTGTCGTGGAAGCGTTCGTCCAGGCCGGCGTCGGGCACGGTGAGGATCTGGTCACCGAGGATCGCGTGGCCACAGAAGGAAATGTCCCGCGAGGTTTCGCTGACGTCGAGCCCCACGCAGGACTTGAACCATTGGCGGTCGGCATCCACCAGGCTGACCAGGGCAATGGGCACGTTGAACAGACGCTTGGCCAGCCGGGTCAGACGGTCGAAACGCTCCTCCGGTGAGGTGTCGAGCACATTCAGCTCCCGCAGGGTCTGGATTCTCAAGGCCTCATTGTTGGGTTTGCTGGGATACAACATCGCTGACTCCATTCGCGGCTAAGATCCCAAGCGTAGTCCAGAATAACGACGGCTTATCATCTAAAGCGGCGCGGCAGGAGCCAGTGAACAGGTGGCCCTCACAACCGGGGGGTCAACAGAATCCTTCCGTAGCCAGCCACGAACACGGCAAACGCCAGGCCTGCCAGCAGCGCTGAAAGGCCCAGCCCCAGGCTGCTGAACGGCACCAGCAGGACCCGGCACAGGGCCGCCAGGAACAGCAGCGCAAAGCCACCGGCCATGGCCCGCGAAGCCTGCAGGGGCCGGCCACTGTGGCCGAGGCTGACCCGCGCCACCATGCCCAGCACCAGCCCGCCCAGGCCACCCACCGCCAGGGCATGGGTCACCAGGCTCTGGGGTATCGACCAGCCCAGGTGCCAGAGGGCCATGCCCAGGGTTGCCAGGGCCAGCCACCCGTAGGCCAGGTACAGCGACCAAAGCAACGGCACCCGCCACAGCCCCGGCCGGTGCCAGCGCCACAAGCGCCAGCCTTGCAGCCCCGCCAGCAGGGCGAACAGCGGCGCCAGCCACCCGCGGGGAGCGTCACCGCCGCCCAGGGCCATGGACAACGCGGCCAGCAGGCTGCCCACCAGCAACACCCGGGTCGGCCAGGGCGATGTCGGCGCCTGGGGGGGCAGTTGCAGCCCGCGCTGGATGAAGAAGGGAATCACCCGGCCGCCGATCACCGTCATCAGGGTCGCCACCAGCCACAAGGCGCCCAGTTCGCCGCGCCGCTGCCAGCTGTCCTGGTGTTCCAACAGGCCCCACAGGGTCAGCCCCTGAAACAGCGCCAGCAGCCCCAGGACCAGGACCATGGGGTAGTTCTCGCGCTTGCCGGCGCACCACAGCTCGCGCCCGATCACCGCCGCCAGCAACGGCATGAACGCCAGTTGCACCACAACGAACAGCGGGCCCGGCAGCGGCAGCCACCAGGCCAGGCGCCCCGCCAGCCACAGCAGCCACAGCAACAGCAACGGCGTACGGCTCAGGCCCGGGCGGCCGGTCCAGTTGGCCACCGCCGTCAGCAGGAAGCCGGCAACGATCGCCACGGCAAAGCCGAAGAGCATTTCGTGACGGTGCCAGGCCAGCATCCCGGCCACCGGTTGCAGGCCCGCCAGCGCACCATGCAGCCACAGGCCCCACCCCACCAGGGCAAGGCAGGCGAAGCCGGCGCCGGCGAGGAAGAACGGGCGGAACCCCAGGCTCCAGAGGGGCTGGCCGGTCCAGCGGTGCCAGGCTTCAGGCAAAGACACAGGCAGCCCTCCCCTGGCACTGGGCCATGCGCCGCTGGGCCAGCAGGCGCATGACATAACCGATCTTCAACAGGGTCGGCCCGATAATCACCAGGCTGTGCATCAGCACCAGGGTGGCGATAGGCAAATGGCCGGAATGGACATAGGCGGCGTACACCCCCAGGCCCAGCAACAGGCTGCCCGACCACAGCAGCGCATTGGACAGGTGCAGTACATGCAGCGGCGAATCGAAGTAACGGCTCATGTCGACAACTCCTCGAACACACAATGGCATGACTGGCCCTTCACGTTTCATGCCAGCGCGCAGAGCCCGTAAAACCGGGCCCCTGCCACCTCAAGAGTCTTTATGACCAGATAAAGAAGAAGTCATAAAGACCGCCAACGCAGTCAATATGACTGCATTTTTCCCCGCTGCCCTTTTTCGCCGGCAAGGGCAGATTGCCCCTCTTGAGCCAATCCCCCCTCTGCAGGAGCGAGCTTGCTCGCGATGCATCGGAAAACGCCGCGCACTTCCTGTAGACCCGCGTTATCGTTGACGCCCATCGCGAGCTCGCTCGCTCCCATACAAGGATGTCGCCGATGCCCGAAGCTTCCTCCCCCGCATCCGAAAAGAGCCTGTCACGCCTGTTGCTGGAGTTGCTCTGGCAGTTGGCCGCCCTGCTCATCCCGATCTTCTTCGTCACCCTGCTGCCGCCCCCGGCGGCCCTGGGGGTGTTGCTCGGCTGCGCAGCGGCGATGACCCTGGCGGCGCGCCTGGGCTGGCCTAAAACCGCCCGCGGCCTGGCGCGGCTGATGATCAGCGCCGCGTTCGGCCTGGGCTTCAGCCTGGGTCGGGCCCTGCCGGCCTACTGGGATATCGCCGCCGCCTTCACCAGCATCTTTGCCGGGCTGGCAGCGGTCAGCCACCTGGAACGCCGCCTGGGGCTGGTGCAGCCGAGCCACACACCAATCAGCGCCTGGGGCGGCAACGAACCGCAACAGACCCCGGAGGGCCAGCCGATCCGGGTGTTCAATCACGGCGAGATCGCCATGGGCGGGCCCACCTATTGCGACTACCTGTTCCCCGATGGGGTGCTGCTGCAAGGGCTGGGGTCCTCGGCGCGGTTTTCCAGTGACGGGCGCTACTTCGCCGCGCCGCTGCCTTCCAGGCAACACTGGGGGCTGGCCATCCTCGACCGTGAACAGCGCCGCCTGTACCGCTGCAACCGGGAACACTTCTGGGAGCTGGATGCCTTCAGCGCCGACACCCTCAGCGGCCGCCACAGCCCGCTGGTAGACAACGGCCAGCACCAGGCCAGCCTGAACAGCCTGCTGCAGGAGGCCGAATGCGTCGAACTGGTAGCGATAGCCGATCTCTGGCTGGAGCCGGGCCAGTGGCTGGAGGCCCTGGCTCGCCAGGATTTCGAAGAAAGCGCACCCCACGGCAGCCACCGGCTGGACGCCAGCCTGGCGCTGCCGGCCAGCCTCAGGGCCCTGGAGCAACCCCTGGACCCCCTGCGCACGCCGCCCTATCGCATAAGCATCGACGGCCAGCCCAGCGGCTTGCTGCTGCGGGCGGACGCACCCCGCATCTGGCGCGACGATGGCCGGGCCCTGGCCTGCATCGCCCACGAGCAGGCGCAGCCTGAGGCCGCGTGCTGCTGGCTGTGGCAGGCCGACAAGGGCTGGCGGGCATTGCCCGCGCCCTGGGTCGCCAGCCATGCAGAACCATCCTTCTACCCTGGCCCGCTGCTCAGCCTGGATCGCCACTGGCTGGGCTACAGCGCATACCTGGACCTGGCCGAGGCGGACCACGGGCGCTACGGCTATCGCTTGCACAGTACCCACAGCGACAGCGAAACCGGCGTCGGCCACGACCGGCAAGGCTGCCTGCAAGTGGCGCCGCTGCCGCTGACCCGCACCCAGTTACTGCAGCCCCTGGACGGCAGCGGGGCCCGGGGCGAAAGCCGGATCCAGTCCCAGCCCCTGCTGGGCGAGCAGCGCGCGCTGTTCAGCTGGCTGACGGACAACCCCCGGGGCCTGGGTGCCTACCGATGCCAGATCGGCACCTGGCAACTGCCCGGGTGCTGGTTGCTGGACCATCGGGTTTCCGATTGCCAGCGCTACCTGGCCCTGCTGCCCTGGAGCGAGACCCTGGATCTGGCCCCCCAGGTGGTGGTGGCGGACCTGCAACAGCAGCGCCTGATCTACAGCCCGGCACTGCTGGCGGCGCGCCTGCTGGACTTTCGCCAGGGCCGCCTGAGCCTGACCGTGCTGGTCGGGCGCCTCGACCCGGACCACGCCAGCAGCCCGCTGCAACGCTTCAACCGGCCGGCGCCCGCACCTGAACACGCCGCGGCGTTCTGTACCGAAGGCCCGGCCTCGCAGCCCTGCTATGAGCGCCAGGACTGGCAGGTGATCGATGACCAATTGCAGCCCGTGGCGCCCTGGCGCCTGGTGGATCGGCCTCAGGCCGCGGTCGCCGAGGGTGACTTTATCCAGCCTGCCCCCGATGGCCGCGACGCCGCGTGGCTGTTTGGCAGCGAAACCGAGTACGCCGACAGCTGGCTGCGGGAAACCAGCCCGCGGCTCGGCGGCCACCTGCTCACCGCCTCCGGCTGCGCAGTAGGCGATCTGGCCCCGTCGCTGATCTGGTCCACCGACGCCCGCTACCTGGCCTTGACCCGGCTCCGGCTCGGCGCCGGCGACCCGCAGCAGGGCTACCGCGCCTGGCAGTTGCTGCTGCTCGATGTGCAGGAACGCAGCCTGCGCATCGCCCCCGACTGGATGCGCCACCGCCCGCTGTTCCAGCACTTCGATGCCCGGGGCCTGGCGCTGCAGCTGTTCGAGCGGGATTGGCAGGCGGCGGACGATCCCGATCCGGGCCACAGCCTGGAGTGGGCACTGGAGGACCTGTTGCGCCTGCCTGCCGAACCCTTGCGTGAACACCAGGGGCTGTGGCTGAACGCCACCGATTGGCCCCAGGCCCGGGCGTGGCAGGCGCTGCGCCGCCCGGCGCACCCGGCCTTCCGCGCCGGGGCTTGAGCCCCGGGGTCAATCGGCCTTCAGTGCCTGGGCGTCCCGCGCGCGCTGGCTGACAAAACCGGGGATCTGCTCCCCGGGCAAGGATTTGCTGTAGTACCAGCCCTGGATGGTCAGCTCGGCACTCGATTGCAGGAAATCCAGCTGCTCGCGGGTTTCCACCCCTTCCACCACCACTTTGAGCTTGAGGGTTTCGCAAAAACGCAGCAGGCCGTTCAACACCTGGGCGCCCTTGGGTTCACGCTGGGCGAGGACAAAGCTGCGGTCGATCTTGATCCCGTCCACCGGGAACTGGTGCAGGTAGCTCAGGGCGGAAAAGCCGGTGCCGAAGTCATCGATATAGACCCGGGCGCCCAGCGCATGGAGCTTGCCGATCCATTGCTGGGTCAGCAGCGCATCGCCCACCAGGGCATCCTCGGTAATCTCCACCGACACCTGGCCCTGGGCCCGGGCCAGAATCTCCAGCAGGCGCTGGCCATGTTCCCGGGAGGCCAGGGTGGCGCTGGAGATGTTGATGGTGATGGGCAGCTCGAAACCGACCTTGCGCCACGCCAGGTGCTGGCGCACCGCCTGGGACGCCACCCAGAAATCCACCTCGGGCATCAGCTTGGCCTGGCCCAGCCACTGCAGCAGTTCCCAGGGCGACTGCACCTTGCCCTCGCGGTCACGGGCGCGGATCAGCGCTTCGCAACCGCTGCACAAGCCGCTGTCCTTGATCACCTGGGGCTGATACTCCAGGTGGAAGTCGTAGTCGCTCAACTGCTGGATACGGGCCAGTTGCAAGGACTGCTGGGCGGCCTGCTGGTAGGACGCCACCATCGGGTCCAGCTCGAACAGCCGGCCCCGCTCCTCAAGGCCATGGAAGGTGGTGTCGAAGGTTTTCAGGTAGACCTGGGCACTTTGCTCGCCCTGGCGCTGGATACTGCGCACATAGGGCATGTAGATCAGGATGCCGACCCCCAGCAGCAGCCCTTGCAGCAGCACCGCGCCCCAGTCGCCCTGGGTGCTGAGGTAGGCATTGAGCAGCACCGGCGAGGTAAAGGGCAGGCTCACCAGCGCCGGGCTCACCCACCCCAGTTGCACCACCAGCAGCGCCAGGCAGGCATTGACCATCGGCACCAGCATGAACGGTACCAGCAGGCGCGGGTTGAGGATGATCGGCACACCGAACAGCAGCAGTTCGTTGACGTTGAACAGCGACAGCGCCAGGCTCGCCAAGGCCAGCAGACGCATGGAACGGTTGCGCGAGAAACCGAGGATCGCCAGCACCAGCGCCAGGGAACCGCCAGAGCCGCCAATGAAGGCAAAGCAGCCCAGCAGGCCGCTGTTCAAGGCATAGCGCAATGGCCGGCCAGCGGCCTGATCCGCGGCGTTGAGCGTCACGGCCTGGTCCATCACATCCATCAGCGGCTGCATGGCATGGGCGCCATGAATGCCGAAGAACCACAGCAGCGAATTGGTCGAGGTCAGGAAGATCGCGTTGAGGTAGGGGTTGTCCAGGTCGTCGATATCGATCGGCCGCTCGACGTAGGCAAAATCATGGAACTGCAGCAGCAGTTGCAACACGCAGACCAGCACCAAAGAGGTCACCATCCCCGGCAGCACCATGTTGATGGTGCCCTTGAGGTTGTGCCCCACCAGCCCCTCGTCCACCAGCCGGGTCCAGCGCTGGCGGTGCAGCCGGGCCATCAGCGGCACATTGACCAGGGGCGAGGCGATGGCGATGAACAGCACGAAGGTCGCCGCCGCCCGCGGGTAGTCGCGCAGCAGGTAGATGGCGATCACCACATGGGACAGGCAGAGGAAGGCCACCGGCAGTTGGGGCAGGCGGTATTTGATTGCCAGCATGTAGCCGATGGACGCCGCCACCAGCAGGGGAATGATCGAACTGATGCGGTTGTGCAGGCCGGTCAGCAGCTCCACCAATGCTGGCGGCGCACCCAGCGCCTGGGCGCACTGGCCGAGGATCAGCAGCAGCGCCGAGACCAGCAGGCATGGCAGCAGCCACAACAGGCCTTCGCGGATCGAGCGTAAAGACTCGGCACCCGCCAGGAGTGCCAGACGATGGGTGAAAAACAGCTTGAACCCCACGTTTCGCATAAGCCCCGCCCCTTTGCCGCTGCGCGCCCGATACCCCCCGGACGTTGCCGCCCGCCCCATGGATACGCAATGCAGCGCCAGGCCATGACAAGCGAATACCGGCGAAGATACCACTGAAGAAACCCCATTCAGCAAGCACTGAATGGCCCCGATCCCAGTCTTTTATCGTCCTGTTCACGCCAGGCTTGACTGCCTGCGCGGCCACCCGCTCAAGCACGGTCGATTGCGCCAGGGCGCGGCGATATCGTTTGCAGGGGCCGATGGCTTTTGCTTTAATCGCGATCAATTCCCATTTACAACCAGATCGCCAGCGGACACGCCTCCTTGCCCTCCACGCCTCTCGCCAGCCCGGACTCGGTCCACAGCCTCTACGACGCCCATCACCGCTGGCTCTACGAGTTGTTGCGCCGGCGCCTGAATCACGCCTGGGACGCCGCCGACCTGGCCCACGACATCTTTGTCCGGGTGCTCAAGCGCCCGCCGGTGCTGCTTGACGAGGTCCACCAGCGTTCCTACCTGGCCACCGTGGCCCGGGGCTTGTGCATCGACCACTGGCGGCGCCGGCAACTGGAGCAGGCCTGGCTGCAGGCGCTGGCTGCACGCCCGCAGGCGGTGCAACCCTCGGCGGAGCAGCAGGCAATCATTGTCGAGACCCTGTACGAAGTGGACGCCATGCTCAGCCGCCTGCCGGCCAAGGTGCGCACGGCCTTCATCCTCGCTCAACTGCACGGCCGGCCCTACCAGGCCATCGCCGATGAGCTGGGGGTATCGGAGCGCATGGTGAAGAAGTACCTGGCCCAGGCCCTGCTGCATTGCGCACTGCTGGAGGCCGAACTCGACGGCCTGCTGGTGGACTGAACCATGGACCCTCGACCCGGCGGCCGGCTCAGCCACGCCTGCCTGCAACAGGCCGCGCACTGGTACGTGCAACTGCAGGACCAGGGCAGCAGCGACGAACAGCGTCGCCAGTGGCAGGACTGGTTCGAGCAGAGCGCGGAACACCGCCAGGCCTGGAGCTATGTCGAGCGGGTCAGCCAGCGCCTGCTGCCATTGCAGGAGGCCAACACCCGCCCATCCGCCAGCCGCGCCCTGAGCGCCGCCCGACGTCCGGTCCTGGCACGGCGCCAGGTGCTCGGTGCACTGCTGCTGGCTGGCCTGGGCTGGGGCACCTGGCGCAACAGCCCGTTGCCCCAGGCCCTGAGCCGCTGGCGTGCCGACTACGCCACCGGCACCGGGGAAGTCCGCGACACGCTGCTCAGCGACGGTACGCGCCTGTGGCTCAATGCCCTGAGCGCGGTGGATGTGCGCTACAGCACCGAGCAGCGGCTGCTGGCGTTGCACCTGGGGGAAATCCTCATCGACACCGCCAAGGACCCGCGCCGGCCATTCCTGGTGCAGACCGAACACGGCCGCCTGCGTGCCCTGGGCACGCGCTTCAGCGTGCGCTGCGGCGCCAGCGACAGCCTGCTCAACGTCTACGCCGGCGCGGTGGAGGTACGCAGCGCCAGTGGCTTGCAGGTGGTGAATGCCGGCCAGCAGCTGCGCTTCGATGGCCGCACCTTGGGTCCGCTGCAGGTCGCCAGTGCCGCCCGCGAAGCCTGGAGCCACGGCCTGCTGCTGGCCGACAACCTGCCCCTGGAGCAACTGCTGGAGGAACTGGGGCGCTATCGCAACGGCCACCTGGGTTGCGACCCGGCCATCGCCCAACTGCCGGTGATGGGCTCTTTCCCCTTGCACGACTCCGACCAGGCCCTGGCCCTGCTGGAAGCGGCGTTGCCGGTGCGGGTCAAGCGCCTGGCGTCCTGGTGGGTGACCCTGGAGCCACGTACCTGAAGCCGGAAAACTTTTTTTCACCTGGCAGGTTCCCTTTTTCCGACGCCCTTCGGTTAACCCGGTAACAGTCCTCACATTGCCGACCCACAAGGGAACCCCATGCCATCACCCCGTCGTTCGCGCCTGCCCTTTCATACCCTGCCCCTGTGCACCGCACTGCTGTGCGGCGCCGCGCCCTGGGCCCACGCCGCTGCCGATGCGGGCCAGAACCAGCCCCAGGCTGAACGGCGCAGCTACAGCATCGGCCCCGGGCCGCTGGTCACGGTGCTCAACCGCTTCGCCGAGCAGAGCGCGGTGTTCATTGCCGGGCACAACGACCTGGCCGTCGGCAAGCAGAGCCCCGGCCTGAACGGCCGCTACAGCGTCGCAGAGGCTCTGCAACTGCTGCTGGCGAACTCCGGGCTGCAAGCCCAGGCGGTCAGTGGCGGCTATGTGCTCAAGGCACTTCCCGCCACCAGCGGCCCGCTGCAACTGGGCACCACGCAGATTTCCGCCCAGGGCCTGGGCAGCGTCACCGAAGGCAGCCAGAGCTACACCACCGGGGCCAGCGCCTCGGCCACCGGCCTCAACCTGTCGCTGCGCGAAACCCCGCAAACGGTGACGGTGATCACCCGCCAACAGATGGACGACCAGGGCGCCACCAGCATCGCCGACACCCTGCGCCGAGCCCCCGGGGTCAGCGTGCAGAACTACGACAGCGAGCGCTGGGAGTTCTCCAGCCGCGGCTTGCCCATCACCAATTTCCAGTACGACGGGGTCAACGCCACCTACGACGGGGTCTACGACTACGGCACCACCAGCACCGACATGGCGACCTTCGACCGGGTGGAAATCATCAAGGGCGCCACCGGCCTGATGACCGGCTCCGGTGACCCGTCGGCCACCGTCAACCTGATCCGCAAGCGGCCGACCAAGGAGTTCAAGGCCTCGGTCACCGGCACCGTCGGTTCCTGGGACAACTACCGCAGCGAAGGGGACATTTCCGGCCCGCTGACCGAAACCGGCAACCTGCGCGGGCGCTTTGTCGGGGTCTACCAGGACCGCAGCTCCTACCTCGACCACTACCAGAACACCAAGGACATCGCCTACGGCGTGCTGGAGGCCGACCTGACCCCTGACACGCTGCTGACCCTCGGCCTGGACCAGCAGAACACCCGCTCCCGGGGCGCCACCTGGACCGGCTTCCCGATGTACTTCAGCAACGGCTCGCGGACCCACTTCTCCCGCTCGTTCAACCCGGCCACCGACTGGAGCCGCCGCGACTTCAAGAACCAGACCCTGTTCACCTCCCTGGAACAGCAACTGGCCAATGACTGGACCCTGAAGGTCAGCTACGACCACCTGCGCCGCCAGCACGACACCCTGCTGGGCTCGGCCAGCGGCGGCAACCCGGACCAGGCCAGCGGCGACGGCATGTTCATGTACATGGGCAAGTTCAAGGGCGACCAGCGCCAGGACAACCTCGACATCAACCTGCACGGCCCCTTCAGCCTGTTCGGCCGCGAGCACGAGCTGATCGCCGGCTTCATGCTGATGAACGCCAGACAGGACATCCCGGTCCACGGTTCGGTGTACCCGCCAGTGGGCGGCAGCATCTACGACTGGCGCGGCGAGTTCGCCAAGCCGGACATCCCGAAGATCGGCGACAACGACATCCTCCAGCGCCAGACCGGCGCCTACCTGGCCACCCGCCTCAAGCCCACCGACGACCTGGCGGTGATCCTCGGCACCCGGGTCAGCGACTTCAAGGGCATCGACAACACCCGCTACCTCGACCCCAGCAGCCCCGACGCACGCCAGCGCTACCAGCAGACCGGCGTGGTCACCCCCTATGCCGGGCTGGTCTACGACCTCAACGACAGCTACTCGCTGTACACCAGCTACACCAGCATCTACCAACCGCAGATGAGCAAGGACGTCGACGGCAAGATCCTCGACCCGGTGCAGGGCGACAGCTACGAAGCCGGGATCAAGGCCGAGTACCTGGATGGCCGGGTCAACGCCAGCTTCGCGGTGTTCCACACCGAGCAGGACAACGTCGCGCAACTGGTGGACGGCTGGGGCATCGACGCCATCTACCGCCCGACCAAAGGCGCGACCACCAAGGGTTTCGAGGTCGAGGTGGCTGGCGAGCTTAGCGAAGGCTGGAACCTGTCGGCCGGCTACAGCTACAACCACACCCGCGACGCCAATCACGACTACGTCTACGGCTCGGTGCTGCAGAGCACCGAACCGCAGCAGGTGGCGCGGCTGTTCAGCACCTATCGCCTGCCCGGCGCCTGGGACCGCCTGACGGTGGGCGGCGGGGTCAACTGGCAGAGCCAGTTCTTCGGCAAGGTGTACCAGCCCGACCCGAGCGATACGGTCAATGGCGGGCATGACTCGCGCATCACCCAGGACGGCTACTTCCTGGTGGATGCCATGGCCCGCTACCAGTTCAGCCAGCACCTGAGCTCGACCCTGAACGTGAAGAACCTCTTCGACAAGAAGTACTACACCGGTATCGGCAACTTCAGCACCGGCTTCTACGGCGAGCCGCGCAGCCTGCAACTGGCCACCCGCTGGGACTTCTAGCCCCGCGCCGATCCACGGTAGCCCGCTCCGGCTGCGGGTTGACTACGCTTGTGCGAGCGTGCTCAACCCGCAGAGGAGCGCCCCATGCAACGCATCCAGACCATCACCCCGTGCCTGTGGTTCGACCATCAGGCCCACGAGGCCGCACAGTTCTACTGCTCGATCTTCGAGCACTCGCGCATCACCCACGTCAGCCACTACGGCAAGGCCGGCTTCGAGTTCCATGGCCGCGCCGAAGGCTCGGTGATGAACGTGACGTTCGAGCTTGACGGCCAGGGCTTCAGTGCCCTCAACGGCGGCCCGGCGTTCACCTTCAACGAAGCGGTGTCGCTGCAAGTGCACTGCCGCACCCAGGCCGAACTCGACCACTACTGGAATGCCCTGGGGTTTGGCGGCCCGAAACAGGCCCAGCAATGCGGCTGGCTCAAGGACCGCTTCGGGCTGTCCTGGCAGATCGTGCCGCAGACGCTCGCGCAGATGATGTGCGACCCCGACCCGGCCCGTTCCGAGCGAGTGATGCAGGCCCTGCTGGGGATGAAAAAACTCGATATCGCGACGCTGCAACGCGCCTTCGACGCGCGAAGCTAATACACTCGTGGCCGGTCCTTGAGCGATGGATATGGCCTTGACGAAAACCGCCCCGCCCTCTGCAGACGCCCCCCTCTTCTGGCGCGATGCGGCCCTGCCCTTCATCGAGGCCCGCTCCATCGCCGACGGGCGCAAGGTCTGCTATTGCGCTCATGCCCATGAGCAGTTCTCCATCGGCTGCATCACCGCAGGGGTCAGTACCTACGTCAGCGAGCAGACGCAAAGGCAGGTGGGCGCCGGCACCGTGGTGCTGATGAACCCCGGGGTGGTCCACGCCTGCAACCCCATCGACGACCAGCCCTGGTCGTACCGCATGCTGTACGTCGACACGCCCTGGCTGACCCGCCTGCAACATGAACTGGGCGTGAGCCCCGAGTTGCAGTTCCAGCCCTTCGAGGAAACCAGCAGCGACGACCCGCAACTCTTCGCCGACCTCGAGCAGCTGTACCACGCCCTCGTGGACCCACAGGCGGAGACGCTGCACAAGCACAGCTGCGTGGTGGCGTTCTTCAGCGAGCTGCAACAGCGCCTGAACCCGGCCAAGGCCCTACCCCGGGAGAACAACCACAAGCTTGAGCGGGCCGCGCAGTTCATCCGCCAGCACTGTACCGAGCCCCTGGACCTGGAACAGATCTGCCAGGCTGCGCAGCTTTCGGCCTCCTACCTGATCCGCGCCTTCAAGCAGCAGTACGGCATGGCGCCCCATGCCTACCTGGTCAACCGGCGGGTGCAGTTCGCCCAGGCCCGCCTGCGCAAGGGCGCGCCGATCGCCGAGGTGGCGCAGGCCGCGGGCTTCGCCGATCAGGCGCACTTGCAGCGCGCGTTCAAGCAGCATCTGGGGGCCACCCCGGGCCAGTACCAGGGGCCGCGACGGGCCAGGCGCGGCGAACCCCAGGCCCACTGACGCCCAGTTGCATTCAAAGCAGCAGGCAGGCCGCGCTGATTGCCAGCAAGGCGGCCATGGCCCGGTTGAACAGGCGCATGCCCGCCGGGTTGCCCAGGTAATGGCGCAAAAAACTGCCGGCATAGGCCCAACAGGCCACCGACAGGTAGCAGATGACCAGGTACACCGCCGCGAACAGCCACACCAGCCGCGCCTCGCCATCGGCGGCGAAGGCCCCCATGCCGGCCACGCAAGCCAGCCAGGCCTTGGGGTTGAGCCACTGCATCAGGGCGCCATACCAGGCCGACGGCGCCCGAGGCTGGCCCTCGGTATCCAGCCGGCCATCGTCCCGGGCCAGCTTCCAGGCCATGTACAGCAGGAAGGCCACGCCGGACAGGCGGATGCCTTGGGTCAGGGCCGGCCACTGGCGCAGCAGTTCGTGCAGCCCCAGGCCGACCAGCACCAGCAACAGGACAAACCCGAGGGTGGCCCCGGCCACATGGCGCAGGCTGGCCCTGAAGCCGAACCGCGCACCGCTGCCCAGGGCGACGATGTTCACCGGCCCCGGGGTAATGGAGGCCGCCAGGGCAAAGGCCGCCATGGAAAACACTACGCTCATCACTTGCCTCTTTGTCTCTGTGGGTTGGAGCCGCACAGACTACGAGGCCGGGGTGAGGCGGTATTGAACAAAACTACCCTGCCGGTGACGGGCTGTCGTGACACCGCGCAGGCCGCGACGAACTTGTGGATCGCGCCCGGCAATCAACTATTGAATCGGGTCACCAGTGCATTGAGTTCATGGGCGGTGGACTCAAGGTCGCCACCAATGCTGCAGGAGTGCACGGCAATATCGGCATTCTGGTCCGAGACCCGGGCGATATTGCTGATCTGCTCGGAGATTTCCTCGGCCACATGGGCCTGCTGCTCCGACGCCGCGGCCATCTGCTGGCTCATCTGGTGAATGCGCTCCACCGCCGAGTTGATGCCGTCCAGCGCCTGCTGGGTGCTGACTACCTGGGCCACCCCGGAGCGCGCCTCCACGCTGCCCTGGCGCGCCACTTCCACGGCCTGGCCCGCCACCTGCTGCAGGCTCTGGATGATGCGCTGGATGCTCTGGGTCGATTCCCGGGTCTTCGACGCCAGGGCCCGCACCTCATCGGCGACCACGGCGAACCCCCGGCCCTGCTCGCCGGCCCTCGCCGCCTCGATGGCTGCGTTCAAGGCCAGCAGGTTGGTCTGCTCAGCGATCGAATGGATCATGTTCGCCGCCACCTGGATCGACTGGGTTTCCTGCGCCAGGCCTTCCACCGACTGGCTGACCGCATCCACCGTATCCGCCAGTTTCTCGATCACCACCCGGGAACGGCGCGCCTCCAGGGAGCCCACCTGGGTCAGCTCGTTGACCTGGTCGGCCGCGGCGGCGGTGTCATGGATGTGCACCGAAACCTCGGCGATCGACGAAGCCATCTGGTTCATCGCCGTGGCCGCCATGTCGGCTTCGTCGCGCTGCTTGCCCAGGGCCGACTCGGCCTGGCGCGACAGGTTCTGGCTGGTGGAAGCCAGTGACGCCGCCTGGTTGGCGTAGTCCCCCAGGCGGCTGAGGGCGGTACGGATCTTCGCCGCCTCGCTGATCAGGATCATCTGCAGGCGTGCCACCGGGCCTCGCTCATCGGTATAGGTGCGGGCAATCAGCTCGCTGTCGAAACTGCCCAGGGACACCGCGCTGATGCGCCCCAGCAACTGCCCGGTGCGGTAGGCGCCGTGGGCCTGCACGGCAAAGAGCCCGAGCAGCGCCACTCCCAGCCCGGCCCAGGGCCCGGCCAGCCAGCCGGCCATGGCGCTGGCCAGTACCGCCAGCAGCGGCGGCAGCACAAACACCCCGGCGCCCAGCAGCCGATGGCGCCAGGGCGTGGCCAGGCGGGTGCTGCGCAGGTGCGAGTACAGGGCGGCGGCGCGCTCCACCTGCTGGCGCTCGGGCTTGACCCGCACCGATTCGTAGCCGGCAATCACGCCCTGGCTGAATATCGGTGTGACATAGGCGTTGACCCAGTAATGATCACCGTTCTGGCAACGGTTCTTGACGATACCCATCCAGCTCTTGCCGTCCTTGAGGTAGGACCACATATGGCCGAACACCGCTTCGGGCATGTCCGGATGGCGCACGATGTTGTGCGGGCTGCCAATCAGCTGTTCGCGGCTGAAACCGCTGACCGCAACGAACTCGTCATTGCAGTAAGTGATCTTGCCATGGGTATCGGTGGCGGAAATAAGCCGTTGTTCGGCAGGAAACACCCGCTCACGCTGAGTCACCGGGAGATTGTTTTTCATTTGAAAAACCTCGCAGGAAGTCTGGTAATTGCTCGTCATGATCAAACAGCAACTGGCGCATCCTGCGATTACCCGAAGACTTCTTCTGCGTACCTGCAGAACTTTCCCGAGCCTGATGAGCAATCCACTACAACAACTGCCCAGCGCCCGACCGAATCGAGTTTAGATAGCACTTTTAATCGCGCTATTGCCTCCAGGGAAATAACTTCCCTGGCAACGGAACTAGATTCAACACTCTTGACCTGGATCAATACTTAGCCTGGCAAGCAATGCCCCGACCGCCTCTGGTTGAGAACCGATGGCCTATCACCTACCTTCTCCAGGCCCCTAAGCCATAGAGCCGCGCCAATGCCTGCCTCCTGCCAAGAAACTGCCCGCCTGCTACTGCGCGCCCCGACCCTGGACGACCTGCCCCAGGCCTGTGCCATCCATGGCGACCCGCAGACCAACCGCTTCAACCCCAACGGCCCGATCAACGCTGCCGCCTGCGCCGACAAGCTGCACGGCTGGATCGAACACTGGCAGCAGCACGGTTTCGGCTACTGGGCCATCGCCCTGCGCAGCGACCCGCAACGGCTGATCGGCTTCGGCGGGATCATGCAGGGCTTCTTCGGCCACGAGCCGGGGCTGAACCTGTACTTTCGCTTGCGCCCCGAGGCCTGGGGCCAGGGCTATGCCGCGGAAATGGCCCGGGCCGCCCTGCACCTGGCCTTCAGCGAACTGCATGCACCGCGGGTCACCGGCCTGGTGCGCCCCGACAACCTGCCCTCGCGGTGCGCCCTGGAGCGCCTGGGGCTGAGCCTGGAAGGCGAACTGGATGATTTTCCCGGCCAGGCGCCGAGCCTGCTGTACCGCATCAGCGCGCCGGACAACCCAGGCCCGGGCTGACCCTCAGGGCAGGCACCCTGGCAGCCTGCGCGGCGGACTCAACGGATTCGAGGATTGACAAAGCGGTCGCCGGCTTTTAAAACTGGGCGCCTGATTCTTGAGCCTGCAGCGACCATGTCCCCAGCCACGCCCTTCATCCTTCGCACCATTGGCCTGTCGGCCAAGGTCGAGGCGCGCGTGGCCTGCAGCTCTAAATCGAAGAAACAGTCGCTCATGTGACCGGGGCGCTGTGTCCCGTCAGATGAGCTGACAGGACCTCAAGCGCTACGGACACCCTCCCCCTGCTTACCGCCCTTCTACTCTTCTGACGACGACCCGACGGTCAACCATCAGGAGAACACGCATGTCATCGTTTCAAGGTATCTGGGTCCCTATCGTCACCCCTTTCATCGACGGTGCCGTCGATTTCGCCGCCCTGGGGCGCTTGACCACTCACCTGCTGGAAAGCGGCGTAGCCGGGCTGGTGGTTTGCGGCACTACCGGCGAGGCCGCGGCCCTGGACAAGGACGAGCAGTTGGCGGTGCTCGATGCGGTGCTGGAGCGAGCCCCCGCCGGGAAGGTGATCATGGGGCTGGCGGGCAATAACCTGAAGTCGCTGCTGAGCCTGCAGGAACAGATCCTCGAGCGTGCGGTGGCCGCCTTGCTGGTGCCCGCGCCCTACTACATCCGGCCGTCGCAAGCAGCCCTGGAGAGCTTCTTCGCCACCGTGGCCGACGCCTCCAGCGTGCCGCTGATTGTCTACGACATTCCCTACCGCACCGGGGTGAGCCTGGACACCGCTACTTTGCTGAACATCGTGGCCCATCCACGGATCGCGGCGGTCAAGGACTGTGGCGGCAACCTGGAAAAGACCCTGGCGCTACTGGCCTGCGGGCAGATCGAAGTGCTGTGCGGCGAGGACCTGCAACTGTTCAACGCCTTGTGCCTGGGCGCCCATGGGGCCATTGCGGCCTCGGCGCATATCCACCCGCAACGGTTCGTCGCCTTGCTGCAACAGGTCCGGGCACAGCAACTGGACGCGGCCCGGAGCACCTTCATGCAACTGGTGCCGCTGATCAAGGCACTGTTCGCCGAACCCAACCCGGCGCCGGTCAAGGCACTGCTGGCCCACCAGGGGTTGATCGGAACGCAGTTGCGAGCACCGATGCACGATTGCAGCGCCGCCCTGCAAACCCTGCTCCGCACCCTGTAGGAGCGGGCTTGCCGGCGAAGAAGCCGCCACGGCTTGCACCCGCCCCAGGTAGGCTTTCGCCGGCAAGCCAGCTCCTACAGCGATGCGACATCGGTGGGGTTCTTGCAGGTGCCTTCAGCGGATGGGCGGAATGCGGATCTGCCCGGCACGGCACTGGTTCTTCACGCCTTTGCCGCAGGCGCCGAACTCCAGGTCCTTGGTCAGGCAAACACGAACTTCGGACAGCTCGGGGCCGCTGCACAGAATGGCGATGCCGTTCTCGGCGATCCCCGGGTTGCTCTGGCGAAACTGCTGGGCAATCTGGCTGGCCTCGAAATAGCGCACCGTGGTCGAAGGCTGCAGCGCCTCGGGAATCTGTACCCTGGCCAGGGCCTTGTCCGCGGCATCCAGGTACCCCATGGCCCCCAGGCCGCTGCAGGTGCCGTGCTTGCTCCATTCATGATTCATCAGCTTGGCGGTGGGAAACAGGGTCAGGCCCTTGGCCCGTTCCTGGGCATTGAGCTGGGTCAGGGGTGGGCAGGACTCGGGCCAGCCACCCTTGGCGTATTGCGGCCACAGGCCGTGCAGGACAAAACCGTAGCCCTTGCCGGTGCACTGCTCGTTTTCCGGGTGCATCAGGCAGAAGGTCGGCGACCAGGACAGGGTCAGCAGGTAGTAGTCGAAGGTACCCGCCACCGAATCGCGCTGCTGCTTGGGCTGACGTGCGTCGCTGATGCCCACCATCCCCAGGGTCAGCACCAGGGCTGCCATCAGGGTAAAAAACTTTCTCATCGTGACCTTCTCCTTGGGAAAGCGCATCGTCCTGGCCCCGCCATCGGGGTGGAACGGATTGAAAACAACCTGATCTTTCTGGCAGGCCGGCGTTGCCGGAACATGACAGCAATTGCCCGGTGTCCCGCAGAAGCCGGTCAGGCAGCGGCCCGGAGAATACCCGCCAATGCCCTAGGCGGCAGCGCCCTCACTGCGCCGATACAGGCCGACACCCAGCGCCAGCACCGCCAGCAGGCCGGCACAACTGCGGTTGATCCAGCCCATGACCCGGGCGGAAAAGCGCGCCATGGCCCGCCGGCCACCCACGGCATAGAGGCTCATCATCAGGCAGTCCACCAGGGCGCTGACCACGGCCAGGATCAGGTACTGCTCGGCCACCGGCTGCTCCGGGCGCACGAACTGCGGCACGAAGGCGGAGAAAAACAGCAGGCCCTTGGGGTTTGACAGCCCCACCAGCAACGCCCGGCGAAACGCCGACCAGCCGCTGGCCGAGGCCCCGCCCACCGTACAGGCCAGGGCACGGGTAGGCGCTCGCCACAAGCCCCAGGCCAGATACAGCAGATAGGCCGCGCCGCAGCTCTTGACCACCACGAACAGCTCTTGCGAGGCCTGCAGCAACGCCCCCAGGCCGCAGCCCACCGCGCCGATCAGCAGCAGGTCGGACAACGCCGCGCCGGCGATGCCCCAGCCAGCCACCCGCATGCCATGCACCGCGCCATTGTTCAAGGCCAGCAACATCGAGGGGCCGGGGGTAATCATCACCGCGCTGACGGTGACGATGTACAGCAGCAGGGTTGGTATATCCATGGGTTCGCTCCAGGGTCATCCGCCGCGATCCGAAATCGCCCGGAGCACCTCAGGGCGCCCACTACGCGGGGGGCAAAATATGACGGATCACTGCAGTACCGGGCAAGCACGACGGACCGCACACGCCACTCAGGCGTCGGGAACGCTGACGAAGATGCTGTAGCGGGCCCCTTCCATGGCTTCGAAGGCGATCAGTTTCTGCACCAGCGGTTCGCTGAGCACCTTGCCGGCATTGAGCAGCAACATGCCGTTGTCGGCATTCAGGTTGCGCCGCAGGACCATCCCGGCCTGCAGCTCCCGGGTTCCCAGGACCTTGACCGTCGGATCATCGACGGTGACATCGCTCTGGTAGGCGGCACAGACCTGGACAAAGTCTTCCACCAGATTCGGGTCGTACAGGCGGCCCGCGTACTTGCGAATGAACAGCAGGGCTTCATCGCTGTTCATGTGCCGTTCCAGAATCAGCCCGCACTGCAACTCGATGAAATCCACCGCCAGCTTCAACAGCCGGGAGCCCCAGGGAATCGCCTCGCCCTTGAGGCGCTGGGGAAAGCCGCTGCCGTCCCAGCGCTCCTGGTGATGAAGGATCAGCCGCGCGGCATCCTGCATCGGTTCCAGTGCCATCAGCACCGATTCGCTCTGCTCGGGGTAGGCGCGGTAGCGCGCCTGATCGGTATGGCGCAACAAGTCCGCCGGCGCCAGCAGCATGGCATCGCTCCAGCTCAACTTGCCGATGTTGTACAGGGCCGCCGCCATGGTCAGGTCGCGGCTGCTGGCCTCGTCCAGGCCGTGCCTTTTGCAGCAGGCACGCACCAGTTCGATGATCTTGCGGTTGGTTTGCTTGTCCGCGGGCAGCCGCAGGTTGGCCAGCAGCGAAAACACCTCGGTGGCGGTCACATAGCTGTGCTTGAGTTCTTCGTAGGCCAGGTCGAGCATGTCGGCAGTCTGCTGCAGCTCCGCGGTCCGCGAAGCCACATGCCGTTCCAGGCTGGCGTTGCTGGCCTTGAGTTGCTGGTTCTGCTCCAGGACCAACTGCTGCAAACGCTTGAGCTCACGCTCGGCGAGCTGGTGCTCCAGGGTCTGGCGCAGGATCAGCAGCAGCTCTTCGTCATTCCAGGGCTTGCTCAGGTACTGGTGGATCTGCCCGTCGTTGACGGCCTTGATGATGGTGTTCAGATCGGCATAACCGGTGAGCAGGATTCGCCGCACCGCCGGGTACTTCTCCCGCACCCGGGCCAGCAGGGCCGCGCCGTCCATGCCGGGCATGCGCGCGTCGCTCATCACCAGGTCGACGGGGCCTTCGGCGAGGATCTCCAGCGCTCTGGCGCCGCTGTTGGCCAGCAGCACTTCATAGGGCTCGGAACGCAGCAGGCGCTTGAGACTGTTGAGAATCGACTCCTCGTCGTCCACCAGCAACACACGTGGACGCCTACCTGGCTCAACCGGCTGCGGATCTTCCATGGGGTTCTCCCTGTGCGGCATAGGCTGCCCCGCTCCGTGCTCACGGACGGCTCGGCAGCGGCGGTTTTTCCCAGACAATCCTAGATGAGTTTTTTATTTTCACGCCATTGCCCCCCGCGAAATAAATTCGTCAGCCGCGGCACTGCGCAATGACTATGCTGACAACGTTGCAAGGCGGGCTCAGGGTACTAGGGAAGGTCTATGGACGCTGGCAGTGACGCACAGACAAAGGCACAAGAAGCCTCGGACCAGCCCCCAGGGCGGGCCAACCGACGGATCCTGATTGTCGATGACAGCCCGGCAATCCATGAGGATTTCCACAAGATCCTGGCCCCGCGCCAGGCCCCGGACCTGAGCCTGGCCGAGCAACAGTTGTTCGGCCACGCCACGATGCCAGCGCAGCAAGCGCCCTTCTGCCTCGATTCGGCGTTCCAGGGCCAAGAGGCCCTGGCCCGGGTCGAAGCGTCCCTGGCCCTGGGCCTGCCCTATGCCATGGCGTTCATCGACATGCGCATGCCCCCCGGCTGGGATGGGCTGGAAACCATCGAGCGCTTGTGGAACGCCGACCCGGACCTGCAGATCGCCCTGTGCACCGCCTATTCCGACTATTCCTGGGAAGCCATGGCGCAACGCCTGGCATTCGGCGACCAGTTGCTGATCCTGAAAAAGCCCTTCGACAGCCTGGAAATCCGCCAGATGGCCAGCGCGCTGACCTGGAAGTGGCAGATGGCACAGGACGCCCGGCAGAAACTCGACGACCTGCAACAGACCATCGAAAGACGGGTGGCCGAACTGCTCAAGGTCTCCCACCTGCTGCACTACGACGTACTCACCGGCCTGCCCTCCAGCACCTTGCTGGGGGACCGCCTGGGCCAGGCCATGGCGCGGGCCCGCCGTTATGAGCAGCGACTGGCGGTGATGTTCTTCGGCCTGGACCGGTTCAAGCGGATCAACCATGCCCTGGGATACCCGGCCGGGGACGAGTTGCTCAAGAGAATCGCCCGGCGCCTGGAACAAGGCATGCGCGAGTCGGACTCGCTGTTTCGCTACGGCTCCGACGAGTTCGTGGTGGTGCTCCATGACCAGCAGCATCCGGCGCAGATACGCGCGCTTGCACAAAAGCTGCTGGCCACCGTGAGCCAGTTCGATGACATCGCCGGGCACGACCTGCAGGTGACGGCCAGCCTGGGCATCAGCCTGTACCCCGAGGATGGCCAGGATGCCCTGGCGCTGATCAAGAAAGCCGAGATGGCCATGCGCACCAGCAAGGAGCAGGCACCGGGCAGCTACTGTTTCTTCACCGATGACATGACGCACCGGGCCCGGGAGCAGCAATACCTGGAGTCGGGGATTCTCCAGGCCCTGGAACGCCGGGAGTTCCACCTGCATTACCAGCCGAAAATCCACCTGGCCTCGGGCAATGTGGTAGGCGCTGAAGCGCTGATTCGCTGGCAACGCCCGCAACAGGGCTGGATCAGCCCCGAGCTGTTCATTCCAGTGGCCGAAGACAGCGGCTTGATCACCCGCATCAGCCAATGGGTCCTGGGGGAAGCCACTCGCCAGTGCCGGGCCTGGCAGAACGCCGGCCTGCCCCCTGTGCCGTTGTCCATCAACCTGTCGGCGGCTGACTTCAGGCAGCCGCAACTGCTCCAGCAACTGCGCGACGCGCTCAGCGACAACGCCCTGGACCCGGCCTGGCTGGAACTTGAAATCACCGAAGGCGTACTGCTGCAGAACGTCGAGGTCACGCTGGCTACCCTGCTGGCGATCAAGGCCCTGGGCGTGCGCCTGGCCGTCGATGATTTCGGTACCGGCTATTCGAGCCTGAGCTACCTGCGCAAGTTTCCCGTGGATGTGCTCAAGATCGACCAATCCTTCATCCACGGCCTGAGCCACGAACACAAGGATGCCGTACTGGTCAGCGCCATCATCAACCTGGGGCGCAGCCTGAACCTGAAGGTCATCGCCGAAGGGGTGGAGACGCACCAGCAACTGACCTTTCTCCAGCAGCAAGGCTGCGAGGAAGCCCAGGGCTACTACTTCAGCAAGGCGCTGCCCGCCGAAGACTTCGCTCGCCTGCTGGGCAAGCACAGGCCGCAGTTCCAGGTGACGGACCATGACCACTGAACAACCGCGCCAGCCGCCGCGCCGCCGCGCACGGGTACTGCTCCTGCTGCTCTGGGCAGGGCTGGGCGCCACCAGCCCGAGCGCTTTCGCCGCGCCCCTGGACGAACCGCTCAAGCCGTTGCCCGCACCGCCGGCACTCGACCCCCAGCGGGTCGAGCTCGGGCGCCAGCTGTTCAACGAACCGCGCCTGTCCCAGGACCACAGCCTGTCCTGTGCCAGCTGCCACCGGCTGGACCAGGGCGGGGCCGACTCCCAGGCAAAATCGTCGGGTTTCAAGGGGCAATCCACCCGGGTCAACACCCCCAGCGTGTTCAATGCCGCGCTGAATTTCCGGCAGTTCTGGGACGGGCGCGTCGAATCCCTGGAAGCGCAGATCGACAGCGTCGTGCAAAGCCCCAGCGAGATGGGCAACACCTGGCCGGCGCTGATCCGCACCTTGAGCGATGACAGCGCCTACCAGAAGTCCTTCGGTGCCCTGTACCCGGACGGCATCACCGCAGCCAACGTGCAAAATGCCCTGGCCACCTATGAAAAGACCTTGCTCAGCGCCAACTCGCGGTTCGACCAGTACCTGCAAGGCAATACCGACATCCTCAGCCTGGAAGAAAAATACGGTTACCAGCGCTTCAAGGATTACGGCTGCATCGCCTGCCACCAGGGGGTCAATATCGGCGGCAACATGTTTCAGAAGTTCGGCGTGATGGGCGACTACTTCGCTGCCCGCGGCAACCCCACCGACGCCGACCTGGGGCGCTTCCTGGTCACCGGCGACGAACAGGACCGCAACGTGTTCAAGGTGCCCAGCCTGCGCAATGTCGCAGTGACTGCGCCCTACTTCCACGACGGTTCGGCGCCGACCCTGGAGCAGGCTGTGGAAGTCATGTTCAAGTATCAGCTGGGGCGCCCGCCCAATACCCAGGACATCAGCCTGATCGTCAAGTTTCTCAAGACCCTGACCGGCGAATGGCAGGGCAAGCCCTTATGAAGCTGTCCCGACGCGTGCCGATCATGCTGCTGTCGCTACTGACCCTGAGCCTGGTGCTGGGGCTGGCCTTTCTCTACTTCAAGACGGTGATCGGCCAGCCCTCGAACTACGTACTGGCGCGGGACCTGATCAGCCATATCAAGCAGTTGAATGCCCAATGGGAAACCGAGGTGCTCAAGGCTCGGATCGCCATCACCCACGACTACGATCCACTGGTCATGCCGGTGCAAGAGATCAACCAGCTGTGGAACCGCTTCGATCAGCTTTCACAACAGAACCACAATGACCCGGCCGCCTGGACGGCCGGCCACCAGGCGTTCATCGAGGCCTTCCAGGAAAAGGCCGGCCTGGTGGAGCGTTTCAAGACCCACAACGCGGTGCTGCGCAACTCCTTGGCCTTCCTGCCCACTGCCGAAGACGATATCCAGCGCCGCCTGGCCGGCCTTGACGACCAGGCTCGGCTGTCAGAGCAGACCATTGCCATCGATACCTATGACCTGCTGCTCAGCAGCCTGGAGTTCGCCCAGGTTTCCAGCGACGACCGGGCCGCAGACATCCTGGTGGGGCTGAACAAACTGGCGGTCAACAAGGAGCGCCTGCCCGAACCCATGCATGAGCCGGTGGAGATCCTCAGCAACCACGTCTCGGTGATTCTGCGGGAGCAGCCGGTGGTCAACGACCTGCTGGAGCGCATCACCTCGATCCCCATCGCCCAGCGCCTGGACGACATCACCCATCTGCTCAACGCCGATCAGTCGCAGGCCGACCTGCAGGACCAGAAGGCCCACCAGTACCTGCTGCTCTTTGCCGCCTTGCTGGTGATACTGATTCTCTACCTGGCCGTCAGGCTGGTACGCAGCTACGCGGTCATCCGCCGGGTGAACACGGCCCTGCAGAGCGCCAACGAGCACCTGGAACACCGGGTCGAGGAACGCACCCGGGAGCTCAAGGAAGCCCAGAGCGAACTCATGGACAGCGCCCGCCAGGCGGGCATGGCGGAAATTGCGACCAACGTCCTGCACAACGTCGGCAACGTGCTCAACAGCGTGAATATCTGCAGCGAAATGCTCAGCCGCACCCTGCGCTCCAGCAAGGCACAAGGGCTGGGCAAGGCCATGCAGTTGATCAATCAGCACCAAGATGACCTGGGGCATTTTTTCACCGAAGACGACAAAGGCAAGCTGCTCCCCGGCTACCTCAATCAATTGGTCGAAGCCATAGCCACCGAGCAGCAGGGCATGGGCGAAGAACTGGCTCAGTTGGCCCGCAGCGTCGACCACATCAAGGAAATCGTCGCCACCCAGCAATCCTATGCCGGAGCCTCTCGGCTGATAGAACCCCTGCGGGTCGCCGAGCTGATCGAAGACGCCCTGCGCATGAACTCCGGCGCCCTGGCCCGGCATCAGGTCACGGTGGTCAAGGACTATGGCCCGTTGCCTCCGGTGATGGGCGACAAGCACCGCATGCTGCTGATCCTGATCAACCTGATCAGCAACGCCAAGTACGCCATGTCCAACCTTGATGATCATTCACGGACCCTGACCCTGAGCGCCAGAGTGCTGGACGGCCAGACCCTGAGCATCAGCGTCAAGGATGAAGGCGAAGGCATCCCCGCGGAGAACCTGACGCGGATTTTTTCCCACGGCTTCACCACCCGCAAGGACGGCCATGGCTTCGGCTTGCATAGCTGCGCCCTGGCGGCCATGGAGATGGGTGGACAATTGAATGTGCACAGTGATGGCCCCGGCCTGGGCGCCACCTTCACCCTGGACATCCCGCTGATCAGCGCAGAGGACCCATGATGGACCAGTTGAACAATCGCCGGATCCTGCTGATCGACGATACCCCGTCGATCCACGAGGACTTTCGCAAGATCCTCACCCCGCCCGAGGCAGACGACAACGGCCTGGATGACCTGGAGGCACAGCTGTTCGGCGCCACGGCCAAGCCCCGGCAACAGCCTTTCGAACTGGATTCGGCCTACGGCGGCGAGGAAGGCCTGGCCATGGTCTGCCAGGCCCAGGAGCGGCAGCGTCCCTATGCCCTGGCGTTTGTCGACATGCGCATGCCCCAGGGCTGGGACGGCGCGCAGACCATCGAACGCCTCTGGCAACAGGACCCGCGGCTACAGGTGGTGGTGTGCACCGCCTACTCCGACTATTCCTGGGAAGAGCTGCTGGAGCGCCTGCAGGGTCATCACCGCCTGCTGATCCTGAAGAAGCCCTTTGACAACATCGAAGTCCAGCAGATGGCCAACACCCTGACCAGCAAGTGGGAAATGACCGCCCGCGCGCTTTTGCAAATGCATCACCTGGAGCACCTGGTGCAGCAGCGCACCGAAGACCTGAGGCAGGCCGGGGCGGCGCTGCAACTGGAGATCGACGAACGCAAGCAGTTGGAAAACCAGCTGGTGCAATCGGAAAAACTGGCCTCCCTCGGGCAACTGGCCGCCGGGGTCGCCCACGAAATCAACAACCCCATCGGTTTCGTGTCCTCCAACCTCGGCAGCCTGGCAGGCTACCTGCAGCAGCTCGACCAGATGCTCAGCGCCTATCGCCAGGCCGAAGAAGCCATCGCCGCGCCGGAACTGCGCAAGCACCTGCAGAGCCTGCGCGAGAGCATCGACCTGGACTTCCTCCAGCAGGACATTCCGGTACTGATCAGGGAGTCCAAGGAAGGCATCGGCCGGGTGGCGCAGATCGTCAAGGACCTGAAGAACTTCTCCCGGGTCGACAGCGACCAGCAATGGCAGCTGGCGAGCCTGCAGCAGGGCATCGACTCGACCCTGAACATCGTGGCCAACGAGCTCAAGTACAAGGCCGACCTGGTCACCGACTACCAGCCGTTGCCGGAAATCGAATGCCTGCCCTCCCAACTCAATCAAGTGGTGATGAACCTGGTGGTCAACGCGGCGCAGGCCATAGGCCCCGAGCGCGGCACCATTACCCTGCGCAACGGCGTGGACGGCGAGCGGGTCTGGCTGGAGGTCAGCGACAGCGGCTGCGGCATCGACCAGGAGCACCTGGCCAAGATCTTCGACCCCTTCTTCACCACCAAGCCGGTGGGCCAGGGGACCGGCCTGGGCCTGTCGCTGTCCTACGGCATCGTCAAGAAGCACGGCGGGCAGATCAGCGTGCAGAGCCAGCCGGGCGTCGGCAGCACCTTTCGCGTGGAACTGCCGATCCGGCAGGCGCGTCAGGAGTTGCCCGCACAACCCTAGCCAAACCTCCCCCCTACCGCTAAGGCCTGGTACAGGAGCTGTCCATGAACCGCCCCGACGATTCGATCAAGCTCGGCAAGCAAGCCCGCAAGGACTGCCCCCGCAGCTCCCATTCCGATCCCGGGCAGATCAAGCGCGACCCCTTGCCGTTGATCGAGGCCTCCAGCCAGGGCCGGGTCCAGTCCCTGGTGGCACTGCGCTACGGGCGCATGCTGGTGTCGCCCTTCACCTTCTACCGTGGCAACGCCCTGCTCCAGGCCCACGACCTGGCCAGCACCCCGGACATGGGCCTGCGCTCGACCATCTGCGGCGACTGCCACCTGATGAACTTCGGCGGCTTTGCCACCCCCGAGCGCAACCTGCTGTTCAGCGTCAACGACTTCGACGAGGTCCATCCCGGCCCCTGGGAGTGGGACCTCAAGCGCCTGGTGGCGAGCTTCCTGATAGCCGCCCGGCACCTGCGCCACGGCCCGGGGGTCGAAGAGGCCCTGTGCCGCGAACTGGTGGGCGCCTATCAGCGCAGCATGGCCACCTGCGCCGGGCAAAGCGCCCTGGAGATCTGGTACGACGCCCTGACCTACGAAGACCTGCTGCACCAGGCGCGCTCCAACAGCGACACCCTGGAGCATGTGCAACGGGCCATCGACAAGGCCGCCCGGCGCACCCATGCCGAGCTCCTGCCCAAGATCAGCGAACGCGACGCCCGGGGCCGCCTGCTGATTCGCGACGACCTGCCGGAAATCTTCCACCTGCACAACACCACCAGCCTGCTGGACCCCGACGATGACTGGATGCGCCTGGAAGACTGGCGGCCGCTGTACGACACCTTCATGCGCGACTACCGCGGCACCCTGCAGGCCGACCGCCGCGACCTGCTGGCACGGTTCCAGCCCTGCGACCTGGCCTTCAAGGTGGTGGGGGTTGGCAGCGTCGGCACCCGCTGCCTGGTGGCGCTGCTCACCGACGCCCAGCAGCGGCCACTCTTCCTGCAATTCAAGGAAGCCCGGCGCTCGGTGCTCGCCGACTATGTGCGCGAACGCTCAAAGCCAAGGCACAACGGCCAGCGGGTGGTGGAAGGCCAGCGCCTGATGCAGTCCGCCAGCGATCTGTTCCTGGGCTGGACCACCGGCCCCAACGGCCGTCATTTCTATGTGCGCCAACTGCGCGACATGAAGGTCTCGGCGGAACTTGAGACCTTCGACGAGGATACCTTCGCCGCCTATGCCAGGATCTGCGGCCGGGCCCTGGCCCGGGCCCACGCCAAGGCCTCGGGCCAGGCCGCGCGGATCAGCGGCTACATCGGCAAGAGCGAAACCCTGGCCGAAGCCCTGTGGCACTACGCCCAGGCCTATGCCACGCAGAACGAACGGGATTTCGAGCGCTTCCAGCAGGCCTGCCGCAAAGGCCGCCTGCAAGCGCGCTCGGAGGCCGACTTCGCCGCCGACCACCTGCCCTGAAACACAGGCTCAGGTGATCGGGCGCGAGGCCCGGGCGGCTTCGCCATAGAGCTTCAGCAGGGCCTCCTGGTCCAGCGGCGGGCTCAGGTGCGGGCCCTGCACCTCATCGCACTGAATGTCGCGCAAGACCCCGAACTGCGCCGCGGTCTGCACCCCCTCGGCGACCACCCGCAAGGACAATGCATGCCCCAGGTCGACAATCGCCTCGACAATGGAGCGCCCGGCATCGTTGTGGTTGAGCCGGGCGATGAAGCTGCTGTCGATCTTCAGGCCATCCAGGGGGAAGGTCTGCAGGTACTGCAGCGCCGAGTAGCCGGTGCCGAAATCGTCGATCAGCAACTGCACCCCCAGCGCCTTGAGCCCCTGCATGATGGTGAGCACGTGGCGGCTGTCGTCCAGCAGCACCTTGTCGGTCATTTCCAGCTCCAGGCGTGACGGCTCCAGGCCGCTCTGCTTGAGCACCGCCGCGATCCGCGCCACCAGCTGGCCGCGCAGAAATTCCGCCGGCGACAGCTTGACCGCCAGCAGTCGGCCTTCCGGCCAGGCTCGCGCCGCACGACAGGCTGCGTGCAGTACCCAGTTGCTCAGCGGCAGGATCAACCCGGTGTCCTCGGCAATCGGCACGAACACGTCCGGCCCCAGCAAGCCATGCTGGGGGTGCTGCCAGCGCACCAGGGCCTCGGCGCCCATCAACTGGCCATCGAGCACGCGGTAGCGCGGCTGGAAATGCAGGAGAAGCTGGTCCTGCTCGATGGCATGGCGCAGGTCACGCTCCAGGCGCCGCCGTTCGATGATCCGCACATTCATGTAGGGCGCATAGAAACGCCAGGTGCTGCGCCCCGCCGCTTTCGCCTCGTACAGGGCAATGTCGGCAAAGCGCAGCAGCTCTTCGGCCTGGGAGGCGTCGCCCGGGGCCCGGGCAATGCCGATGCTGGCGCTGATGAAGACCTCGTGCCCGGCGATATAGAACGGTTCCTCGATCCGCTCGATCAGGCGCCGGCACAAGCCTTCGATCTCGTGGCCAGCCACCTGGCCGGTGACCACCAGGACAAACTCGTCGCCGCCGACCCGGGCCACCAGGTCCTCGCTGCGCAGGCACTGGGCCAGGCGCTGGGACACCTCATGCAGCACCTGGTCGCCAGCGGCGTGCCCCAGCAAGTCGTTCACCGGTTTGAAACGGTCCAGGTCGACGCTGAGCATCAGCAGCGGTTCCTGCAGGGTCGGCGGGGCCTGCAGCCGGCCTTCGAGAAACTCCTGCATGCGGGTGCGGTTGGCAAGGCCGGTCAAGGCATCGTGCTGGGACAGGTACTCGACCCGCCTTCGAGCCGCGACCTCCTCGGTGATATCACTGGCGGTGCCGCGAAAGCCCCCGGCGGCCATGGCCCGCACCGACAGGCGACAGACTCGCGACTGCCCCTGGCCATCCCGGTACAGGCACTGCTGGATCGCCTGGGAACGCCGCTCCGGGGCCGCCAGCCACTGGCCCAGCGAACCCTGTTCGCAGCTCAGCAGCTCGGTCATCGGCCGCCCCAGGGTCGACTCCCGGGTCAACCCGGTGACCGCCTCGAAACGTTCGGACAGGTAGGTAAAGCACAGCTGCCCGTCGACTTCCCAGATCCAGTCGGACGCAGCTTCAGCCACATCGCGAAAGCGCTCCTCGCTCGCGGCCAGGGCCCAGCGGTTGGCGCGCAGCGCCTGGACCTGCCGGTCCATGACCTGCGCTGCAGCATCGGCGCGGCGCAACAGGAACGCCGCCATCAGGCCCACCAGCAGGCCGGCCAGCAGCAACAGCGGCATCACCAGCACCAGCAACTGGTGCCCGGGGCGCGCCGGCCGCCATTGCAGGGTTCCGGCGCCGTCGGGCAAGTCCAGGGTCGGCAAGCTCTGGTCCGTGGCGGCACGGGCCACCTGCAGATGCTCGATGTCCAGGCCTTGGCCCAGGGCCAGTAACCGCGGCGGGTCGAAACGGGCGACGAAGACCAGCACCGACTGCGGCCCGGCATCAGGGCGCACTTGCGGGTCGTTGCCCGGGCCTATGACAGCGGCGAGCACCAGCGCCGGGGTGCCGGCAATCGACTGGTAACGGTCCACCACCTTGCCGCCGGCCTCGCGCGCTGCGCTGACCAGGGGCGGCAACGCCTCGCCCAGCCAGTCGCGGGCATCCATCTCGCTGAGGTCGCCGGCCACCAGGGAGTACACGGTGTGGCCGGCCGGGTTGATCACGAACACCCCGTCAAAGCCCAGGTCGCGGTACAGCGTGGGGCCGAAATTCTGCCGGTTGAAGGCCCAGTCCAGGTCGACCTTAAGGTGCAGGTGCTGGTAGGCATCGCCCCAGAGGGCGTAGTCCTTGAGGGTGGTGCGGGCATTGCCGGCAAAGGATTGCAGGGCCTTGTCGATGTCCAGGCGGTTGTGCTGCTCGGCCTCGAGGTTCTGGTCGAGGGCGATGTATACCAGCAACACACCGGTGAAGAGAAACAGCGCCAGCAGCAGCCCCGAGCAACCCAGCAAGGTGGCGCGGGTCAGCGCCTGATTGGAGGTGCTGCGCCCTTGAGACGGATCAAGACCGAAGTTTTCCATAGTGCTCCAGGCGCCATAACGACAAACCGACCGGTGCGACCCTGCCTCACGCGGCCTTCGACGAAGCTCCCGCTTGCCTATTGACGATAGACAGTTTTTCCCCGCAGGGCCTGAAGAAAAGCCCCTGGCGGGGCCTATGCGGGTATTCCCCCGGAGCCGATTGCCGGCGCCGGGGCATCCTGGAGCGGCGCGTCAGCCAGTGCCGCCGGGCACCACCGGCAGTTGCTCCACCCGGTGATAGAGGGCCAGGCCCAGGCGCTGGCCGATCTCGACCATGGCATCGCAGCCCGCCGACGGCCCGCCGATGCGCAGCACCGCATCGCAGCGTTCCAGCAGGCGCTCGGCGTAGGCATGAAAGCGCTGGTTGTAGATCTCGTCGCCCACCGCCCGGGAACCCGCCAGCCGGGTCATGGGCAACGCCACCCATTCCCCCAGTACCGGAAAGTGCCCCGCCGCCAGGACCTGCGCCGCGCAGTGCTCCATGGCCTCGACATTGCGCGCCAGCAGCGCCGGGTCATCGTCGGTACCAGAGCGATAAGGGCCGGCCACCAGCACCATCAGGCTGCGGGGCTTGAGCACATGCAGTTGCAGGTATTGCAGGAGCATGATGGTCTTGCCGTCGGCGATCTCCCCGCTCTTGATCATGCCCAGGGCCTGGTCGATATCCAGTTCCAGGACCTCGATGTCCTCGCCTTCGTGCTCCAGCCCGCCGCCTGCGTCGATCCGGTCTTCGGCCTGGTAATGGCCAATGAAGAAATGCACCCGCTCGGTCACCGAACCCGGGCTCATGAAGGCATCGAAGACCTTCTGCACCTCGCCGACCCGGTAGCCGGTTTCCTCCTGGGCTTCCTGGCGGATGCGCACCTCGGGGCTGGCGTTGTCCAGGAGCCCGGCAGCGGTCTCGATCAGGTAGCCGCTGTGGCCGTTGACGAAGGCCGGCATGCGGAACTGCCGGGTCAGCAGCACCGTGCGCCGTTGCAGGTTGTACAGCAGGATGGTTGCGCCATTGCCCCGGTCGTAGACCTCGCGGTCCTGGGCCTGCCAGCTGCCGTCGCGGCGGCGCAGCTCGAAGCTGTACTTCTTCAGCACGTACCAGTTGTCGGAGAGGGTCTGTTCGGCGGTGATGCGGATGGTTTCCTCGCTCATGGCTGCTCCTGGGCGTGAAGGGGTGCGGGGCGAAACCCGGCCAGTTGTTCCAGCAATTGCGCCTGGTAGGCCGGGGCCAGGGCGAACCCGCCCGCCGCCTGCCGCAGCTGGCCGCCTGCCAGGCGGTTACGGAACCAGTCGCGGATGAAGTCCGGGGCGTAGCCGCCGGTGCCGAAGCCCCTGGCGAAGGCGATCATGTCCTGATAGACCAGCAGGTACGCCTCTTTGTTAGGGACCGGGTAGCGATTCTGGTACAGCCAGAACTGCAGGTCATAGAGCAGTTGCGACAGTGGATCGGCATGCAGGGCGAAGTAGCGCTTCTCATGGACGATGCGCAAGGCGATCTGGCGGATCAGCGGCCCCAGGTCGGGGACTGCGCTGAAATGGCCGAGCAGTTCCTCCAGCAGGGGCGAGAACGGCGCGTGGGCGACCTTGTCCAGATCATCCAGGTAATCCTGTTCCGAGGTGTCGTAGACCTCGGGCGACACCAGCCCGCGGACAAAGGCCTCGAAATCCGCTGCCAGCACTGTCACCGCGTAGTCGGCCTCCTGGTCCACATGCACCACCCGCGGCTCGCCCTCGGGCCCGCACTCGCTGTAGTCCAGGGCAACCATGTCATGGCCGGCGGAGGGGCAATCGCAGATGTACACCCCCAGGTCCGGGTAGCCCCACTCCTCGATCATGAAACGGCTGCCCAGGCCACCGCCCAGGGAATAGTCGCCATCGCAGCCGATGCTCAGAAAGCTGTCGATCGCGCAGTGGTCCTCGGCCCAGGAGGTGCCCTGCTCGGTGGGGAAACAGCTGAGGTGCGGGCGCCCGCCGTTGTAGCGGTTCATGAAGGCCACGTAGGACAGCGGCAGGCGATAGCCCAGTTGCGCCTGCAACTGGGCTATGACGCCAGGGCTGGCGGGGGGCTGGTTGATCTTGCTGCTGGTGGCCCGGTCCCAGAACGCGTCCAGGTCGATATCGTGGGGAAATTCGCTCATCCGATGCATCCGTTGCGGTTGAAGGTCGGCCTGTGCCGAAAGCTGCACAGGCTACCGCAAACGGCCCTCAGAACCACCAGCGCAGGAGGAAAAAGAACCCCATGCTCAACAGCATGCTGAGCAGGGTGTTGCGGGTGTAGATCACCAGCGCAATGGCCACCAGGGAGCTGAGTAGGTAGGGGTTGCTCCAGTGCAGGTTCAGCTCGTGGTCGGGCACGAACACGATGGGGCCGCAGATCGCCGTGAGCATGCCCGGCACCGCAAAGCCGAGGAACTGCCGGGCATTGCTGCTCAGGCGCAACGGCAGGCGCGGTTCGAGAAACACGTAGCGATTGAGAAAGACCAACAGGCCCATGCCGAAGATGACTGCCCAGACCATCATGCTTGCCCCCGATAGAGTTTGTTGCAGACAAAACCTGCGGTCATGCCCGCCAGCCCCGACAGCACCAGCGCCGATCCCCAGTGCCAGTAACTGAACAGCACCGAGCAGAACAGCGATACGGCAACGCAGACCACCGTCGGCACATTGCGCACCAAGGGCGTGATCAGGGCGATGAAGGTGGCGGCGATGGAGAAGTCCAGGCCCAGGTGCTCAAGGCCGGGAATGCTTTTGCCCAGCACGATGCCCAGCAGGGTGAAGAGGTTCCAGGCCACATAGAAAGTCAGCCCGACGCCCAGGGCGTACCAGCGGTCGAACTGCTGCTTGTCGTGGGCGCTGGTCAAGGCGAACAGCTCGTCGGTGAGCAGAAAGCCCAGGCCCACCCGCCAGCGGCCCGGCAAGGGCGAGATCACCGAGCGCATGCTCATGCCGTAGAGCAAGTGCTGGGAGGTCAGGAGCAAGGTGGTCAGCAGGATCGAGAAGATCCCCGCCCCGCCCTTGAGCATGCCGATGGCCACCAGTTGCGCGGCCCCGGCGAAAACGATGCTCGACAGGCCCTGGCCCTGCAGCGGCGTGAGATTGGCCTCGATGGCCATGGAACCGGCCAGCAGTCCCCAGGGCGCGGTGGCCAGGGACAGCGGCATGATGGCGATGGCGCCACGGATGAACGCGGCACGGGGTAGGAGAACGCTGGACATAAAACCCTGCACACAAGTAACGGACGCTGACTGTGCCACCTGCCGGCGCCCCTGGCTTGAACGATCTTGCGCAATTGCCCCGCCCCGCCCTCGTAGGAGCTGGCTTGCCAGCGAAGGCGTCTCCAAGACCAGCACAAGACCTGCGGGCCTCTTCGCCAGCAAGCTGGCTCCTACGGGAAATAGGGGGATGCAAACGACAGCGCCCCTCACGAGGGAGGGGCGCTGGCTGATGCTACGAGCGGATTACAGCTGGATCAGGTTGCTGATCTTCACGTCCGGATCGACGTCGGCTTCGTAGTCGACACCTTCGATCTCGAAACCGAACAGGCGCAGGAACTCTTGCTTGTAACCGACGAAATCGGTCATCTCGTAGAGGTTCTCGCTGGTCACCTGGTCCCACAGCTGCTTGACCCGGTCCTGGACCTGCGGTTGCAGTTCCTTGTAGTCGGCACGCAGGCGACCTTCCTGGTCGATCACCGGCTCGCTGTTGTACAGGCTGTCCTTGTACAGGCCGTAGACCTGTTCGATGCAACCTTCGTGGCTGCCCTGCTCCTTCATCACCTTGAACAGCAGCGACAGGTACAGCGGCATGATCGGGATCGCCGAGCTGGCCTGGGTCACCACGGCCTTGAGCACCGACACCCGGGCGTCGCCGCCCAGGCCGGCCAGTTGCTGGCGCATGCCGATGACTTTCTGGTCCAGGTCCTTCTTGGCTTCGCCAATGGAACCGTTCCAGTAGATGTCGTGGGTCAGCTTCTCGCCCAGGTAGGTGAAGGCGGTGGTCTTGGCGCCTTCGGCCAGGACACCGGCTTCGTGCAGCGCGTCGATCCACATCTGCCAGTCTTCGCCGCCCATCACCGCCACGGTGCCGTCGATCTCTTCCTGGGTCGCCGGCTGCAGGGTGGTTTCCTTGACGATTTCCTTGTCGGTGTCGACACCGCGCAGGGTCACGGACTTGCCCAGTGGCTTGAGGGTCGAGCTCAGCACTTCACCGGTCTTGGGGTGGGTGCGGCGCGGTGCGGCCAGGCTGTAGACCACCAGGTCGATCTTGCCCAGGTCGCGCTTGATGGTCTCGATGGTCTCGGCCTTGACCGCATCGGAGAAGGCATCGCCGTTGATGCTCTTGGCGTACAGGCCCTTTTCTTCGGCGAACTTGTGGAACGCCGCGGTGTTGTACCAGCCGGCGGTGCCCAGCTTGCCGTCAACGCTGCCGCGCTCGAAGAACACCCCGAGGGTGTTGGCGCCACAGCCGAACGCTGCGGTGATCCGCGCTGCCAGGCCGTAGCCGGTGGAAGCGCCGAGTACCAGTACGTTCTTCGGCCCTGCGTCGATGGCGCCCTGCTGGGTGACGTAATCGATCTGTTGCTTGACGTTGGCTTCACAGCCGACCGGGTGGGTCGTCACACAGATAAAGCCGCGAACGCGGGGTTTGATGACCATACATACTCTCCCAATTTCAAAGTGCCAGGCGCCGATGACGGCGGCGGCAGTGTCACTTGCACTAGTCGTAGACGCTCATATTCGCTTCGCGTCACCAACCTGAGGAATTTGCCCGTCAGGCCCCGGTTCCAGGGGGCACGGCGGTGGTGTTGCGCGCCCGCCAAGCGCGATTGCGCACAGCCCGGGGCGAGACTCTAGCAGGTGCGCCGACGCTGTTGCCTGTCCGTCCGGCGAAATCTCTTGCGCGCCCTGCCCCTGGCCGCTCGCCGCGCCGGCTCAGGGCATCATGTCCAGCGGCAGCTGCTTGTCCTTGCTGCGCGCTTCATACCAGCTCTGCACCACATCCGGCAGGCTGTGCTTCCACTCAGGCTCGGTGGTGTAGTAACGCACCCGCACTTCATCCTTGGGCCCTGCCACCACCAACAGCGCGACCCACAACTGGCCCTGGGTACCGCGCACGAAAATCGCCGCATTGGTGGTGGCCAGGCCCGGCAGCCACATATCGGTGACCTCGGCGCCCTTGAGTTCGGCCGAGGTATCCGTGGAGAACGACGAGCCACTGTCGAGCAGGGTCTGATAGTCCTTCTTCAGCAGTTTCCGGGCGCGCCGGTCTTCTTCTTCGGTGCGCACCAGCGCCGTGGACAGCAGGTCGTAATGGCTCTCCAGGGCTTGCTTGGAGGCCACATAGAGCCCGTCGTAATACACCCCTGAACCGGCGCCGCAGGCAAAGGAGTCGCCCTCCTGGCTCACCTGCAACAGGCCGTTGCGCTGCGTGAAGCGCAGGTTGCAGCCCTCGACGCTGTAGCTGGCCTCGCCGCCCTTGATCTGCGCCTTGCCCGCGAGCGAGCCGGAGTTGGCGCCGCCCATGGCCGACAGATCGAAGCTCAGGCGATCCTCGCCAGTGCGCCGGATCACCAGATCACCGGCGTAGAACGGGCTGACCGAGACCCGCTGCCAGGTTCCCTGCCACTCGAACGGCACATTCACATAACGCAACGCGACCAGGCGGTTCAGGTATTTGCTGCGCAGGCAACCCAGGTCGGCTGCGCACTGATCCCGCTCCTTGAGCCATTCACGCTGGTCCAGGCGCAGCGCCTTGGGGTCCTTGGCCTTGGCCAGGGTCGCCTTCCAGGCCTTGCCCAACTGGCTGTCCAGCGAGGCGGTATAGGGGTCGGCACACAGGGCCTTTTCACTGCTGCTGGCGGCCTTGGCGCAGTCGAAACTGCTGGCCTGCACGCCCTGGGAACAGGCCAGGACCGCGAACAGCAAGCCAGTGGCTCGCAAGGGACGAACAAGGGGAGCGAACATGGGTCGATTCCATTCTGAAAAGGCGGCGCAAGAATAACTGCAGTGGAGTGTTTTCAGCGACATCCCGACGAAAAAAGCCTCCGGGCAACCCCCTCTGAAGCCTGGCACGGAGCCGGCAGCTTTTATCGCGACAGGCGGCAACCAGTCGTACTAAGCTCTGCGTTTTCAAACTCCAAGGGCACTGCATGAAATGGATGCTGCAGGCACTGTTGCCGCTATTGAGCCTTGCGGCCCACGCTGGCGAGTTGCGCATGCTGACCGACAACCACCCGCCGCTGCACTTCCAGCAGGGCGAGCGGATGGTGGGGTTTGGTGTCGATGTGGTGCAGGCCCTGGCGCAGCGCAGCGGCGACACGGTGAACGTGCAGCTGCGGCCGATGCTGCGGGCCCTGCGCGATGCCGGAAGCGATGACGACACGGCGGTGTTCACCATACTGCGCACCGCCGAGCGCGAGTCGCGCTACCAGTGGGTAGGCCCGTTGATGCGCACCGAAACCGCCCTCTATACCCGCAATGGCGACAGCACGCCGGTCACCGACCTGCACCAGACCCGGGGCCAGATTGCCGTGCCGCGCAAATGGCTGGTCTACAGCTACCTCAAACAGCAGGGGCTGGACAACCTGTGGGGCGTCGACAGCCCGGAAATCATGATCCGCCTGCTGCAGGTCGGCCGCGTGCAATACGTGGTGGCCGACACCATGAGCGTAAGCACCTTCGCCGCCGAAGAGGGCTTGGCCCTCGACCAGTTGCGCTACCAGATGCCACTGATGCACCAGGACGCCTACATCGCCTTTTCGCCCAAGGTCGATGCGGCCCAGGTGGCCCGCTGGCAGCAGGCCCTGGACGGCATGAAGCGCGATGGCAGCCTGCAGCAGCTCAAGCAACGCTGGCATATTGACCTGGCCACGCCACAGGTAGATTGATTCACCCATGACCAGCCTTGCCCCCTGGAGCCCCATGCCCCATCAGTTGGCGCTCAGTTGCCCGCAGTGCGCAGGCCAGGCCTGCTTCGACTTCGTCGTGGCCAGGCCCATCGAACGCAAGGCCGATGTGCCGTTCTTCCAGGCCCACCCGCTGCTGGAGTACTGGAAAGAGCAGGACAACTGCGGCCACTATCACCACTACGCCCTGTACTTTCCCGGCCTGCATGGCGACCCGATGCAGAGCCTGGGTCCGTTGCCCGATGGCTACAGCCCCAGCCACTGGCAGCGTTCAGCCTACTGGTACCGCGATCACGGCCTGGACCTGGGGTCGGTACGCTGCGAGCACTGCCACTACGCGGCGCGCCACCATCTGAACTGGCCAGGCGAAGCCTATTTTTCCGTACTCTACAAAGGCCAGATGCTCTGGGCCTTCAACCGCGAATCGGCCCTGGCCCTGCATGATTACCTGGGTTCCGCGGAGCGCAATCCCGGTGGCTACCCCTGGCGCAGTTTCCTGCGGCACATCCCGGGGCCGTTCAAGAGCCGCAAGGCACGCCAGCCGCTGACCCGCTCGCTCAAGCGCCTGTTGACCCCGGGCTGAGGCCCCTGACCTGGAGTTCCCCTATGCCGACCTTTACCCCTGCCCGCCCTTTGTATCGCCTCAATTGCACCGGCTGCGGCTGGGACCTGGCAATACTCGGCCAGAACGATGCCACCGTGCGCAAATGCCCCTGGTGCGGCTGCAATGAATTCAGCGAGCAACAGCCGAACCGCAGCGGCGCCGGGCAGATCCTGGAATGCAGGCACCATGGCCCGGTGGTGGTGCAGGTGCTGGACGCCAACATCGACAGCCAGGACTTTCTCGACAATCTGTATTGCCCCTTCTGCCCCTGACCGATGGCCATGCTTTCCTGACTTGCACACGGCACTAAATCTCGTCCGCGGCGGCTACTTTCGCTACTATGGCCTGCCGATTCCTGCCTTTGCCGACCCGCCAGACCGGAGCTTCAATGCCTACCCCCAAGGACCCTGCCAGTGACAGCGGCGCACCGATGATTCCCGAACAGCGCCGCGAGCAGATCCTGCGCCAGTTGCGCAAGCACCAGGTGCTCAGCGTGCATCAGTTGATGGAGATGTTCGACTGCTCGCACATGACCGTGCGCCGGGATATCGCCCTGCTGGAGCAGGAAGGCCGCGCCCACTCGGTAACCGGCGGGGTGCGCATCGCCAGCCAGTTGCACAGCGAGCCCAGCCATCAGTCCAAGGCCGTGGTGGAGCTGCCGCAGAAGCAGGCCATGGCCAAGCTGGCGGCGAGCCTGCTGCACGCGGACATGACCGTGTACCTGGACGCCGGCACCAGCACCCTGGAAATCGTGCCCTACATCAAGGCGCTGTCGGGGATGACCGTGGTGACCAACGATTTCGGCGTGGCCCAGGCCCTGATGGACGCGCCCCAGGTGACGGTGATCCATACCGGCGGGCAATTGGACCACTCCAACCACTCCTGTGTCGGCGGGCTGGCGGTGGCCACCCTGCGCCAGGTGGTGACCGACGTGGCCTTTATCTCCACCAGTTCCTGGGACCTGCGCCGGGGCATCACCACGCCATCGGCGCTGAAGGTCGAGGTCAAGCAGGTGGCGATGCAGTCGGCGACCCAGGTGGTGCTGGTGGCCAGCAGCTCCAAGTACGGTACCTTCAGCATGTACAAGATCGCCGGGCTGGAACAGTTCGACATCATCATCAGCGACGCCGCACTGGCCCCTGCGGCGGCGGACGGGATCCGCAAGCACGGTGTGGAACTGCTGCTGCCGGCACAATCCTGAGCCAGCGATAGCCCCGGCCCACAGCAGCCCGTGGCGCAGGACTTGCTCCCGGGCGACGAAGAGACCGCAGTAGCCACTAGCGGTTTTTTTCAGTCTCGGCCATGAACTGCCCCAGTTCGCGGGCGTAGAACCGGGCCATGCCGGTGGTGCCGTGGCCACGGGTTTCGGCGCTGGCGGGAATCAGCAGCAGGCGGGCATTTTTCACCTGTTTGAGCGCCGCTTGCAGGGTGCCGGTTTCCGGCGGGTTGCGCTCGTCGTCCGCGGCGTTGATCACCAGCACCGGCGCCTGGATCCTGCCCAGACCCGGCATGGCGTTGTAGTCCGCCGAGGACTGCCACTGGTAGATGAAGTCATTGGCATCGGCGCCCTGGCTGGCCTTGAGGCGCTCCTGCACCAGCTGGTCAGCCTGGGCCCGGGTCGGCGCCAGGGCCTGATAGGCCAGGGTGCCGCCGCTGGTGCCGGTGGCGAACAGCGCGTTGGCCAGGCGCAGCGACGGCGGCTGTTGCCGGTAGTTGCCCTGCTCCCAGGCCGGGTCCTGCTTGATCGACTCCACCAGCAGGCGGCGCATCATCCAGTTGCGCGAAGACATTTCCCCCGGCTGGGAGGCCATGGGCACCAGGGCGTCCATCATCTGCGGCCACTTCTGGCCCCAGATCCAGGCCTGCATGCCGCCCATGGAATTGCCGATGATCAGCCGCAGGTGCTTGACCCCCAGCCCTTCGGTCAGCAGCCGGTACTGGGCCTGGACCATGTCCTCGTAGTTGTACTGGGGGAACCGCGCCCGCAGGCCGTCCGAAGGCTTGCTCGACTGGCCGACGCCGATGCCGTCGGTGGCGATGATGTAGTACTTGCTGGCATCCAGGGGTTGCCCGGGGCCGAACAGTTCACCGCCAAAATCCTTGCTCAACAGGTCGCTGGCCGGCCGATAGGTGCCATGCAGATAGAGGATCGCCGGGTGCTTGGGGTCCCCCAGGGTGATGTAGTGCAGCTTCAGGTTGGCCAGCTGCTCACCGTTGTGGAAGGTGAATTGCGGGGCCACCCAATCCCCCTCGGTGGCCGGCGGCAAGCTCGCGGCCGCGGCCAGTGACATACCGCCCAGGGACAAAATCAGGCCGAACGCGGCCCGGCAGGCAAAACGCTGCATGGGAAAACTCCTGTGTTTATCGCTACGTATCATCGCGAGCCGTTCGCGGCCTTCGCATCATCTGTGGCCGCTGCCGCAGGCTGCGCAAGGCACCGCAGGGGCCTCGACGGCCGGGGAGTCGCTGCGAGCCTGCGGTTCGTTCGCAGCCTGCGGCAGCGGCTACATAAAGCGATGCGCGAAGGCCCCCAGGGCCTTGCGCGACGCTCCCCAGAGTCCTTTTGCTTCGCAACCTGCAGTGGCGGCTACACCGCCGAGCCTTAGCGCGCCTGCCAGTCCCGCAGCCACTGCAGGCCGGCGGAGGTGTTGCCGCGCGGGCGGTATTCACAACCGACCCAGCCGTCGTAGCCAAGGTCGTCCATCAGCTGGAACAGGTAGGGATAGTTCAGTTCGCCCAGGTCCGGCTCGTGACGATCCGGCACCCCGGCGATCTGGATGTGGCCGATCCCGGCCAGGTCGCGGCGCAGTTTCACCGCCAGGTCGCCTTCGACGATCTGGCAGTGATAGCAGTCGAACTGCACCTTGAGGTTGGCCGCGCCGACTTCCTTGCAGATGGCCTGGGCCTGATCCTGGCGGTTGAGGAAGAACCCCGGCATGTCCCGGGTGTTGATCGGCTCCAGCAGCACCGTGACCCCGACCTTGGCCGCCTGGGCCGTGGCGTGGGCCAGGTTCTCCAGGTAGACGCCGTGGTGCCGCGGGCGATCGTTCTCGGACGGCAGCAGGCCGGCCATTACGTGGACCCGCGAGTTGCCCAGCACAGCGGCGTATTCCAGGGCTTTGTCGAACCCCTGGCGGAACTCCTGCTCGCGCCCGGGCAGGGAAACGATGCCCCGCTCCCCCGCCGCCCAGTCGCCAGGCGGAGCGTTGAACAAGGCCTGTTGCAGGCCGTGGTCGTCCAGGCGCTGTTTCAGCTCCTGGGGGCTGTAGTCGTAGGGAAACAGATATTCCACGGCCGTGAAGCCGTCGGCCGCCGCGGCGGCGAAACGTTCGAGAAAGTCATGTTCCGGGTAGAGCATGCTGAGGTTGGCAGCAAAACGAGGCATGGGAACTCCTGGGACAAAGGGTCAGACAAATGGCCAGATCAGCAGGGTAATACAGAACCCCAAGGTGCCGAGCAAGGTGGTGATCACGGTCCAGGTACGCAGGCCGTCCGCGACGTTGAGGCCGGCCAGCTTGGTGAAGATCCAGTAGCCGGCGTCATTGATATGGGACATGGCCAGCCCGCCACCGCCCATGGCCAGGCACAGCAGGGCCATGTGGTTGGGGCTCAGGTTGAGGGTGGCGATCAGCGGCGCGATGATCCCGGCGGTGGTCACCAGGGCCACGGTGGTGGAGCCCTGCACCGCACGCAGCAGCATGGTCAGCAGAAAACCCAGGGCCAGCACCGGCAGGCCGGTGGTGCGCAGCAGGTCGGAGACCACGGCACCGATCCCGGTATCTACCAGCACCTTGCCGAACACCCCCCCGGCCCCGGCGATCAGGATCACCATGGCCACCCCGGGCAGCGCCGAGCCGATCACGTCGGACACCTGGCTGCGGCTCCAGCCGCGGCGCGAGCCCAGCAGCCAGGCACACAGCAAAGTGTCCAGCAGCAGCGCCACCAGCGGCGCGCCAAGTACGGTCAGCACCCCGCGCAGGGTGGACTCCAGGGGCAGCAAGGAAGTAGCCAGGGTGCCCAGCAGGATCAGCACGATGGGCAGCAGGATCAGGCTGACGATCAGGCCGAACCCCGGTGGTGGTGCCGGTGGCAGTTTCGCCGCCAGGCTGCCGGTGGATTCTTCCAGGCCCATGTGCGCCACAGCGGCCACCGCCTGGGGGCTGGCAGGCTGCTCGGAACCGTTGTTCCAGGCGGCGAGGTCTTCATTGGTGACGTGCGGGCCGTAGACTTCGGCGCGGATGTCATCGGTCATCGGGTAGTTGCGCCGGGTCATGCGCCCTGCCACGCGGTAGCCCACGTAGCACAGCAGCGCGGTCAGCGGCAGGCCGAACATCAGCACCCGGCCCAGGTCCGCGCCCAGCTGGCTGGCCGCGGCCACCGCTCCAGGGTGCGGCGGCAGGAAGGCGTGCACGGTGAGCAGCGCGGCGCACATCGGCAAGGCGAACACCAGCAGCGGCTTGCGCGCACTGCGGGCCACGCCATAGGCCAGGGGCATGAGGATGATCACCCCGACCTCGAAGAACACCGGCACGCCGATGATGAATCCGGCCATGGTCAGCGCCAGGGGCGTGCGCCGGTTGCCGAAGCGCTCGATCAGGGTCTTGGCCAGCGCCTCGGCGCCGCCGGAAAGCTCGATGATGCGGCCGATCATCGCGCCCAGGGCGATGATGATGGCGATGTGGCCGAGGGTCTTGCCCATGCCGCCCTCGATGGTGGCCACCAGCTCCGCCGGTTTCACTCCGGCCACCAGCGCCACCAGGATGCTTACCAGCATCAGCGCGACAAAGGGCTGGAACTTGTACTTGAGCACCAGGAACAGCAACAGGGCGATACCGGCCCCGGCGGTGATCATCAGAATCAGCGGGCTCATTGCACAAGCCCTCCACCCAGTGGCTGGCAGGGGGTGCTGGTGGTGCGGGAACCCGTAAAGCAAATGCAGTCATTCATCTCGGGAAATCCTGTTGTTATTGTTTTTCAACGGCAAGCCGCTCCCCGCGAAAGCCTCATGAAGGCTTCCGTGGACTGGCGTGCATGAAACGCTGGCAGTGTCGCGGGCTTACCAGGTGGCGCCGAAAGCGTCCCGCAGCTCATCCAGGGCGGCCTGATCCAGAGGTGCCGGGCGCGGCTGGCTCATCAGCCACAGGCGCGCGGTTTCCTCCAGCTCTTCCAGGGCGTAGCTGGCCTTGGACACACTGCTTTCCCAGACCACCGGGCCCAGGCGTTCGAGCATCACCCCACGCACCTGGTTGGCCAGTTGCGCCACCTGCTCGGCGACCTTGGGCGAACCCGGACGCTGGTAGCCGATCAGCGGGATATGCCCGACCTTCATCACCTGGTACGGGGTCAGCGGCGGCAGGATGTCGTCCTCGCGCCAGACCCCGGCCAGGGTCAAGGCCACCAGGTGGGTGGAATGGGTATGCACCACCCCGCCCACCCCGGGATTGCGGTCATACACCTGGCGATGCAGGGCCAGGGTCTTGGACGGTTTGTCGCCGCTCACCCACTCCCCCGCCAGGTTGACCTTGGCGATGGCTGCAGGGTCGAGCCGGCCCAGGCAGATGTCGGTGGGGGTGATCAGCCAGCCATCATCGAGCCGCGCACTGATGTTGCCGGCGCTGCCCACGGTGTAGCCGCGCTGATAGAGGCTGCGGCCGACATCACAGATTTCTTCGCGCAGAGCGTTTTCCCGGCTCATGCCTGACCTCCCGCCAGTTGACCCAGGGCCTTGCTGAAAAAGTCGCGACCACCGAAGTTGCCGGACTTCAGCGCCAGGGCCAGGGGCTCGCCGCCACTGCTGACGGTGGCCGGGACCCCGGGATCGATCTGCGCACCGATCTGCAGCAGGCGCACGTCCAGGGCCTTGACCACGGCGCCGGAGGTTTCCCCGCCAGCCACCACAAAGCGCCGCACGCCGCTGTCGCGCAGGCCCCGGGCGATCTCGCCCAGTGCATTCTCCACCAGCGCTCCGGCACGTTCGGCACCGAGCTGACGCTGCACCGCCTTGACCTCTTCCGGCGTGCTGGTGGCGTAGATCAGCACCGTGCCCTGCTGCTCCCGGGCAAAGGCCAGGGCCTGTTCCACCACCGCCTCGCCGGCCGCCAGGGCCAGCGGGTCGATGCGCCAGGCCGGGCGCTCGGCTTCCAGCCAGGCATCGACCTGGGCATTGGTGGCCAGGGAGGCACTGCCGGCCAGCACCACTTCGCCACCGGCTACCTTGGGCAGGCTTGCAGCATCGAGGTCACGCAGCTTGCCGGCGCGACGGAAGTTTTCCGGCAGGCCCAGGGCCAGCCCGGAACCGCCAGTGAGCAGCGGCAGGTCGGCGCAGGCGGCGCCGAGGGTATAGAGGTCGGCATCGGACAGCGCGTCGGCAATCGCCAGGGCAACACCCTGCCCGCGCAGTTCGGCGATCCTGCTGCGCACCGCCTCCACGCCCTGGGCGATGCTGTCGTAGCGCAGCAGGCCTACCGGCAGCCGGGTCTGGGATTGCAGGACCCGCACCAGGTTGGCATCGGTCATCGGCGTCAGCGGGTGATGCTGCATGCCCGATTCGCTGAGCAACTGGTCCTGGACGAACAGGTGGCCACGGAAAATGGTCCGGCCGTTCTCCGGGAACGCCGGGCAGGCCAGGGTGAAATCGCTGCCCAGGGCCTCGAGCAAGGCCTCGCTGACCTGACCGATGTTGCCCGCCGCGGTGGAATCGAAGGTCGAGCAGTATTTGAAGAAGATCTGCTCGCAGCCCTGGTCCCGCAGCCATTGCAGGGCGGCCAGGGATTCGGCCACCGCTTCGCTGGCCGCAGTGGTACGCGACTTCAGCGCGATCACCACGGCGTCGGCGTCCAGCCCGGCAGCCACTTCAGCGCTGGGAATGCCGATGCTCTGCACAGTGCGCATGCCACCGCGAACCAGCATGTTGGCCAGGTCCGTGGCCCCGGTGAAATCGTCGGCGATGCAGCCCAGCAACGGACGTGGATTGGAAATCGTCATCACGGGTTCCTCACTCGGCATCGGGCTTGGCCACGGGCAGGTCGATGCCCGGGAAGATCTTGATCACCGCCGAGTCGTCCTCGCGGCCAAAACCGGCGCTGGAGGCCTGCATGAACATCTGGTGCGCGGTGGCCGACAGCGGCAGCGGGAATTTGCTGGCCCGGGCGGTATCCAGCACCAGCCCCAGGTCCTTGACGAAAATGTCCACCGCGGACAGCGGTGTGTAGTCGGCCTTGAGGATATGCGGAACGCGGTTCTCGAACATCCAGGAGTTGCCCGCGCTGTGGGTGATCACCTCGTACAGGGCATCGGCGTCCACCCCTTCGCGCAGCCCCAGGGCCATGGCTTCGGCGGATGCCGCGATATGCACCCCGGCCAGCAACTGGTTGATGATCTTGACCTTGGAGCCCAGGCCATGGGCATCCCCCAGGCGATAGACCTTGCCGGCCATGCCCCCCAGAATCGCCTCGGCCCTGGCGTAAGCGGTGGCCGGGCCGGAGGTCATCATGGTCATCTCGCCGGCGGCGGCCTTGGCCGCGCCCCCGGAGATCGGTGCATCCAGGTACAAAAGGCCCAGGGCCTCCAGGCGCTGGCCCAGGTCCACGGCGTAGGTCGGGGCCACGGTGGCGCAGCCGATCACCAGGCTGCCGGGACGCAGTGCCGCTGCCGCCCCGCCCTCACCGAACAGCACACTTTCGGTCTGCTCGGCATTGACCACCACGGTGACAATCACATCGCATTCACCGGCCAGTTGCGCCGCCGAGGCGCAAGCCACGCCGCCTTCGCTGGCGAACTGCTCGGTGACCGCAGCACGGACGTCACAGGCATGCACCTTGAAACCGCTGCGCAGCAACGACCGGGCGATGCCCAGGCCCATGGCGCCAAGACCGATGACACCGACATTGTTGTTATTCATGGGGGACTCCAGAAAGAGACCAGGACTGTGCCGCGCCAGACAGGCGCCGGGCAAGAACCGGGCAGGACAGGGAAATCCGGATTGCAGGTCCGGCAAATGCAACACAGGCAGCAACAGGCGCAGCGCCAGACGGCAAGCCCGGAAGGTGCATGGCACCGTGGGCAGGTGCCGAGAGAGGCAGGAGCGAATCGATCATCATGGCCATCCTGTTGCTGTTGTTATCAGGTTGAGCTTTGGCTGTGAACGATCATCCACCAATGAACGGATTATGTGAAGAAGTTTTTCAATCTAACATTTTTTAACACCACCTTGAGCGCCCGGCCCCGGCCAGCCACTGGTCGGAAGCCGAGGGCCGGTGCCCCGTGGGCTGCTACAACCCTTCACAGCCCTGATCTGGATCAGCATGGCCCGGGGTGACCTGGCCGAGGCTGAATGAACGAGGGCTGCTGACTGGCGGTAGCACCCTTCATCGCAACCCCGTTGACGCTCCCCCTGGCGGAGAGCTCAATGGCCTGTCTGGTTATGCTTGGATAAGGATGATTCAACATGGCAAAGATCGAGGTTTTATCAGGTGATTTCCTGCAAGGCGCCGGCGAGTACCGGCACGGCACCTTCAGGCTCAAGACGGTATTCAACAGCAACGGCGTCGAGGTCAAGGCATCGGCCTTCAAGACACTGGAGATCGCCAGCGAAAGCCCCATCACCAACAAGGACGCCCTGGGCTACGGCATTGCCGGCGCCATGCTGTTGGGCCCGGTGGGCGCCCTGGCCGGGTACCTGATGGCGGGTACGGAAAACGAAGTGACCTTCATCGGCACCCTCAAGGATGGCCGGCAGTTGATGGCGGCCACCGATAGCGCGACCTACAAGGATATCTCCCAGCACTTGCTGCACTGATAATCCTCGTCGCTATATTCAGTGCTCATGACATCCCCATCTGTCATGGGCACTTTCTTTATATGAAACTTATATATATCCGCCTCTCGCATCAGCTAATTCCCCCCCTTAGCTGAACCTCACCTGAAACTTCGTAACTGACCAATGATTCAGGGCAATTTAACCTTGACTCCAGCACCCCTCCTGAGTAAATTGCGCGGGCCGGTAATTACGGCCCTTTGTTTAACTCACTAAAGAAGCCAATGGACACAGTATCTAGACGCTGTCTGGTCACTGCCGCTGCGCAGAGCCAGGCACTTAACCCTGAAAATGACGGGACTCGACTCCGCGGTCGGGTAAGCTGCGCTAGGGCTTGACGCTCCAACGTAACTTGCCTCCCCCGGAACCAGTCCGGTCGCGAGGCAAATGTTATGCACTTCACTTCCTCTGTAATGCCAGGCGTTCGCGCCTTCGCCGCTACCATGCGGGTCAAGCTGTGCCGTGAGCCCAAGGTTCTGGCGCGCTCGCCGTTTTCTCGTGCCGCCCCCACCCCCTCGACCGCCCTGCGAGCCAATTGGCGCGTCTGCCCGATGACCGGGCAGTTGCAGCAACGCTGGAGCTTCGACGATAGCCAGGACCCGCAGAGTCGGGGCGCTGCCCTGCTCCTGCAGCAGGCCGGACTGATCTTCGGCCTGTACCTCGGGGCACGCAGCTCAGCCTGAACCAGCGGTAACTTTCCGTTGTTTGCAAACGAACTTTAAAAGTTTAAGTTCGGCGGCGTGCTAGTGCCTGTCAGTTAATAAAGTTACTGGAGAAAGTTATGGAAGAGGCCAGTAGTAGGTTCGCTGCCCATACAACTTCATTGTTTGGGCAGCGAACGTTAAAACCTGAAAAACGCCAAGATCAAAATCGATCGCTAACCTGCGGCTCGACATGTTTTCGCTCGCCTTTAATTAGTTGAGTGTTGCTGTGTCGTGCCGCAAGCAGGCGGCAGGAGCACAGACCATGACTGTAAAAACCCCAACTTCCCGCAACACCAGCGCCACCAGTGACAGCAACAAGCTGTCGATGCGTGCCGCCCGCGAAGCCCAGAACGGCCTGGCCGTCACCCTGGCCAACGTCAACTCCACCACCGCCGGCCTCACTGAACTGGATGCCGAGGGCCGCCTGCAACGGGACGGCCACAACGAGGTCGCCCACGACCGTCCGCCACACGCTCTGGTGCAGCTGCTCCAGGCTTTCAACAACCCTTTCATCTATGTGCTGATGACCCTGACCGGTATCAGTTTCTTCACCGACTTCTGGCTGCCGCTGCAGGCCGGCGAAGAAACCGATCTCACCGGGGTCATCATCGTCCTGGTGATGGTGCTGGCCAGCGGCCTGATGCGTTTCTGGCAGGAACACCGCTCGGCCAAGGCCGCCGAAGCGCTCAAGGCCATGGTACGGACCACCGCCGCCGTACTGCGCCGCGAGCAGATGGGCATGCAGGCCCGGGTGCGTGAAGTGCCGATGCGCGACCTGGTGGTGGGCGACATCATCCAGCTGTCCGCCGGTGACATGATCCCTGCCGACATCCGCCTGATCGAATCCCGCGACCTGTTCATCAGCCAGGCGGTGCTCACCGGCGAAGCCTTGCCGGTTGAAAAGTACGACACCCTGGGCGCCGTCCAGGAAAAGTCCGCCACCGCCCAGGCCGCCGATCAGCAAGACCTGCTGGACCTGCCGAACATCTGCTTCATGGGCACCAACGTGGTCAGCGGCACGGCCACCGCCGTGGTCGTGGCCACCGGCTCGCGCACCTACTTCGGTTCCCTGGCCCGCTCCATCGTCGGCTCCCGCACCCAGACCGCCTTCGACCGCGGGGTCAACAGCGTCAGCTGGCTGCTGATCCGCTTCATGCTGGTGATGGTGCCCATCGTTCTGCTGATCAACGGATTCGCCAAGGGCGACTGGGCCGAAGCCTTCATGTTCGCCCTGGCAGTGGCCGTCGGCCTGACCCCGGAAATGCTGCCGATGATCGTCAGCGCCAACCTGGCCAAGGGCGCCTCGGCCATGGCCAAGCGCAAGGTGGTGGTCAAGCGCCTCAACGCGATCCAGAACTTCGGTGCCATGGACGTGCTCTGCACCGACAAGACCGGCACCCTGACCCAGGACCGGATCATCCTCGAACATCACGTCGACATCAGCGGCAGCCGCTGCGATGAAGTGCTGCAACTGGCCTGGCTCAACAGCTACCACCAGAGTGGCATGAAGAACCTGATGGACCGCGCAGTGGTCAGCTTCGCCGAGGAGAACCCGCACTTCACCCCGCCTGCCGCCTGGCGCAAGGTGGATGAGCTGCCGTTCGACTTCGTCCGGCGCCGCCTGTCGGTCATCCTCGCCGATGCCCGCGGCCACCACCTGCTGGTGTGCAAGGGCGCGGTGGAGGAAATGCTGGAAACCGCCACCCGGGTCCGCAAGAACGGTGTCACCCAGACCATCGACGCTGCCCTGCGTGCCGAGTTGCTGCAACTGGCCGAAGACTACAACCGCGACGGTTTCCGCGTGCTGCTGGTGGGCACCCGTGACATCGCCCGGGACCAGATCAAGAACCAGTACAGCGCCAGCGACGAACGTGAGCTGGTGATCGAAGGCTTCCTGACCTTCCTCGATCCGCCGAAGGAAACCGCCGGCCCGGCGATTGCCGCCCTGCGCGACAACGGCGTCACCGTGAAGGTACTGACCGGTGACAACGCCATCGTCACCGCGAAGATCTGCCGCGAGGTCGGCCTGGAAGTCGGCGAGCCGCTGCTGGGTCGTGACATCGAGCGCATGGACGACGAAGTGCTGGGGCGCCTGGTGGAAGAGCGCACGGTATTTGCCAAGCTCACCCCGCTGCAGAAGTCCCGGGTGCTCAAGGCATTGCAGGCCAACGGCCACACCGTGGGCTTTCTCGGCGACGGCATCAACGACGCCCCGGCGCTGCGCGATGCCGACGTCGGCATCTCGGTGGACAGCGGCACCGACATCGCCAAGGAATCGGCGGACATCATCCTCCTGGAAAAGAGCCTGATGGTGCTGGAGGAAGGGGTGATCAAGGGTCGCGAGACCTTCGGCAACATCATGAAGTACCTGAACATGACCGCCAGCTCCAACTTCGGCAACGTGTTCTCGGTGCTGGTGGCCAGTGCCTTCATTCCGTTCCTGCCGATGCTGGCGATCCACCTGCTGCTGCAGAACCTGATGTACGACTTCTCCCAGCTGGCCCTGCCGTGGGACAAGATGGACAAGGAATACCTGAGCAAGCCACGCAAGTGGGACGCCAAGAACATCGGGCGCTTCATGCTGTGGATCGGGCCGACCTCGTCGATCTTCGACATCACCACCTTTGCCCTGATGTGGTACGTGTTCGCCGCCAACAGCGTGGAAATGGCCGCCCTGTTCCAGTCCGGCTGGTTCATCGAAGGCCTGCTCTCCCAGACCCTGGTGGTGCACATGCTGCGCACCCGCAAGATCCCGTTCATCCAGAGCACCGCGGCACTGCCGGTCATGCTCGCCACGGGCCTGGTGATGGCACTGGGTATCTATGTGCCCTTCTCGCCTCTGGGCAGCATGGTCGGCCTGGTGCCGCTGCCATGGGAATACTTCCCTTGGCTGGTGGGTACCCTGCTCAGCTACTGCGTGGTCGCCCAGACCATGAAGACCCTGTACATCCGCCGCTTCAAGCAGTGGTTCTAAGGGCCTGAGCCCGGTGCGACCGCCCCACGGGGCGGTCGCACCAGATACAGCAAACCAACGATGCCACCGTCGGCGCGGCCAGCGCCCTGTCGACGGCGACGCTGTTCGCCCGAAAGGAGCATCGCCATGTTTTTCAAACCTTTTTCGCTGTTGCAACGCGGCCTGAAGGCCTTGCTGGTCTGCGGCCTGTGCGCCTGCGCCAGGCTGCTCGCCCGCCTGAGCATCCGCCTCTATGTGCGGGGCCTGCTGAGCGCCGTTGAAATGCGTTTCCTGCTGGGGTTCAGCGCCGCCATCACTCGCGCCTCGCTGCGCCTGGCGATTGCCTGAAACCTGTCACAGTCCCGGGAGAATACTCATGTCGGGCACTACTCTTCTGATCAACCTGGCCGGCGCCATCGCGCTGTTGCTGTGGGGCTCGCAGATGATCTGCGGCTCACTCCTGCGGGGCTTCGGCAGCCCGCTGCGGCACTGGCTCGGGCAACACCTGAACAACCGCTGGCTGGCGCTGCTGTGCGGCGTCGGCATCACCGGCGTGGTGCAAAGCAGCACTGCGGTGAGCCTGATGGCCAGCTCCTTCACCGCCGCCGGCACCCTGGGCCTGGCCCCGGCGCTGGCGGTGATGCTGGGGGCCAATATCGGCTCGACCCTGGTGGTCCAGTTGCTCAGCCTCGACCTCTCGCTGGCGGCACCTGTGGCATTGCTGGCGGGCTTCCTGTGCTTTCGCCTGCGGGACGATTCGCGCTTTGAAAGCATCGGCTGCGCACTGATCGGCCTGGGCCTGATGCTGCTGGCCCTGGGCATGCTCGGCGCGACCCTGGGGGCGGTGGAAGGCACCCCGGTGTTCCAGCTGGTGATGACCAGCCTCGACGGCGACCTGCTGCTGGCCCTGCTGGTGGCGCTGCTGCTGACCTGGATGTGCCACTCCAGCGTTGCCGTGGTGCTGCTGATCGCCTCGCTGGCCGGCACTGGGCTGCTGTCGCCGGCCACCAGCATGGCCCTGGTGCTGGGGGTCAACCTCGGCAGCACCCTGCCCTCGCTGCTCAGCGCCAGCGGCAACGTGGCCCGGCGCCTGCCCCTGGGCAACCTGCTGGTACGCCTGTCGGGAGCGGCGCTGCTGATGCCCTGGATCGCCACCCTGGGCCAGTGGCACGTCATCGAGCAACTGCCTCCGGCACTGCTGGTGGTGGCCCTGCACACCGCCTTCAGTCTGGTGCTGGCGCTGCTGTTCATCGGTTTCACCGGGCCAATGGCCAAGCTGCTGACCCGGCTGCTGCCGGCCCCGGCCGCGGTGACCGACCCGGGCATGCCGCTGTACCTGGACGAAGCCGGCCTGGAAGTGGCCAATATCGGCCTGTCCAACGCCGCCCGCGAAGCCTTGCGCATGGCCGACATGCTCTCGGGCATGCTCGACCGGGTGCTGCAGCTGTTTCGCACCGCCAACCAGGCCAATGCCGATCAGGTGCGCCATATCGATCAGTCCCTGGACCTGCTCAGCGCGGCGATCCGCGCCTACCTGGCGGATATCGGCAAGGAAGGCATCAGCGACCAGGATGCCGACCGTTCCCAGGAAATCCTGCTGCTGGTGATCAACCTGGAACACGCCGGGGACATTCTCGCCACCAGCCTGGCGCACCTGGCCGCGCGGCGCTTGCGCCGTGGCGAGCCGTTTTCCGAGTTCGAGCTGAGCACCCTGTACCCGCTGCACCAGGAACTGCTGGACAGCCTGAGCCTGGCCATCACCGTGTTCCTGCGCGAAGACCTGCCCACCGCCCACCAACTGGTGGCGCGCAAGGAAAACGTACGGCGCCTGGAAGCCGCCGCCAGCCGCGAGCACTTTCGCAAGTTGCGCGAAGACCGTGGCGCCTGGGCCGAATCCGGGGACATTTTCCAGCGCTTGCTGCGCGACTACCGGCGGGTTCACCACCACATCGCCGCCCTGGCCTACCCGGCCCTGGAGCGCGCCGGTGAACGGGACATCGAGCACGCTTACCTCAACGAACCGCTGCCCAGCGAGACCAGCATCAGCCCGGTAAAGGAGAACAGCCCATGCGCGTCCTGATCTGCGCCGGCCGCTACTACGCCGACGACCGCCGGTGCCGCCAGGTCCTCGACGCCTTTCAGCGCCTGCATGAAACCCGCGTGGTGATTCATGGCGGCAGCCAGTTCCTCGGCGCCCATATCGAGGACTGGGCCCGGGACATCGGTGCCGACATCGTCCGCTACCCGCCCAACTGGCAACGCCATGGCAAGCACGCCGAACGTCTGCGCAACGCCTTCATGCTGGCCGACAGCCGCCCCGACATCGTCCTCGCCCTGCCCGGTGGGGAAGACACCGAAGAACTGCTGGCCCAGGCCCGGGCCCGGCAGATCCAGGTTCTGTCGATGGCCGACCAGTAAGCCTCCCAAGCCGCCACCCTCTGCACCGGCCCGCACGCCAGATGCACCGGTGCCCCAACCCAGAACGAGATCCGCCATGTCCAAGCACACCCCACATCGCCCCTCGCGTTCCAGCGCCTTTGGCCACCCCCTGCCTGCCGCGAAAATCCGCATGCTCAAGCGCAACCTGCTGTTCCTCGCCCTCACCGCCAGCGCGACCGCCACCCTGGCCCTGTGCTCCAAGGCCCAGGCCGCCGGCGGCGCCTACGTGGTGGACGACGGCGCCATCAACGCTCCCGGGGAATGCAATGTCGATGTCTGGTACCAGAGCACCCGCCACCAGGGCTCCAGCCACACCAGCGTGGTGGCCCCGGCCTGCACCTTCAGCCAACTGCCCTGGGTGCAACTGGGGGCCGCGATGCAGCGCCAGCAGGCCGACGGCCAGGGCGAGACCCAGCTCAGCCCCCAGGTCAAGCTGGCCCTGCTGGACCGTGAAGACCTGGGCCTGCAACTGGCCCTGGCCGGCTCCGCCCACTGGGCCCTGAACCGCAGCCACAGCTTCGACGGTGGCGACCTCGCCCTGCCACTGACCTTCAGCCCTGTTGCCAGCCTGCGCCTGAACCTGAATGCCGGCTGGGCCCACGCCTATGACGACGGCGACCAGAGCCACCGCTGGGCCTGGGGCAGCGGGCTGGAGTACGACCTGGCCCAGAGCCTGACCCTGATTGCCGAGCGCTACGGCCAACGCGGCGGCGAACAGGGCTGGCAGGCCGGCCCGCGCCTGCACCTGGGCCAGCACCTGGACCTGGACCTGATCGTTGGCCAGCACCTGACCGAAGACCGCGATCGCTGGCTGACCACCGGCGCGACCCTGCGCTTCTAACCCCCGAAAGCGCCCCACCTCTGTAGGAGCTGGCTTGCCAGCGAAGGCGTCGGCAAGGGCGATGGAAGACTCAAGGGCCTCTTCGCCGGCAAGCCGGCTCCTACGCAAGGTACGTTCGGCGTTGCGTTGCACCGTAGGAGCTGGCTTGCCAGCGAAAGCGTCGGCAAGGGCGATGCAGGGCTCTGGGACCTCTTCGCCGGCAAGCCGGCTCCTACAGGGCCAGGAGTTGCGCGGTGCACTGGGCGATGCGGCGGCAGGCTTCGGCCAGCCGTTCGCGGTCCAGCACCAGGGCAATGCGGATGTGCCCGACCACGCTGGGGCCGAAGGCTTCGCCCGCCAGCACCGAAACCCCATAACCCTCCAGCAGTCGCTCGGCGAACGCCTGGGCGCCCAGCCCGGTGCGGCGTACGTCGACCATGACGAACATGCCGCCATCGGGCAGCACTGGCCGCAAGCCCGGGCACTGCCCGAGCAGCGTGCACACCAGGTCGCGGCGCTGGCGGTACTCCTCGCGCATCCGTGGCAGTTCCGGCAGTTCGCGGGTCAGCGCCACCACTGCCGCATTCTGGATGAAGTCCGGCAGGCCATAGAGCATGCACAGGGCCAGATTGCTCAGGTGCCCGGCCAGCACCGGCGGAGCGATCACCCAGCCCACCCGCCAGCCGCTCATGGCATGGGACTTGGACAGGCTGTTGATGGTGGCGGTGCGCCCGCCCATTCGCGGCAGACCGCCCGGGCTCAGGTGCTGGCCTTCGTACATCAGGTCGCCGTAGACCTCGTCGGAAACCAGCCACAGGTCATGCTCCATGCACAACCGCGCCAGGACCTGCCAGTCGTCAAGGGACAGGCTGGCCCCGGAGGGGTTGTTGGGGCTGTTGATGAGCATGGCCCGGGTCCGCGGGCTGATGCGCGCCGCCACTTCCTGCGGGTCCAGGCGAAAGCCCTGCTCGGCCCGTACCGGCACCGGCACCACGGTGGCGCCACAGGCACCGAACACCCCTTCGTAGGTGACATACATGGGCTCGGCCACCAGCACCTCGTCCCCCGGGTCGAGCAGGCACTGGGCCACGGAGAACACCGCACACTGCGCCCCCGGCAGCACCACCACGTGCTCGGCATCGACGATCTGCCCGGTGCGCTGGTGGTGGCAACGGGCGATGCAACTGCGCAACGCCAGGTTGCCGCGCACATCCGAATAGTGGGTGTCACCGGCCAGCAGGCTGTCGATGGCCGCCTGGACCACCGGCCGGGGGGTGTCGAAATCCGGATCGCCGATGGTCAGCAACAGCACATCGCGCCCCTGCTCGCGCAAGGCCAAAGCTCGGTAATGGATATCCCAGGCGGCGGAACCTTCTCCGGCAATCCGTTGGGTCAGGGCTGAATAGCGCATCGCTTTCTCCATGAAAGATGCTTCAGCCAGAACCCTAGGTGCTGGCGCAGCACTCGTCGAGCGAGCGCCAGCGCCGTTGGACGCTTAGATCACAAAACGCGCCACCAGAGCGTTCAGGTCCACCGCCAGGCGCGACAGCTCATGGCTGGCGGCGCTGGTCTGGTTGGCCCCGGCCGCCGACTGGGTGGCCAGGTCGCGGATGTTCACCAGGTTGCGGTCCACCTCGCGGGACACCTGCGCCTGCTCTTCCGAGGCGCTGGCGATCACCAGGTTGCGCTCGTTGATCTGGTTGATGGATTCGGCAATCTGCTCCAGGGCCACACCCGCGGCGCGGGCCAGTTCCAGGGTGCTCTGGGTACGCTGGTTGCTCTGCTGCATCGACTCCACGGCGTCGCCCGTGCCGTTCTGGATGCCGGCCACCATCTTCTCGATTTCCTGGGTCGACTGGGCGGTCCGATGGGCCAGGGCCCGCACCTCGTCGGCCACCACCGCAAAGCCGCGCCCGGCCTCACCAGCACGAGCCGCCTCGATGGCCGCGTTGAGGGCCAGCAGGTTGGTCTGCTCGGCGATGGCCCGGATCACGTCCAGCACCTTGCCGATATCCCGGCCCTGGGTCGCCAGGCCTTCGATCATCACCGAGGTGCTCTGCACGTCGTGGGTCATGGTCTGGATCGCGTCCACGGTTTCCACCACCCGGTCGCGACCTTCGCGAGCGGCCTGGGTCGACTGCCGGGAAGCCTCGGAAGTGGACACCGCGTTGCGCGCCACCTCCTCCACCGCGGCGGTCATTTCGTTGACCGCGGTGGCCGCCTGTTCGATCTCGTTGTTCTGCTGCTGCAAGCCGCGGGAAGCCTCTTCAGTGACCGCGCTGAGTTCTTCCGAGGCCGAGGCCAGCTGGGTCGCCGAGCCGGCGATCTGCTCGATGGTGCGGCGCAGGCTGGCCTGCATCTCGGCCAGGGCCTGCAACAGCCGCGCCGGCTCGTCCTTGCCATCGACCTGGATGGCCTGGCGCAGGTTGCCGCCGGCGATCACCTGCGCGGCATTCAGGGCCTTGTTCAGGGGGGTGACGATGCTGCGGGTGAGCAACAGCGCCAGAACAATGGTCAGCAGCGCGGCAAGCACAGCCACCGCCACAATCCCGGCGATGGCGCTGCTGTAGTGCTCGCCGGCAGCCTTGGAAGCGCTCCTGGCATCAGCAGCGTTGATCGCGATCAGTTGGTTCAGCTGCTCGCCCATCTGGTCTGTGCCTTCCTTGATCCGCGAATTGATCAGGCTGCGCATTTCATCCAGCTTGTTCTGGCGCGACAGTTCGAGCATCTCGTTCTGCGCCTGCAGGTAGTTGTCCAGGGTCGTAGCGAAGGTCTTGTACAGCGCAGCCTCCTGCGGCCCCGCCGGCAAGGCCGCATAGCTGGCCTGGGCCTTTCTGGCGTTGTCCACCAGCACGCCGATGCGCGTCTGGGCTTCTGCCAAGCCTGCCGGCTCGCGGTTCACCAGCACACGGAAGGAAAGAATCCGCAGGCGCAGCACGTTCTCGGTGAGGTTGCCGAGAAAGCCGACACTGGGCAGCTGGTTGCTTTCCATGTCCACCGAGGCTTCGCGGATCACCGCCATGCGATTGACCGCAAACACCCCCAGCACCACGACCAGCAAGGCAATGAAGGCAAAACCGAGGAAAGCACGAGGGGCGATATTCAGGTTACGCAAGGACATAGGACGACTCTCGAGGGAGAACGGGCGACAGGCATCCATGCCGTTGAGCCGTCGGCGCATCAGGGGCTGTGCCGACGTGGGGCGCCGCGCTGTTGGAAGTCCGCGGGCCTGTCAGAGATATCGGCCGAACTTGAGCTTTCATATGGCTGATTGTTAAAAATATTTCTGAATGTGACCGGTGTATCACTGCTGAGACAACACAACGCGAAGTGAATCGATAAAGCGCTACAGCATCGCCCCTCAGCCACCGTTTTCGACCCTGGCTCCGGCCACCCGCCTCCCTATGAAAAGTGCAATTCATTCGCCGGAAAAGCCATTTAGTCCATTCCCGCGGCTGCCCATCATGGCCCCAGTCAATAAAAACAACGCTGAGACTGGATATGAAACCTGAAGACTTTCGTGCCGCAACCGACCGCCCGCTGACCGGTGCCGAATACCTGGCCAGCCTGCGCGACGACCGTGAAATCTACATTTATGGCGACCGGGTCAAGGACGTCACCACCCACCCGGCCTTCCGCAACTCCGCGGCCTCCATGGCCCGCCTGTACGACGCCCTGCACGACCCGGCCACCAAGGAGCAACTGTGCTGGGACACCGACACCGGCAACGGCGGCTACACCCACAAGTTCTTCCGTTCGGCGAAAAGCCCCGATGAACTGCGCCAGCAGCGCGACGCCATCGCCGACTGGTCGCGCCTGACCTATGGATGGATGGGCCGCAGCCCCGACTACAAGGCCGCCTTCGGCAGCGCCCTGGGGGCCAACCCGGAGTTCTACGGGCGCTTCGCAGACAACGCCCGCACCTGGTACAAGCGCATCCAGGAAGCCTGCCTCTACCTCAACCACGCCATCGTCAACCCACCCATCGACCGCGACAAACCGGTGGATCAGGTCAAGGACGTGTTCATCTCGGTGGACGAGGAAGTCGAGGGCGGGATCATCGTCAGCGGCGCCAAGGTGGTGGCCACCAACTCGGCCCTGACCCACTACAACTTCGTCGGCCAGGGCTCGGCCCAGTTGCTGGGGGACAACACCGATTTCGCCCTGATGTTCATCGCACCGATGAACACCCGGGGCATGAAGCTGATCTGCCGCCCTTCCTATGAACTGCAGGCCGGCATGACCGGCTCGCCCTTCGACTACCCGTTGTCCAGCCGCTTCGACGAGAACGACGCGATCCTGATCATGGACAAGGTGTTCATCCCCTGGGAAAACGTGCTGATCTACCGCGATTTCGAGCGCTGCCGCCAATGGTTCCCCCAGGGCGGGTTCGGCCGCCTGTTCCCGATGCAGGGCTGCACCCGGCTGGCGGTGAAGCTCGATTTCATCACTGGCCTGCTGGTCAAGGCCCTGCAATGCACCGGTTCCCTGGAGTTTCGCGGGGTCCAGGCGCAGGTTGGCGAAGTGGTGGCCTGGCGCAACCTGTTCTGGTCCCTGACCGACGCCATGCATGGCAACGCCAGTGAATGGATGAACGGTGTCTACCTGCCCAGTACCCAGGCGCTGCAGGCTTACCGGGTCCTGGCGCCCCAGGCCTACACCGACATCAAGAAGATCATCGAGCAGGTGGTGGCCAGCGGCCTGATCTACCTGCCCTCCGGCTCCCGCGACCTCAAGGACCCGGTGCTCAACCAGTACCTCGGCACCTACTGCCGGGGCTCCGGGGGCATGGGCCACGAGGAGCGGATCAAGATCCTCAAGCTGCTGTGGGACGCCATCGGCACCGAATTCGGCGGCCGCCACGAGTTGTACGAGATCAACTACGCCGGCAGCCAGGACGAGATCCGCATGCAGTGCCTGCGCCACGCCCAGGCCAGCGGCTCGATGAAAGCCATGACCGACCTGGTGGACAAGTGCCTGGGGGACTACGACCTCGACGGCTGGACCGTGCCGCACCTGAGCAACCCGGATGACATCAACATGCTGGACCGCATCCGCCAATAGCCACGAAGCCAGCGTGTGTAGGAGCTGGCTTGTGTAGGAGCTGGCTTGCCAGCGAAGACGCCCGCCAGAGCACCACAAGCCTCCAGGCCCGCTTCGCCGGCAAGCCGGCTCCTACAGGCCAAGTCCGCCGTCAGCCCCGCGTTGGCAGCCAGACACCCGGCTGCCCTGCGTCCATGAGGAATTCGTCATGTCTGTACTCGATCCCAAGCAACTCGCCTTTCGCAACGCCATGGCGCACATGACCGCAGCGGTCAACGTCATCACCAGCAACGGCCCCGCCGGCCGCTGCGGTATCACCGCCACGGCGGTCTGCTCGGTCACCGACAGCCCGCCGACCCTGATGGTCTGCGTCAACCGCAACAGCGCCCTGAACCCGGTGTTCAAGGGCAACGGGCGGTTGTGCGTCAACGTTCTCAGCGGCGAACACGAAGAAGTGGCCCGGCACTTTGCCGGCATGACCGGCGTGGCCATGGACCAGCGCTTCGGCCTGCACCCCTGGCGCGACGGCCTGCAGGCCCTGCCGGTGCTGGAGGGCGCCCTGGCCAGCCTGCAGGGGCGCATCACCGAGGTCCAGGAAATCGGCACGCACTCGGTAATGCTGGTGGAACTGGATGAAATCGGCGTGCTGGAGCACGGCGACTCACTGGTGTACTTCAGCCGTTGCTTCCATCGCCTGGCCCACCCTTGCCGGGCGGCCTGAACCCTTCCCTCCTGGCCGTCATTTCCCGCGCCTGGATGCCCGCCGGCATCCGGGCCAAGGGCCACCTCCTGCATCTGTAGGATGGCGCGGCTCTTCCAAGCCATCGATACTCGAACCAGGCCCTGCCCACGTCCCCTGACGTACCGGTCCCAAACCCCTTCCGTGACGAAAACAATAACAACGTCGCACAGAGGTACAGACCCATGAACCACCCCGAGCGTGCCCCGGCCAGCCTGTTGCAGGCCTTCAGCGAACTGACCCTTGAACTGCAGCAATTGGCGCAGAACAGGGACATCGAAAACCTGCACCAGCATGCACTGGCGCGCATCAGCAGGCTCCTACCTTTCGACAGCGCCTGGTGGGGCCGTGCCGCACTGGTGGATGGCCTGCCGGATGAACACAGCTGCTACCTGTACCGCTTGCCACCGAGCTACCTGCCGGACTGGCAATCGATCCGCCACATCGATGTCACGGTGAGCCGGGTCCATGAGGTGCCGGGCCGGGCGGTGATCGTCGACATGGCCGATCCGGACAACGGCCCCGGCCTCAACTGGCTGGGCCGCCAGTACAACATCGGCGAACTGCTGTGCGTGGTGCACATCGACCCCCACACCCACCTGAACAATCACCTGGCGCTGTACCGCGCCCCGGGAGCGCCGCGCTTCAACCAGGGCGACTGCCACCTGCTGAACAACCTGATGCTGCACCTGGTGGCCGCAGTGTCGGCCAACCAGATCCGCACCCTGGTGGCCATGCGCGAGAAGCTCACCGGCCCGCGCAACCTGGCCCTGGCCGTGTGCGACCAGCGCGGCGTGCTGCAATGCGCCGAACGCGGCTTCGTCGACCTGCTGCTGCATGAATGGCCGCAGTGGAGCGGCCCGCAACTGCCCATGGCGCTGGACCCCGGCGGCTTCGAAGGCAAGTCCCTGCAGGTGGAGTCCTCGGCGGTAGGCGACCTCTGCCTCCTGGCGGCCCGCAGCCGCAACCTGCTGCCCCGGCTCAGCCCACGGGAAAATGCCGTCGCCCAGTGCTTCGGCGAAGGCAAGACCTACAAGGAAGTGGCCCGGGACCTGGGCATGTCGCCCAACACCGTGCGCCATCACATTCGGGCCATCTACAGCAAGCTCGGGGTCAAGGACAAGGCCCGCATCGCCCAGTTGCTGCATGCCCCTCCCGGCTGATTCCGCCCCCTGACCACCCTTGACCAGTGCCGTCGAATGTGACGGCCACGGGCAGCCTTTGCCCTTTTTCCAGCCCCTGCCGTGTGCCGGCGAGCCGTTCGCCGAACAACAACTCCAACAAGAGACGCACCGCCCATGACCACGCCCGTGCCCCGCATCACCCTGGCCCTGACGGCTACCCTGGCCAGCCTTTCACTGAACGCCGCCGACCTCAATGCCCGGGACTTCTTCGCCGCCCCAGCGGGCACCAGCCTGGGCGTGCTGTACCTGCCCGCCACCCGCGCCGGTGATTTCCACGGCCCGGCCGACAGCACGGGCAAGGCCGAGCTGCGAGTCAATGCCATGGCCTACCGCCAAGTGTTCTTCAGCGACCTGTGCGGCACCCTCTGTACCCCGCAGTTCATCGTGCCCTTCGCCGATATCGACGCGCGCCTGCCCGGCGCCGAACGCCACACCGGCGAAAGCGGCTTTGGCGACCCCCAGGTGGGCGGCACGCTGTTCTTCATCAACCAGCCGCAAACCCGCACCTACAGCGGCCTGCTGACCCTGATCACGCTGCCCGTGGGCGAGTACCACGGGCGCAACCCCGACGTCTCCCCCGGGGCCAACCGCTGGGGCGCGACCTTTGTCTACAACTACACCCAGGGCCTGGGGGAAAAGTGGGTGCTGGAGGCCAACCTGGAAGCCCAGCTCTATGGCACCAACGACGACTACTTCGGCAGCGACCTCAAGCAGGACCCGCTCTACCGCCTGCAGGCCTTCGCCTCTTACGACTTCACCCCCGCCACCTATGGTGCCCTGCGCCTGATCCACGCCGATGGCGGCGAACTGCGGATCAACGACCGGCGCATCGACGACACCCACAAGCGCTACACCCAGGTCGGGTTCGAGCTCGGCCACTGGCTGGACAAGCAGAACCAGCTGATGTTCGGCCTGTCGCAGAACGTCGCCACCCAGAACGGCTTTGCCGGCACCGACGCCCTGCTGCGCCTGGTCCATGTGTTCTGACCCCCTTGCCTTAGGAGCCTGTCCATGAACACCCAGAACCCCGCCTTGAGCCAGAACCCGCCGATCACCCGCCAGCCCCTCGGGCTCCAGGCGGCCATCGTGCTGTTCGCCGCCATCACCCCCGCGGTGCTGCTGACGGCCCCGGCCATTGCCGCGCAACTGGCCAGCCAGTGGCAACTGAGCCCGACCCAGATCGGCGACCTGTTTTCCGCCGAGCTGGGGGCCATGAGCCTGGCCACGCTGCCCGCCATCTGGTGGCTGAAACACATCGACTGGCGCCGCGCGGCGCTGTGCAGCGCCCTGCTGTTCATCCTCGCCAACCTGCTGTCGATGCTCGCCAATGACTATTCGCTGCTGCTGATCGCACGCTCGTGCAGTGCCCTGGCCGGCGGCTCGCTGATGATCATCTGCCTGGCCAGCGCCGCCGCCAGCCCCAACCCCAGTCGCGCCTACGGCTTCTGGGTGATGGGCCAGCTGGTGCTGGGGGCCATCGGCCTGAGCCTGCTGCCCATGCTCTTCGAGCGCTTCGGCCTGGGTGCCTGCTACCTGATCATGGCGCTGCTGATGCTGCTGTGCCTGCCCCTGGCTCGCAGCTTTCCAGCGGGCGCGGCGAAGGCCGCCAGCCATGAAGCCAAGGCCCCGCCGGTTTCCAGGGCCAAGGCCACCCTGGGGATTCTCGGCATCCTGACCTTCTACATCAGCCTCAGCGGGGTCTGGACCTTCATCGGCGCCATCGGTGGCCAGTCCGGCCTTTCGGCACAGACCAGCGGCGACGTGCTGGCCATCGCCACCCTGATGGGCATTGCCGGCGCCCTGTGCGCCACCCTGTTCGGCGATCGCCTGCCCCGTAGCGCCCTGCTCCTGCTGGGCTACGGCCTGATGGCCGGCTCGGTGCTGCTGCTTCTGGGCCAGCCGCAACTGGCGCGTTTTGCCCTGGCGGCGCTGGTGTTCAAGTTCACCTGGACCTTCATCCTGCCGCTGATCCTCGCGCGCATGGCCGAAATGGACCGCAGCGGCCGCCTGATGAACGCCTCCAACCTGGTGATCAGCGCCGGCCTGGCCATAGGCCCGACCATCGCCGGGCGGCTGATCGAAGGCAGCGGCGGCTTCCGCGGGCTGCTCCTGGCGGGCGCCGCAATCACCCTGCTGTCCATGGCCCTGGTACTCAGTTGCCGGCCTGCACGCTAACGCTCTCGGTGCCCTGGTGCCCCTGGCACCGAGGGCCTGGGCCAGCCGCTGTCGCGTTGTAAATTCCACCCTGAAAAATGGATATCACCATGACCTGTAAAAGCGCGTTTTTCTTCGACGAACTCAGCCTGTGGCACAGCGGCGGCCCCCACGTCCTGACCCTGCCGGTGGGGGGCTGGGTACAGCCGCCAGCCGCCGCCGGGCACGCCGAATCACCGGAAACCAAACGCCGTTTGAAAAGCCTGATGGATGTCTCCGGCCTGACCCGACAGTTGCACCTGCGCAGCGCCGCAGCGGCCACCGAAGACGACCTGCTGCGGGTCCACAGTGCTGCCTACCTGCAGCGTTTCAAGGCCTTGAGCGACGCCGGTGGCGGTCACCTCGGCGACGAGGCGCCGGTGGGCCCGGGCAGCTATGAAATCGCCAAGCTGTCCGCCGGGCTGGCCATGGCCGCCGTGGACGCCGTGCTCAGCGGCGAAGCCGATAACGCCTATTCCCTGTCCCGTCCACCGGGACACCACTGCACCCGCGACCAGGCCATGGGCTTCTGTTTCCTGGCCAACATCGCCATCGCCATCGAGGCCGCCAAGGCCCGTCATGGACTGGGCAAGGTAGCGGTCATCGACTGGGACGTGCACCACGGCAACGGCACCCAGTCGATCTTCGAGGAGCGGGCCGACGTGCTGACCCTGTCCCTGCACCAGGACGGTTGCTTCCCTCCGGGCTATGGCGGTGAACAGGACCGCGGGCGCGGCGCCGGCCTGGGCTGCAACATCAATATCCCGCTGCTGCCGGGCAGTGGCCACGACGCCTACCTGTACGCCATGCAGCGCATCGTGATACCGGCCCTGGAGCGCTTCGAGCCGGAACTGATCATTGTCGCCTGTGGCTATGACGCCAACGCCGTGGACCCCCTGGCGCGGATGCTGCTGCACAGTGACTCGTTCCGCGAGATGACCCAGTGCCTGAAGGATGCTGCCGAGCGCCTGTGCCGAGGGCGCCTGGTGCTGGTGCATGAAGGCGGCTACTCCGAGGCCTACGTACCGTTTTGCGGGCTGGCCACCCTGGAGGCGCTGTCGGGAATCCGCACCGCCGTCGCCGACCCGATGCTGGAGTTCGTACGCCTGCAACAGCCCAAGGAGCCATTCGTGACCTTTCAACGCCAGTTGCTCGACCTTCAAGCCCAAGCCATGGAGGCTGCCGGGCGCTGACCCCCGCTCTGGTGCCGGAACGGGCAAGCCCCGCCACCCGAGCGGTGGCATCCACCAACGGCGTTCCCCGGAGCCCGGGCTCCATCCAGCGGAACGCCGCTCTGCCCAACCGGCCATCCTTCCCCCGCTCCCCTGGGCTACTTGCTGCAACAGTGTGGCCCGGGCGGGTCAGTTGCCTTGCTCCAGGCCCCGGAGATTGTCGCCACAGGCGTGACCGACGCTTTCGGCTGCCGGGCTTGCCAGGGTTGCGGCTACCCCAAGGGCGCGTGCCTCACTGGGGGTTTGCTGGAAGCGGCTCTTGAAGGCCCGGGCAAAATGCGCCTGGCTGGCAAAGCCGTGCCGGTAGGCGATCTCGCTGATATCCAGGCCCGCTCCCTGGCTGCTGCACAGCAGTTGACGGGCCTGTTGCAGGCGTTTTTCCAGGATGAAGCGGCTGGGTAGCGTTTCTTCCAGGGCGAACAGCCGGGCCAGGTGCCGGGTGGAAATGCCGGTCTGGGCCGCCACCCGCTCGCAGCTCAGGGTCGGGTCGGCCAGCTGCTCATGGATGCATTGCTTGGCCGCCAGCAGGTAGGAGGCGCTCAGGGCGTTGATTGGCCGTTCCCCCACATGCCCGGCAATGATGCTGGCCAGAAGCTCGAAGGCCTGCTCCTGATAAGCCTCGGCCTCGGCGCACAGGGGCTGCTGGAAAAAGCCCCGGGTACGTTCGCCCAGGGTGCGCAGCAACAGGCGCTGGACCCCGCTTCCGACGCTGATCCGCAAAGGCCGGTCGAAGCGTTTCAGGCAGCGCTCGGCGAACTGCTGCTGGGGAATGTCGAAGATGAACTGGCGCATGGCCCCGGAAAAGCCGAACAGATAGGGCTTGTCGGTGCGGTAGACCACCAGCTCCCCCGGCTCCAGCACCTGGCAGGCGCCATCCTGGTAGAAGAACGAGCCGCTGCCGGTGACCAGGGACACGAAGATCGACTCCTTGGGCACGCCGCGGATCATCGAGGTGTCGCGCTCCACCACGTGTTCGTTGCCGACGATGCGGGCCAGGCGCATGGCGCTCAATTGCAGATTGTCCTGGCTGGCGGCGAAACCGCCCTCGGCGTAGGAGTTGCACTTGAGCCCCACCAGGGTGCTGGCGTTGTAGTCCTCCCAGAAGGCCAGGCGTTGGTCCAGGTCGACGGCCTGGGTGCTGGCATGCCGGGTTTCGAGCAAGGCGCATGGAGACATTGTTGTTCTTCTCATGGCGGCGGGATGTTCCCCGGACGGCAAGGCAGTGTCCGGACACCTGGGGCCGCAGGCACTGCGGGCTGCGGCCATTCATTAACATCTGAACTATATAGCCTGTCAACTTGAAACGCAGTGGGACCCGGTCGCTTTGAGTGCGTCATCGGCTCTCTATCGGCCGTAGGAAAAAAGCCGTCCGAAACAGACAAACAACCAGTCCGATCCGTGCAAACCCTTGCCCCGCTCCCGACCTAAAGTCTGCGCCGTACCCCCATGGCCGCCCTGCCCGGCTGCCCAGGCTCCTCCCATAACAACAACCGAGGCCCACCATGCCCGAAGCCGCCCACCGTGAATTCTGGAAAGACCTGCAACCGATCGCCAACTGCTTCAAGCCCGACGCCAAGCCGGAGGTCTACCTGCCCGACGCCGCCAGCGAGGACCTGCGCCTGTACGTGCCCTTCACCGAGACCGTGTCCTCACGGCCACTGTGGATCTCCCCCAGCGAAAACCGCTGGTGCGACATTCTCCTGGCCCGCAGCGCCGGGCTGGTGAACCGCCACTACCACCCCCACGAAGTCTTCGCCTACACCCTGTCCGGCAAATGGGGCTACCTGGAGCACGAGTGGACCGCCACCGCCGGGGACTTCGTCTACGAGACCCCGGGCGAAGGCCACACCCTGGTGGCCTATGAGCATGAGCAGCCGATGCGGGTGTTCTTCATCGTCAAGGGCCCGCTGATCTGGCTCGACGAACAGGGCGAGCCCGACGGCTACTTCGACGTGCACTCCTACATCGCCATGTGCCGCGCCCACTACGAAAAGATCGGCCTGGGCGCCGCCCATATCGACACCCTGTTCCGCTGACCGGCGCTGCCCACGCCTCCTTCGGAGAACCACCATGGCTTATAAAAACAACAAGGCCGGTTACGAGAACACCTTGCTGGGGGTGCTGTTCCTGACCTTCGGTTTCGTCTTTTTCGATCGTCTGGCGCTGTCCTTCCTGTTCCCCTTCATGGCTGACGAGTTGCAACTGAGCAACAGCCACCTGGGCATGCTGTCGTCGATCCTGGCCCTGGCCTGGGCGGTGTCCGGGGCCCTGGTGGGTGCCTGGTCGGACCGCCGGGGCGTGCGCAAGCCGTTGCTGATCGTCGCGGTGATCCTGTTTTCCCTGTGCTCGGCGCTGTCCGGGCTGGTCACCGGCTTTCTCAGCCTTTTGCTGTTCCGCGCCATCATGGGGCTGGCCGAGGGGCCGATCCTGCCGCTCTCCCAATCGCTGATGGTGGAAGCCTCCTCGCCCCATCGCCGTGGCCTGAACATGGGCCTGCTGCAAGGGTCGGCGGCGGGCCTGTTGGGCGCGGTGATCGGCCCGCCGGTGCTGATCGCCCTGGCCGAAGCCTACGGCTGGCGCCACGCCTTCATCATTTCGCTGATTCCCGGGCTACTGATCGCCCTGCTGATCTGGCGCTACGTGCAGCCCGACCCACCGCGACACGAACCGCGAGCGCACACCCCGTCCAGCCCGGGTGGCAGCCATCGCCTGGCCCTGCTCAAGAGCCGCAACATCGTGCTCTGCACCCTCATCAGCTGCGTGTTCCTGACCTGGTTCATCATCCTGATTTCCTTCACCCCGACCTTCCTGGTCAAGGTTCGCGACTACAGCCCGGCCAGCATGGGCACGGTGATGAGCTGCCTGGGAGGCGCCTGGGTGCTCTGGGGCTTCGGCGTGCCGGCAATCTCCGACCGCCTCGGCCGGCGCCCGACCCTGGTGCTGTTCTCGCTGATTGCCGCTTGCTGTCCCATCGCCCTGCTCTACGCCTCGTCGCCCTGGATGCTCGGGGTGCTGATGCTGCTGACCTACACCGGCCTGGGCTGCTTCACCCTGTTCATGGCCACCATCCCCGCGGAAACCGTGCCCCGCGAAGTCATGGCCACGGCCCTGGGCATGATCATGGGCATCGGCGAGCTGGTGGGCGGCTTCATCGCTCCGACCATTGCCGGCTTCGCCGCCGACCGCTTCGGCCTGTCGATCGTCATGTGGATGTCCTGCGGCGGCGCATTGCTGGCCGCCGTGCTGGCCCTGTTCCTCAAGGAAACCGCCCCCGCGGTACTGGCCCGCCAACAACGCCGGCACCGCGGCCCCAACCCTGCACCCAGCCCGAGCCTGGGAGGAAACCCATGATCAAAGCACTGCAATGGCATGCCGCCCGCGACCTGCGCCTGACTCAGCTGGAACCGCGCCAGCCCGGCCCCGGCGAGGTGTTGCTGCAAGTCGCCTACTGCGGCATCTGCGGCAGCGACCTGCATGAGTACGTCGATGGCCCTCACTCCATACCTCAGCAGGTGGCTCACCCGCTGTCCGGTTGCCGGGCGCCGCTGACCCTGGGCCACGAGTTCTGCGGCCAGGTAGTAGCCCTGGGCCAGGGCGTGGATGCACGGCTATTGGGCCAGCGGGTTGCGGTGGAACCCGAATACCGCTGCGGCGAGTGCTCGTACTGCCAGATGGGCCAGTACAACCTCTGTGAATCCATGGGCTTTATCGGCCTGATGGGCGACGGCGGCTTTGCCGAACAGGCGGTGGTACCGGCCTACATGCTGCACCTGCTGCCGGACAGCGTCAGCTTCAAGCAGGCGGCCGTGCTGGAGCCGGCAGCGGTGGCCTACCACGCCTTGAACCAGAGCAGCCTGATGGCCGGCGACAGTTGCGCGGTGTTCGGCCTGGGGCCCATCGGCCTGCTGCTGGTGCTACTGACACGGTTGCGGGGGGTGGAACGGATCTACGCCGTGGACCTGGACCCCGAGCGCCGGCGCCTGGCCCTGGAGTTCGGCGCCTCTGAGGCCCTGGACGGCGCCGACCCGCAACTGCAGGCACGCCTGCGGCAACTGAGCGCCGGTGGTATCGACAGCGCCTTTGAGGCCGCCGGTAGCCAGCAGACCCTGCGCCATGCCCTGCACTGCCTGCGCAAGGGCGGCGAAGCGGTGCTGGTGGGCTTGATGGGCGACGTGCAGTTCGATGCCTTCCACCTGGTGAACAACGAGTTGCGCCTGCTCGGCAGCGTCGGCTACCGCCACGTCTACCCCGAACTGATCCAGCTGCTGGCCAGCGGGCGCCTGGACCTGAGCCGGGCGGTCACCCGCTGCCTGGCCCTGGAACAGGCGGTGGAGCAAGGCTTCCAGGCGCTGTTGCAAGACAAGAGCCAGATCAAGGTGCTGGTCAACCCGACCCCGGCCCTGGCCGATGCCTGAACAAACGATGTGCAACCGACACTCAAGACAAAAACAACAAGAATCGAGTACCCGACATGAATGCAACCTATGCGCTGTGCCCGCTGCTGGCCGCCTTGCTGCTGCCCCTTGATTGCCTTGCCCAGACGCCGCCCACGCCGCGTACCGGCCCGCTGTCCGGCCTGGGGGACTACCTGGCCGACCGTGGCATCACGCCCCATGCGCAGTTCCTCAGCCTGGCCATGAAGAACCTGGACACGGGCCCCCGGCCCCACAGTTTCGGCAACAGCGGCGACCTGTTCGTCGGTGCCGATATCGATCTGGGGACCTTCGCCGGCCTCGACGGCGCAGCCCTGCACTTCGAGCAGACGCTGTTCATCCTCGACCACGAGACCGGCGTGCCCACCTCGCGCAACTGGCAGGGCGCCGCCGGCAGCTACTTCGGCGGCGCGCCGATCCACAACGACCTCACCAGCAACCAGTTGAGCCTGCTGACCTACCAGCAGACCTGGCTCGACGGCCGGGTCGACCTGAGCCTGGGGCGGACCAACGCCCGGCGCTACTTCTATATCTACAACTGCGAAAGCACGGTGACCTGCAACGACCCGATCATCGACTCTTCCACCGGCATCCTGCCGCCGCCCTACGGCAGCTGGGGCGGCTACCTGAAATACCAGCTGACGCCCCAGTGGTACGTACATGGCGGCGCCTTCGAGTCCAACCCGGTGGACTACCTGAAGGAGCGCAAGGGCCTGGATTTCAGTACCGACGACGCCAGCGGCACCAGCCTGCTGCTGGGCATCGGCAGCCAGAACCGCGATGCCTACAGCTCCCACTACGAGCTCAACGGCTACTACAACACCTCCAAGCAGGTGGACCCGCTGACCGGGGCCATGGACTTCGGCACCGGCGGAGCCTTCTTCAAGTTCCAGCAGGCACTGTGGCGTGCCGACGCCGGTACCGACAGTGCGCCCCAGGCCCTGCTGCTGTTCGGTTCGCTGTCGGCGGCGGCCGATGACAAGCAGCCCTTCAGCCAGTTCGCCGAGGCCGGGCTGACCTACCTCGCGCCCTTCGACCGGCCCCAGGACAAGCTCAACCTCAAGGCCAGCTACCTGCGCCTCAACGACCACCAGCTGCGCTTCCAGCAGCAGGCCCGCATCGCCAACGGCGGCGACCCGCGCCTGGGCGAACGCAATGTCTACGCACTGGAAGCCAACGCCCATATCGCCCTGACCCGGCAACTGGCCCTGGAGCCCAGCATCCAGTACCTGGTCAACCCGGACAACTTCTACAACCCCGAAGCCCGCGAGCTGAGCGGCAACGGCTTTGTCGTCGGCCTGCAAGTGACCCTCGACGTCGGCTCGCTGCTGGGGCTCTGAGATGGATTTCTGTGACTGCCAACGAGGTACCTCCGATGAGTGAAACAACCACGCAGACCTTCGACTACATCGTGGTGGGCGCCGGCTCCGCCGGTTGCGTGCTGGCCAACCGGCTGTCCGCCGATCCCAAGGTCCAGGTGTGCCTGATCGAAGCCGGGCCCAGTGACCGCACCTTGCTGCCCGCCGCCTATGTGCGCACTCCGGCGGGGATCATCCGCCTGATCGCCAACCCGCGCTGGAACTGGATGCACCAGTTCAGCCCACAGGCCAGCAGTGGCGACGTGCCGATCCCCTGCCCCCGGGGCCGGGTCTGGGGCGGCTCCAGCGCGATCAACGGCATGATCTATATCCGCGGCCATCGCCTGGACTTCGACCGCTGGGCCGCCGCCGGCAACCAGGGCTGGAGCCATGACGAACTGCTGCCCTACTTCAAGCGCTCGGAGCATTTCGAACCCGGCACCTCGCCGTGGCACGGCCAGCACGGCGAGCTCAACGTCGCCGAGCAGCGCAGCCCGAGCCCGGTCAATCAGGTGTTCTACCAGGCCGCCACCGAGCTGGGCTGGAGCTACAACCCGGACTTCAATGGCCCGGAGCAGGAAGGCTTCGGGCCCTTCCATGTCACCCAGATCAACGGCGAGCGCTGCAGCGCGGCACGGGCCTTCCTGCACCCGATCCTGCACCGGCAGAACCTGACGGTACTGAGCAGCACCCTGACCCACCGGGTGTTGCTGCAAGGCACTCGTGCCAGCGGTGTGGAAATCAGCCAGGACGGCCGGGTCTGGCAACTGCAGGCACGCCGGGAAGTGATCCTGTGCGCCGGGGCGATCAACTCGCCGCAACTGCTGTTGCTGTCCGGCATCGGCCCGGCCGAGGAGCTTGCGCGCCACGGGATCGTTTCCCGCCACCCGCTGCCAGGGGTCGGGCTCAACCTGCAGGATCACCAGGACATCGTGCTGATGTACCGCAGCGACCCCGAACTGGGCTACGGCATTTCCGCCAAGGGCCTGCTGCCCCTGGCCCGCTCACCCTGGCAGTACCTGACCCGGCGCCAGGGCCCGCTGACCTCCAATACCGTCGAGTCCGGAGCCTTCCTGCGCCTTGCGCCCGAGGACCCGGTGCCGGAACTGGGGCTGATCGTCGCCCCGGCCCTGAAGAACCAGCCCCAGCGCCTGATCCCCGTGGGCCACGGCATCAGCCTGCATGTGGCGGTGATGCACCCGCAGAGCCGCGGCCGGGTGCGCCTGAATTCCGCCGACCCGCACGACAAGCCGCTGATCGACGCCAACTTCCTCAGCCACCCCGAAGACCTGCGCAAGCTGGTGGCCGGCTTGCGCCTGGTGCGCCAGCTGGCAGCGACCCGGGCCTTCTCCCAACGCCTCAAGGGCGAGCTGGTACCCGGCCCGCAGGTGCAGAGCCAGGAGCAGATCGAGCAATGGATCCGCCAGCACCTGGGCACGGTGTTTCACCCGGTGGGCAGCTGCAAGATGGGCCACGACGAGCTGGCGGTGGTGGACGACCAGTTGCGGGTCCACGGCCTCCAGGGGCTGCGGGTGGCGGACGCCTCGATCATGCCGAGCCTGATCACCGGCAACACCAATGCGGCGGCAATCATGATCGGCGAAAAGGCCGCGGACCTGATGCTGGGCACGGCACCGGCGCAACCGAGCAACGTGCTTCAAGGCGAAGCTTGCACCTGATGCCGGGGCTCAGGGGCGCTTGGGTGCCTCGGCGCTCCAGAGCACCGGCCAGTCTTCGTAGCCCAGGCCGCTGCAGGTGGGCATGCGCCGATAATCGGTGAGCTGGAAGGCCTGGCCATCGAAGTGCCAACTGGCCATTTCACCGCAGTCGCCTATCCCGCGGCCCATGAGGAAACTGCTGAGCTCGCCGGTCTCGGGGTAATAGTTGAGGCCCCCGGCATGGTCGACGCTGCCGGCCGGCAACGCCTGCATCTGCAGGGGCTGCAGCGCATAGGGCGCCGTGCGCGAGCGGCTGCTGATATCGAACAGGCAGATGTAGGCACCGCAATCGGAGAACTCGAAGACCAGCGCCTGCTGCGCGGTCAGGGGATAGACCTCGATCCGCGGTGGCATGACGTAGTCGTCGGCATCTTCGGTCTTTGCCGGCGGCAAGGTTTTGCGCACCGCCGCCAGCAGCCCGGTGCGCTCTCGGGCGCCGAGGGGCTTCACCCCGGGATAGGGGCGCAATGCCGCGGCCGGCTGCAACCCGGGCACCGTGCTGGCCGGCTGTTCGCCGGGCGCGGCCAGGGCGCTGACCGTGCCCTGGCGCTGCTGCACCTGGTCCACCCGTTGCAGCAAGTCCGGCAACCCCTTGAGCAGCACCTGGGCCGGCTCCTCTCCCGGCAGTTCCAGCACCTGCCCGGCCCGCAGCCGCGCCAGCCATTGCCGGGCCAGGGGCTGGTCATCAACCCGGTAGTACTGTTGTTCACGGGTGCTGTCGGGGGCTTCCACTTCCTGGACCAGCGCCGCCAGCAAGCCGGGCTCCAGCGGCTGGCCATCCAGGCGCAATGCACCGAGTTCCAATGGCACGCCCTGGTGCTCCAGTTGCAGTTGCAACAGGCCTTCGGGGCCGGCCTGGCTGCGGACTTTCAGGGTCAGGTGGTTGACCCGCTCGGCAAAATCGATGTTCGGCGCGTAGAGCAGTTGGCAGTCGCGGCGGTTGTCGCACGCGCCGATCCAGCCCTCCTGTTGCAACCACAGCGGCGTCAGCTCCGGCAGCTCCCCGGCCAGGCACGGCAAGGCGCCAAGCACCAGCAGGGACAACACAACGGTACGCAGCATGACGACGCTCCTTGTCGGGCAAAGGCGCGGATTCTGCCACGCCCGCCAGGCGGCGAATACCGCCAGGGTCAGTTGCCTGGGCGCGGCTCCATGGCATCAGCCCTGCCCCAGGGATCAGGCACCCGGCGCATTTGCGCCAGGGGCAGGCGCCTGCCCCTGGCGCAAGCGGTATTCCCCCGGCGCGGTCTTGGCGTAACGCTGGAAAAACCGGCTGAAATAGGCCGGGTCCTTGAAGCCCAGCTGGTAGCAGATTTCGTTGATCGAGCTGCCGGTGAACAGCAGCAGGCGCTTGGACTCCTGCATCACCCGTTCATGCACCAGGCGCTTGGACGGCAGGTCGGCGATGCGCCGGCAGACATCATTGAGGCGCGCCTCGGTCACTCCCAGGCTGCTGGCGTAGCGGCCCAGGGGCCAGTGCTCCAGGTAGCGGGCCTCGATCAGCTCGTTGAAGCGGTGGAAGATCTGCAGGTCTTCATGGCGTGCCGGGCGCGCCGTCAGGGAGTTGGCCGACAACCGCAGCAGGCTGATCATCAGCAGCCGAGTCAGGGCTTCCAGCGCCGGCTCGCGCCCCGGGCCCTGCCCGGCAATCTCCCGCTGCAACTCATGGAACAGGCCCTCCAGGCGTCGTACTTCGCCGGCGAACTGCGGCCCCAGGCGCGCCAGGGCCACGCACACCGGCGGCACCTGGGGCGCCGGGGCCAGTGCCGGGTCGGCGCCGATCAACTCCCACACCAGTTGCTGGCGCACGGTCAGCACATGGCCTTCGCTGTCGGCCTCGGTGACGAAGGCGTGGGGAATGGTCGGCGGGGTCAGGAAGAACATCGGCCCCGACTCCAGATACTGCTGATCGTCGAGGTAGACCCGCACCGCACCGCTCTGCACGTAATGCACCTGGAAGAAACGGTCGTGGCGATGCACCGGCATGTTGCGACCGAAGAAGCCGGCCAGGTTGCTGAGCTTGTCGTAGTGCACCTGGGCATCGGCGTAACGCTGGTCGTAGACCTGGCCGATGTTGATGTTGGGAATCGGTTGGCGTGGGTTCATGGCGCCCTTCTGTTTTTTATTTTGATCCACGCGGACCCTGCGCATCCTGCGTGATTCGCGGCTTGCCCGCCACTGCGGGATGGAAGCGGGCAGTCCATCGCTTGACGATCGTTAACATATTAAATATAACGTTAACACATTAACGAAATCGACCCGCCAGCGGCAAGCCGCTACGGGTACGGACACCAGGAGAGCCCGATGAGCCGTGCACTGAACGATCACGCCGGCGGCACCCTGTTCGGCGTTGCGCTGAACTACCAGGGGTTGCTGCAGAGCCATCTGCAGAGCTTCACCCAGCCGCCCTACCAGAAGCCGCCGGTGAAGCCGGTGCTGTTCATCAAGACCCCCAACACCCGCAACAGCCATGAGGCGCCGGTGGTGTTTCCCCAAGGTGTGGAGCGCCTGCAGCCCGGCCCGGCCCTGGGCGTGGTGATCGGCAAGCGCGCCAGCCGGGTGCGCCTGGAAGACGCCCTGGAACACGTGGCCGGCTACACCATCGTCAACGAATTCAGCTTGCCGGAAGACAGCTACTACCGCCCCGCGGTCAAGGCCAAGTGCCGGGACGGCTTCTGCGCCCTGGGCCCGGAACTGGTACCGGCCGCCGAGGTGGCCGACCCCCATGCCCTGAGCCTGGAGCTGTGGGTCAACGGCGAGCGGGTGCAGCACAACAGCACCGCCAACCTGGTGCGCAGCATTCCCCAGCTGATTGCCGAGATCAGCGAGTTCATGACCCTGCACCCCGGTGACGTGCTGATCACCGGCACTCCGGAAGGCCGGGTCGATGTACGCCCCGGCGATCGGGTCGAAGTGCAGATCAGCGGCCTGGGCCGCCTCGCCAACACCATCGTGGCCGAATAAGGAACCGACATGAAACATGCACGCATTCGTTATCAGGGCCAGGTCCACCAGGCCCTGGTCACCGGCCCCAACACCCTGCAACTGGAAGACGGCCGGGTCCTGGCCGAAGACCAGGTGCAGTGGCTGCCACCGGCCACCGGGACCATGTTCGCCCTGGGCCTGAACTATGCCGACCACGCCGCCGAGCTGGCCTTCAAGCCGCCCACCGAACCGCTGGTGTTCATCAAGTCTCCCGGCACCTACACCGGCCACAAACAGGTGACCTGGCGCCCGGACAACGTCGCCTACATGCACTACGAGTGCGAGCTGGTGGCGGTGATCGGCAAGACCGCGCGCAACGTCAAGCGCGAGGATGCCCTGGACTACCTGGCCGGCTACACCCTGTGCAACGACTATGCGATCCGCGACTACCTGGAGAACTACTACCGGCCCAACCTGCGGGTGAAGAACCGCGATGCCACCACCCCGGTAGGCCCGTGGATCATCGACGCGGCCCAGGTACCCGAACCCAACAACCTGACCCTGCGCACCTGGGTCAACGGCGAGTTGCGCCAGCAAGGCAGCACCGCCGACATGATCTTCGACATCCCCTACCTCATCGAATACCTGTCCGGCTTCATGACCCTGCAACCGGGGGACATGATCGCCACCGGCACCCCCGAAGGCCTGTCCGACGTGGTGCCCGGCGATGAGGTGGTGGTGGAAATCGAAGGCATCGGCCGGCTGGTCAACCGCATCGTCAGCGAAAGCGAATTCTTCACCCATCACGCCCACCCGGAGCCCACTGCCGTGGCCAAGGAGCACGCATAAATGATCAAGCACTGGATCAACGGCCGCGAAGTCGAAAGCCGCGAAGTGTTCACCAACTACAACCCCGCCACCGGTGAAGCCATTGGCGAGGTGGCCAGCGGCGGCGCCGAGGAAATCGCCCAGGCGGTAGCGGCGGCCAAGGACGCCTTTCCGAAATGGGCCAATACCCCGGCCAAGGAACGCGCGCGGCTGATGCGCCGCCTGGGTGCGCTGATCGAAGAGAACGTGCCGCACCTCGCGGAGCTGGAAACCCTGGACACCGGCCTGCCGATCCACCAGACCCGCAACGTGCTGATTCCCCGGGCCTCCCACAACTTCGATTTCTTCGCCGAGGTCTGCACCCGCATGGATGGCCACAGCTATCCGGTGGACGACCAGATGCTCAACTACACCCTGTACCAGCCGGTGGGCGTCTGCGCCCTGGTGTCGCCATGGAACGTGCCGTTCATGACCGCCACCTGGAAGACCGCGCCGTGCCTGGCCCTGGGCAATACCGCGGTGCTGAAGATGAGCGAACTGTCGCCGCTGACCGCCAATGAGCTGGGCCGGCTGGCGGTGGAAGCCGGGATTCCCGCCGGGGTGCTGAACATCGTCCAGGGCTACGGCGCCACTGCTGGTGATGCCCTGGTGCGCCACCCGGACGTGCGGGCGATTTCCTTCACCGGCGGCACCGCCACCGGCAAGAAGATCATGCAGACCGCGGGCCTGAAGAAGTACTCCATGGAACTGGGCGGCAAGTCGCCGGTGCTGATCTTCGAGGACGCCGACCTGGAACGGGCCCTGGACGCCGCGCTGTTCACCATCTTTTCCCTGAACGGCGAGCGCTGCACCGCCGGCAGCCGGATCTTCATCCAGGAAAGCGTCTACCCGCAGTTCGTCAAGGAGTTCGCCGCCCGGGCCAGGCGCCTGATCGTCGGTGACCCGCAGGACCCCAAGACCCAGGTCGGCTCGATGATCACCCAGGCCCACTACGACAAGGTCACCGGCTATATCCGCATCGGCCTGGAAGAAGGCGCAACCCTGCTGGCCGGCGGCCTGGAACGCCCCGCCAACCTGCCGGCGCACCTGGCCCGCGGGCAGTTCATCCAGCCCACGGTGTTCGCCGACGTGGACAACCAGATGCGCATCGCCCAGGAAGAGATCTTCGGCCCGGTGGTGTGCCTGATCCCGTTCAAGGACGAGGCCCAGGCCCTGCAACTGGCCAACGACACCGAGTACGGCCTGGCCTCCTACATCTGGACCCAGGACATCGGCAAGGCCCATCGCCTGGCCCGTGGCATCGAGGCCGGCATGGTGTTCATCAACAGCCAGAACGTGCGCGACCTGCGCCAGCCCTTCGGCGGCATCAAGGGTTCGGGCACCGGTCGCGAAGGCGGCGAATACAGCTTCGAGGTCTTTGCCGAGATCAAGAACGTCTGCCTCTCCATGGGCAGCCACCACATACCGCGCTGGGGCGTGTAAGGTTCAGAACCGTCCCGGATCACCCCAACAAGAAGATGTTTCAGGAGAAGCACCATGGGCGAAGTCGTCATGGCCGCCAAGGTCTGCCACGTACCATCGATGTACCTGTCCGAACTGCCGGGCAAACACCACGGCTGCCGTGAGGCGGCCATTGCCGGGCACAAGGAGATCGCCCGCCGGGCCCGGGAGCTGGGGGCAGACACCGCAGTGGTGTTCGATGTGCACTGGCTGGTCAACAGCGGGTACCACATCAACTGCGGCGAGGCGTTCAACGGCACCTACACCAGCAACGAGCTGCCGCACTTCATCAAGAACATGACCTACGACTACCAGGGCTGCCCGGAGCTGGGTGAGCTGATCGCCGCCGAGGCCAATGCCGCCGACGTGCGCACCCTGGCCCACAACATTCCCAGCCTGGAACTGGAGTACGGCACCCTGGTGCCCATGCGCTACATGCACATGGACGTGCCCGCTGCCGAGCACTTGAAGGTGGTGTCCATCGCCGCCTGGTGCGCCTGGCACCGCCTCGAAGACAGCTTCACCTTTGGCGCCGCGGTGCGCCGGGCCATCGAGAAGAGCGATCGCAAGGTCCTGGTGCTGGCGTCGGGCTCCCTCTCCCACCGTTTCTCCAACGACCGCGAGGCCGAGGCCAACATCCACAACTGGACCCGGGAATTCGACAAGCAGGTGGACCAGCGGGTGGTGGAGCTGTGGCAGCAGGGCCGCTTCCGCGAGTTCTGCGCCATGCTCCCGGACTACGCCAGCAGCTGTCATGGCGAGGGCGGAATGCACGATACGGCCATGCTCCTGGGGCTGTTGGGCGGGCCTGAATACAACCGCCCAGCGGAAATCGTCACTCCGCTGTTCGGCAGCTCCGGCACCGGCCAGATCAACGCCATCTTCCCTGTCTAGGCCCAGCTGCCCCCCTGACTCGCAAGCGGCCGGGTTCCCGCCGGCCACTTGCGAAGGAGTTCCCCATGCCGCATTTCATCGCTGAATACACCGACAACATCGAACAGGCCGCCGACCTGCCGGGGCTGTTCGAAAAGGTCCATGACTACCTGGGCGCCACTGGCGTGTTCCCCCTGGGCGGCATCCGCAGCCGCGGGGTGCGCCTGGACACCTGGCGCATGGCCGACGGCAAGCACGACTACGCCTTCGTCCACATGCGCCTGCAAGTGGGAGCCGGCCGCGACCTGGCCACACGACGCCAGGTCGCCGAAGGCCTGTTCGAGATCATCAAGGCGCACTTCGCCGAGCTTCAGGGCCAGCGCCTCTTGGCCCTGTCGTTCGAAATGAGCGAGCTGGATGCCGAGCTGAACTTCAAGCACAACAACGTGCACGAGTTCCTGCGCGGACAAGCCTGAGGGTAGCCGCCGGTAGGAACCGGCTCGCCAGCGAAGCGGCCCTCAGGCCTTGTGCCAGCCCCGGATCCGCCTTCGCCGGCAAGCCGGCTCCTGCAGGCCGGCCACCCACACAAGAACAATAACGAGATCATTGCCATGCCCCACTCAACCCTTGCCACGGCGCCGGTCGCCGAGGTCGATGACTGCTATCGCAAGATCACCTGGCGGCTGATGCCGCTGTTGTTCGTCTGCTACATCTTTGCTCACCTGGACCGCATCAACATCGGTTTCGCCAAGCTGCAGATGACCCAGGACCTGGGCTTCAGCGACAGCGTCTATGGCCTGGGTGCCGGGCTGTTCTTCGTCGCCTACGCGCTGTTCGGGGTGCCCAGCAACCTGGCCCTGGACCGGGTCGGCCCACGGCGCTGGATCGCCTTCCTGATGCTGGTCTGGGGCCTGCTGTCCAGCGCCCTGATGCTGGTGGACAGCGCCTGGGGCTTCTATGTTTTGCGCTTTCTGCTGGGGGTCGCCGAGGCCGGCTTCTTCCCCGGCATCCTGGTGCTGCTCAACCGCTGGTTCCCGGCCAGCCGCCGCGGCCAGGTCACCGCCCTGTTCGCCATCGCCGTGCCCATGGCCGGAGTCATTGGCGGCCCCCTCTCCGGGTGGATCCTGGAAAGCTTCCACGACTTCGGCGGCCTGCGCGGCTGGCAGTGGATGTTCCTCATCGAAGGCCTGCCGGTGGTGCTGCTGGGCCTGGTGGTGCTCAAGGCCCTGCCGGAAAGCATCGAACAGGTGGGCTGGCTGACCCCGGCGCAGAAGACCTGGCTGCTGCAGGCCCTGCAACAGGAAGAACAGCACAAGTCCATCACTCGTTTCAGCGGCATCCTCAGGGACCGCCACGTCTGGCTGCTGGTGTGCATCTACTTCGCGGTGATGCTGGCGGTGAACACCATCGCCTTCTGGATGCCGACCCTGATCCACCACGCCGGCATCGCCCGGGACAGCAATGTCGGCCTGCTCAGTGCCCTGCCCTACCTGGCAGGCTGCCTGTTCATGCTCGGCGTCGGCCGCTCCTCGGACCGCCTGCGCGAACGCCGCTGGCACCTGGGGGTGCCGCTGCTGATGTCCAGCCTGGGGCTGATCCTCACCGGGCTGGCCCCGGACAACCCCTGGCTGGTGATGTTCGGCCTGCTGGTGGCGGGCATGGGCGCCAGCGCCGCCTTGCCGATGTTCTGGCAACTGCCGCCGGCCTTTCTCGCCAGCAGCACCCAGGCCGCGGGTATCGCCCTGATCAGTTCCTTCGGCAGCGTCGCCGCGTTCCTTGCCCCTTACCTGATCGGCGTGGTGCGCGACGCCACCCAAAGCGCCAGCCTGGCCCTCTACGCCCTGGCCCTGCTGATTGCCTGCGGCGCCTGGCTGGTGCTCCAGGTGCCGGCTCATATCGTCAACCCTCGGGAGAAATAACCATGCTCAGCCCCTCGGATATCCAGGAAGCCGCCGCGCGCCTCAACGCCGCCGAGCGCAGCCGTGAACAGATCGGCCAGCTGTCCCTGCAATACCCCGCTATCAGCATCGAAGATGCCTACGCCATCCAGCGCAGCTGGGTGGAACAGAAAATCCGCGACGGGCGCAAGCTGGTGGGCCACAAGATTGGCCTGACCTCACGGGCCATGCAGGTTTCCTCGAACATCACCGAGCCGGATTTCGGCGCCCTGCTGGACGACATGCTGTTCGATGAAGGCAGCGACATTCCCTTCCAGCGCTTCATCGTGCCCCGGGTCGAGGTGGAACTGGCGTTCATCCTCGGCAAGCCGCTCAAGGGGCCCCACTGCACCCTGTTCGATGTGCTGGACGCCACCGACTGGGTGATCCCGGCGCTGGAGATCATCGATGCGCGCATCCAGCAGGTGGACCCGCAGACCCAGGCCACCCGCAAGGTCTTCGACACCATCTCGGACAATGCCGCCAACGCCGGGGTGGTGATGGGTGGCCGCGCCGTGCGTCCAGGGGATGTGGATTTGCGCAAGGTGCCGGCGGTGCTCTACCGCAATGGCGTGATCGAGGAGTCCGGGGTCTCTGCCGCGGTGCTCAACCACCCGGCCAAGGGCGTGGCCTGGCTGGCCAACAAGCTCGCGGCCTATGACGTCGGTCTGGAGGCCGGGCAGATCATTCTTGGCGGCTCCTTCACTCGCCCGGTGGCCGCCCGTCCCGGAGATGTATTCCACGTGGACTACGATCAGTTGGGCAGCATCGCCTGTCGTTTCGTCTGAGGAGACTGCCATGGACATGCCACTGAACCTGTTCAAGCAACGCCTGCAACAGCGCGAACCGCAGATTGGCCTGTGGCTGGGCCTGGCGGACGGCTACTGTGCCGAGCTGGCGGCCAACGCCGGTTTCGACTGGCTGCTGCTGGACGGCGAACACGCGCCCAACGATCTGCGCAGCCTGCTGGCGCAGTTGCAGGCCATTGCCCCTTACCCAGCCCAAGGCATTATCCGCCCGCCCATTGGCGATACCGCGCTGATCAAGCAATTGCTGGACATCGGCGCCCAGACCCTGTTGATCCCCATGGTGGAAAGCGCCGAGCAGGCACGCCAGCTGGTGCGCGCCATGCGCTATCCGCCACTGGGGGTTCGTGGCGTAGGCAGCGCCCTGGCCCGGGCGTCGCGCTGGAACAGCATCGCCGGCTACCTGGATCAGGCGGACGAGCAGATGTGCCTGCTGGTGCAGATCGAGAACCTCGAAGGCCTGCGCAACCTGGATGAGATTCTCGCGGTGGACGGGGTCGACGGGGTGTTTATCGGCCCGGCGGACCTGTCGGCGGCCATGGGCCAGCGGGGCAACCCCGGGCACCCGGACGTGGTGGCCGCGATTGAAGACGCCATCGTGCGGATTCGTCGGGCGGGCAAGGCCGCAGGGATTCTCAGTGCCGATCAGCGACTGGCGCGGCGTTGCATCGAGTTGGGGGCAAATTTTGTCGCGGTGGGCGTGGATACCACCGTCCTGATGAAGGGCCTGCAGAGCCTGGCCGGCCAGTACAAAACCCTGGACGCCCCCACCAGCGAGGGTGGGGTTTACTGACGGGCGATTGCCGTAGGAGCCGGCTTGCCGGCGAAAGCGTTCTTGCGCGCGGCAAGGCTTGAGGACCTCTTCGCTGGCAAGCCAGCTCCTACACGGCGTTGCTGGCCAGGCGCCAGAGGCGGGCGATGTCGGCGGCGCGTTCGCGCAGCAGGCGCGGAGCTTCGCGGCAGGCCTGTTCCAGGCTCATGGGGCCTGAGGTCAGGGCGAAGGCCGCATCCACGCCGTGGGCGTACATCTGCTGGTAACCCTCGCCCAGGGTGCCGGCAATGACGATCACCGGAACCCCCTGCTCACGGGCGATGCGCGCCACGCCAAAGGGGGTCTTGCCGCGCAAGGTCTGGGCGTCGAAGCGACCTTCACCGGTGATCACCAGATCGGCACCGCGCACGGCCTGTTCCAGGCCCACCAGTTCCGCCACCACTTCCACCCCGGGGCGAAATTGCGCGCCGAGAAACGCCTTGGCGGCAAACCCCAGGCCACCGGCCGCGCCGCTACCGGGTTCATCGCGCACATCCTTGGGCAGTACCTGGGCGCACAGGTCGGCAAAGTGTCCCAGGGCCTGGTCCAGTTGCTGCACCTGCTGCGCCGAGGCGCCTTTCTGCGGGCCGAAGATGGCTGAAGCGCCGTGCTCGCCGCACAGCGGGTTGTTGACGTCGGCGGCGATGTCGAAGCGCACCTGGGCCAGGCGCGGGTCCATGGCATCCAGTTCGATGTGGGCGAGATCGGCCAGGGCCAGGCCGCCGCGAGGCAGTATCCGGCCCTGGCGGTCCAGCAGCTTGACCCCCAGCGCCTGCAGGGCCCCCGCGCCGCCGTCGTTGGTGGCGCTGCCGCCGATGGCCAGGATGATGCGCCGGGCACCGGCCTCCAGAGCGGCCTGGATCAGCTCCCCGGTGCCGAAGGTGCTGCTGTTGCACGCATCGCGCTGCTCCAGCGCCAGCAGTTGCAGGCCACTGGCCTCGGCCATTTCGATGATTGCCGTGTGGCTCTGGGGTAGCCAGCCCCAGCGCGCCTCCACGATCGCTCCCAGCGGCCCCTGGACCCGGTTGCTGCGCAGTTGCCCGTCACAGGCGGCGAGAATCGATTCCACCGTCCCTTCGCCACCGTCGGCCATGGGGCATTGGCACAGCTCGGCGTCGGGCCACACATCCGCCAGCCCCTGGGCAATGGCCTGGGCCACGCCTTCGGCACTCAGGCTGTCCTTGAACGAGTCGGGGGCGATGATGATCTTCATGGGTTTTCTCCGGTTCTTGTGCCGCCATGCTGCCATCTGGCGCAGGCGCTGACCCCGGGCCACTGCACAAGTCCGAGGGCGCTTTATTGTTCATTGCTACAACCGCGCAACCTCGCCTAGCGTTGAAACCGCTGCCGCAGGCTGCGAACGGGCGCGTAGCGCTCGCGAAGGTCTTGGAAGCGATACAGGTTTGGCTGGAGATTGCCAAGCAAGGCCCTGCGGGCCTTTTCGCAGCCTCGCCAAGGCTCGGCAGCGGCTACCACCCCTGTTGGATCGGGATAGGCGATGGTGGAGATCGGCGCGATAAATCAGGCCGGCTCGCTGCGGTGGGGCAGCAGCTGTACGCCAAGATAAAGAGCCAGCATGCCGTCCAGGCGCAAGGGGTCGACGCCGCTGAGCTCGGCTATCCGTTCCATGCGGTAGCGCAGGCTGTTGCGGTGGATGCCCAGGGCATCGGCGCAGGCCTGGCTCTGGCCGTCGTGGTCGCACCAGCTGCGCAGGGTCGCCAGCAACTGGCCGTTGCTGTCCTTGGCCAGGACCTTGCGCAACGGCGTCAGCAGTTCGTCCAGGGCGTCATCGTTGCGGTGGCGCCAGAGCATCACCGGCAGCCGGTAGCGGTTGAGGGTGAGCAATCGCGCGTCCGGCAGGATATCCCGGCCGTAGGCCAGCAGGTCGCCGACCCGGCGGTAGCAGCGGCGCAATCCGGCCAGGCCCTCGGCCTGCCCGCCCACCGCCACCCGCAGGATGTTCCAGCCCTGGCCGTCGAGCTTTTCCAGCAGCCGCGGGTTGTCCAGGCTCAGGCTCGCCGGGCGGCACCAGAGCAGGGAACTCTTCGACGAGCTGACGCACCAGCTGTCCGGATAGCGGCTCAGCAACCAACTGCTGAGGCTATCCACGCCCTGCCCCGAGGCCGGATCCTGGGCCAGTTCGAACAGATAGGGCGTACGCGCCAGCTGTGGCTTGAGGCCCATCTGCTGGGCTTCATCCACCAGCCGCGGTGAGTCGCCGCCGTCGCTCAGCAGCAGGGCCAGCAGGTCGTCGCAGCGCTGGCGCCGCCATTGCTGCTCGGCCTGCTGGTGGCGCTGGCCCACCAGCATCTCGGCGGTCATGCGCACCAGTTCGGCATAGGTGCGCAACTGCGCCGGGTCGCCGGTAATGCCCAGCACCCCGATCAGCCGCTGGTCATGCAGCAACGGCAGGTTGATGCCCGGCTGCACGCCCTTGAGCTGGCGCGCGGTGGGTTCGTCGATCTCCACCACCCGGCCGTTGGCCAGCACCAGTTGCGCGCCTTCGTGCCGGGTGTTGATACGCTCCGGCTCGCCGCTGCCAAGGATCAGGCCCTGGCTGTCCATGACGTTGACGTTGTAGGGCAGGATCGCCATCGTGCGGTCGACGATATCCTGCGCCAGGTCATGATCCAGTTCGAACATGGGGGGATGATCCTTGACGGCTACAGCTGCGGGGACGGGCCGCGGGGTACGCGGCGTTGTTCAGTGGCACAGGGCCCGGGGCCAATCGCTGTGCGCCGGCACAAAGACAGGCCCGCGCCGGTGACCGAGACTCTCAGGGCGGTCAACGTTACCCTTGCACCGCAAAAAATCATAATAAAGAGAGACACACCATGTCACAGAGCGCCGCTGCCCCACTGGCCCAGGCTGACGACAAGAACGCCGTCTACAAGCGCATCACCCTGCGCCTGATCCCCTTCATCTTCGTCTGCTACCTGTTCAACTACCTCGACCGGGTCAACGTTGGCTTCGCCAAGTTGCAGATGCTCGATGCCCTGAAATTCAGCGAAACGGTCTACGGCCTGGGTGCCGGGATTTTCTTCATCGGCTACGTGCTGTGCGGCGTGCCGAGCAACCTGGCACTGAACCGGTTCGGCCCGCGGCGCTGGATCGCGCTGATGATGATCACCTGGGGCACCTTGTCCACCTGCCTGCTGTTCGTCACCACGCCGACCCAGTTCTACACCCTGCGCCTGTTCACCGGGGCCGCCGAAGCCGGCTTCTTCCCCGGCGTGGTGCTGTACCTCTCGCAGTGGTTCCCGACCTTCCGCCGTGGCCGGATCATGGCCCTGTTCATGTCGGCGATCCCGGTGTCCGGCCTGCTGGGCAGCCCGTTTTCCGGCTGGATCCTCAACCACTTCGCCGCCGGCCAGGGCGGCCTCGCCGGCTGGCAGTGGATGTTCCTGCTGCAGGGCATTCCTACCGTGATCCTCGGCGCCCTGGCGTTCTTCCTGCTCAGCGACAGCTTCGCCCATGCCAAGTGGCTGACCCCGACTGAACGCGCAGTGCTGGAGGCCGACCAGGCCAGCGACCTCGCCAACCAGCCCAAGACCGCCAGCGACTCCCTGGCCGCGGTGTTCAAGAACCCGGCGATCTGGGCCTTCGGCCTGATCTACTTCTGCATCCAGAGCGGGGTCTACGCGATCAACTTCTGGCTGCCGTCGATCATCAAGAACCTGGGGTTTGCCGACAATCTGGTGATCGGCTGGCTGAGCGCCATTCCCTACCTGCTGGCGGCGGTGTTCATGCTGCTGGTGGGGCGCTCGGCGGACCTGCGCAAGGAGCGCCGCTGGCACCTTGTAGTGCCGATGTTGATGGGCGCCGTGGGGCTGCTGATCGCGGTTAACTTCGCCGCCAACCCGGCCATCGCCATTCTCGGCCTGACCCTCGCCACCATGGGTGCCCTCACCGGCCTGCCGATGTTCTGGCCGGTGCCCACTGCCCTGCTCAGCGCCGGTGCAGCTGCCGGTGGCCTGGCGCTGATCAACTCCATGGGCCAGATGGCCGGGTTCCTCAGCCCCTATATCGTCGGCTGGGTCAAGGACAGCACCGGTTCCACCGATGCCGCGCTGTACCTACTGGCCGGGGTGATTGTTGCCGGCAGCCTGCTGGCGCTGCGCATGACCCGCACCCTGAACCGCTAAGCCGCGGCACTACACGGCCCCGGCCACGACAAAAGCCCGTTCGAGCCTCGGCTCCAACGGGCTTTTTCATGGCTGGGCTCAGGCCGGTGCCCTACCTTGTCGGGCGTAGTCGTGATTGATGCTCAACGCCCCCATCGCCGGAGCATCCAACTCCAGCACCAGGCCGCCGGGCAAGCGGACGAAGATCTGCCAGATGCCGTCTTCCGGCACCTGCGCCACTTGATGCTCCAGGCCACTGGCCTGCACCCGGCGCAACACGGCTTCGGCTGCCTCCTGGGTACTGAAGGCGATGTGGCTCAGTTGCGGCTCAGGGCAATGGGCCTGTTCGATGACGTGCACCAGCGCCGCATCGCCCTGGTACAACCAGCGCCCGGGAAAGGGAAACGGCGGCCGCCGGCCCGTTTGCAGGCCCAGCAGATCGGCGAAGGCCTGCTGCAACGCCTCGCCCTCGGCGCAGTTGAACGCCAGGTGATCGAAGCGCCAGCTCATAACAGGCCTCCACCATCGACATCGATCAGGCTCCCGCTGATAAAGCCGTTCTCCATGGCCAGGATAAAGGCCGCCGCCACCTCATCCGGCTGGCCGACGCGGCCCACCGGCAGGTTGGCACCGGTGCGGGCGAACATGGCTTCGCGGGCGTCCTCGGGCATCCCGGCATAGGCTTCGGTGGCGGTGACCCCGGGGCTGATGACATTCACCCGGCGTGGCGCCAGCTCCTTGGCCAGGTGCTTGCCCAGGGCTTCGAGGGCGGCGTTGAGGGTGGTCTTGAGCACTTGCCCGGGGACCATTTTGCGCGACAGCAGGCCCGAGGTCAGGCTGATGCTGCCTTGCGGCGCGAGTGTCGGCAGCGCCGCCTGGACCGCGCGCCACACGCCCCAGAACTTCACCTCGAAAGCCCGCTGGGCATCCAGCAGATCGGTGTCGGCCAGGGGCTTGGCGGCAATGGCCGGACCGGCGCTGATCACCAGGTGATCGAAGGCCCCCACCCTGGCGAACAAGGCCTGGAGACTGGCGGCATCGGTAATGTCCACGGCGATGCTGCAGGCCGATTCCGGCAGCTGTGCCTGCTGGCGCTGCAAGGCCTCGAGGCTGCGCCCCGCCAGTACCACCCGAGCACCACGGGCCGCGGCCTGGCGCGCCACCGCGGCGCCAATGCCGCTGCCGGCGCCAATCACCACCAAGGTTTGCTGGGCCAGGCTTGAGTTGGAAAGAGTCATTGCGATCACCTGCTGCGATTGAAAGTGATTGCATCTTCCCAGCTTGCCAATCGAGGAAAAATCCAGCTAAAACGCAAAGATCTTTAAAGGATTTTTATTAATGAGCTCGATACTGGACCTGGAAATCTTCGTACGCACCGCCGATGCCGGGAGCATTTCCGCCGCGGCCCGCTCCCTGGGCCTGACCGCGGCAGCCGCCAGCATCGCCCTCAAGCGCCTGGAAACCCGCCTCGGCAGCCGTCTGCTGGCGCGTTCCACCCGCAGCATGCGGCTCACCGAGGAAGGCCGCCGCTACCTGGACAGCGTGCGCCTGGCCCTGGCCACCCTGGAGGACGGCGAGCTGGCGCTCAAGCAGCAGAGCCAGGGCCTGGCCGGGGTGCTGCAACTGTCGGCGCCCTCGGACTTCGGGCGCAATGCCCTGCTTCCCTGGCTCGATGAATTCAAGACCGAGCACCCGCAACTGCGCCTGCAACTGCGGCTCGATGATCGCCACGCCGACCTGTTCCGCGACGCTGTGGATGTGGCCCTGCGCTTTGGCGTGCCCGAGGATTCCAGCCTGGTGGCCTTGCCGATTCTCCCCGGGCACCGGCGCATCGCCTGCGCCAGCCCGGCCTACCTGGCCCGTTGCGGGGTGCCGCAAAACCCCGAGGCGCTGGCCGGGCACAGCGCCCTGCTGTACCTGCGCAATGGCCAGCCCTATGACCGCTGGCGTTTCAGCCGCGACAGCGAAACCCGCGAAGTCCTGGTGCGTGGCGATTACCTGTGCGACGACGGTGAGGTGGCCCGGCGCTGGGCCCTGGCCGGCCACGGCATTGTCTACAAGGCCCGGCTGGATGTGGCCGAGGACATCCGCGCCGGGCGCCTGGTGCCGCTGCTCGGCGACTGGCAAGGGGAACCGGCCCCCTTCAACTTGCTGTGCCCCCATCGCCTGCAGGTTTCCCAGCGGGTGCGCCTGCTGCACAGCTTTGTGTCGCAGCGCTGCCGGGCGCTGTGTCCCTGACCCGGTGCGGCCCCGGGGCGGTTGGCCGTTGCGCGGTTCGCCGGCAAGCCGGCTCCTACGGGACCTCCTTGCAGGAGCTGGCTTGCCAGCGAAGGCGATCTCACGGGCACCTGTGCCGACAAGGAGGCGCCATTCAGGCATTGCAGAGGCCCGGGGTTGTGGTATTTGATGGTCGCCCCCATGGCCGGAAACGCACTGGCCAGCCCTCTAGCACAAGGATTCCGCCCATGAGCTATCGCATCCTCGGCCATTCCGGTCTCAAGGTTTCCACCCTGACCCTGGGCACCATGATGTTCGGCGAGCAGACCAACACCGAAGACTCGCTGCGCATCATCGACAAGGCTTGGGACCAGGGGATCAACTTCATCGACACCGCCGATGTCTACACCCAGGGCCGCTCCGAGGAGATCGTCGGCGAAGCCATCGCCAGCCACCGCCATGAGTGGGTGCTGGCGTCCAAGGTCGGCTTCGGCCCGGTGGACGGCGTGCCCAACCGCAGCGGCCTGAGCCGCAAGCACATCTTCAACGGCATCGAGGCCAGCCTGACCCGCCTGGGCACCGATTACCTGGATATCTACTACCTGCACCGCGAAGACCACAACACGCCTCTGGAGGTGAGCATCTCGGCCATCGGCGACCTGTTGCGCCAGGGCAAGATCCGCTACTGGGGCCTGTCCAATTATCGCGGCTGGCGGATTGCCGAGGCGATTCGAGTCGCCGACCAGTTGGGGGTGGACCGCCCGGTGATCAGCCAGCCGCTGTACAACATCGTCAACCGCCAGGCCGAGGGCGAGCAGATCACCGCCGCCCGCGCCTATGGCCTGGGCGTGGTGCCCTACAGCCCCCTGGCCCGTGGTGTGCTCAGCGGCAAGTATGCGCCGGACGTCACCCCGGACGCCGCCAGCCGCGCCGGGCGCCAGGACAAGCGCATCCTGGAGACCGAATGGCGGGTCGAATCCCTGCGCATCGCCCAGCAGATCCAGGAATACGCCCAGGGGCGCGGGGCCGGGATCGTCGAGTTCGCCATTGCCTGGGTACTGAACAACCAGGCGGTGAGCTCGGCCATTGTCGGCCCGCGCACTGAAGCCCAGTGGGACGCCTACACCCGGGCCCTGGAGGTGAAGATCAGCCCTGAGGACGAAGCCTTCATCGACGCGCTGGTGACCCCGGGGCACGCCTCGACACCCGGTTTCAATGATGTCGGCCATTTTGTCTCCGGACGTTTTGCGCACCTGGGCTAAATACGGACCCTGGCCGCGCAAACCCAGCGGCCATCGCAGTCCGGCCTTTCCCTGGAAGGCCGGGCCGCGCCACAAACGAGAAATTTTCCCGCCGGGGTGTCGCAAACAGAGCAAAAATCCCGGGGCAAACCCTCTATATTCCCCCTCGCTCCACTCTCCCCTTCTTTTTGTGCATCCCGAGCGTTCGGGTTCTACGAGGACTGCGTGTCTAAAGGTATTGCGTTATCGGTTCTGGCGTCGGTGCTGTTTGCCGTCATGTATTTCTACACCTCGCTGCTGGCGCCCCTGACCGGGGTGGAGATCTTCGGCTGGCGGATGTTGCTGACACTGCCCTGCATGACCCTGTTCATGCTGCTGGCCGGTGAATGGCATCGGGTCGACGAAGTGCTGCGACGGGTACGCAGCAAGCCCGTGCTGGGCCCGGCGCTGCTGCTGTCGTCGGCGCTGGTCGGGGTGCAGCTCTGGCTGTTCATGTGGGCACCGCTCAATGGCCATAGCCTGGATGTATCCCAGGGCTATTTCCTGCTGCCGCTGACCATGGTCCTGACCGGGCGCATCGTCTATGGCGAACGTCTGTCGCGGCTGCAGAAGCTGGCAGCGGTGCTGGCCTGCATCGGCGTGCTCAACGAGCTGTACCAGGTGGGCAGTTTTTCCTGGGCGACCCTGGTGGTGGCCCTGGGCTACCCGCTGTATTTCGTCTTGCGCAAGCGCCTGGGCACCGACCACCTGGGCGGCCTGTGGGTGGACATGGCCCTGCTGATGCCGGTGGCGCTGTGGGTGGTGCAGAGCGGCGAACAGGGCATTGCCGTGGTCGCGGCCCAACCCTGGCTGTACCTGCTGATTCCCGTGCTGGGGGTGATCAGTGCCTCGGCGCTGGTGTGCTACATCATTGCCAGCCGCTTGCTGGCCTTCAGCCTGTTCGGCCTGCTCAGCTATGTGGAACCGGTACTGCTGCTGTTGGTGGCGCTACTGCTGGGGGAAAGCATCAAGGCCGGGGAATGGCTGACCTACGTGCCGATCTGGCTGGCGGTGCTGGTCCTGGTGCTCGAAGGCGTGCGCCATCTGCTGCGCCAGCGCCGGGGCTGAGCCCGGCTGCGGGGGTATCTCGCGTGCATCAAGGCCTGCAATACGGGCTCAGGGCTTGATCTGCTTCAGTTCGTTGAGCAGGGCCAGCAAGGCCTGCATCTTGTCTTCGCCGAACTGCTGCTGGATCTTCTGGTAGTTGATTTCCATGTCGCCGCTCATGGATTCGAAACAGGCCTGGCCCTTGTCGGTCAGGGTGATGAACAGGCGGCGCTGGTCTTCCGGAGACTTGCGCCGGCTGACGTACTGGTCGCGCTCCAGGCGGGTCAGCACGCCGGTCATGCTCGGCGGCAGGATGCAGGCCATCTTCGCCAGCTGATGGCTCTCCAGCTCGCCGTTCTGGCGCAGGATGCGGATCACCCGCCATTGCTGTTCGGTCAGGTCGTGCTGGTTCAGCGAGGGACGGAAAAACGCCATGGCGGCCTCACGGGCCTGCAGCAGGGTCAAGGTCAGGGAAGGTCTGGGTGTGTTCATCGAGGCATCGGTCAGGGGCTGGGAATCGGGGGCGAAACATTAACACATTCACAATCGCCAACCGACAGGCAAAATAAAGCCCGACCAGAAACCTCCTGATCGGGCCTTGGACTCAAGCGTGCCGGGGCTTACTCGGTGGCGAGTACGCCACGACGCACCTGGTCGCGTTCGATCGATTCGAACAGTGCCTTGAAGTTGCCCTCGCCGAAGCCATCGTCGCCCTTGCGCTGGATGAATTCGAAGAACACCGGGCCCATCAGGGTTTCCGAGAAGATCTGCAGCAGCAGGCGCTTGTCGCCGGCTTCCGAAGAACCGTCCAGCAGGATGCCCCGCGATTGCAGCTCGTTGACCGGCTCGCCGTGGTTCGGCAGGCGCCCTTCGAGCATTTCGTAGTAGGTGTCCGGTGGCGCGGTCATGAAGCGCATGCCGATCTTCTTCAGGGCGTCCCAGGTCTTGACCAGGTCGTCGGTGAGGAAGGCCACGTGCTGGATGCCCTCGCCATTGAACTGCATCAGGAACTCCTCGATCTGCCCGGCGCCCTTGGACGATTCCTCGTTCAGCGGGATGCGGATCATGCCATCCGGAGCGGTCATGGCCTTGGAAGTCAGGCCGGTGTACTCGCCCTTGATGTCGAAGTAGCGGATCTCGCGGAAGTTGAACAGCTTCTCGTAGAAGCCGGCCCAGTAGGCCATGCGCCCGCGGTACACGTTGTGGGTCAGGTGGTCGATGATCTTCAGACCCGCGCCCTTGGGGTTGCGGTCCACGCCTTCGAGGAACACGAAGTCGATGTCGTAGATCGAGCTGCCCTCGCCGAAACGGTCGATCAGGTACAGCGGCGCGCCGCCAATGCCCTTGATCGCCGGCAGGTTCAGTTCCATCGGGCCGGTTTCAATGTGAATCGGCTGGGCGCCCAGTTCCAGGGCGCGGTTGTAGGCCTTTTGCGAATCCTTGACCCGGAACGCCATGCCGCACACCGACGGGCCGTGCTCGGCCGCGAAGTAGGAAGCGACGCTATGGGGTTCGTTGTTGAGGATCAGGTTGATCGCACCCTGGCGATACAGATGCACGTCTTTGGAACGATGGGTCGCGACTTTGGTGAAACCCATGATCTCGAAGATCGGTTCGAGGGTGTTGGGGGTAGGCGATGCGAATTCGATGAATTCAAAGCCCATCAGGCCCATTGGGTTTTCGAAGATATCTGCCATGGTTGGCGCCTCATCATATTTTTAGAATTAACGGATCGTTAGTTGCTAGCAATGCTGAGGAGGGACGGTGGCGCACAGGAGATACCGCGCACGCTGCGGGCGAGGAAGTCACCATAGATCAGTTGAAACCCGAGAATCTTCATTTCGACCCTGTCTTACAGGCTGGGGGGCGAGGCTTCTGCTGCCAGAAGACTTTATTATTGTATGCGTAACCGGATTCTACACAGCGTAAAAGCCTTTGTCCGCATTCTCTATAAAATCGCCTTTTTTGGCCCGCCCGCAAGGGGTTTGTTGCACTGGTAGATACCGCCGAGAATCAGCGCCCCGCCCCCCCCCATCACCGGGCTCAACTGTTCTCCCAGCACGAGCGCGCCGAGGATCACCGCCGTCAGCGGATTGAGGGCGATGAATACACCGCAACGGGTGGTACCGATCCGCCGCAAGCCGTCGTAATACCAGATATAGGCCAGCGCCGAACCCAGCACGCCCAGGTACAACAGGCTCAAGCCCTGGGCCAGGTTCAGGCGAGCCACCGCCTGCAGGTCGAACTCGCCACGGATCAGGGTGGCGGCGCAGAGCATCAGGGTGCCCAGGAGGATCGAGCAGGTCACGGTTTGCAATGAGCCCAGGCTGTGGTTCAGCCCCCTGGAGAACAGCGAGTACACGCCCCAGCCCAGCACGCAGCCAAGAATCAGCAGGTCGCCTTGCCAGCTCCCGGCCTGCGCCGCCAGGGCCGAAGGGTCACGGCTGCAGATCACCAGGGCCGCGCCACAGAGGCACAGGGCAATGCCCAACAGCGTGCGCCGGCCCAGGCGCTCCTTGAACAGCGCCCAGGACGCCAGGGCAATCACTGCCGGGTTCAGGGCCACGATCAACGATGCCCGAGAAGCCTTGACTTGCTCCAGGCCGAGGAAGAAACACAGGTTGTAGAAGAAGATCCCGAAGAACCCCAATAGTGCCAGTTGGCCGAACTGCCTGAGGCTGGGCCGCACCAGGGGAATACGCGCCACGGCCATGAAGCCGAGCAAGGCCAGGCTGGCCAGCAGGAACCGCAGGCTGGCGGCCAGCAAGGGCGAGAGCCCGCCGGCCAGGTAGCGCCCGGCAACGAAGGTGCCGCCCCAGATCATGGTGACTGTCGCCAGGCGGCCATACACCGCCAGGTCCCGGTATTCGCCCGCCAGGGGGCCGCTGATATTGCTTTCACTCATGGTCAAGACGCTCTGAGGCAATGGGTTTGTACTGCACGACCATTTTTTGTCTAATGCCTGATCATCGTAAAATGAGCTTTTACTCATGACCCTGACCCAGCTGGAGATCTTTTCCCTGGTGGCCGAACTCCAGGGCTTTACCAGCGCCGCCACGCGCCTGGGCATCACCCAGTCGGCGGTGTCTCATGCCATCAAGTCACTGGAGCAGGAGCTGCAGGTGGACCTGTTTCGCCGGCACCAGGCCCAGGTCGAACTCACCGACATCGGCACCCAGTTGCTGCTGCGCGCCCGGGCCATGCTCGGCCTGGCGGCGACCCTGGCCCAGGAAGCCGCGGATGCCCGGGGCATGAAGCGCGGCACCTTGCGCATCGGCTCGTTCGGCCCCACCTCGTCGATCCGCCTCCTGCCCCGGATTCTTCACGACTACCGCCGCGAATATCCGGACATCGAAGTGCATATCGACGAAGGCCCCGATCGCCAGGTCCTGCAATGGCTGGAAGAACGACGGGTGGACCTGGGCTTCGTGGTGTTGCCCCAGGAGCGCTTCGACACCGTGCCTGTGGTCGAGGACCAGTTGCTGGCATTGATTCCAGCCAGCCACGCCCTGGCCAGTGAAGCGCAACTGCGCCTGGACCAACTGTGCCATGACCCCTTCGTGCTCACCGAAGCCGGCTCGGCGGAGCTGGTGTCACGCCTGTTCATCGGTGCCGGCCTGCGGCCCAATATCCGCTACCGCAGCACCCAACTGCTGAGCACCCTGGAAACCGTGGCCCGCGGCGATGCCTTGAGCATCGTTGCCGAGTTGTCCCTGCCCCAGGCCGCGGACCCGCGCTACACCAGCCGCCCCCTGGAGCCTGCCGTGCGCCGCCAAGTGGGGATCGCGGTGCTCGACCGACGCCAGGCGTCGCCGGCGGCCCTGGCCTTCATCCAGCACGCGCAGCGCCTTTATCGCCGGTAAAAGCCGGCTATCCTGCGATGATCAAGACAGCCGCAGGGGCCATGCCCCCCGGTGCCATCCTCCCCCTCGCCCGCCGACAGGTCCGATCCATGCCCCTGACCGCCAAAGGTCCATTGAAGCGCTCTACCCGTACCTTCTGGACATTGCTGGCCATGCTTCTTCCCATCGGGCTCGGCGCCCTCATCCTCTACGCCCAGGCCGAACGAACACTGATGCACAGCAGCCTGGAAACCGCCGAAGAGGCCATCCGCCAGTTCGACCTGATGCTCGACAACACCGACATCGCCGCCAGGGCGCTGCTGCCCCAGGTGGGCCGCGATTGTGATGAAGTCCGGCAACTGGCCCTGCGCGAACAGGTCACCCGCCGACCGTTCGTGCGCTCGACCAACCTGGTGTGGCGCAACAACAACTATTGCAGCTCCCTGCTCGGCAGTTTCGCAGTCCCGCTCAACCCCCTGGACTACGTGGACGGCCGCCTCTGGCTGATGAGCGGCAACCCTGTCACCCCCGACACGGCCCTGCTGGTCTATCGCTGGAGCGAGGGCGATCGCGCCGCCCTGGCCACCATCGACGGCTATCACCTGACCAATGCCCTGCGCCTGATCAGCCGCTTCGCCGACCTGCAATTGCAGGTCGGCGGGCATTGGCTGTCCAGCGACGGCCGTGTCCACGAGGGCAGCCCGCCACTGGCGGCCGTGGCCAGCCAGCAACTGAGCTCATCGCGCTATCCCTACAGCGTCAGCTCGGGGTTTCCCGAGGGCGACGTGTGGAACTACATGAAGAGCCAGTACCCGGCGCTGTTCAGCCTGCTGGTGTTTTTCGGCGCGGCGGCGGGCGTACTTGCCCACTGGCTGCAAAAGCGCTCCGCCTCCCCCACCCACGAGCTGCAACGGGCACTGGGGGCCCAGGAGTTCATTCCGTACTTTCAGCCGGTGGTGCGCGGTGACACCCTGGCGTGGGCCGGCATCGAAGTCCTGATGCGCTGGCAGCATCCGAAAGAGGGGCTGGTGCGCCCGGACCTGTTCATCCCCTTCGCCGAGCATTCGGGGCTGATCGTGCCCATGACCCGCTCGCTGATGCAGCAGACCCAACAAGCCCTGGCGCCCCATGCCGCGCACTTTACCGACGGTTTCCATATAGGTATCAACATCACCGCCAGCCATTGCCATGACCTGCAGTTGCTGGAGGACTGCCGGGAGTTCCTCGCCGGCTTCCCCCCAGGCAAGGTGATCCTGGTGCTGGAGTTGACCGAACGCGAACTGATCGAGCCCACGGCTACCACCCACCAGCTGTTTGCCGCCCTGCACGAACTGGGTGTGATGATCGCCATCGACGACTTCGGTACCGGGCATTCCAGCCTGGGTTATCTGCGCCAGTTCAATGTGGATTATTTGAAGATCGATCAGAGTTTCGTCGCCATGATCGGTGCCGACGCACTGTCCCTGCATATACTCGACAGCGTTATCGAACTCTCGGCCAAACTCGATCTGGGCATTGTCGCCGAAGGTATTGAAACTGCAGAACAGCGGGATTATCTAGCCGCTAAAGGGGTGGATTTCCTGCAAGGTTATTTATTCGGACGGCCCATGCCCAGTGCCGAATTTGTTGCAGCCCTGGCGCGCCATTAAATAGCCATACCCGAACAAAAAGTGCTGGATCTAACAACTCGGGGCCTGCACAAATTTGAATCAATTGGTCAATATCGCATTTAACAAGAACAACCTGATTTACTCTCGATGCATTAACTACTACAATTTTTCCCGCCTGTACAAGATTCACAGGTAGGCCACTTAATCGAGCCTTAATCGGCTCATGGCTTATAGCTTTGTTTGTGGTTTGTATCAGCCAAATAGACTAGTGGAGTGAAGATATTGTCCAGACTTGCTGAGTTTCGTGCTGCAGAAAAAGCACTTCAAGAACAGCTCGCGCAGCTTGAATCCCTGAAAAACGACGCCGGACTCAAGAAGGAAATCGAGTTCGAAGAAAAGCTCCAGGCCCTGATGAAGTCCTACGACAAGAGCCTGCGTGACATCATCGCCATCCTTGATCCCAACCAGGGCAAGGCCGGCCTGCCACAGGCCAACGCCCCCAAGCAGCGCCGTGCCCGCGTGGTCAAGGTCTACCAGAACCCGCACACCGGCGAACTGATCGAAACCAAAGGCGGCAATCACCGCGGCCTGAAGGCCTGGAAAGAACAGTACGGTGCCGCCACTGTGGATTCCTGGCTGCGCGCTTGAACAAAGCCGCACCCCGAAAAAGGCCCTGCATATGTAGGGCCTTTTACATTGAATAAGAAAATTCTTATTACGACTTGCATCTAAGGGAAGAGCCGAGCGAGATCCCACCCCTCTCCCTAGCTGATACATCGTGCAATAACGTCTGATTCCCAAGCAACTTCAGGCTTAATGCCTTTTCGCTAACGAACGGGCAACCTGCAGAAAGCGAACCGATTGGTTCAGATTTTTCCTTAAAGTTTAAGGCCATTTCGTACAGCGAGTATTTCATCCTGGCTCTCGGCAAAAGCCGCAGCCTGGCCAGCGTATGAAAGTACATAAGCCTTATCCCCATTCAGTGCCGCCACCAATGTTTGCGAGAGCACATGCCGGCCATTCTGGGTAATGGTGCAAGTAGTCTCCAGCGCCTCGAGACGACTCAACTGCGCGGCATGAATCTTGTTACAGACACTCTGATAACCGCCCTGGGCAAAGTCCTTTTGCACCGACTTGCGCATCTCCAGCAATACCCCCTGCAGATTGACTACATGCCCACTGTCCACCTGAGTCATGGTCAACTCCATGACCATGAGTGGATTGCCAGCGGTATCGCTCTTGACCGCTCTCTGCCGGGACACCTTGGCGGCCTCTTCGCCTTCTTGGGCCGGCAGCGGTTCCACCGTCCAGCCCTGGGGCCAGGTCACTTGCGGCTCGGCCTCTGCAACACCGGCCAGCGCCAGTAGCAACAGAGCTGCGGCGCGGAACTTAAAAGACTCGATCATGCGTTTGCACACTGAGGTAAAGGGGCCTGGAAGTCTGAGCCCGGCGCCAGGAATGGGCAATAGATCAGGAGCTTTGGGTTTGGCGCCAGCCGACCCACTTGCGTATCATTGCCCGATCCCAAGGATGTCCGAACCATTGCCAGCCAAGGCTGCTTGCCCCGGCAAGCAGTCTTGGCCGCACTTTCTTCTGGAGGGCCCATGAGCCTCAACGAACTCAATACCTTTCCCGGCGTGACCGCCCAACCGGATGCGGCCACTGCCCGTTTCGTGTTCAACCACACCATGTTGCGCGTCAAGGACATCACTCGCTCCCTGGACTTCTACACCCGGGTCCTGGGCTTTTCCCTGGTGGAAAAACGCGACTTCCCTGAAGCCGAGTTCAGCCTGTACTTCCTGGCCCTGGTGGACAAGGCACAGATCCCGGCAGACGCTGGCGCGCGAACCGAGTGGATGAAGTCGATTCCCGGCATTCTCGAACTGACCCACAACCACGGCACCGAGAACGATCCAGCCTTCGCCTACCACAACGGCAACAGCGACCCGCGCGGCTTCGGCCACATCTGTATCTCGGTGCCGGACATCGTCGCCGCCTGCGAGCGCTTCGAAGCCCTGGGCTGCGATTTCCAGAAGCGCCTGAACGATGGCCGGATGAAAAGCCTGGCCTTCATCAAGGACCCGGACGGCTACTGGGTCGAGATCATCCAGCCAGCACCGCTGTAAACCTATGCAGGTGCGAAGCCGGCCTGTGTAGAAGCTGGATTGTCAGCACTCCCCTTCTCAAGGGCGGCGCAAGACCCAGCGGCCACTTCAGCGACAAGCCGGTGCCTGCCGGCACAGCAATAAAAAACCCCATGAGCCAGGCTCATGGGGTTTTGTTTTTCTAAGCGACCGATCAAGCCGGTGCTGAGGTACGGATCAAGTGATCGAATGCACTGAGGGAAGCCTTGGCGCCCTCGCCCACGGCTATCACGATCTGCTTGTAGGGCACCGTGGTGACGTCACCTGCAGCAAATACCCCAGGCAGCGAAGTCTCGCCGCGGGCATCGACGATGATCTCGCCACGAGGCGACAGCTCGACGGTGCCCTTGAGCCAATCTGTGTTGGGCAACAGGCCGATCTGCACAAAGATGCCTTCCAGGTCCACCGTGTGGAACTCGCCCGAATCACGGTCCTTGTAGGCCAGGCCGGTGACCTTCTGGCCGTCACCCTTCACTTCGCTGGTCAAGGCGCTGGTGATGACTTTGACGTTGGGCAGGCTGAAGAGCTTGCGCTGCAACACCGCATCCGCCCGCAGCTTGCTGTCGAACTCCAGCAGGGTCACGTGGCTGACGATACCCGCCAGGTCGATGGCCGCTTCGACACCGGAGTTGCCGCCGCCAATCACCGCCACACGCTTGCCCTTGAACAGCGGGCCGTCGCAGTGCGGGCAGAAGCACACGCCCTTGGCCTTGTATTCCTGCTCACCCGGCACGCCCATCTCGCGCCAGCGGGCACCGGTAGCCAGGATCACCGACTTGGCCTTGAGACTGGCGCCGCTTTCGAACTGGATCTCGTGCAAGCCGCCGACTTCCTTGGCCGGCACCAGGGCACTGGCCCGCTGCAGATTCATGATGTCCACGTCGTACTGCTTGACGTGCTCTTCCAGGGCGGCGGCCAGCTTCGGCCCTTCAGTTGCCTGCACCGAGATGAAGTTCTCGATCGCCATGGTGTCCAGCACCTGGCCACCGAAACGCTCGGCAGCCACACCGGTACGGATGCCTTTGCGAGCGGCATAGATGGCTGCCGAAGCACCCGCTGGACCACCGCCGACCACCAGCACGTCGAAGGCTTCCTTGGCGTTGAGTTTCTGCGCCTGCTTCTCCACCGCACCGGTGTCGAGCTTGGCGAGGATTTCCTCCAGCCCCATGCGCCCCTGGCCGAAGTTCACACCATTGAGGTAGACACTGGGCACCGCCATGACCTTGCGTTCATCGACTTCGGCCTGGAACAGTGCGCCATCGATGGCCACGTGACGGATGTTGGGGTTGAGCACCGCCATCAGGTTCAGCGCCTGGACCACGTCCGGGCAGTTCTGGCAGGACAGCGAGAAGTAGGTTTCGAAATTGAACTCGCCCTTGAGCGAGCGGATCTGCTCGATCACCTCGGTACTGGCCTTGGATGGATGGCCACCCACTTGCAGCAAGGCCAACACCAGGGAAGTGAATTCGTGGCCCATGGGAATACCGGCGAAACGCAGGCTGATATCACTTCCCGGGCGATTCAACGAGAACGAAGGCTTGCGCGCGTCGCTGCCGTTATCGAGCAAGGTAATCTGGTTGGAAAGACTGATAATGTCTTTGAGTAACGCGAGCATTTCCTGGGATTTCGCACCGTCGTCGAGGGAGGCTACGATCTCGATCGGCTGGGTGACCCGTTCCAGGTAAGACTTCAACTGAGCTTTAAGATTGGCGTCCAACATACGGGCGATCTCCTGTTTTGATTCGGTAGAAAAAACAACGCCCGAGCGAATCTCGCCCGGGCGTTGTTTGAGGGCGGTGCAGCTGGCTTAGGTGCGGATCACCGCCCTTGGGTAATGCATGGACTTAGATCTTGCCGACCAGGTCCAGGGACGGAGCCAGGGTGGCCTCGCCTTCTTTCCACTTGGCTGGGCAGACTTCGCCTGGGTGAGCAGCGACGTACTGAGCGGCCTTGATCTTGCGCAGCAGCTCGGAAGCGTCACGGCCTACACCACCGTCGTTGATTTCAACGATCTTGATCTGGCCTTCAGGGTTGATCACGAAGGTGCCACGGTCAGCCAGACCGGCTTCTTCGATCAGCACATCGAAGTTGCGGGAGATGGCCAGGGTCGGGTCGCCGATCATGGTGTACTGGATCTTGCCGATGGCTGGCGAAGTGTTGTGCCAGGCAGCGTGGGCGAAGTGGGTGTCGGTGGAAACGCTGTAGATCTCGACGCCCAGCTTCTGGAATTCGGCGTAGTTGTCGGCCAGGTCTTCCAGCTCGGTTGGGCACACGAAGGTGAAGTCAGCCGGGTAGAAGAACACGACAGACCATTTGCCTTTCAGATCGGCGTCCGACACTTCGACGAATGCGCCGTTTTTGAATGCGGTAGCTTTGAAGGGTTTAACTTGGCTGTTGATGATAGGCATCGTTGACTCTCCATCAGTGGTTGAGAACATTGGGTGAAAACTTGATGGGGAGAATCCTAACCAATGAATCGCCCCTTGGCTCATTGGCAAACCTGATGCTGCCGATTGGTTTTGACTATCAGCCAACAGTATTAATAGAAGAAACCTTAATCTACTGCTGTACCGGCTTCTCGCCGATGCGCGCCATGCCCATGAATGGGTTGGCCTCGACGTAGCGCATGGCGGACTGCATGTCCTTCCAGCCGACATAGCTCATCAGTGATTTCAGATCCCAACCGCTGCGGTGCGCCCAGGTGGCGAAGCCCCGGCGCAGGGAATGGCTGGTGTAGTGTTCGCCAGCGATACCGGCACGCTCCAGGGCTTGGCGCAGCAACGCGATCACGCTATTGGCATGCAACCCCTGCTCGCTCAGGCGCCCCCAGCGGTTGATGCCGCGAAACACCGGCCCGCGGACCAGCGCCGCGCTGTTGATCCACTCGATATAGGCCTGCACCGGGCACAGGCGCAGCAAGGCCGGGGTGTGAAAGGTCCGCCCAAGGTTGTCACGGTCACTCTTGCTGCGGGGCAGGTAGAGGCTGATGCCCGACCCGGCCACCGCTTGCACATGCTCGATCTGCAAGCGGCACAGCTCATCACTGCGAAAGCCGCGCCAGAAGCCCAGCAAGATCAGCGCCCGATCACGCCGGGCACGTAACAGATCCCCCTGGCGCTGTTCAGCTGCGGCACTCGCCACCTCCTCATCTAGCCAGGCGACGACCTGTTCCAGGTGCTGCAGCTCCAAGGGTTGCGCCTGTTTTTCCTGTACCGGGTGCAGCGCACGGATGCCCTTGAACACCTGGCGCACCACCGGCGCCTTGGTCGGGTCGGCAAAGCCCTGGCTGCTGTGCCACTGGGCCAGGGCCGACAGGCGCAACCGCAGGGTATTGATCGACAGCTCACCGGCATAGGCGGCCAGGTAGCGGGCCACGCTTTCGGCCGTAGCCGGAAGGAAACCGCCCCACTGCACTTCGAAATGCTCGATGGCCGCCCGATAGCTGCGACGGGTGTTGTCGCGGGTGGCGGCTTGCAGATAACGATCCAGCTCGCTCATGGCAGCTCAACTCAGGCAAATGTACGGCGATGGCTGGCGAAAACCGCCCTCAGCGCCTATCACACGGGGTAATACCATAATATCCCATGTCAGTTTCAGGCTTTTGATAATTTCACATCTGCTGTACAATTCCATGTAATTACATACCACGTAACACAGTATTAAATCGTCGGAGGATGCATGGCTCGCGGAGGCATAAACAAGGCGGTGGTGAAGAAAGCGCGTCAGGCGATTCTTGCCCGCGGCGAACACCCCAGCATCGACGCAGTACGCATCGAAATGGGCAATACCGGCTCGAAAACCACCATCCACCGCTATCTCAAGGAGCTGGATGACGGCGCCAGCCGGCGTGACAGCGGCCCTGCACCCCTGGGCCAAGAACTGGGCGAACTAGTGGGGCGCCTGGCGCAACGTCTGCAGGAGCAGGCCCAGGAACCCCTGGAGCAAGCCCTCGCCCACTTCGAAGCACAGAAGCAGGTGCTGGAACACCAGTTGAACGAAGCCCACCAGCTTCAGGAGCAGTTGCAACAGCAGTTGCAGATTCAGGCCAGCGCCCTGGCCGGGGAAAGCGCCGCCCTGCAAGACACTCGCTCCATGCTGCAGAGCGAACAGACCCGCAACGCCGAACTCAACCAGGCACTCAAGGGCCTTGAGCTGCGACTGGAGGACAAGGAGCAGCAGATCCACTCCCTGGAGGAAAAGCACCTGCATGCCCGGGACGCCCTGGAGCACTACCGCGCGGCCAGCAAGGAACAGCGCGAACAGGAGCAGCGCCGCCACGAAGGGCAGTGGCAACAGATCCAGATGGAGCTGCGCCAGGCCCAACAGAGCGCGCTGGTACGCCAGGACGAGATCACCCAACTGCATCGCGATAACGAGCGCCTGCTCAGCGAACAGCGCGCCATCCACAAAGAGCTCAAGCAAGCCCAGGATGCCGCCAGCAAGAATTCGGCGCTGCAAGCCCGCCTGAGCGAACAGGTCGCCCGCCAGGACAGCGAAAGCACCCTGCTCCAGGAACGCCTGCGCGTTGCCCAGGAAGAAGTTCAGGCACTCAAGGAACAAACCAGGAAACAGGCTCGATCGAGCAAGGAGATGGAATTGCGCGCCACCAAGGCCGAGGCCGGCCTGGAGGCGTTGCGCCTGGCTGCTGCCACCAAGGCCCAGCCAGACGCACCTGCGAAGGCTTGATCAGCCCGCGACAGGCGTACGCATGGTGACGAACTCTTCGGCGGCCGTCGGGTGCACGCCGATGGTTTCGTCGAAGTCGCGCTTGGTCGCCCCCGCCTTCAGGGCAATTGCCAGGCCCTGAACGATTTCACCGGCATCCGGGCCGACCATGTGGCACCCCAGGACCTTGTCGCTGTCGGCGTCCACCACCAGCTTCATCAGGGTGCGTTCCTGGCAGTCGGTCAGGGTCAGCTTCATCGGCCGGAAGCGGCTCTCGAAGATCTGCACCTTGTGCCCCGCTTCTCGCGCCTGCTCTTCGGTGAGGCCGACGGTACCGATGTTCGGCAGGCTGAACACCGCCGTAGGAATCATCTGGTAATCCACGGGACGGTACTGCTCGGGCTTGAACAGGCGCCGAGCCACGGCCATGCCCTCAGCCAGGGCCACCGGCGTCAGCTGCACGCGGCCGATGACATCGCCAATCGCCAGGATCGACGGCTCACTGCTCTGATACTGCTCGTCCACTTCGATGAAACCGCGCTTGTCGAGCTTCACGCCGGTATTCTCCAGCCCCAGGTTGTCCAGCATCGGCCGGCGCCCGGTGGCATAGAACACACAATCGGCGGCCAGCTTGCGACCATCCTTGAGGGTGACCTCAAGACTGCCGTCGGCCTGCTTGTCGATGCGCTCGATGTCGGCATTGAACTGCAGGCCCAAACCACGCTTGGTCAGTTCCTCCTGCAAGTGCTTGCGCACTGCGCCGTCGAAACCGCGCAGGAACAGCTCACCGCGATACAACAGCTGGGTATCGGCGCCCAGGCCATGGAAGATCCCGGCAAACTCCACCGCGATGTAGCCACCGCCCACCACCAGCACGCGCTTGGGCAGCTCCTTGAGGAAGAAGGCCTCGTTGGAACTGATGGCATGCTCACGCCCCGGGATATCCGGGATCTGTGGCCAGCCGCCGGTGGCAATGAGGATGTGCTTGGCACTGTAGCGTTGGCCGTTGACCTCTACCTGGTGCGGATCGATCAGCTTGGCGTGGCCTTCATGCAGGGTCACGCCGCTGTTGACCAGCAGATTGCGGTAGATGCCGTTGAGGCGATTGATTTCGCGATCCTTGTTGGCGATCAGGGTCGCCCAATCGAAATTCGCCTCACCCAGGGACCAGCCGAAACCCGAGGCCTGCTCGAAGTCTTCGGCGAAGTGCGCGCCGTACACCAGCAGCTTTTTCGGCACGCAGCCGACGTTGACACAGGTACCGCCCAGATAGCGGCTTTCAGCGACCGCGACCTTCGCGCCAAAACCCGCCGCGAATCGCGCGCAGCGCACACCGCCGGAACCGGCACCAATTACATAAAGATCAAAATCGTAGGCCATTTCACTCTCCCAGGCAGGCTGACAAGCATAACCGCAGATGGCGATCGGGTCAGCGCAGAGGTCTACATAAGGGCGACAAATGAAAAAGCCACCCGAAGGTGGCTTTTCCGAAAAACCAGTGCAGCGGCTATCAGTAAGCCTTGCCGGTCTTGTAGAAGTTCTCGAAGCAGAAGTTGGTTGCGTCGATGTAGCCTTCGGCACCACCGCAGTCGAAACGCTTGCCCTTGAACTTGTAGGCCATCACGCAGCCGTTCTGCGCCTGCTTCATCAGGGCGTCGGTGATCTGGATCTCGCCACCCTTGCCCGGCTCGGTCTGCTCGATCAGGTCAAAGATGTCCGGAGTCAGGATGTAACGACCGATGATCGCCAGGTTCGACGGTGCGTCTTCCGGCTTTGGCTTCTCGACCATGCTGTGAACGCGGTAGATGTCGTCACGGATCATCTCGCCAGCAATCACGCCGTACTTGTTGGTTTCCTGCGGATCGACTTCCTGGATGGCCACGATCGAGCAGCGGAACTGCTTGTACAGCTTGACCATCTGGGTCAGTACGCCGTCGCCTTCGAGGTTGACGCACAGGTCGTCCGCCAGCACCACGGCGAAGGGTTCGTCACCGATCAGCGGGCGGCCAGTCAGAATGGCGTGGCCCAGGCCTTTCATTTCGGTCTGGCGAGTGTAGGAGAACGAGCACTCGTCCAGCAGCTTGCGGATACCGACCAGGTATTTCTCCTTGTCGGTGCCCTTGATCTGGTTTTCCAGCTCGTAACTGATGTCGAAGTGGTCTTCGAGGGCGCGCTTGCCGCGGCCGGTCACGATGGAGATTTCATTCAATCCGGCATCCAGCGCTTCTTCAACGCCGTACTGGATCAGTGGCTTGTTCACCACCGGCAGCATTTCTTTAGGCATGGCTTTAGTCGCTGGCAGGAAGCGAGTACCGTAACCGGCTGCTGGGAACAAGCATTTCTTGATCATATGAGTCCTTAAAAAGGCTGTGTGTACGAGTTTCGGCGCAGTCTAATGAGGGCGCGAGCGCCTTACAATGCCCCGCGCTGGCTAACCGCTGCCATCATAGAGAAATAAAGTGCCGGATAGTTCCGCAGCATCCTCCAGATAGCCTGCCAGGTAAACCTCCATCACCGCGCAGCGCTTGTAAACCGGCACCTGCACAGGGTTGCCGGAATGCCCCAGGCATCGACCAGGCACACCCTCGACTCAACGGCCAAGGCGGGCCATCCGGACTCCATGATGGCACCGTTTTCGCCCTGGCTATGTTCACACGCAGGCACCACAACCCCCTCACCCAGAGGGGCTGCGGCACTTTTGCAGACCCGCGGAGGACTAAGGTGACGTGCTGTACCGAAATGGCCATTAGCTATAGCATCGCCACTGGCATGCACGGCCACTTCACCCCCTCCCCCTCAGATGACGAAATCCCCCATGAACAGACTTTTCACTGTCACCGCAGTACTGGCCCTGAGTGGATGTGCCACCGCCTCCAATACCTACCTGGCCAATGGCGAACAAGGCCTGAGCATCGATTGCTCTGGCGAGGCCAGCTCCTGGGCCAGCTGTTACGAGAAAGCCGAGGCGTCCTGCGCCGGCACCGGCTATCGGATCGTCAGCACTGTCGGCACGCCCGCCACCAAGGAAAGCGACAAGACCCTCGGCGTCGATGTTGGCAACTATAAGAGCCGCAGCGTGGTGGTGGTCTGCAAGTAGAAGGCGCACGCCCTCTACATATGAATTTCGGCGAACTTGATGCCCAGGCCTCGAATGGTTTCGATCAGGTCGTCGAGACGGCAGAAAGATTCCACCTCGTCGCTGTCGTCCACCAGAAAATAGCTGCGCCCGGCGCTCTTCTTGAAAAACACAATCCATTCCCCTGAATTGGCGGGGTTCTGGATCACGTGGGTGGCAGAGATCAAGCCCTCTGCATGCTTTGCCCTGACATCTTCCCGCTTCATGCTTTCTCCCAAAAAATCGATGCCGCCCAGGCGTGAGCCCGGGCGGCACCGGCAACAATGGGCGCTAGTTTATCGGATGCCCTGGCCTATCAGCACGCCTTCTACCGTCTGACCGTACAAATTCACCCCATCATTGGCGTGGAACTTGACCCGGGTCTTCTCGATGGAACCCTCCACCAGGCGCGGGTCCTGCGGCCGCTCGTGGCTGTTGACGAACGCCGCCACGTCCCAGGCCTGCTGATCGCTCAGGCTGCCGCCCTTGCCCAGAGGCATGTTGTGCTTGATGAAGGACGCCGCAGTATTGATCCGGTGCATCCCTGCACCCCAGTTGTAGGAATCCTTGCCCCAGAGTGGCGGCATCACGTAATCCGCACCGGCCCTCTGGCCCTGGCCGTTGTCACCGTGGCAAACCGCACACTGCGCCTGATACACCGCCGCACCCTGCTTGAGGTCGTAGCCTTTGGCGGGCTGCGCCACATCGGGATACCCGCGCCCGGGCAGCTCGACGCCCAGCGGCGCCTTGCTCGCCAGCCAGTAGGCATACACCGACAGCGCGGTAATCTGCGGACTGTCCGCCGCCGGCGGCTTGCCACCGTTCATGCTGAACTGAAAACAGCCTTGCAGGCGCTCGGCAAAGGTATTCACCTTGTCGTTCTTCTTGCGATAGGCCGGGTACATCGGGTACGCGCCCCACAGTGGCGCCGAGTTGGCCAGGCGCCCCTGATCAAGGTGGCAATTGCTGCAATTGAGGCCGTTGCCAACGAACTGCGGCGCCAGGCGCTTGGTATCGACGAACAGGGCGTAGCCTTCGCGTACCAGCTTGCCGTAGGCGTTGTCCGGCAGCTCGCTTTCAGCCGGCGGCTTGAAGTACTCGACATGGGCGGAAGCGCTCGGCGCCGGGATCTGCGACTGGTCCTCCATGGCGATGGTGGCGGCCTGGACCTGGATCGCGAGCAGGCTCAGCAGCGCCCCTGGAATCAATAGTTTCATGGGCGCGCCTCCTGGGAGTTCAAGGTTGCAAAGTAGTCCGCCACGGCAGCCACTTCTTCGGCGCTCAGGGATTTGGCGATGTGCCCCATCAAGTCATTGGGGTCGTTGTGGCGGGTACCTTCACGCCAGGCGTTGAGCTGTGCCACCAGATAGCTGGCAGGCTGCCCGGCCAGGGGTGGGAAGGCGGTACCGACGCCCACGCCACCCGGTCCGTGGCAACTGACGCACTCGGGCACTTGCCGTTCCCAGGCACCACGCAGGGCCAGGCGCTCACCGACACCGGTGGCCACCTGGCTACGGCTGACAGGAGCCAGCTTGGGCGCAGGCATGGCGGCCAGGGTCGTGGTGACCGCGGTGATTTCCTCTTCACTCAAGGCCTTGGCCAGCGGTTGCATCACAGGGCTGGTGCGGGCGCCGCTGCGAAAGTCGTGCAACTGCTTGCCCAGATATCCCGCTGGCAACCCGGCAAGGCGTGGAAACCCGGCCGGAGCCAGGCCCATGCCATCGGCGCCATGGCAGGCCAGGCAAGCCGTCGCCCCCGGCTGGGCGCCTCCCTGGGTAAAGACTTTCTGCCCCTCCACGGCATGGGCAGTTTGAACCAACAGCAGCATCAGGCCACTCAATAGCATTCGATCCAGTGGGATCATATGGACTCCATTATTCTAGTTATATGCTTAGACCTGCATGGCATAAGCACACAAATAGTAGGTCAATTGATCCACCGGGACAACGCGAAATTGCCCCGCGCCTATCGAATACCGAACAGCAAAACAAGGTTTTACCAGGCGAAAAAAAGCGGCTAATCGCCGCAGTGCAACAAGGCTTCTGCCCACGCAAAAGCAGCCCCGGGCGGCGCTTGGCGGCGCTACCCGGGGCCTGGGGCAAAGTCTGGAGAAGGGATGCAAGCGGGTAACCGGGGCCGGTCACCCGCAGGGAGCAACGGCTTAGCCGGAGATACAGTCTTCACCGGCCTTGCGCACATCCTGAGGGCGCAAGGGGTTGTTGCTCATCTGCTCGTGCAGCTTGATGCTGCTGCCACCGGAACGCGCCTCAATGTAGAACACTGCAGCCGGGGCCGGCGACAGGCTCTGGGGCACTAGTACCCGAAAGCCGTCCTTGTGCGGCTCGACCTGCAGCGCGCCGCGGCTGCCGGAGAGCTTGTCGGCCAGGCACTTGGCGTATTCCTGAGGCTTCTTCCCGGAAATCACGCTCAGGGTTGGCGGTGTCTGGTTGATGTCCGAGACGCTTGCGCAACCGCCGATGGCCAAGACCAGAACCCACACCCAGCGCTTCATATGAAAATCTCCAATAAAGTCCCTCCGACAGCAAAGGCGCCGTTTTTCTCCGGAGGCACGGCTTTATCGCCGATAAAAATCCAAATAACTGTTTTAAATTGTCAAAGCTCGACGCCGGGGCCGAATAATACTCCTTTGGGCCTGATAAACTGCGCCACCGCCCACGCAAACGTTTTTTGCTTTTGTAGCTATAGCCCTTCTGGAGGCGCCCATGAAATTCATCCACCAGCGCGAGCACCTGAACGAAGACGATATCGTCGTCATCGAATGCTCCCAGGTCTGCAACATTCGCCTGATGAGCGACGCCAACTTCCGCAGCTTCAAGAACGGCGGCCGTCATACCTATCACGGCGGCGCCTTCGACAAGTTCCCGGCAAAGATCACCGCCCCCAGCACCGGCTTCTGGAACATCACCATCGACACCGTCAACCGCCGGCCCATCAGCGTGACCCGCAAGCCGAACCTGACGCATTCGATCCGCATCATTCGCCGCTCCAGCTCGAAACTGCGCTAAGCCCTCCCCTCGCGACAACAGGTAGCCCCGTGCCCCAGACCACCAAGTACGTCATCAAATACAAGCTCAACGGTGAGCGCCGCTTCGAATTCGCCCAGTTGCAGACCGGCTCCGAGGAAGAAGCCCGGGCCGCCCTCGAGGCGCTGCATGGCCAGTCCGACGATGTCATCAGCGACGTCAGCGTCAGCAAGGCCTTGTAGAGCGCCGCTGCGCACCACCGATTCAAGCGCAAGCAACGGAGTGTTCGGCGGCCAACCGTGCCGCAGACTGGCCGGGTTCCCTACCGCCCAGGACACTCCCGCCATGCCTGCCCCCTCGCTACACGATGGCTTGCAACAACTGGATTGGGCCCGCATCGAGCAGGCCCTCGACCAGGATGGCTGCGCCCGCCTCGAAGGCCTGTTGACTCCAGCGCAATGCCAGGCCCTGAGCCTGCTTTACCAGAGCCCCGAGTTGTTTCGCTCGAAAGTGATCATGGCCCGCCATGGTTTTGGCCGTGGCCAGTACCAGTATTTTGGCTATCCGCTGCCGGAGCCCGTAGCGCAATTGCGCCAGTTGCTCTACCCGCGCCTGGTGGACCAGGCCAACCGCTGGAACCGCCTGATGAATATCGACGTCCAATACCCGACGCAACACGCCGCCTTCATCCAGCGCTGCCACGACGCCGGGCAGATGCGCCCGACGCCCTTGCTCTTGCAATACGGCCCCGGGGACTACAACTGCCTGCACCAGGATCTGTACGGCGAGCACGTATTCCCCTTGCAAGTGGCCTTCCTGCTGTCGCAGCCGGGAAGCGACTTCAGCGGCGGTGAACTGGTGCTCACCGAACAGCGCCCACGCATGCAATCGCGGCCGCAGGTCATTGGTCTGAAGCAGGGTGATGGGCTGGTTTTCGCCGTGCATCATCGCCCGGTAGCCGGGGCGCGCGGGCACTATCGGGTGACCTTGCGCCACGGTGTCAGCCGCATTCACAGTGGCCAGCGCCATACCCTTGGAGTGATTTTTCACGATGCACTGTAATGATGGCGGCCCAGCCACCCCCGGGCTGTTCAGTGACAGCGACCTGCAGCAGCCTGCCCGCGTCGAGGTCCTGGGCCCACAATCCCGGGTATTGCGCGGCTTCGCCCTGCCCTGGGTCGAAGCGCTGCTGCCGCAACTCGATGTCGTGCTCGCCGCTGCGCCCTTTCGCCAGATGCAGACGCCCGGCGGCTTCACCATGTCGGTGGGCCTCAGCAGTTGCGGGCAACTGGGCTGGACCACCGACCGCAGCGGCTACCGCTATAGCCCCATCGACCCGCAAAGCCAGCGCCCCTGGCCAGCACTGCCCAAGGTATTCCAGGAGCTGGCCGAAGCCGCGGCCGAGGCTGCCGGCTTTCCCGGGTTCGCCCCGGACTCCTGCCTGATCAACTGCTACCGGCCGGGGGCAAAGATGTCACTGCATCAGGACAAGAACGAGCGCGACTACTCAGCCCCTATCGTGTCCCTGTCCCTGGGCCTGCCGGCGATCTTTCTCTTCGGCGGCCGGCAGCGCAGCGACAAGAGCCAGCGGGTCGCGCTGCTGCATGGCGATGTGGTGGTCTGGGGCGGCGTCGACCGCCTGCGCTATCACGGAGTGCTGGCCCTCAAGGACGGCCACCACCCGCTGTTGGGCCAGCAACGGATCAACCTGACCTTGCGCCGGGCCGGCTGACGTTGAGAATTCAAGCGCAAGACCCGGAGTGCCGAACGACCCCAGCTTGGTTAATCTGGCCGCCACCGCTTACCGAGTACCGACCATGACCGCCTTGTCGCGCAAGCACCGCATCGAACAGGACCCCCGCTGGCAAGCCGTGCTCAAGCGCGATGCCAGCGCCGACGCCAGCTTTGTCTACGCCGTGCGCACCACCGGCGTCTATTGCCGCCCCAGCAGCCTGTCGCGCTTGCCCAAGGCCGAGAATGTCGAATTCTTCGACAGCGCCGAGCAAGCCGAAGCCGCCGGCTACCGCCCGAGCAAGCGCCTGGCCAGTGACCAGACCCAGGTCGCGGCGCACCATGCCACGCTGGTGGCGCTGGCCTGCCGGCAGATCGAGGGCGCCGATACACCGCCCAGCCTGGGCCAGCTGGCGCAGCAGGCCGGCATGAGCAGCTATCACTTTCACCGAGTGTTCAAGGCCGCCACCGGGCTGACCCCCCGGGCCTATGCCAACGCGCAACGCTCACGCAAGGTACGCTCCCACCTGGAACGCGGCCAGTCGGTCACCGAAGCCCTGTATGACGCCGGCTTCAACTCCAACAGTCGTTTCTACGAAGCGGCCGACCAGTTGCTGGGCATGACGCCCAGCGACTACCGCGCCGGCGGCCCCAACACCGATATCCGCTTCGCCCTCGGCCAGTGTTCCCTGGGGGCAATACTGGTGGCGCAAAGCGCGCGCGGTGTGTGTGCGATTCTCCTGGGGGATGAACCCGGCCCGCTGCTGGAGCAACTGCAGGACAAGTTCCCCCGGGCCAACCTGATCGGTGCCGACCGCGATTTCGAGCGCCTGGTCGCCCAGGTAGTGGGGTTTATCGAGGCCCCGGCCATTGGCCTGGACCTGCCCCTGGATCTGCAGGGCACGGTGTTCCAGGAGCGGGTATGGCAGGCCCTGAGGAGCATTCCTCTGGGCAGCACCGCCAGCTACGCCGAAATTGCCCAGCGCATTGGCGCGCCCAAGTCCATGCGCGCCGTGGCCCAGGCCTGCGCGGCCAACAGCCTGGCGGTGGCCATTCCCTGCCACCGGGTGGTACGCAGCGACGGCAGCCTTTCAGGCTACCGCTGGGGTGTGGAACGCAAGCGTCAGTTGCTGGAGCGCGAAGCGGCCTGCGAGGCCTCGATGCCGATGTAGATCGCTACCGAATCGGCACTGGTGTAGACCTCGAAATCCGTGGCGAAGGCGCGCCGGACCTGGGGGTTGTCCTGGAAGTAGGCCCAGATCAGCCCCCAGGTCTGGATCACGCAATCGGGCATAGCGCCCTTGGCACTGAACACCAGGTAGTCCCCGCCCTGGACAGCCACGCTCGGGTAGTCGGCGCAGGCACCTTCCAGCGCCACGCCGGCGGTCACGTCGAAGTGCCCGCTGGCATCGGACTCGTAGTTGGAATAGACGCCATAGACGAACGAATCAGCCTGGCGAGGGCTGATCTTGTCGAACAGCCCCTCGACATAGAAGCGCTGCCACATCGGCCCGATCCGTGCGCTGTCGGCCTGTTGCTCGGCGGCGTTGAGGGTCCTTACTTGCAGGCCTGCAACGCTGAACGGCAGTACTTCACGCAGTTTTACATCCATGGTCAGCCTTCCTTGAGGGGTGCGATGAGGAAAAATATCCGCCGCAGTCTAGCGCCGGATCGACGCCGCCGACAGCCGTCGGCAGCGGCCGCCGTATCGGTTGCAAAGGCATGGAATCGAGCCCCGTGGAAAAGTCAGCTGGCCTCGGGGCGCCATCTCCTGATAAAAACCACGGGCTGCATCGTCTAAACCTGCCGACGGAGAATTCCCGCAAATGAGCCAATGGACTGATCGCCGCCTCTTAGACCTGCTGGGTATCGCCCTGCCCATCATCCAAGCGCCCATGGCCGGTCCCTCCGGCTCCGCCATGGTGATCGGCGCCTCCCGGGCCGGTGCTCTGGGCTCCCTGCCCTGCGCCATGCTCGACGCCGGGCAGATCCGCCAGGAAGTGCAGGTGATTCGCTCAGCCACGCAGAACCCGTTGAACCTGAACTTCTTCTGCCACCAGGTGCAGCCCGTCGATGCCGAACACGAGCAACGCTGGAAGAACGCCCTGGAGCCCTACTATCGCGAGCTGGGCGCCGACTTCGATGCTCCGACCCCGGTCAGCAACCGCGCGCCCTTCGATGAGAGCACCTGCCAACTGGTGGAAGAGTTGCGCCCTGAAGTCGTGAGTTTCCACTTCGGCCTTCCAGAGCGTTCGTTGCTGGCCCGGGTCAAGGCCACCGGAGCCAAGGTGCTGTCCTCGGCCAGCACCGTCGATGAAGCGCTCTGGCTGGAGGAGCGCGGCTGCGACGCAATCATCGCCATGGGCTACGAAGCCGGCGGCCACCGGGCAATCTTCCTCGGCGACGATCTCAACAGCCAGGTCGGCACCATGGCCCTGGTGCCGCAGATTGTCGACGCGGTGCAACTGCCGGTGATTGCCGCCGGCGGCATCGGCGATGCCCGGGGCATCGTCGCGGCGCTGGCCCTGGGAGCCTCGGCGGTGCAACTGGGCACCGCTTACCTGTTCACCCCGGAAGCCAAGGTCAGCGCCGCCCACCACCATGCCCTGCGCCACGCCAAGGAAAGCGAAACCGCGTTGACCAACCTGTTCACCGGGCGCCCGGCCCGGGGCATCGTCAACCGCGTCATGCGCGAAATCGGCCCCATCAGCCCGTTGGCGCCGGCCTTCCCCCGGGCCGGCGGCGCCTTGATGCCGCTGCGTGCCAAGGACGAGGCAGGCTTCGCCAACCTCTGGTCCGGCCAGGCCCTGCGCCTGGGGGTGGAACTGCCCGCCTACGAACTGACCCTGCGCCTGGCCGAACAAACCCTGGCACAACTGCGCAGACGCTGATTCACATCGCGGCCCGGGCAACAAGCGCTGGCAACAGAGTTCCGTTCATCGACAAATCGCTATATATTCCGCTATATAGCGATTCCCCCTCGCCTTGGTGCAGGCCCCTTCCAATAACTCACTGCCCAACGCATCCGTCCCCCCAATGGAGCTGTTTGATGAACCTTCGCGCCTCAGGTTTTGCCCCGACTTGCCTCGCCGCCCTGCTCGCTGTCTTCGCCCTGGGTTCGGCCCAGGCCGATGAAGTTCAGGTCGCGGTGGCCGCCAACTTCACCGCACCGATCCAGGCGATTGCCGCCGACTTCGAGAAAGACACCGGGCACAAACTGGTGGCCGCCTACGGCGCTACCGGGCAGTTCTATACCCAGATCAAGAACGGCGCGCCTTTTGAAGTCTTCCTCTCGGCCGACGACAGCACCCCGCAAAAGCTCGAAAGCGAAGGCGACATCGTCAAGGGCTCGCGCTTCACCTACGCCATCGGCACCCTGGCCCTGTGGTCGGCCAAGGACGGCTACGTCGACGCCAAGGGCCAGGTGCTCAAGGACAACCAGTACCAGCATCTGTCCATCGCCAACCCGAAAGCCGCGCCTTACGGCCTGGCCGCAACCCAGGTACTGGCCAAGCTGGGCCTGACCGACAAGGTCAAGGACAAGATCGTCGAAGGCCAGAACATCACCCAGGCCTATCAGTTCGTTTCCACCGGCAACGCCGAGCTGGGCTTCGTCGCCCTGTCGCAGATCTACAAGGACGGCAAGGTCACCAGCGGTTCGGCCTGGATCGTCCCGGCCCAGATGCACGACCCGATCAAGCAGGACGCGGTCATCCTCAACAAGGGCAAGGACAACCCGGCCGCCAAGGCACTGGTGGACTACCTCAAGGGGCCAAAAGCCGCCGCGGTGATCAAGTCCTACGGCTACCAACTGTAAATGAGCCTGTCGAGTGCCGATTTTTCCGCCATCTGGCTGACCCTCAAGCTGGCGTCCCTGACCACGCTGATCCTGCTGGTGGTCGGCACTCCGATAGCCCTGTGGCTGTCGCGCACCCGCTCCTGGCTGCGGGGGCCGATCGGCGCCGTGGTGGCTCTGCCCCTGGTGCTGCCACCCACGGTGATAGGTTTCTACCTGTTGCTGGCCCTGGGGCCCAACGGTTTCTTCGGCCAGTTCACCCAGTCCCTGGGGCTGGGCACCCTGACGTTCAGTTTTGCCGGCCTGGTGCTGGGCTCGGTGATCTACTCCATGCCCTTCGTGGTACAGCCGTTGCAAAATGCCTTTTCTGCCATTGGCAGCCGTCCCCTGGAAGTGGCCGCAACCCTGCGCGCCAACCCCTGGGACACCTTTTTCACGGTGATCCTGCCCCTGGCGCGGCCAGGCTTCATCACCGCCTCGATCCTCGGCTTTGCCCACACCGTCGGCGAGTTCGGCGTGGTGCTGATGATCGGCGGCAACATCCCCAACAAGACCCGAGTGGTCTCGGTGCAGATCTACGATCACGTCGAGGCCATGGAATACGCCCAGGCCCACTGGCTGGCCGGGGCCATGCTGGTGTTCTCGTTCCTGGTGCTGCTGGCGCTGTACTCCAGCCGCAAGACCAAAGCCGGCTGGAGCTGAGCCGATGAGCATTCACGTCAAGCTGCACCTGGGCTACCAGGACTTCGCCCTGGATCTCGACCTGCAACTGCCAGGGCGCGGGGTAACAGCCTTGTATGGACATTCGGGCTCGGGCAAGACCACCTGCCTGCGCTGCATCGCCGGCCTGGAAAAAGCCGGCCGCGGGCGCATCCAGATCAACGACGAAGTCTGGCAGGACAGCCAGCGCAAGCTGTTCGTCCCGCCCCACAAGCGCTCCCTGGGTTATGTGTTCCAGGAGGCCAGCCTGTTCGCCCACCTGTCCGTGCAAGCCAACCTGGAATTCGGCCTGCGGCGCATTGCCAAGGCACAGCGCCGGGTGGACATGGCCCAGGCCACTGAACTGCTGGGCATCGGCCACCTGCTGCAGCGCCACCCGCAGCACCTTTCCGGCGGCGAGCGCCAGCGCATCGGTATTGCCCGGGCGCTGCTCACCAGCCCGCGGCTGCTGCTGATGGACGAGCCCCTGGCGGCCCTGGATTCGAAACGCAAAAGCGAGATCCTGCCCTACCTGGAACGCTTGCACGACGAGCTGGATATCCCGGTGCTGTACGTCAGCCACTCCCAGGATGAAGTGGCGCGCCTGGCCGACCATATCGTCCTGCTCAGCGATGGCCGGGCCCTGGCCAGCGGCCCCGTGGGCGAGACCCTGGCGCGCCTGGACCTGCCCCTGGCCCTGGGTGACGACGCGGGCGTGGTGGTGGAAGGCCGGGTCAGCCATTACGACCCGGACTACCAGTTGCTGACCCTGCAACTGCCCGGCAGCCAGCTGACTATCCGCGTGGCCCACGAGCCTCTGGCACTGGGCAAGGCCTTGCGGTTCAAGGTCCAGGCCCGGGACGTCAGCCTGAGCCTGCAGGACAGCGAGCACAGCAGCATCCTCAACCGCCTGCCGGTAACGGTGCGCGACGAAATCCCCGCGGACAACGCCGCCCATGTGCTGGTGCGTCTGGACGTGGCGGGCAGCCCGTTGCTGGCGCGCATCACCCGCTTCTCCCGGGACCAGTTGAGCCTGCACCCCGGGCAGCAACTCTGGGCACAGATCAAGGCAGTGGCCGTCCTGGCGTAAACCGCAGAGAAAATCGGCACCCTTGGCCGAGGCCGCGGTCCATGGTCTACCGGCCCGCACTTTGCCCAGGACCTGCCGCCATGCCCGACGCTTGCGATACCCCCGCCCTGCCCGCCGACCTGCACTACACCGACGACCGCCAGCCGGGCATCCGGCGGCGCAAGCTGCGGGGCAAGTTCGTCTACTACGACGCCCAGGGCCAGCGCCTTACCCAGGCCGCCGAGGTACAGCGGATCAACGCCCTGGCGATTCCCCCGGCCTACGCAGAGGTGTGGATCTGCCCCGACCCCAAAGGCCATCTGCAGGCCACCGGCCGCGACGCAAGGGGCCGCAAGCAGTACCGCTACCACCCGCGTTGGCGCGAAGTGCGCGACGGTGACAAGTACGCCCGCCTGCTGGCGTTCGGCAACGCCTTGCCCAAGCTGCGCCGGCAGTTGCAGGCGCAATTGGCGGTGCCAGGCTTCAGCCGGGAAAAGGTCATGGCCACCTTGATCCTGCTGCTGGATGAAACCCTGATCCGCGTCGGCAACAGCCAGTATGCCCGGGACAATCGCTCCTACGGCCTGACCACGTTGCGCAACCGCCATGTACAGGTCAGCGGCAGCGCCATCCACTTCCAGTTCCGTGGCAAGAGCGGGGTCGAGCACCAGATCACCGTCAAGGACCCGCGCCTGGCACGGGTGGTCAAGCGCTGCCTGGAGTTGCCTGGGCAGCAGCTGTTCCAGTACCTGGACGAAGACGGTCAACGGCACCACGTCAGCTCGTCGGACATCAACGCCTGCCTGCAGCAACTGACCGGAGCCGACTTCACCGCCAAGGACTACCGCACCTGGGCCGGCAGCGTCCTGGCCCTGGAGCGGTTGCACCAGCAGCCTTGGGAGCCCCAGGCCGAGGCGAAGAAACACATAGTGGCAACGGTCAAGGAAGTGGCCCGGGAACTGGGTAACACTCCGGCGGTGTGCCGCAAGTGCTACATCCATCCGGCGCTGCTGGAGCGCTTCGTCCTCGGTGAGTTGGCGCAGTTGCCCAAGGCCCGGGCCCGCCAGGGCCTGAAGGCCGAGGAAGCGGGCCTGGCGAACTTTCTGCGGCGCCTGGCGAAGGAGGCCCAACCGGCCTGACGACGGCCACCTTCGAATTTGCGTACTTGTCAGTCAGAGAATTCTGAGGTTAGGCTACGCACCTTCTTTCCCGTCCAAGGACGATTGCCGACGTGAACAACTAAGCCTTCCAAAAATGTATCCGCGATGAGCACTGCTAGCGCTCATTGGCCTGTTGCCACATTTTCCGGAGGTGCTGATGACTCACGTCACCCGGCTGCCCGTACTGGTTTCCCTGAACCAGCTGACCTATCAATTCGCCAATGGCGAAACCCTGCTTGATGCCCTGAACCTGAGTTTCGATCGCCTGCCCACGGCCATCGTCGGGCGCAATGGCGTGGGCAAGTCCCTGCTGCTGCGCCTGATCGCCGGCGAGCTGCAACCCTCCTCCGGGAGCATCAGCCACACTGCCAGCGTGGCCTATGTGCCCCAGGACCCGCAGGTACAGCCGGGGCAGAGCGTGGCCCAGGTCGCCGGCCTCGCCGAGACGCTGGGCGCCCTGGAGCGCCTGGCCGACGGCAGCGCCAGCCTGGAAGACCTGCACCTGGTGGATGATCGCTGGGACCTGGCCCAGCGCCTGCGCCTGGCCCTGGATGAAGCCGGCCTGGAGCACGTGGAACCGCAGGGCCCGGCGGACGTCCTCAGCGGCGGCCAACTGGCCCGGGTGGTGCTGATCGGCGCCCTGCTGGGCAACGCCGACCTGCTGCTGCTCGACGAGCCCAGCAATCACCTGGACCGCCACGGCCGGCGCTGGCTGACGGAACAACTGCAAGGCTGGCGTGGAGGGCTGATCCTGGTCAGCCATGACCGCCAGTTGCTCATGCAGGTGCAACGCATCGTCGAACTCGGCCCCCAGGGCGCCCAGGTCCATGGCGGCAACTATGCGCTGTACCAGGCGCAGCGCCAGGCCCACAGCGAGGCGGCGCAGGCGGCGCTGGACCATGCGCGTACCCAGCGCAGCCGCGAGCACAAGCGCCTGCAACGGGAACACGACACCATCCAGCGCCACGCCGCGGCCTCGCGCCGGCACGCCAAGACCGCCAACGTCTCAGGCTTCGAACGGGCCAAGCTGCTCGGCGCCGCGCGGGACATCATGGGCCAGGTACGCCACGCCCATCAGGGGCACAAGAGCGAGCTCGACGAGCAGGTGCGCGACGCCTTTGCCCGGGTCGGCGCGCAGTCACCGACCTTGCTCACTCTGCCCGCCACCACCTTGCAGGCCGGCCAGCCGGTATTCAGTCTGCTGCAGGCGCAATTGCCCTGGCTGGACCCGCAAGCCCCGGCCAGCCGCCTCACCTGCAACGTCGTCGGCCCTGCGCGCATCGCCCTGGTCGGCCCCAATGGCTGCGGCAAGTCCACCTTGCTGAAACTGCTGGCCGGCCAGTTGCAGCCACTGAGCGGCGAATGCCGAGTGGCGGTAGCCAGTGCCTATCTGGATCAGCATCTGGCGCAACTCGATCCCGCACGCTCACTGCTCGAACAACTGGGCAACGCCGCCACGCCCCTGGAGGAAAGCGCCTTGCGTACCCGCCTGGCACGCCTGCAACTGGATGCCCGGCGGGTGCTGCAACCCTGCGCGCAACTGAGCGGCGGCGAGCGCCTGAAAGCCGCCCTGGCCCTGGCCCTGTGGGGCGGCAACCCAGCCCAACTGCTGTTGCTCGACGAACCCACCAACCACCTGGACCTGGAATCGGTGCAGGCCTTCGAATGCGCCCTGCGGGACTTTCCCGGGGCCCTGGTGGTGGCCTCCCACGATCAGGCCTTTCTCCAGGCCCTGGCGCCGACCCATGAGCTGCAATGCTCGGCCCTGGGCTGGCACCTGAGGGAGCAGCAGCCATGAAACAGCGGCTTACAACGACGGGCCCTGCGCAGCCGCAGGCCCGTGCTAGATTCGCCGCCTCACAATCCATGGACAGGAGCGTCACGCCATGCAGTTCGGATACACCATCATCTACGTACCCGAAGTCGAAGGTTCCTTACGCTTTTTCGAGCAGGCCTTTGGTTTCAAGCGGCGGTTTCTCCACGAATCCGGCACCTATGGCGAGCTGGAAACCGGCAGCACTACCCTGGCCTTCGCCGACCATGACCTGGCAGAAATGAATTTCCCGGCCGGCCATGTGGCGGCTCACTCCTCGCCCAGGCCCCTGGGCATGGAACTGGGGCTGGTCACCGCAGACGTGCAGGCGGCCCATGCCCGGGCCCTGGAGCACGGTGCCCGGGAACTGGCGCCCCCCACAAGCAAGCCCTGGGGGCAGACGGTGTCCTATGTGCGCTGCCCGGACGGCACTTTAGTGGAGCTGTGCACCCCGGTCGCGCCCTGAACGCCCGGAGGCGTTGAACGCTACTTGAGCCTGACGGCGGTGCCGGTGGCGAAGACCACTACCATGCCACCGCGCCCTGCCGGCATGCTGATCTCGAAATCCACGCCGACCACCGCATCGGCGTTGCACTGCCGGGCGCGCTCCTTGATTTCATTGGTGGCCTGTATCCGCGCTTCCTTCAGGGCGCGCTCCAGGGTCTGGGAGCGGCCGCCGAAAAAGTCGCGCATGCCGGCGAACAGGTCACGGACCACGTTGATGCCGTGGACCGATTCAGCGCTGACGATGTCCAGGTAGCTGGCAATTTCCCGGCCTTCGATATGGGCGGTGGTGGTGACAATCATGTGTTTCTCCCTTGAACGGACCACTCGCCCCGGCGCTTCGGGGCGGCAAAACCGGGGATGGTAACAGAGCCCGCCCAAGGCTTTGCCACAAACGACAGCCCCGCTCTGGAGCGGGGCTGCGGGTCACGGTTTCAAGGGACGTTCTTCATCCAGTTCCGACAGGCTTTTGCCATCATCCGGATGCTTCCAGGTCTGCGGAGGCGGCTCCTTGTGTTCAACCTCGTAGGGTGCCGTCTCATCGCTGCGTTCCTGCTCGTAAGGGCGTTGCTGTTGCGTTGCCATGCCCACCTCTCTTCCTGAAGGGATTTTTCACTCGCCTTAGCAGGTTAGAACAGATCTGCCGGGGGCTCGGAGTTTGCCGACAAAACAACGAACGTCGCCTGTGCCCTGCGGTCGTAAAAGTATGGAGACGCATCGAACACACGACGCGTGCTCCGTACTCACTCCGAAGGAGAAACGCGATGGTTACTCACTTCAAGGTCGCCGGGCATCTGGCCTGCGGTCATCACGGCACCCAACTGGCCTCCACCGGCGAACTGAACCGGGTCAAATGCCGCAGTTGCCGAAACACCGAGGTCTACAAGGAGGCCCGACGCAACCAGCGCAATGCCGCTCGTCGGGCTGCACGCAAGGCCAAGGCCAGCCATGGCGGCCAACTCTGGCGTAACGCCTGGACCGAACGCCTGACCGCCCTGCCGGGCCTGCAGCGTCTGCCACGGGGCTTTCACGGCCAGCCCTTCGTCTGAAACCGAAGCACGCCAGCGTGCCGGCCGAGTACGGGACTGGGCAAGGCCGGCCCCCTGAGGCGCAAGATGAAACTTCTTTCACCCAGCGGCGAAAAAGCGCTGTGTATAGTCGCCTCGCTCATTCAAGCAACTACGTTCGCCCGCACTCCCCGCGGGCTTTTTTTTGCCCGCGGGAAAGTGCGTAGGCGGTTTTTCAGTCCTGCTCGAGTTCCTTGCAGTCCTTGAGCAGGGTTTGCTCCGTGGCGGTGTGGTCCGCCTCCAGGAACGAGAGCACCCCCATCTTGCCCTTGGTGTGCCAGCGGAAGCTGTTCTGCTCGTCGTCCGCCACGTACAGGGCGCCGGAAGCGGAACGCGCGATGTGCATGGGGATCAACTGGTCCTTGTAATACAGCGTGGCAAACGAGGAGCCGTTGTCGATGTTCAGGTAGGCGGCGTCGATGCGCACCTGCCCTTCACACTGGTAGCGCGCTACCTGGCTCTGGTAGGCCGGCTCGGCGGTAGTGGTCTGGGCAGCCTGTGCCAACAGCGCCTGGCTTGAAGCCAGAACCGCGGCGCAGAGCATTGCAGGATGAGTTTTCATGGTGTTCCCCCAGTCGTTCAAAGATGCCCAATGGGACTGGCAGGGGCGTTTTTAGTTCAGGCTGATCAAGCCCCTCGGACCACGGTGCGGTACAGCTCGAGGTAGAACTGCGGGTCGGTGAGGAACGGGGGCGACAGTCACATCGGCACCGCGGTCTAGCGGCTCCGGGGGCGCTCCGGGAAACAGCTCCCGCTGATGCCGCGGCCCCGCAGCCGCGAGTATCGCCCTGGACGCGGGCCCACCGACCGCCCCGACAAGGAAACCTCCACATGCCGGTAGACATCAGCACACTCGACATCGCCACCCCACTGCCCACCTCGGCCAGCAACCCGCTGGCACTGGAGCTCAACGGCAACCTCGCCCTGGCCCAATGCCCGAGCGTGATCTCGCGCCTGGCAGATGGCTCGATACAACTGTGCGCGCCGACCCGGGGCGCGGCGAGCAAAAGCACCCATCGAACCCGCTGCGAGTGGAAGGAATCCCGCTACTGGGCCCTGAGCAGCGCCGCCGATCATTGGAATCGCCAGCAGATGACCCTGACCAAGGTCAACTCGGCGCAGAAAGTGGTGGTTGCGCAAATGCATGTACGCGATGACGTGAATCCGGCCGTCAAGGTGTTCTGGGACAAGGGCACCCTGACCTATGCCCTGCGCCAGAGCTTCAACGGCGCCGACCCCAGGCCGCTACCGCTGCTCGGCGGCGTCCCGCTCGACGCGCTGTTCCAGCTCAGCATCCACTGCACCTACGCTGGGCTGATCACCATCGGCGCCAGTTGCAATGGTCAGCAAGCCAGCTCTCCCCCGCACGCCCTGGACTCGACCTGGGATGGCCAGGTATTCGACTTTCATGGCGGGATCTACAACCAGATCGATTTCACCCCAACACTCCGGCGGAGGATGGCTCGGCCTGCATCATCAGCCAGCTGTCGCTCAGCCACGCCTAGCACCTGGCTGGGGGGGGTGCCTTGCGGTAGTCACGCCGTCCGGGTGCTCCTGGCACCTTGTCAGGAAGGTACCTGCTCCTCGCTGCGATCACGGGGCATCAGGGCCAGGTAGTCGGCTAGCGCATCCCCGGCCAGGGGCTTGATCATGATCCGCACCTGGTGCTGCAAGCGCCCCAGCTCGATCCCGTCACGGGTACGCACCTGGGCATAACCGCAGGCATTCCAGAAACCCTGTGCCCGGGCATTGTCCTGGACCACGCTCAAGCGCAGCCAGCGTGCGCCCTCGCCCGCAGCCCAGGCCTCCAGCTCAGCGTGCAACTGCCGGGCAAGGGAGCTGCCGTGACAGGGGGTAGCCAGCATGAACAGGCCTATGTGCCAGACCCCTTGTGCCAACAGGTCGGTGACAATGCTGACGAACGCCAGCAGGCGCCCTTCACTGTCGAAGTAACCGATTTTCCACTTGCGGGTGTAGGACCAGCCCGCTGGCAGTGCATCATCGATCTCGTCGCGCGCCTCGTCCGGCTGCGGCGCTGCACCGTGGACGATATGGAAATACTCCGGGTTCTCGACAAAGAAACGCTGCAACAGCGCTGCGTCATCCAGGGTGATTTCCCTGGGCGCGAGCCCGGTTGCTGATGACGGCAGTAGCCTTGATTGCATGCTGTGGAGCCCCTGGAAGACGCTAGGCCGGCAGGTCGGCGACGGATCCTAGCGTCCGGCCAGGCCCTGAGGACAGAGTTTATTTGTTGGAATAATGTGTATCGCCCAGCGCTCGCTTCACAGCGGGCCGCCCTCGCCGCTTTGTTATGATCGGCCCTCACCATGCCCAGCGTTTATCCAGCAGGCCCGCGCCTGCGTTACCCGCGGAATCCAGCCCATGTCCAATCCCTTGTCTTCCCCTGGCTACCAGCGGCTGCTGGCCCTGCAGCAACGCATCCATGAGTTCACTCGGGAGCAGGCCGCCGAGCACGACGACACCGGCGAAGACCCGGCCGGCCCATTGTGGGCCAGCGACTACAACTACCTGGCCCTGGCGCCGATGCGTGACGGCCTGCATCTGGAGTACTACGGCGAGCTATGGGACGAGCCCTTTGCCTGGACCCTGGAATGCCTGGCAGAGCAGAGCGTGGCGGACACCCTCAGCTCGCTGCTGTTTTCCGGTGCCGATGAAGGCGCGAACGGTACCCGCGAGTGGGAGTTCAGCCCCTTGCTGGACAGTGCGGTGCAATTTCCCCGCCTCAGGTCATTGGCGATTCGCCCCACCGAACCTCAGGACCATAACGCTTCGTTGATCCAGAAGGCCGGCACCATCATGGAAGAAGCCGGTGAAATCGCCCGCTGGGTAGCAAAGACCCCGTACCTCAGCGAACTGACCCTGCCCAATGCCCCCAACGCGGACTTCTTCCAGGTCGACCTGCCACACCTTGCGCAACTGCGTATCGGCGCCCATTTCGACACCCAGGGTTTTATCGACAACCTCGCAGGCTCCAGCAACCTGCCGCGGTTGAGCAGCCTGGATTTCAGCGAATCCAGCGCACTTCAGCAAAGCTGGGCAAAAGACCGCGAGGAGCACGCCATCACGTCTTTTACCAGCTATGAAAGATTGTTTGCCAGCCACGCGTGCGACCCATTGCGGGCGCTGCGCTTGCGCAATACCTGCCTGAGCCTGGAACAACTCGAAGCCCTGCAGCGCCAGCGACCCAAACTGCCGATCATGGTGATCCAGGCCACCACTGGCGGTTACGTGAAGAATTTCGCCCGACAGGTATTTCCCTGGCAGCACCTGGTGCAGCCCGACCCGGGCAGCGATGAGCCTCAAGGCTAAAGCCAAGATTGATTGGCCACCGTCGCGGAGCAAGTGGCTCTTGGAACGCTATGCCAGCGCATATGAAGAACTCATCGAGTCTTTGAAATCACGTCACTCATGTATTGATTCAAATCGCGAAAATCCTTAACGCTCCAAGCATGCGGGGGCACCTTCACACCGTTCTCCCGCAAAGTTCTGGGAATCAAGTCTCCATTGGGGCGCAGTATTACCGACGACACAATCACACCCGGATACTCATTGAGTCGCTTTTTAAAAGCAGGGGTCGTCAGATCGGGTGTAGGAGGATTGCTCTTATTGGCCAGCGGCCCAGTTCCCTTGATATCGGCGCCGTGACACATGGCACATCGTTGCACATAGAGACTCTTGCCATTGGTGTTGTCCGCAAAGGAAAGCGTTGCTTGAATCAGCGAGAGCCCCCCCAGCGAAGCGATAAGCAATGCTTTTATGTTCATTTTTGCATCTGGGCTTGTTGTAGAAATCAGATCCCGGAGGCGGCGCAGCAACGCTCTGGGTCACATCTGAACCGAGAGTGTTGGTCAGCAACAGGCGTGTGTTTGCCAGAGGTGAACTTCAGCTCAAACGCAGTTCCGCATTCCATCCCGCCTCAAAAACCAGAAAGTAACTTATTGATTTTATTTTGTTATTTCTAGTTACAAACATTGAAAGCTGGCCATTCTCCTTTGCCCCGTCCTTGCTTGCAAGGCTCACTTTCAGCCTGTTCACGCTGCATCTGCACTTGGCCGCAACGCCTTGCTCCATCGCACCCGCCCCGCCTCTACGGGCGGGGCTGGGTGAGCGCCAGGCCCTTCGCCTCCCAAGGCTCAACTTAAAAGTGGCCCACCAGTAACCCCGCTTAAAGCAAGGAGCGTGGCGGGGAGAGGAAACGAAAAAGCCCTGCACAATCGCAGGGCTCGCTTTCACGGCATCAGGATCAATCAAGCAAATCCCAGGTCAGAGCGACGGCCGCAGCCGGGACGTTTGCAGCGACCCACAGGCCTTGTCCCGCAGAGACAAAGAGTGGGTTAGGCATCAACAGCTCAGAGCCGGAACCCGCAGCTGTATTGCCGTTCCCCGCAAAGATGATGGGCTTGGATTCATCACCGATACCGGTCGGTGCCGAGGTGCCCGAGTAGAGCCCCAACGCGCCGTTGGAGGGGCTAATCAAACCAGTCTGAATAATCAATCCATGAGTGTTTTCTGCGGGGTCTACAATTTTCACAACACGCGCCGGATTCATGGTTACGTTGCGAAAAAATTTGCCGACTTTAACTACTGACATAGTTTCACCTATTGAGCTTAATGATTTGTGCGGAGGCTTCCGCTTTCATGTCGCTCAAAGGCGATAAGTTCGAAGCTCTTGGCTTTCAATAAGCAGGCCACTAAAGCCCGATACAACCAAGCGTAACCTTTACTTGGTAATCAACATGTCGATGGTGCTGGTGTCGCAGACGTAGTTGGCCTTCTTGTCGAGGACCAAGTAAATGGCAGAGGATTGGGTGACAGGCACTTTGCTGACCGAGAAGACCGCGCCGCTGCCTCTGACCAAGCTACCCGACTGAAGAACCGTGTCGCCCTGATTCAAAGACCAAGCCACGCCATCACCGCAACTGTCATGAACGCTGTTAACTCGCCCGAGAATGTTGATCTCACCGACCACCGGACTGGTCCAGCGAATAACCGTCTGGCTATTCTGGCCTGGGTGAAAGGCCACGTTGCCAGCCGCAATGGTAAAGCTGCCGTTTGCCGTGTAGGTGTAAGGTTTCATGTGAACCGAAACATGCGCCCCAGAAACTTGGTCCATCCAGCAAGTAGCTGGGAGGTTGTTACACGAATCGGCTTTGAAGTATGGCAATAGGATGTAATTTTCAGCCTTGTTCACGCCGGAGAAGTTCTGCATAAACGACCAAGGTGAGCCTGGTGGCGCGCTCTCCTTCGCCAGGATTACATCCCTTGCCAAATTCCAGGACATGGCTGTGTCAGCAAAGGCGCTCATGCTGGCACCAAAACACGCCAAGAGACCGAGCAGGGAAACACTGATAGTTTTTTTCATTTGGATTGACCTATTGAGTCGAATGATTTGTCGCGGAAGACTCCGCTCTCATGTCGCTCAAAGGCGATGGCTCTAGGCTCGAGGCCTTCACACGGATGCATGCAAATCAGCATCAAGCTGATATTCACCTCCTATGCACCCGCGGAGTGGGGAAATTCTCTCAACAAAAAACTGTATATGCAACCAGTATTGTCCACCCAGTGCGCTATTTCCCCTGCCCAGAAGGATCCAGACCCGTGCCAGGAAGAACAGCCTCCCCCATCGCACACGCGGCCTTGGGGCAATCGATGCATGGCTTATAGCGTCCCGCAGGCGAATACATCCGTTAAGTACTACTGGGGGCTTCTCGGAGGTAGTCCTCCATACGCTTAAACCGCTCCGCCAACCTTGATCTCGGCACCTTCGAGCGGGCACTCCCCAACAGCAGACCGCACCAGCCCTGGCCATAAGGGCTGGAGGGGTAATGGAACCGTAAATGCGCTGTAGGATTACTGCAGGAGGTTAGGCTGGGTGGGAATCAGGTCCTGAATTTGAGCACAAGAGTAGGTGTTGGAGTAGTCATGGAAACGTGGCTTTATTTCGGCGCCATAGGTCACGCACTGGAACGCCGACGAACCTTTTTGCAAGATCAGAAAGTGCACCAGGCCGACTCGTGCTGGCGCCTGGTAGGCCGCCTTGACTTCATAGCCGCTACGCAGCAACTCGCTCACCGGAGTGGTGTCGCCCGCCAGGGAGAATGGGCTAGCGCCTACGAGGCCCAGCAGGGAGATGCTCAGGGAGATTTTTGCAATACGCTTGGTGATTGGCATGAATCCGTCGTCCATGAATGGAAAATGCCAAGTTACCTAAATTCAGCAACCCCGTCACGATCCCGGCCCGATCGAATTGCAGAATTTGGCGACCTGTGGAGCAGTTTGAACAGGCCAGCCCCGGATGCGATCAGCATCCTATGAAGCATGCCAATTGGCGCTCCTCCCGGCCGGTGCAGGCCGTTCGAGAATCCGTTTGAAACACCCCGGCCAGTCGAGCGCAGAGCCGCCTCACCTCGATAGTGGCTGGAGAGACGTGCTTCGTTCATTTATCCAGATTCAATGGTTCCTGCATCCGGTCCCCTATCATTCCCCGCAACCACGCAGCATGAAACTCCATCTCCTCCAGAGAAGTGCCCTCGGCCAATCGATATACGAACTCCTTGCCCCTCGGCCCCTGGCACACGACACTAAAATGGCCATCGCGGTCATAACTGGCGAGCACGTAAGGGCAGATACAAATGATGTCGCTAAATGGCACTTGCACTTCGGCGGGCTTGCGAGCGCGACGGGTGACCGTGAGAGTAAGCAGTTGCTGGTTTTCGTCGAACGTGAAGGCCAGCACTCTAGATGCAGAAAAAATCCACGCGAAGACCAGCCCCATGAGCACAACAGACCCACACAGGAGCTGGATGAACGACGACGTTGTGAGGCTAGACCCATCGCCGCTCGGTTCACCTGGCATCGCTTCGAACCCGAGTAGGAGCAGTAGCGTCAGCACCAAGCCCGGCAACAACCCAAGCACCACAAAGCAGAAACCCAAAATGGCCGCCCCCGTGCTTCCAATGGTCAGCAAGTCCGGGCCGCGATGCCAAACAGGTGGGTGAACGGCAGGGCTTTCAGCGCTTGACGCAACTAGAGGCGTTGCGATGCGGTGAGGTGGACTTTGACTATCCATCTAGCAGGTTCCAGAGATGTAGCGTAGACGGTACCACTACTGCCAGATAGTTCGGCCTAGAGTTACCAGGCTTTTTTCACCACCTCTACTTGCGAACTTCCCCCAAAGAACCACCGGCAAATACCTGGCGATCAGGGCGCCAACAAATAGACGCACATAGCGGATTCATCGATGCTGAAGGGGCGCAAGCCCTTCTCTGCCGCAAGAGCATGCCAAGTATCCGAGCGCTGAGTTGATTTACCCGCCTACTCGACAACTAGTGACAGTGTGATCTATCACTCAAGATCAAGTTGCCGCCATGCTATCCGGCACACGCTCTTGCTCGCCTGATCAAGTAGTAGGCGATCCCCAAGGCAATGATTGCGGGCCCCACGTTATCGAGCTTTGTAGGACCATCGGCCAAATGTCGCCCGGCCTGCACGAGCATGAGGACAGCACCGACATACAGGATCGCCACCTTAAAACGCTTCCAGCTCATTTAGCCCTCCCGCTTTGGAGATGACCGAACAGTGCACGCGCAATCGCAAGGGCAAGAAGGTCTCACCCACAAAGCGAATTGCGGAGCAGTATTTGAAGTTGCGAATTGATTCAGAGTAAGGCTCACTCAAAAAACCGTGCAAGCCCTTGAAATAGATGGTGCCCGAAGCCGGAATCGAACCGGCACGCCCTTACGAGCGGGGGATTTTAAGTCCCATGCGTCTACCAGTTTCGCCATTCGGGCGGTAGCGCGATAACGCGGCACTGGAACATTCAATCGGCATCAGGCCGTCCAGTGCTTGAAGCAGGGAGTGGAATATATACATCCAGTCCTTGTGAAGCAAGGTCGAAGCCGGCAAAAAAGCCCGGTTCCCGACTCGCTGTCGAGGGTAAAAAAACACGGTAAATCAGAGATCTACAGCGTCATCCCGAGGTTCAACCAGGGGCCGCACGGCCTCTCGCCAATTCCCTCAGCGGCGGCAAGACTAACATGGCGCCATAAGCCAACCAACTGATTTTTAAAGACTTATCCTGAAATGACAGCCTCGGACGAAGCTCCTGCCAGCAATGTCCAGCAAGAGTTTCCTCCCCGGGCAGCCCTCAAGCTTGCGCGGAAAAACTCAAGGAGAGCTTGAGCGCGTCGTCCTTGGCGACCGCCTGCTCGGCCTCCAGATGCGCTGCGAACTCCTGCTCCACCGGCGCCTCGGGACCTTTGACTTGAGCAACCGAGCGGTTGTGTTCCAGTACTTTCGAGAGTTGGGCGTAGCTGTAGTTGGCGGGAGGCGTATTGCCGATGTTCATGAAGACCTTCCTTGAATGGGTAAAGACCAAGCCAGGTGCAGAAAGCCTCGAGCACCGCCCGAGTTGCGCACCCTTGGGTGAAAATGGCGAGGGAGGTTAACAGCTATAACCAGAAAGACGTACATCAAGCGCCTGTGGAGTTCGCCCAGTACAGATGACCTCGCCATCCATGAACCGGTAAAGAGTCATAGATACTGGGCGAACGCTGTAACGCTATGCCCTCGCAATGACATGTTCAACTGTCAGCAATACGCGCCTCCCCGCCCCCCTCAGCCGGCGTAGTGGGTGAAGGCCCCGGCAAAGGCTCGGCGCCCTGCCCGCAATTCGGTACGCAGTTCGCCAATCAGATTGGAGATGTCGCGCACGCTGGTGAGTTCGGCAGTGGAGACACCGGTGAGCAGCAAGTCCACCCGGCCCGACTCTGCATCGTAGATCTTGATGGTCAGGGAGCCGTTGGGGTTCAGGGCGCAGGCGCAGGACAGCGGGAGAAAGCCGGACTCCAATATGTGGCAAAGCTCGCTGGTAGAGAGCATGGCTTCTCGCCTGTATGGGGGAGGTGAAGTTTGCCCGTTCAGGATAGGCCTGTATGCGCGTTTGTGTATCAGAAAAAACACAGAGAAATGTTAACTACCCCGCAGTTATCGAATGCCTGCGCAATGCCTCAGCGCTTCGAAATGATGGAGGCTTGTGCATGGCCGGGCTGTTTTTTTTCGTGGCGACTCTGTAGTTTCCACAACATGAACCCGATCCCCCGGCCTGGCCTCGCAGCGATTATTACCCCCTTCATCAGCAAGGGGGCTAGCGGCCGTCCAGGCTGTCAAGAACCCGCCTCGGAGGCGGGGTTGACCACCACTCTTCTGAGGCAACTACCCCAGGAGAAAACCATGAAGCACTCATCACCCGCCGTACTGCATTTACTGTGCGGCAAGATCGCCTCGGGCAAGTCCACCCTGGCCAGGCAGCTGGCAGAGGCGCACGGCAGCGTCCTGATCTCTGAAGACCAGTGGCTGGCAGGCCTGTATCCGGAGCAGATTCATTCGATTGCCGACTACCTGCTCCACGCCCAGCGCCTGGCAAGTGTGCTGGAACCGCTGGTGATCGCCATGTTGCGCGCTGGAACCTGTGTCGTCCTGGACTTTCCCGCCAATACCGTCGCCCAGCGAACCTGGCTGCGAGCGCTGGCGGACCAGGCCGGCACCCCTCATCAATTGCATGTACTGGATGTGGATGAAGCCCAGTGCAAGGCAAGGCTGCGCGAGCGCAATCGTCTGGGCGATCACCCGTTTGCCGCCAGCGACGAGCAGTTCGAACGGATTAGCCGCTACTTCGTGCCGCCTCAGGAGGAGGAAGGGCTGCACATCGTCCGGCACTAGGCGTATCGGCAGTCACGGTCGGGTGAGCCAGGTGCCCGATCGTGAATCCTGTGCATCCAGCCCATGGGGAAAAAGCGGCCCGTGACAAATTCCAGGCAAAAAAAAGCCCAAGTAGCTGATGGACACTTGGGGCTAAAAATGCATAAACCGTGGTAGGTGAACGCAGGGCTATAGTAACGGAATCGTACATTCTGTAACAACATATTTTGAGAAAAAAACCACAAATAAAACCACCTAAGTCATTAAATATCCACACTTTTTTTGAGCCTTTGGATTTCAGGACAGGTTTCTGGAAGGCCTCCATCAGTGTTGGAGCCGCGAAAAAAAGGTGCCAGCCACGCACCTACGATGCTTCCTGAAGCATTCAACAAAATAGCGTTGAAAATTCACAGAATCGCAACAGACAGATAACAGCAGCCACCTTAAATTGCCGGCACCCGTCCGAATGGAATGTGCCGGTATGAATGAATTTCTTGATGCCCTGCCCTTGCTGCTCTGCCTGACGACCTTCGCCTGGTGCTGCTGGGGCTAGAGCCAGCCCGACCTCCGACCGCGACCACCGCCCGCCCCTTCCCGCCCTGCCCCTCTGGATATGCCTGGCAAAGCCTTACACCGGCTCGGCGAGCCTGTGGGCGCTGAACAAGGCCTGCCCGATAGCCCGGGCCCTTTGCAGATTGGCGGCTTGGGCGCCGGACTCCGACTCGTACAGCAACTGCGACGTCATCACACTGGCCCCGCAGTAATCGAAGATCCCGTGATCAATCTGAGCCTGCATCGCTTCGAGGTAGCGGTGACGCTCATAGGTACCGGCATCAGCCCCAGCCACCCCTACCAGATGCACCCGAAGGCGCCCCAGCTTTTTCACCAACCTGGCATCGGCCTGGAAATCAAACGCCCAGCCATTGCTGAACACCCGGTCGATCCACCCCTTGAGCAGCGCTGGCATGGACCACCAGTAGACCGGATAGACCAGTACCAGAGCATCAGCGCGATCGATCCGGGCCTGCTCGGCGAGAACGTCCACAGGAGGGGTGACCTGGGTTCTGTGTACCGCAATATCTGCAGCGCCGAAACGCGGCTCGAAGCCTTCGCTCCAGAGATCGGCAATCTCGAAGGAGTGCTCCGCAGACTCGGCCAGGCCTTCGGCAATCTGCCGGGCAAGGCTGTGGGTCAGGGACCTGGGGTCGTGATGGGCAAAGACAAGAAGTGCGTGCATGGCGACTACTCCCACAAGCGCATTGCGCTGATTGCAGAGGATTTATATACTTTTAGTAAGTTACAACCAATAACCTACCTTTGGTATATAAGCATGTCAAGCCGCCAGAACACCGATGCCTCACCGCGCCGTCGCCTGACCCGGGAACAGCGCCTGCAGCAGTTGATGGGCGTGGCCTGGCAGATAGTTCGCGAACAAGGCACCGAGGCCCTGACACTGGGGCACCTGGCAGAACAGGCCGGTGTCACCAAACCCGTGGTCTACGATCATTTCGACACTCGGGCGGTACTCCTGGCGGCCCTCTACCAGGACTACGATCAGCGTCAGACCGCACTCATGGAGCAGGCGCTGGAGACTGCCAGCCCCACGCTGGCGGCTCGCGCCGATGTGATTGCCGCGTCCTATATGGATTGTGTGCAACGCCAGGGCCGCGAAATCCCTGGGGTGATCGCCGCCCTGGCCAGCTCGCCGGAGCTGGAACAGACCAAGCGTGAATACGAGGCCACCTTCCTGGAAACCTGTCGAGGTGCCCTTGAGCCCTTCGCGAACGGCGCCGTGATAGGCACCGCGGGCCTGCGGGCCATGCTCGGCGCCGCTAAAGCGCTGTCCCATGCCGCCACACTGGGAGAGATCAGCTTCGGCCAAGCCCAGGAAGAGCTCTGCGACACCATCGTGGCCATGGTCGAAAGAGCCCGCGCCAGGCAACGCACGCCGGCATCCGGCGCTTCCCGTTAATTGTGAACCGACTCTTGAAAACACGCCCCGAAGGGGTACCGCAAGGACGCTGCAATGCTATTGACCCAACTGGAACTACTGGACGAACTGCTGCAACGCTATCGCGGCGAGCTGGGCAAGGATTTCACCGGCTATCGCAACCATGTGTACCGGGTCATCAACTTCTGCCACCTGCTTACAGGCACTGATGCCCTGCAGTTGCAGAAACTCTCCATTGCCGGAGCCTTTCATGATCTGGGGATCTGGACCGCCAGGACCTTCGACTACCTGCCACCCTCGTTACACCTGGCCGAAGCCTATCTGGAGGAAATCGGCAGGCCGGAATGGGCAGCCGAGGTGCTGCCAATGATTGAACTGCACCACAAGATCACCCCTACTGCCGAGCAGCCGGGTAGCCTGGTGGAAGGCTTTCGCCGCGCCGACTGGATTGATGTCTCCCTGGGCATGCTGAGCTTTGGTCTATCGCGCCAGGATCGGCGTCGAGTGTTTGCCGCATTTCCCGATGCCGGCTTTCATCTGCGCCTGGTTCAATTGTCCGCCAGACGGCTGTTGACCCGTCCCTGGAACCCCCTTCCCATGCTGCGTCTGTAGACCTGTAGCAGAAGCATCCACTCGGAACGCGTAGACTGCAGCGATCCCAGGCAAAACCGGCCGCGTATCCACGGCCGCCATCAATGAGAACACCCATGCCGCCCCACCCGCCAACCGGCCCCCTCGCCCCCACGGGCTTGCCATCCCAGGCCCCACAATCCGTAGCCCAGGCGCTTGCCCCGGACACCATCGGGATCAACCCCGATGCCAGCCAGGTGCTCTCGGTGTTCGATTTCGACGGCACCCTGACCCGCCATGACAGCTTCGTACCCTTTCTCAGGTTTGCCTTCGGCCACCGCCAGTTCAACCGGCGGTTACTCGGCCTGGCCCTGCCCAGCCTGAGGTTCCTGATACGCCGGGTCGATCGCGACCAGCTCAAGGCGCAACTGATCAGCACCTTCCTCACAGGCGTCGAGGCCGCCTGGCTCCAGCAGCGGGCAGAAGCTTTCTGCCAGCAGGCCTGGGACCGACTGATGCGCCCGGCGGGCCTGCAGGCGGTGGCCCAGGAGCTGCGCTCAGGCGCCCTGGTAACCCTGTGCTCTGCCTCCCCGGCCCTGGTCCTGCAACCTTTCGCCACACGCCTGGGGATCAGCTTGATCGGCACCGAACTGGAGGTGGTCGACGGCATACTGAGCGGGCGTATCACCGGCAACAATTGCCGTTGCCAGAACAAGGTCCTGCGCCTGGAAAGCGTCTACGGTCCGCTGAACCAGTATCGGCTCCGGGCCTGGGGCGATACCCGCGGCGACCGTGAGCTGCTGGCTGCAGCCCAGGACGCCCACTGGCGGCACTTTCACCCTTCATGGCGGCGCGGGCAGCGAGCACGCTGAGACGCCGGCCAGCCTGCGGACGATAACGCCCTGGCAGCCACCAGCCAGAATCTGCTGGATACCCCAGAACCTGGGCGTCGCACAGCAACCCGCCGCACCCGCGGCATCGAACCAGGCGCCAGGGCTCAGTCAGCCGTAGCCCCCAGGCGCTGGCGCATGCTGGCACTGGCCGCGGGCCCGGCTTGCACCGTGCACGCCTGCAATGCCACCAACCGGCCGCTGGCGACCTCCGCCATCACAGGCTGTACCGCAAGCCCGGTTTCCCGCTCGACAAGTTGCACGCTCTCACCTTCGGGAGCGTAGTGACGATTGCCCCAGGCCACGAAAGCCATGAGCACCACGCGAAAGTCCTCGCCCTTGGCCGTGGGCACATATTGATAGCGCAGAGGGCGCTGGCTGTAGGCCTCACGCACGAGCAACCCATCCTCCACCAGGGAATTGAGACGCCGGGTCAGCATGTTCGGGGCGATCTCCAGGCTGCGGGCAAACTCGTCGAAGCGCCGCAAGCCATGCAAGGCATCGCGCATGATCAAGATGCTCCACCACTCCCCCACCCGCTCCAGGCCTCGGGCGATCGGACACTCGGCTTCAATCAGACTCTTTCGTTGCATGGCTGGCTCCTGCACTGCACCTCGGTAATTATGGATTCGGATGTTACTTTCATGATGATAGTATCGTCCACGTTTCGTTGTTCCCCAATCACGTACGCTGAAGGAGCAGGATCCGCATGAGCAAACGCATCGTAGTCACCGGCATGGGCGCAATCACGCCACTGGGTTGTGGAGTCGAACAGGTATGGCGGCGCCTGCTGGCAGGCCAGTCCGGCATCCGCTCGTTACCGGAAGAACTCATCGGCGAGCTGTCGACCACCATCGGCGGCCAGGTGCCCGACTCGCTCCAGGACCCGAAGGCCGGCTTCGACCCGGACCAACTGCTGGCCCCCAAGGAACAGCGCAAGATGGATCGCTTCATCCTCTTCGCCCTGGCCGCGGCCGAGGAGGCCCTGGCCCAGGCCGGCTGGAAGCCGGATACCGCAGAAGCCCAGGAACGCACGGCCACCATCATCGCCTCCGGGGTGGGCGGCTTCCCGGCCATCGCCGAAGCGGTACGCACCACCGACAGCAAGGGCCCGCGCCGCCTGTCGCCGTTCACCATTCCCTCGTTCCTGAGCAACATGGCCGCCGGGCACGTGTCGATCCGCCATGGTCTAAAGGGCCCCCTGGGCGCGCCGGTGACCGCCTGTGCCGCCGGGGTCCAGGCGATTGGCGATGCCGCACGGATGATCCGCGCCGGGGAAATCGACATCGCAGTGTGTGGCGGTGCAGAGGCGGCCATCCACCGGGTCAGCCTGGGCGGCTTCGCCGCAGCCCGCGCCTTGTCCAGCGAATTCAACGACACCCCGGAACGCGCTTCCCGTCCGTTCGACCAGGCTCGGGATGGTTTTGTCATGGGTGAAGGCGCCGGCCTGCTGGTCATCGAGGAACTGGAACATGCCCTGGCCCGCGGCGCCCGGCCCATCGCCGAGCTGGTGGGCTACGGCACCAGCGCCGACGCCTACCACATGACGGCCGGCCCGGAAGACGGCGACGGCGCCCGTCGCGCCATGCAGCAGGCCCTGCGCCAGGCCGGTATCCAGGCATCCCAGGTGCAGCACCTCAATGCCCACGCCACCTCCACCCCCGTGGGTGACAAAGGCGAGCTGGCTGCTATCAGAACGGTGTTCGGCACCGACAGTGGACTGGCCATCAGCGCCACCAAATCCGCCACTGGCCACCTGCTGGGTGCGGCCGGAGGAATCGAGGCGATCTTCACCATCCTCGCCCTGCGCGATCAGATCGCCCCGGCCACCCTCAACCTGGAAAACCCGGACAGCGCCGCCGCAGGGCTGGACCTGGTCAGGGGGCAGGCTCGCCAACTGGCCATGCAATACGCACTGTCCAATGGCTTCGGCTTTGGCGGGGTGAATGCCAGCGTGCTGTTCAAGCGCTGGGAATAGCCCTTCGGGCCAGGGCTCCCTGCCGGGGTTTGAGTTGCGATTGGCTGAAACCCCGGCAGCCCCATCAGTTCAACACGTCATTCAGCACTTCGTAGATGACCCCGCTGGCAATGGCCACCAGGATCAGGTCCGTACCGGCCTGCCGCCACTCATACCCCTCATAGCGTGGCAGTTGCCCGAGCAGCCGGCTGTCCAGCTTCTTGGCGATGCCTGGTGGAAGGGGCTTGCCACGGGCCAGGTTCTTCTGGATACCGGGAGGCAACGCCGGTCCCGGGCTCCAGTAATCACGGTGCCCACCCAAGATGCCGAGCACGTTGCCACGATCGATGCTCGGGCCATGGCTCCAATCGTCAGCAGCAGGTTTCTTGCCCTTGCCGTGGCCCTCCCGGTTGCCCTGGCCACGATCATCCTGGGCGCCCTGCTTGGAATGGCCTTGCCCCTTGCCCCCGCCCGGATCGGCCAGTACCAGGGGGGAAGCCGCAGCCAGGAACAGGCAGGCAAGAACGGTAACAAGCGGACGCGATGTGTGCATGGTGGTTCTCCTCAGGCAGCGATTGCCAGAATCAACTCTAGACGGCCTTTCTATCCTGGGATCGTCCCCGCCCCTGAGCACGGATCGGCCCGCCCACTCACCTGCCCGTTCAGCCCAGCTGAACCTCGAGAGTCAAAGGCTGCAACTGTGCTGGTATTCAAAGGGAAACATCAGCGTATCCACCACCCCGGAAAACGGCGCATCCAGCGCCAGAAACGGCCAGAGTACGCCGTTGTTTTCCTTTGCCAGGGCCCAGTCCATGCGCACGCCGATATAGGGACAGGTGTAGGGAGTGGTTCGGGTCATCAATGCCGTGCACCCGCTCAGCCCCAGGGTCAGCACCAGCCACAACAGACTACGCAACACGTAACGTCCTTATTACTTGCATCGGCAAGCACCATGGGTGCTGCATGACCAACGCTTCAGAGATCAAGATCAAGCCTTGTAGTCGCAATGGATCTGCAGGCTTTCGGTAGGGTTGCGATGAATCTGAAAACCGCACTGCCCCAGGGTGGCCTTGACCTCCTCCACTACCGCCGAGTAGCGCGCCTTGCGCTGTTCCTGGCGGGCCGGCGAGGTAAACACACCCAAGGGCAGAAAGCGCAAACGCTTGCCATCGAGGACGATGGACAGGTCGACATGAGTGCCGTCCACGTCATGGCCATTGGAGCCGAAAATATCCTCCAGCTCCTGCTTTCGCCGCGGGTAACACAGGCAGAAAAGCCGGATGCCCAGCCAGCGCGACAGGGTTCTGAAAAACCCCAGGCAACTGCTGTTGGGTTCGTAACCCCGGGTTACCAGCAGTTGCACGGAGCGAGGCAATCTCGACTGGACCTCAAGCAGTTGGGTGAAGACCCGGGCATCTATCGAGACCTCTGAAGATGGCCAGCGTGGCCCTATCTTCAAGCCCTGGTGATCACCCTTTTTCAAAATCAGCATGCAGATCAAATCTGGTTTCCAGGCGGACCAGAATGGTACACAGAGCGGCCCCTGAGCGCTGGAAAATCGCCGTACAAAAAACCCGCTCACTGGCGCAAATCCCCCCTTTTCTCCCCGTGACAGCCCACCGACGGTTTAGTTAAACTGCTAGTGGCTCATAGCCATTACCCTTCATCACAGTGACCGCAGGGGCTGTATGTACGACTTAACGAATCTGGTCATTGTCGATAGCCGCTTCGGCTTGAACGTCTTGCAGGTCACCGCGGACCTGGTTGCCGGCGCACTGGAAGAACTGCTGCAAAATTGCGCAAGCGGCGCGAACATCACCCAGAAACTGGATTACTCCATCCTGAGCATCTACCAGGACAAGCTTGAAGCGGCCATCCGCGATATGAGCCTCCCGGTCCTCCCCATGCTCAGTGCTGCCGACAGCCTTTGCTGACAAGCCGCCAACAGGGGATGGGCGGGCTGAGGTTTCCTGGCAACGCCTGAGCAAACCCTTTACATTGCCCGCCGCCCCCCTCTTGATTAAGGACAGATCAACATGAAGCTTGTTTACGCCCTCTCACTTGCAGCGCTGGCCCTGGTGGGATGCGACAAGAAACCCGAGCCGGTGGCAACCGGCCAGGCAGGCGCTGCCGCCCAGTGCTTCAAGGACACCGATTGCAAGGGTGATCGGATCTGCGAGACCGGCAAGTGTGTATCGCCACAGGCGGCTCCTGCCCTCGGCGAGCGCCCCGCCCCGACAGTCGCCACCCAACCGGCCCCAGAAGCGCCCCGGGTCAGCTACATACCGCTGATCATCAGCGGCGACGACATCGGTGGCGTATTCACCACCAGCACCCGCGAAATGGGCGGTTCGGCCATCAACTATGTATCCCGCGCCGGTGTCGTCAACGTGATGGACTACGTGGTTGAAGACCCGGACCTCACAGGATACGTCGCCGTCGAGAAAGCCTATGCCTTCGGTGGCAAGTATCTGCTGGTGGTCTCCACCGGAGAAGGTGGCGCCAGCTGCCCCGCCACCACCTACGCCTTCACCTTTGACAGTGCCTCGGAATCGGTGACCGGCAAGATGGAAATCAACAACTGCTCGGAGCTGGTCGAAAGCCTGGCCGATGGCAACAAGCTGATCGTCAAGAAAGAAGACGTACAGCACGTTTTTTACAATGGCGATGTGAAGTAGGACCTGCACGGCTGGCTGGCCAACCTGGTGTGCTGAGAGGGCTGCTCGCCCCCTCTCAGCGCCGGAGCGCGTACGTCAGCCAGCACTCGCTTTCGATAGCGAGCGACCTGTTACAGACATCACCCTGGGAATGTTCAGGAAATTCCCGCATAGGTAGCCCATTTCGTCATGTCTTGAAGGGATATGTTCCCACCACAGACGACAAGGCCAATAACCGCGTCGGCAGGCAGCCTGGGCGCGGTGGCAATGACCGCGGGCACAAGCGCGCCAGAAGCCAGTTCAACCCATTGCCTTGCCCCTTGCGCAAAGGAGAGCATGCCCTTGATCGCCTCTTCGTCAGGGACCACAACCATGTCTTCGACATAGTGGCGAGCGTGGGCAAACATCAGCTCGTCGATAATCGGAACGCCAAGGGTGGAGACGATCGAACTGACGTCGATATCCACCGGCCTGCCCGCCTGCAAGGCCTGGCTCATGGAGTGTGCGCCGGCGGTCTCTACGCCCCAGACCCGGATCCCCGGCTTGATCGCCTTCAAGGCCGTGGCCACTCCCGCCAGCATCGCCCCGCCGCCGACCGCGACAAACACGTCGGTCAGGGACGGGCAGTCGGCAATGAACTCAAGGGCCAGTGTTCCATGCCCCTCGGCAATCAGCGTGTCGGCGCAATCGTCGATCACCACATAGCCCTCTGCCTCCAGGGTCTTGGCCCGGGCAAAGGCAGCATGCACATCCGCTTCGACAATGACCGTACTGCCGGAGGCGCGAATGCGCTCGACCGACGAAGACGGCGCGCTCTCGGGCATGATCACCGTCACCCTGGCGCCGAAGCGCTTGGCCGCCTCGCCGATGGCAATGCCGAAGTTACCCCCACTGACGGCGACGAAGTGGCTATCGCTCAGGCCCTCCTGCAACGCCGAGAACTTGTTGAGTACCCCGCGGGCCTTGAATGAACCACCGGCCTGCAGGTTTTCAAGCTTGAGAAAGACAGGTCGTTCAACCATGCCTGCCAGCATTGAGCTTTCCACCGTCGGCGTACGAACTACCGATCCATCTATCCGCTGCGCCGCTGCAATGATGGATTTGAAATCAATCAGCTGAGTCATCTGGGGCCAATATCCTTGGTCTGAATGTGTGCAGGACTCCCAACGTCCGTGCCTGGCCAGCTTCGCCAGCCGCGATGAACGCTACAGGACAAACCGGGGAATGCGCCACCTATTCAAGAGTTAGGGACAGCCGATGAGCAACCTGGAGTAGCTCTGGATCATCGCTGCAAAAACAGCGTCGCCCAGTGGTAGGCTAGCGGCCCTCCACCACCAGGAAGCCTTCCCAGTGACGCCCATCATCTGCGCCAACGAGTTCGACATCTGTGTTTCCATGCCCGACTTCGTCACCTGGGCGCAGGACGAGCCTGTTCCCAACGCCGATCTGGCGGCGGCATTGAACACCCTGGGAATCGCTCTCGACATTCGCAAGCTGTACACCAGCTACTTCGACGAAACCCCGGTTGGCGCTGGCGACGTCCACATTTATCCGGGTACCGAAAGTGCAAGCCTACTGGTCATCGATCTCTACCGAGACCCCACCGACCAACTGGATATCGTCAGTATTTCGTTGAAGATAGAACCTCTGCTGCTGCCCTTGGCCCTGCCTCATCTACGAGGTTTTTTTGATGCTGCCGAGTGCCAGGTCGCCTTCAGGCAGTCCAGCCATTCACAGCAGTTGCGCGCGCTGATCGATGAAACCCGATACCCCGCCCCAGCCGATGAAAACGGCTATCGGCAGCAGCTGATTGCCCATCTTTGAAGAAACGGCCACAGGCGCTTCGACACCTGCCGATCAGGCCCAAGGCAGAAGCAGGCCCGACCTGGGCCGGGCCTGCCATTGGCAACTAGCTCAAGGGCATTCGCAGGTGGACGGACCGAATACCGGGCCGCTGCACGGATCTTCGGACGGGCCGAACACCGGGCAAGAAGCCTGGGCCGTCAGGGTGAAGCCCCACAGCAGCAATACCGCCAACATCACTTTTTTCATTTGCGACCTCCTGGTCAGTCATCCAGTCACCCATGCCCCCTGACGAGGGCACGGACATTCATCAAGGGCATTCGCAGACCGTAGGCCCGAGCACCGGGCCAGCGCACGGATCCTCTCCCGGCCCCAGCACCGCGCAGTCGGCTTGCGCCGTCAGCGAAAACATCCACAGCAGCAGCGAAGCCGCCAGCATTTTCCTTTTCAACCTGACCTCCTTGGTCGAGACCTCGATAGTGTTCTGTGCCCTGCTCCGTTACCAGAGGCGGACACAGGCCCCCTGTATGGCATGACGCAGGCTCAGTCCGCGCGCCCTGCCGCCGGGCCCGAGACAGCAAAGACCACCGCCGGCGATTGCGCCAGTGTGGCGTGTTGTCGCGCCTGTATGGCCGGCGCAAATCAGCGCACGGCGACTCTTCAGCACAATCTTGCACTGGCCATGCCGATATTTTTCAGATTATCTTTTGCCGAAAATCCAGGAACACAAGGAATCTGTGTCATGCCTTCACTCAAGCTCGTATGCCTTGCCCTCACGGTTCTGACCATCAGCGCCTGTGCCATCCCAACAGCCAAGACCGAACCCAACGACGTCGAGATCGCCGCCCAGAAACTGGTGGGGCAGCCGGCCAAGAATGCGTTTCAACTGTTCGGCAGGCCCGACCAGGGCATGGGGCCTTCTTCCTACGGCAGTGGAGGTTTCTACCTGTGGAACCGGGTGCAGACCCATACCACGCCAGAGAAGGTCTTCGTGCAGACCGGCGTCGAGTACGTCGGCCAGAAGGAGACCTGGGTAGGCATTGGCGGTGGCGGAGTCGGCGGCATGATGCCGGTGGGGAGCGAAGCGGTCTATCGCAAGACCGGGTATGAGGAAAACCGGACAGTGCTCGATTACTTCTGCAGCATCACCCTGTACACCGATAGCCAGAACATCATCACCGATGCCAGCGTAATCGACTGCAACAGCAAGAAGTGATCGGGTGATCCAGCTAAACAGGGCCGCCACCCAGTCTTGTGCAACCAGGGTTCACCCCGGGTGGCCGGCCTGCCCCCCTTAGCTGATATCATTCGGCAACTTACCCGCCGAGTTGCACACATGAATCGCCGCAAGAAAATCAACCAACTGCTGAAGGCCAACGCCAAGAAGGCCAGCGCCAAACTGGCACCGAAGAAGAAGTGCACCTACATCAGCAAGGCCGATCGCTTGAAGCTGGCGGCTGAAGCCGTTCAAGACCCGATCATCGCACCCGAAAGCTGATCCAGCCCCCCCCAACAGCCTTGGCCGCCGTAGCACACTGCCCCCCTCCCTGAGCGGCCCTGGCCTTTACCTGAATTCACCCTGCCCCCTCGGGCCTGAGCGCTCCATCGACCTCCTGCGGCCTGCCCTGGGAAGCTGCCCGCCGCAGTTTCCGCGGCCCTGCTCGATAGCGGCAATACGCCATTAGCACATTTGCCCTAATCGACCCACGACGCCCGGCGCACCTATATTTCTACCCTTGAGCGGCCCACCTGCTGCCACGAACAAAAAACTCGAGGAGCGCCCTCTGGTCATGGCAGCCACTCACCAGAGTCCGCCCTGCCCATCGCCCGATACAGCCCCTGAGCTTGGCCACTCACCGTCTTGCCAACGGACTGAGTTGATTTTTCTTCACCTGCAAGCACCGCCTCCAGGTGCCCACAACAGCAAAGGATTGTTGCCCTATGCTCACCTCCCTCAGACCCTGGCTGCCCGCCTTGCTGCTGTGCAGCCCGCTGGCTGCACAAGCGGAAAGTGCCCCGGCCGGCGACTTCTGGATGATTCATCACCAGGGCAGCCTCAACAAGAACGAAGCCTTCATCGTCGACGGTGAACCTTCCAACATCTTCCTGCGCAAGGGCGGTGTCCGTTCGCTGGGCGTCTATCAGCTCTACGAAGAAGGCGGCAAGCCAACGATGACCGCGTATGACGTCGAAGTCGACTGCGCGAAGAACCGGGTGCGCCTGAACGGCGCGCAGAACTACAGCAAGTTCTTCAACGACTTGCGCCCGAAGAAGGTTTCCACTCAATGGCAAAAGCAGCCCGAGCCCTGGATAGCCCAGACCCGGGACTTCCTCTGTCATCCGGAGCAGCGCCAGGCGAAGCAGATGTATCCGCTCGGCAAGATGCCTACCTCGCAGATGATTTCGGCCGCTCCGGGGCTGTTCCAGTTAATGAATCACGAGCACACCAAGACGGCCATCCTGAAGATCGTCGACCAGGCATTCGATCAGATGCCCGCCAAATGAACGCACTATTTATGGAGAACGTGCGATGAAAAGACTGCTCGCACTGGGAATAGCCGCCATCTTGCTCAGCGGATGCTCGGCCATTCCGACCCTGCCCGAAGCCCAGGCCCGCAACTACTGGAAGAACCGCCCGGTTGGCGAGGCGATCGAGCACTTTGGCGTCCCCAACCAAGTCGCCACCGCCCCCGAAAAGGACTGGGTGGTACTGATCTATAAACGCGACACCTCGTACACCTCACGCGAAGCGCTCGGCACCTACACCGGCCCACAGAATGGCCAACTGGTACACGCTGAATACTGGGGCGACGTGACCAACTCAGCCAGCTGCGAAATTCGCGTCGCCATCAACCGCGCCAGGCAAGTGGACTACCTGCTGACTCGAGGCCGATGCGCCGGCATAAAGCTCAAGCCAGAAGCCTGACCCTCCACGACCTCGACCCGGGTGGCCAGAGCCACGCCGGGTCAGAGGTCCGGGTTTGACAGAGGCAGCCTCTGAAGTGGAGAGAAGCTGCGGCCACGCCGATAATGACCCAGGCAGGGTCCAACGTACCGCTCACCGGCTACCTTTCGAAAAGCGTTGCTCGCATTGGCCGTCTTATCGGGCACGACACGAGCACACTCATCACTGCTTGAGCAAATCACTCGGTTTCCAGCTCTGGTCAAAGAATGCCTGCTTGGGCCCGTAAAGCCGCACGATCACTAGGAAGCCCTTGTCCGGTACGGTCTTGATCCAGTTCTTGCCCTCGCCCGGAGATTTCGGGCCAAAGTAGATATCGGTGGAGCCGTCGCTGTTCTGCACCGGCTTATCCATCTGATTGAGAGACGGGAACGGCTGGCCGTTGTCCAGGCCCGAGGCGGTCAGGTTGTCGTAGGCGGTCACCGACCAGAACAACGCCGCAGGTACATTTGCCGGCAGGTTGAGCTTGTAGGTCTGTGCACCGTCGAGGAACTTGCCGTCGGCATCACGGGTGGTCGCGGGATACTTGGCACCGGCACCGACCATGTTCATGACCATGCCGGGGCTGTCCGAGTAGGCCGAAGTGAAGAACGCCACCCGCTGCTCAAGATTGGTGAAGCTGCCACTGGACTGAAACTCGGTGTTCTCCCCGGCGAAGGTATTCACGTATTGCCGATCTTTGTAGTACAAGCCGCCCGGTTCCTTGAGCAGCAAATGGCTGGTCACCACCTTGCTCATCTTGAACGCGGTGCGCGCCGCTTCATCGAGCAATTTGCGCCGTTGCGCATCCGGAGCGAAGGGCTTGCCCTTCTCGATGCCCAAGGTGTGCAGGAAGCCACGCATGTCCATGTCTGCCGGGTCCACCGCTTCGGCGTCAATGAAGCGCGACAGCATGTCGAAATAGCGACCATCCTCGGGAAATAGCATGTTGATCGGTGCGCCGGTGGCATCGGGGAATTGCATCGGCAGCGCCGAATCCTTTTTGCCCAGCGGATAGATCTTGGTGCGCTCGACTTCAGCCACCGGCACGCTGAGGTCTTTCGGATCCTTGAAAAAGGTGCGCCAGAACAGGAACACGTTGTTGGTGCGCGAACGATAGACGTATCCCTCCGTCGGCTCCGGCCCCTTGTAGTCCGGCGGCAACAGCACGTAGGTGCCGCCCTTGCCCTTGTCAGGGCCGGCCAGGCCGACGTCACCGCGCCAGGTCTTGCCGTCGATGGTCGGCCCAACGATCGGGCGCTGGAAAAAATCGTCGAACATGCCCTGTACACCGGGAGGTGCTTCAACCACCAGTGGGCCGTACTTCTGCAGGTCCAGATAACTCATGGCGTAGACCAGGTCGGAGTTCGGCGTGGTCACCAGCGTCTTGGCATTGATGCGCTTTTTCCAGGTGGGCAGGATGTTGTAGCCGGCGCCGAACTCTTTCTCCGAAGCCTCCTTCATCGACCAGATGTTGATCGCCGGCAAGGCCCACAGGTACGACTGCACGGCACGCTGGAACACCAGCTCATCGATCAGGGTGCGTGCAGCTGTCTCAGTCGGGAAGCCCTTTTCAAAGGGCTGGTTGGCCAGTTCCTCATAACGCGTCGCAGCATTGGCCAGGCCGCTCAGGGTAATGGCTGCGGCCAGGGCCGTCAGGGAAGTGCGCAAACGGTTCATGGGCTGTCCTTATGAAACGCAGTTGGAAAATCGGTTCAGTTGACCTTGACCACCGCCGGTGGTGTCCACTGGCCGTTCATCGCAGCGGCTTCCGGCCAGTAGGCGCGCACGTAGAGCGAGAAGTCGGCGCCCTGGGGCGCGGGGAGCCAGTTGCTTTCCTTGTCCGCGCCCGGCGAGTCGCTTTGCACATAGAGTGTCAGCGAGCCATCGGCATTGCTCTTGAGCGCTTTGTTCTTGGTGCCGAGGGAATAGCGTCCCAACGGGTTTTCGGCGAAGAAATGCTGTTGGTTGTACAGCGTCAACGACCAGAAGCCCTTGACCGGCGGCAGCGCACCTTTGGGGAAGGTCACGCTATAGCGCTGGGCACCATTGAGCCGAGTACCGGCCTCGTCCAGGTCCTGGTAGAAATACTTGGTCTCGATCTGCTTGTTGACGAAGATATTCGACCGGGCGACTGCCGTGCGCAGGAAGTAATCGGTACCAAACGCCGCGCCGTTGCTGATGGTGCTCCAGTGATGCGGCAATTGCTGGCCGTAGTTGCGAAACTGCAACAGCGGCTTGACCACCTCGCTGTCAGCCTTTTGCGCTTCGTCGATCATGGCTTTTTTCAGCTCGGGGTCGCGCTGGGCGATTTGCGCCAGCACCGCCAATTGCGCATAGCGCGCCTCTTCACCCGGTAGCGGCCTGGCGTCCTTGAGAATCGCCGGCAGTTCATCAAAGAACTTTTCCGGGAGCACCCAGCGGGTCTCCTCGTCTCCCGATGCCTCGGCAGGGAATTTCGGCGACTTGCTCCAGTCACGCTGCTTGAGTTTGCCGTCGTACTTGGACAGCGGGTACATATCGATGCCTGCCAGATAGGGCTGAATGGCCTTGCGATCTTCGGCGGTATCGTCCTGGAATACCCGCGGGATCACGAAACCGGTGTTGGTCTTGGCGCGAAAAACCTGGGCAATGCCTTCCGGTACCTTGCCGTTCCAGTCCGGCCCCACCAGTAGATAGAAGCCCGGCTTGGTACCGTACATCTTGCCCAGTTCGGCGAAGCTGTCGGAGCGCAGGTCCACCAGTTGATACACCCAGAAACGGTCGCCGAAGTCCGGCACCTGAATCACCACAGGCTCGATATCCAGGGCAATGCTGCCCGCACCGTAGACCACATCCTGGTTCGGGCAGGCCACCAGTCGCTCGCCAGGGGAAATGTAATCGGTGAGCATCGACAGATGGTTGATCGGTGCTACGGGCACGATACCGCCCATCAGTCCCGGCTCCGGCAGGTCCTTGAACTTCTGCCGGCGGTTGAAGATATTGGCCATCGGCCAACCCCAGAAATACGCTTCCCGCGCCATCATCCGTACGTAGGTTTGCGTTACCTTCACATCGGCTTCAGGCCCGGAGACCTGCGCCATCGGCGAGGTTTGCGCCTGCACAAGCATCGCGGCGAGCATCACTGACGTAGCAATCAAGCCACTGATGAATACGGGGGCTTTCTTCATGCGGCTGCTTCCTTGCTTGAGTGTTTTTTTGGCGAGCGAATCTTTTGCGGCAAGATTGATCGTTGAAAAAACTAGCAGAGGATCCGGGTTCTGCCAGAGAAACGGACAGCAATTCGCCCTCTCCCTGCCTCTACCTGCGCAGGTCGTTATGGGCCTGCGAAGTCGAATTCGCACAGCGTTCAGAGTTCGATATGTGAGGTGAATCACAGCGTATTCTTGCTCTTTGCGCATGCCATCGGACCGGCCTTCCTAAATATTGCGCTCTACCTTCAAACCATTAATATTGCTGTTCAACATCCCCTGCCAACGCCCATCAAGGATTGATACATGAAACTGTTCCGGCAGCGCTCTGCCCTACCCGCCGCGTTGCTCCTCGCTCTTTCCCTCTCCGGTTGCGTCTCCGATCTCGATTCGGGTGCCTACGGCAGCATGGACGATCCGCGCTACGCGCAGCTGTTGGACCAGGTGGACGCAGCACTCAAGGCGAACATGGCGGTGGTGCTGGTGGCGGACGTGATGCCGCACAAGTCGCTGAGCGATGCACTGACCATGACTCAATGGACGCCGACGGTGATCTGGGAATACGAGAAGGATCCGAAGGTGACCTTCGGCCGCAAGTTCCAGACCAACGCGCTGCAGAGGCCGCCTGGCGAAACCTATCTGTTCAAGGCCTTCGAGGTGCACATCCTGCCACCGGGTAAATACTTGCTGACCGGCGGCGACGACTACCAGATCCACGGTTTGCTCGACCAGGTCGGCGCCCGCAGCGGCCCACCCGGTTCGGGCCATGGCGCCAACGGGACCGCCTACCTGTCCCCCGAGCTGTACCGCGAGTACTACAGGGAAGAGGTCTGGAAGGACGCGACCTATGGCAGCGAGACCAAGACCGAAGGTGTCTGTACCGCCGTGCTCAGGGCTTCGGGTGCCTGCGTGAGCTGGGGTGAACAGCAATATACCCAGACGACGGCGCTCTCCCCGGGCGGCTATTACCAACAGACCGATTCTCGCGACGTTCCCGCGATCAAGGTCCAGGCGCGCCTGCCGGTCGACAAGGCGCTTGCCAGTTTCACCATCCAGGGCGGCCAATTGCTGCTGGCCCCACGCATGCACCTGAAGACCCCTGGCTACAAGTACCAGCAGTCGAAGTGCCGGGCGATCGACCCGAAGAAAATCGAGTGTCCTCTCGACAACCTGACCGTCTACACCTGGCCGGCGCCCATGAGCTTTACGCAGAATCTCATCGAGCAGCGCAACCTGAGCGAGAAGCACCGGCAGTTGCTGTCCAGGCTCCAGCCCATGCAAATCACGCCGCTGGGCAAGCAAGGCATGGAAGATCCCATCTGGGGCGTGCCGTTGTCACTGGCCAAGTAACACCAGTCCGGGGGTATGGGCGTCTCATCGAATACCGTGTCGAGCATGCGCTCGGGGGCCTGTTTGCCTGAATTCGGTACGCCCCCAGTGCAGGCCGGCCGACTGCTCACTTGCCCCTCCTGGCAATTGGAATACTGCGATGAATAAACGTGTCCCCGCCCTGATTTTCTCATCCGCCTTGCTGGCCGCATGCGGCCCCAACAAAATTGTCTACGACCTGCCTTCACCCAGCGGGAAATATCATGTGCAAGTACGCCAGTGCCCGCAAAGCGGATCCATCACTTGGAGCGAGAAGCTCCAGGTCTCGGTACTGGAATCCGGCGTATCGGCAGCCTGCCAATCTGCGGTGCAAGCCTTGGCTCAGTTCGACGCCAATGAGGCCGCAAGCCAGCTCCAGCTCGAATGGATTTCAGATACTGAACTCAGGGCCTGGCTGCCAGGCTTCAACCTCGACTACGGGCCATCATCGGCAACCTACAAACACGACAATCCGGTCAAGGTGACTTTCTCGCCCAAATAATGAGCGGTGGGTTTGCGAGGTATCGACTTACATCGAACGCTTCTCTACCCAACGTCGATATTGGCGGGTGCGAAAGGCCATGGCGAGTTGTTGCAGCACCAGCGCACGCAACGGCGACACGCTCGGATCGGTTTTTTTGGCCCGGCTGAGTTTGCGTAATTGATACTTGACCACCGCCATATTGGCCAAGGCCGCAATGGCCTTGTTTTTCCAGGTGATCGGCGGCAGTTGCGGCGTACTGTCTTTGCCCAGCAGCCAATCACGGGGCAGGTGCGGATCGATGGCCAGCGCCGTGCCGATCCCCACCATGTCCACGCCACTCTGGACGACCATTTCAGCGATCGGACGTCGCCGCACTCCCCCGGTGACCATGACCGGCATCCTGGCGACGGTGCGGATGTCACGTGCAAACTCAACGAAATAGGCCTCGCGCGCCAGGGTACGACCGTCACGGGCTTCGCCCTGCATGGCCGGCGCCTCGTAGCTGCCGCCTGACAACTCAACCAGATCCACCCCCAGCTCGTTCAGCAGTTCAACCACCTTCCGGGCATCGTCGGCGGTGAAGCCTCCCCGTTGAAAATCGGCAGAGTTGAGTTTGACCGCCACCGCAAAATCGGCAGACACCACGGACCGTACCGCCTTGACGATTTCCAGCAGCAGGCGCGCGCGGTTTTCCAGGGAACCGCCCCATTCATCGGTTCTTTGATTGGTCAGCGGCGAGAGGAACTGACTCAGCAGATAGCCGTGTGCGGCGTGGATCTCCACACCAGTGAACCCGGCCTGCTCACCCAGACGCGCGGTACGGGCGAAACGCTGGATGACATCATCGATCACACTCGCAGTCATCGCGTGAGGCGTTGCGAAACGTTTGGACATCTTGCCCAGGTCCAGCGGTATGGCCGAGGGTGCCCAGGTTTTCTGCCCGAGGTTTGCCTGCATCTGGCGGCCAGGGTGGTTGATCTGCAACCAGAACTGCGCGCCGCCGGAACGGCCAATCCTCGCCCAGCGCTTGAACTTGTCCAGTTGCTGCTCATTTTCCAGCACCACACCGCCGGGCCCGGTCATGGCACGGCCATCGACCATCACGTTGCCGGTGATGATCAGGCCCGCGCCACCCTCGGCCCAGGCCTGATACAGGCGCATCAGTTCTTCGGAAGGTGCCTGGTCGGCATCGGCCATATTCTCTTCCATGGCGGCCTTGGCGATACGGTTCTTGATGGTCGAACCGTTGGGAAGCATCAGGGTATCGAACACATTCATGGGGGTAGCCCTCAGTGGAGATGGAGCCACCTTAAGATTGAAGTGAACTTGAAGGTCAATAGCCTTTTTGCAACTTCACCCAAGAATCTTTACTCGATGTTCAAGGCACCCGAGCCGGGCAGCTTGGTCACCAGATCAGCCCCCAGCAGCTTGGCAGGCGTATAGGCACCGCCCGTCGGACGCACCTGCAACAGATGACTAACCACACTCAAGGCGGCATGAATCGTCAGGCTGTAGACGTTGGTGGTATACACCCGCGCGACCTTGCGATCGCCCCGAGCGTTACGGGCCTCGCCCCACACATAGGTGCCTTGGTCGGCACGCTTTTGTTCGTCCGGACCCACCACTGTCTTGCCGATGCGCTCCTTGAGCAGCCTCTGTACCCAGGACCACCCCAGCAACGGGCGGATGAGGTTGGCGAATCTGGCACCGCGGATCATGCCGGCAGAGCCCGGTATGAACACTTCGATATTGGGTATGCCGGTGGTGTGATAGGCCGTCGAGATATCGCCCCAGGGAATAGTCATCGAAAGTTTCTCACCGGCGCCGAAGTCGATACGCCGTACCCGATATGCCAGCGGCACCGAGACGATCCTACCGTCACGACGGACCTTGCCGCCCTGCGCCATGCCCTCGATGGAGGTCTTGGCAGTACCGGGCGAAAAGCTGGAACGGGAATCGAAGCCCAATGCCAGATGCGTGGCATCCGGCAGCGCGTCTTTCAGTGCGGCGGCGACACAATCGGTCGGGACTACGTCGAAGCCGACGCCGGGGCAAATGACCACCCCCGCGGCTCGCGCCCGCTCATTCAGGGATTGGGCATGTTCGAATACGGCGATCTCGCCGGTAATGTCCAGGTAGTGCGCACTGGCCCTCAGGCAGGCTTCGATCATCGGTGCCGCGGTGGCTGAAAACGGCCCCGCGCAATGCAGCACCAATCCAAGCCCCTTGACCTGCGCAAGCAAGCGCGCATCGTCATCCAGCCCGAACACCCGGGCTTCAAGGCCCAGCTCCCGGGCCAAGGTTTCGATCTTGTCGCGATTGCGCCCGGCCAGCACCGGCCTGAGCCCGCGCTTGACGGCGTCGCGAGCGATCAACTCGCCGGTATAGCCATTGGCGCCATAGATCATCCACTTCATCTGCGTATCCAGGTTGTCTTGCTGACTCATGCGTTGCTCCAGACTGGATTGATAACGTGCGTTATTGCCTTGCCCCTTACGCATCAGACGCTAGCGTTAAAGTCAGGTTGAGGGTCAAGCAGAAGTACGAGCGCATCCGCGGAAATTATTTGCCATCGCGGGGTTGACCTTAAAGCCAGGTTTAAGGTGAGCATGCGCCGAACTGCTCGCCTGATGAAGCCGGAATGATGATCAAGCCCCTTGTTTCCTGTGTATTGATATTGATAGGTGGTGCTTTCATGACAAGTGCAAATGCTCAGCCGAACTCCTCGATGGCAGGTTCCAGGGAGCACCAGATACTGGTGATCATGACCAACCACGCCAGCTATCCCTCACGCAGCGACACCACCGGGTTGTGGCTGACGGAGCTGACACATTTCACCGATGTGGTGGAAGCTGCCGGCTACACCACAGTATTTGCCAGCCCCAAAGGGGGCGCGGTGCCTCTGGACGAGCGGAGCCTGGGGTGGTTGTACATGGACAAGGCCGCCCGGCGGCATTTGCAGTCCGCAACCTTTCGCGCTCGGCTGCAGAACACGTTGCCGATCGCTGACGTGGACCCTTCCCGCTTCAGCGCCATTTATTTCACCGGGGGCCACGGGGTCATGTGGGACTTCCCCAACAACCCTGATCTGCGGCGCGTGGCCGAAACCATCTACAACCAGGGTGGCATCGTCTCAGCCGTGTGCCATGGCGTAGCGGGTCTCCTGGATCTGAAAGATGACCAGGGCCGGTTGATCATCAAAGGCAGAAACATCACCGGATTCTCTGATCGCGAAGAGTGGCTATCGGGAATGAAAAGCCAGGTGCCCTTCTTCCTTGAGGACCGGCTCGTAAGCCAGGGCGCGCGTTACCACAAGGGCTGGCTGCCGTTCACCTCATTTGCCCTGACTGATGGAAGGCTGGTGACCGGCCAGAACCCGCAATCGCCCCGGGCCGTAGCTGAAGCCGTGACCGCCGCGCTCTGCACGAGCGACGTAACTCGCTGCCCCCCCAGGGTCGATCCCGGCCCCTTGAAAAAGAGCGACTGAAACTCGCAACCGAGCTTTCGACAGCATTGCTGTTCAACCCATTTGCCAACGCAGCGTTGGCGGAGACGCCTGAAATGCCCAGTCCGACCGACACTACCCCCATCGATATCGCCGGCCATCAGGTGCCCGTCGTCAAAGGCGGCCTGTACGACCGCTTTCGGTCCAACCCGCCGCTATCGGTAATCGCCGCCGAAATACCAGGCGTTGATCTGAGCTGGTTCAAGAGCCTGGAAAAGAACAAGGTCGAGATAGGCTTCGAGTCGTTTTCGCCCAACTTCTACTACCAGAACAGCCAGGTTACGGCTGTCTATACGGCTGACCTCGACCGGCTCCGGGCGCTGATGCCGCCCGAACTGGCAGCAACGGTGCAACCGCTGCAGATCTGGCCGGGGCGTGGCCTGATCGCGTTCACCTCATATACCTACGAGCATTGCGATAACGACGCCTACAACGAGGTGGCCGTGTCGATCATCACCAACAAACCCGGCAAAGCCAACCTGGGTCCGCTCACATTGATTGGCCAGTCAATCTCGGGAGACTTCTGGGGTTACGTGCTCAAGTTGCCGGTCAATACAGAGTTGGCACGGGTGCGCGGTGTCGTCGGTTACAACCTGCCGAAGTGGCTGACCGGCATTGACCGCAAAGAGAGTGCGCAATCGGTGGTCTATGACATCACCGACAGCCAGACCGGCAAGCTGGACCTCTCCTTCACCGCGAAAAAGCTCGAGAAGTTATCCCGCAATGTCAAAATCATCACCAACAGTTTCACCAACCTCGATCACCAGGGCCAACTGGCCTACGGGTATGCTGTTTCCCGCCAGCTCAGCCACGGTTCCAGCCGTGACGCCGATGCGGCCATCCTCACATTGGGCGACGGCAGCCTGTCGAACTACATCCGCTCCCTGAAGCTGGGGAAACTGCTGAAGTACGAATACGTACCGCAGTTCCAGAGCGCACTCTATGCGCCAAAACCGCTCGCTACGCTGGTTGGCGAGCGCTGAGAGCCGGGACGCCCGTCAGGCCCCGTACGTCTGGCGGGTGGTTCTCTTCCTGGCGGCCCCTGCCGCACGCTTGCCCGAAGCAGGCGCCACGCCTTCTTCGCGCAAACGATTGATCAGCATTTGCGCATTGTCCGCACACGCCATGCCCTCGGGTTTGCCCTCGATGCCCTTGATGACCAGCAGCAGTTGCTCCTTGTTCTGGGCCAGCCGCTGCTGCAGGACTTCAATTTCCTCGACCTTTTGCTTGAGGCCACCCAGCAACTGATCGTGTTGCCAGCCACTGGCATTCATCGGCATCAACTGGCGGATTTCATCCAACGAAAAGCCCGCTGCCTGGGCGCCGGTAATGATCTCGAGAACCCATTCGGTATCCGGTGCGTAATCGCGATATCCATTTGCCTTGCGCTCGACCGATTTGATCAGGCCACTGGCCTCATAGAAGCGGATGCGAGAAGGCGCCAACCCGCTGATTTTCGCCAATTCACCAATTCTCATACCTCACCCCTAAAAACCGTTGACCTTGAAGTTGACTTTAAACCTAAAGTCATAAAGCGGCCAAGCTGCCCAGGTTCAATGCATTGCTCCACCGTCATGGGCTCATGGGTAGACGCAGATCAATCGACAAACACAGCCTCTGCAACACCTATGGAATGGGCTGCACTTCGTTCATCAGGGCCAGGGCCGAATCTCGAATCGGTCGAGGCCATACCTTCACTCGGGAGATACGAACATGGGATACGTCACTACGCGGGACGGTGTTGAAATCTTTTACAAGGACTGGGGGCCACGTGATGCTCAGGTCATCTTTTTCCATCATGGATGGCCGCTCAGCGCAGACGATTGGGACGCGCAGATGCTCTTTTTCCTGGACCACGGCTATCGGGTCGTTGCCCACGACCGACGGGGGCATGGGCGCTCCAGCCAGGTCTGGGACGGCCACGACATGGATCACTATGCCGACGACGTTGCCGCCGTGGTCGATCACCTCGGCGTACAAGGCGCCGTCCATGTCGGACACTCCACAGGCGGGGGTGAGGTCATCCATTACATCGCGCGCCACGGTGAAGACCGGGTGTCGAAGGCCGCCATCATCAGCGCCGTGCCGCCGCTGATGGTTCAGGCTGCGAACAATCCTGGCGGTTTACCGAAATCGGTTTTCGACGACCTGCAGAGCCAACTGAAAGCCAACCGCGCACAGTTCTATTACGACGTTCCGGCAGGACCTTTTTACGGCTACAACCGCCCAGGTGCGAAACCGTCCGAGGGCATCGTGTGGAACTGGTGGCGACAAGGCATGATGGGCTGTGCCAAGGCACACTATGACGGGATCGTGGCGTTTTCTCAGACCGACTTCACCGAGGATTTGAAGGGTATCAAGATCCCCGTACTGGTGATGCACGGGGACGATGACCAGATCGTGCCCTATGAAAATGCCGGAGTTCTGTCCGCCGGACTTCTGCAAAACAGCACCCTGAAAATCTACCCCGGCTTCCCCCACGGAATGCCGACAACTAATGCCGATACGATTAACGCTGATCTACTGGCGTTCGTGCGTAACTAAACCACTGGGGCGGGTAAAGACCCGCCCTTGCTGGCTTAAAAACAGTAAATCGCCGGGGCAAAGACCGAGTCGCCGCCCTCGGAAAACACTAGACTACGAAACACCCGCCGAACGATTTAGCCAATCTGTTGCATCGACCGGTTGAATCCACAGCCAGAAGGGGTTACTGCATAAACTCGGCGCACGCGAACCGGCAAACCGGAACGCCTGCGGTGTCCACGCTCTGGAAAAAGACTCAGGTGCCCAAGCACTTTAACAACAGGGCCAACACCCAATCTTCTTGCGAGGCCAATGCCGTGCTGATCTCCTCGCATCTCCCATTCAGAGACAGCAGGTTGCCAGCCAGTACTTCTCCACTGGACATGCACATATCCAAAACAATACTAAAAACCCCGTTACCTACCTGCTTGCTTTCAAAAACAAGCTCAACCTCTTTAGGGAAGATCGTCACGTAGACGAAGAGTATTCCATTCGCGTATGTGTAGTGGCCATGATTTCTTTTGAGTAAAACATTCTGGCTTTTCGAAGCCTTCACATAAACATTATCTAGAAACCTTTGAAGGATGAGCAAAGGCTCTGGCTTTTCAGGGCTCATTGGGTTTCCTTGCGAGCGATAGACTTCAACACGCCATTCTAACCAACATCGACGGCGCCCGAGCTGCACGATGCGCAAGGGCGGCCATCTGCGGGTCATTGCCCTCTGTGATGAGTAGTTGTTCTTAGCTATCAGCTTACCAGCCCAGGGCCTCGCCCCCCCCCAACAACCAGCTCGCCAAATGCAACCAAGGTAGCGAGAATAGGACCTCGAACCCCTACCTGAATCTGCACTGACCGCTTTCGGCCGATTGCTGCTGCACGATAAGAGTAAAAGATGGAGCTGTATGATGATTGATAGCCTGGAGGTTCAAGAGTTCGATTACCTTGAACAGGCGTTACTTGAAGCGAGCGTGCCTTTCAGTGAAATAACACGTCAGTACGCACGCTATTTGCTCAGTCTGATCGACGGCGGTGTACTTGCTAGCATTTCCACCCCTAAGTTGAAAGTGCTGATTCCATACATCGAAAAAAGCATCCAGCGAGAACCTATAGAAAGCGATGGGGATCTCCGGAGAAGGCTTGTACTAGAACTCTGGACGGTAGAGCAACAGCACCGTAAATCAGATGAAGACTTTGCGAACCTCATACGCTGTGTACTTTTTTGCTTTGCAACAGAAGAGTGCTGGATAGAGGAAGGCACTGGGGACGCGACGCCTATCTATCTTTATTTTCTGGCTCTAAAAAAAATACTACCTGGCACAAGAAAAGCCTTTATCAAAGGCTTTCAAGATTTTATTGCAGCCAACGGGAAATACACGTTTCACGAATAGATTGGCCCGGCCGGGCATCTTTAGATTCACTGCGCTGAAACGCCGCCAGACGGGCCTTGGCGGGCCGAAACTCTCGAAACCGCCCCAAAAGCGGGTTCGGCCACATGATCCAAAGCACTGAAACTGTTACGCCCGGTCATGCCCGGACATCCACATACATTTGATGGAACAGCCTGCGGCGAATCTCTGGACCGGATCCTGGGGCAGAACGATGGTTTCCTCGAACACGCCGGGATGTTCGCCATTCCTCGCGGTATATCTTAAAATGCGCGGTTGCCGAAGAACCGTCATGACCATAGCCATGAAAGGCTTCCATTCTTTACAGATAAGTGTGGTCAAGATGAACAAGCCTTTCATTACACTGTGCCCTGAAATTACTCGGGCGCACGCGCTGACATTGATGGATTGGTTGGAGGATGAGCGCGTTACCTGCTTTCTGAGCGATTCGCGTCACGTCTCCCGCTCCATCGAACAAGTCATCGATCGGACTCAATTGCCGATCCTGACCCATCTATTCAACCGGGACGGCCGGTTCTTCATGGCCTATGACCGGCATGACGCCCCGGTGGGCTTTGTCCGTCTGGTCAAGACCGGCTCCAATTGCGAGATAGTCCTGGTCATCGGAGACAGCGACAAATGGGGCCGGAACCTGGGCGCCCGCACCATCCGCGAAGGCATGAAACTGGCCTTCCTCGACATGCGGGCCGAGAAGCTCATCGCCAAGATCCACCCGGACAACACGCGCTCGCTGAAAGCCTTTCAGCGCAGCGGCTTTGTGCTTGAAAGCGAAACGCCGACATTGAAATCATTTTCCATGACCGCCGAGCGCTATCTCCAGTTCTTGCGCAAAGGTACCGTTGTCGACTCCACCGAGATCTACATCACTGAAATCGACAAGGCCAGGCTCGAGAGCCTGATCGTGTTCGAGCAAGGCCCGACGATTGTTGAACTCGAACATGAGCTTGAGCGAGCCATTGTCGTCAAGCCCCAGCAGGTGGCGCGCAACGTCATCACGATGAACTCCAGGGCCTTGCTGCAACTGGACGACGAAGAGATCGAAGTGGCCTTGGTCTACCCTGAAGACGCGGACAGCACCGCAGGGAAGCATTCGGTGTATTCCGATATAGGCGCCGCCATCCTTGGCTATCAGGAGGGGGACACCATCGACTGGCGAATCTCTGATCGCACCCGCCGGATTGAAATCAGGAAAGTGCTTTACCAGCCGGAGGCTGCGGGGGATTTCCACCTGTAAGTGCGCCCTTTGCTTAGTGTTCGGCCATCAAGCGCGAGGATTCCCCAAAGGAGAGTGCCGCGCTTTTCGTGCTTGAGCGGCCCGCTGATTTGGTCAAATGCAGGAGGCGGTAGAACAGGTCTAGCCGGCTATCGGTGTTGATGACTCAACCAAAGATAAAATAAGCCGCCGCGGCGATCAGTCCGACACTCAACGAAACAAACGACACAAAAGACACCCATTGAAATGCCTTGGTGGTCTCCACCGTAGTGGAGAACGCCATGGGCACAAACGTCAGCGGATTGACCACGCCACCAAACATCACCAACGCAACGACCCAGTCGGGAAGCTGAGGATTGGCAAGCGCGGTGACCGCCATCACCGTCCCCATGATGATCCAGTCCAGATGCGCCTGCCGCACGCGCATCGGGTTGACCACACCTAGGGCACGGAGCTTGGCTGGGTAGTCGACGGAAGCCAGAACGGCAAAGCCGGAGAGCGCACCCAACATGATGGATAAGAGCGCTGTAGCCAAAAGTACATGAACCATGAGTTAGCCTTGATGATTCCGGGCCGGCCTATGCACGGCCACCCGGAATATAGGGTTGAGGAGATATTCAGTCGTCGCGCAGCGTTAAACCGGTACGTACGCGTCGATCAATCGAGAGCTCGAAGACATCCGGGCGCAAGTAATGACCTGCCACATCGAGGTCATGGTGCTGGGCATCGATCTGCGCAAGGTCGATGGTTGCCAGGACAATTCCAGGTTCCCCAAAGAGCGGTGCCGTCACCCAGGAACCATCTGGAGCGACCACACCAGATCCACCATTGAACAGTAAACGCTCCTCCAGTCCGTTGCCGCCAACCCCAAGGCGGTAAGCCGTCAGTAACTCGGCTGGCACATCAGCAACGTTCAGGTACTGGCCAGCGCAAAGCACAAAACAGCGCCCTTCGAAGGCATAGGAACGGGCAGCAACATGGTGCATTTCCGTCATGTCCGGCCATGCCGCCACATGAATCTGTTCGTCTTGTGCATGCAGGGCCTGGCGCGCCAGCGGGTGCCAGTGCTCCCAGCACACCAGCCCTCCCACGCGACCAACCGCGGTATCGACCACCCGTAGACCTGCGGCATCTCCGTTGGCCCATACCGTGCGTTCGGTGTGGGTCGGCGTCAGTTTGCGGTGCACATTCAAAATGGTCCCCTCCGGGCCAATAGTGACTAGAGAGTTGTAGAGCGAGCCGCCGTGGCGCCGGGAACGCTCGTTCATACCCATCACCACGGTGACTGCGTTAACACGCGCAGCCTCGCGAAGCACCGCAAGGTCATCGTCCATGTCGTCAGGCTGGCCAATAACCGGGCTGTCCGCCAGTAGCTTGGCGTACCAGAACTTGGCTTGCGCATCGTCCCAGCCCGCCATTCCAAATATCCATGCGGGGTAACAGCTCAACCACGTTTCCGGGAATACCACGAGTTGCGCCTCCTTGAGTGCAGCACTCTTGATATGTTCGGCTGCCAGGCGCATCGATTCGGCTCGATCAAGAAGAGCCGCAGGCATTTGCACAATAGCGACTGTTTTTTCGCATTTGCTGATCATCTAAAAACCTTTTTCTGATGGTCGTTTATCGGTGAGCGTTCAGCCGGCAATACCTTCAAGCACGAGCTGACTTTGGCGTTGCGCTGCGATCTCCGATGAGCGTTCGAGGTTGCGCGCCAACCCGAGATACAGGCCGCCGGAAATCAACAAGCCGGGGATGAATGCGATATCCGCACCGCCCAGTGCCGCAGCTACTGGGCCAACGAAAAACGGAAGCGAGAAGAACGGCACCATTGCGACAAAACCAACCAGATAGGCCAGTACACCTCGCCAGGCCCAACGGCCATATACGCCGTGCGGATTGAATATTTCGGCGATGGCGTATTCGCCTTTGCGAATCGCATAAAAGTCGACGAGGTTGACCGCCGTCCATGGGATGAGGAAGTACAGCATAAGCAGTACAAAGCCATTGAAGCTGGCCATATAGGCATCCGGTAACGCCAAAGCGATCACCAGTGACAGCAGGCCCACTACGCTCAGGCCGATCACTCTCACGCGGACACCGGGGCGTACTGGACGGAAGCCGTCCACCGCGCTGATTCCAGTTAGCATGGCGCCATAGCTATTTATGCCGGTGACCGACAACTGCGCGACGGCCCCCACCAACGCGACGAATATGCCAAAGCCAGGGAAGAAATAATTACCGGTTTGCACCAGCGAAACGATGCCATCGGCGCCCGGTATATAGCTGGACAACACCGCTCCCAGCGACATCAGCCATATCGCCGACGCAGTCGCGCCCAAATACGTCCAGAAGATCAGCCTGGGGCTGGACGAGTCTTGAGGCAGGTAGCGCGAATAATCGGAGACATACACCGAATAGCTGATGTTGTACCCAGCAGCAAGTGACAACTGCACGAGAAACGCAGTGGTGTTCCAACCCGAGTTCACCGGTATTGGAGCTGCCGCGGGCAATGCAGTAACAGCCATCAACGTCACGATGCCAAACACGGCAATTAGCAGATACGTGAGCCAACGTTGCACAAAGTGCAACAGGTCATATCCCACCAGTGCAATCACGATGCTGATCGCAATCAACATGGGGTACCAGAACCACGTCGAGCCCGGCAGAACCAGCTGTATGGCCTGAGTGACCAAAATGACGCCGAATACTATAAAACCGATGTAAACAAAGATGGTCGCCGCAAACGGCACAATGGCACCGCGGCTACCGAATTGCGCACGAGACTGAATCATCTGCGGCAAGCCCATCTTGGGGCCCTGGTTGGCGTGCAAGGCCATGAACACCGTGCCGAAGCCAGCACCTATTGCAATCGCCAGTACACTCCACATTATGCTGAGCCCCATGCTTGGCCCAACAAAGCCGACCATCATGGTGAGAAACACAAAGTTGCCGGTAAACCAGAACGGGCCTTGGTGCCAGACCTTCCCGTGCCGCTCTGCACGAGGCACATAATCGATTGAGCGAGCTTCAATGGCGGGCCTGCTCGATCCGCTACTTCGTTGAGTTGCCATACCGCACTCCGTAATCGTTATTTTTGTTCTGGGTGAAGTTTTGCTTGTGTGGGCCGCGGCAGTGGCTCCCCTCCCCGCAACACTGCCGACCAGCAGCACCGCGAGTATCGGAAGAAAAAAATGGCTGGTAAATCCTGCAGTACGGAACCTGACTTACTCGAAATCGCAACTAAAAAACGGCCTCTTTCGGTGCAGTTCAGTCGCATTGATTCGCAAGGTAAATTTGCTGGTATAAGGGCTGTCCCTATAGCGTTTGTGTCTCTACATCGGAGGTTTTGATGCTCACTAATCTCTCAGACGTGGATCTGCGCAAACTGCGCATCTTTTGCACCATCGTCGAGGCTGGAGGCTTCACTGCCGCGCAGGTACGCTTAAATACCAGCCTGCCTCGCTTGAGCACATTGGTGCGAGATCTGGAAATCCGCCTCGGCTACTCCCTCTGCCGTCGTGGCAAGAGCGGCTTTCAACTTTCCGAACAAGGCGCCCAAACTTATGCAGCGGCGCAGGAACTGTATGCTGATATCGACCGCTTTCATCGGCGGGTAGTCATGCTTAACGAAAAGTATCCAGAGTTCTTGCAGATAGGCAGCGTCGATAACCTGCTTTCGCTTGACCAGGCACCGCTGCCGCAGGCCCTCGCTTCCTTTCGCCTGGTTTCGCCCAGTACCCGCATCGACCTGCAGGTAATGCGTGCCGACGAGCTTGAGCAAGCCGTGCTCGAAGGGCGTCTGCACCTCGCCATCGGTTGTTTTAACCACCAGCTTTCAGGCCTGCATTACCAAGCTCTATTCGAGGAAGAACAAAACCTGTATTGCGGGCGGGGTCATCCTTTCTTTGCACGTCCCGACGAGCATTTTACGGACGAGGAGATCGGTGCCGCAGATTACGTAGACCGTGGCTACATGCTCGAAAGCCGCCGGCCGCACAAATTGCGCTTCGGCAACTCGGTAAGCGCTTTCTCCATGGAAGCCATTGCCACACTGATCGCTTCCGGCACCTGCATCGGCTACCTACCGACCCACTACGCCGATATCTGGGTAGCACGTGGCATGTTGCGTGTAATTGCACCGCAGCGGCTGAGGTATAACGCAGCATTTCACAGCATCACCCGACAAGGGCAAGTCCCGACAGAGTCACTGGCCAAGCTGATGCAAGCGTTGCAGGCCGCAAAGCACTCGGTGACATTGAAGTCGAGCACGCGAGCTTGAAAAATGACAAACAACCCCGTCCGTCGAAAGCACTTTTCCATAGCCTCGGCAAATGGCTGTCGCATACAGCGCCTTTCATCCGCTCATGATTATTTCCTCCACTTAAGTGGAGGACTGCAGAACAGTAATAAGTCCACGCAAAGCGGTACGTTGTGATCGGCTGCTTTTAACCGAAAGCGGTCGTTCCTAGGAACCTAGCTTGAATTCCGCTTTGACTAGGGCTCAAAGCAGCTCATCGCAAAACGGCAAGTGTATTAGCCAATCTCCACCATCAACTCGTACCCAATGGAGCGAAAGGACTTTGTCAGTTCGATGCTAAAAACAAACGAATTGCGGAAGCGATCGCCCAAATCCCAGGCAATAAAAAACCCCGTAGACGTTAATCTACGGGGTTTTCAAGGGTGGAGGCCGAGGTCGGAATCGAACCGGCGTAGGCGGATTTGCAATCCATATAAAACCTCCATGTTTTCAGTAGGTTAATGAGAAACCGGTTCCGCAAGTGCCCTACTCTAGCAAGACTGGAGCCCACGGCCTATGGGGGGCAAGATTTTGATTGCGGAACTGATTTCGCAAGCGCTTTCAGCCACGCCAAACCTAATTTTATGAGGTTGTGCAATGAAAAATAACTCAATGCCACCTCCGGGAATGCACCTGCTCAATCGATCCGACGATCACTGAACATACGTTCCTAGCACCCCATGCTCACACCTAAAAACTAATAACCTGTTGTTTTAAAATAAAAAATCCGATTAAAGACTGGCAAAATCTAGTCGTTTTTGTTGTTATGCAAACGAAAACTCACGGTTTTCAGCGGAGGTTTTGCGCATACCAGAGAAAACCGATTTTGCCTTTGGTCACTCCAGCAAGCCTCTCATCAGAGCCCATGATGGATTGGAACAAATCTCGTGGCATCCTCCCGCCGCCGGAGTGCTGCCGAGATTCAAAATTTCTGCTTTGTAAATTTTCCTGCATAATCCTGCCCCCCGCGTAACGGCTCCGATAATTTATCGGCCTGGCGGTGCCACCTTAGTTTATGGACTTTTGTAGATGGATATTCCCCCCGCGAGAGACGCCGGCTTGATAGACGCCAATGAGCACTCCGGAAATCTAGACTTCGTGAGGGCCCTCGCGGTTCTCATGGTCGTCGGTCGGCATCTTGCCTATTTCCTCGGATACACACATATCGGACCAGTACCCCTTCAATTTGTAGGAATATTCGGGGTGATGCTATTTTTTGTTCTGACGGCCAACGTTCTGATGTTTTCGCTAGATCGCATCTCGTCAAACGAGTCCAGTGCTATCTCACTGCATAAAGCATTTCTGATAAAGAGGGTATTCAGAATATATCCGCTAAGCATCTTCATTGTCTTGACAGGCTTCCTTGGCGTCGAAACGTTTGGAATGCCAGGATTTCAGGAGTTGAGCGCCACGGATCTTTTCGCCAATGTCCTACTGGTGCAGAACATTACCGGCGCACCAGATATTATTGGACCACTGTGGAGCCTCCCGCTTGAGGTGCAGATGTATCTGTTTCTTCCGGCGATATTCTTGTTTACATCAAATCAGCCGCCGTGGCGGGTCGTGTTGGTATACGCCGTATTTGTAGCTCTTGCGGTTACCTCCTATCTGGTTCCGCTGCCCAGCGTTTTCAAGTATGCCCCCTGGTTCATGCCAGGAGTGCTCGCGTACTGGATTGCCAAGCGCCAGCCTAAGAGGTCGCTGCCGTTCGCCATCATCCCCTTAGGACTTACCATTCTCGTTTGGGTTTACGGGATTCTAGGGCAGCGCTCGCAGACGATGGGTGCGATACCAATCTGTCTGATCGTTGGCGTTACGCTCCCCTTTGTTAAGGAATGCTCTCTTAAGGCGGTGGGTGCTGTCGCAAAATCTATAGCAAAGTATTCATACGGCGTATATTTGATCCATATGCCTGTTTTAACTATTGGCTTTATGCTTAATACTCATATCGCTGTGCAAATAGCCTTTTCTGTGGCTGGAACATGGGTTTTATCCGTATTCGCATATCGCTATATCGAAAGCCCCATGATCAGTATTGGAGCCTATGCCACCGGTACAAAACGTCCCGATATCCATAACTCTGCATCTACATAATGTTTTGGCGATAGTGCATTCAATATGCTTCGTCACCCGCTGTTGTCCTCACAAGCTCAAACGCTACGTGTTCGGCCCCCTAGGACGAGAACAACCTATGGCGCCGACAGTTACTTTGCCCTGGCGGGGCTGAGCCGCCAGACCGAAAGCTACCAGCGAGATCGAGTTGCTACACGCAAGTCGCCTACTTGATTTTTGAATTCTTCGGGGTAACGCGGGTTGCTCCTGGCACCATCGACTCAATCAGCGTCATCACCCTCTCGCTCATGTCGCCATAAAGCGCGTAGCTCGATGAAAACGAGGTGATGCCGTGCTGGCGAAGTTTCTGTTTGATCTGGAAATACGGCTCGCCCATCTTGATAAAGGGTTTGGCGTCGTAGCTGCGGGCGATGACACAGCCGTCATTGTTCGAAAGCACCACAATCGGAACCTTGGCCAGGTCCGGCCGGAACACCCGCTCGCAACTTGCATAAAAGCTGTTGCAGTCGATCAGGGCAAAAACAGGCAGAGCTTTAGACATGGCTGCGCACTGTGCTGGTAATCACACCCCATATAGAGAGCTCGTCGCCTTCCAGGACATACCGGGCTGGGTACTTGGGATTCTCAGACAGCAGAACTACTTCCTTGCCACGCTTGCATAGACGCTTGCAGACGGGATCATTGTTCAGCAGCGCGACGACGACATGGCCGTGGGCCGGCTCGAAAGAGCGGTCTACCACGGCCAGATCCCCTTCATAGATTCCGGCACCCTGCATGCTGTCACCGATGATCGACACCAGGTACACATGCGGAGCACGGATATTTAGAACCTCATCCAATGAGATATGCGCCTCGATATGGTCAGCCGCCGGCGATGGAAACCCGGCTGGGACCTGGAAGAGACACAGCGGCAGCTTCCGGCCGCCCTCGGCGATAGGGCCTAAAATTGAAAAGCTCATGACGCAGTCGCTCAATACTGTACGAATGTACAGTTAACTGCGAGAACGGCTTGCGGTCAATTTCCACGTAGGATTTATCTGACAGGCGGATTGATATCAGCCGAGCTCGTCAGCGTATCCAGCGTCGGCCTCTTCCATCAGCTCTTTCCACTCCCAATTGTCGATAACGCCCCGCGCCACCAGGTCATCAGCAAGGGCCAACCTGGCGTCGTAACGATCTTCAGGGGTACCGGCTAAAAACTCAGGGTCGTTGAACAGCGCGTACCACGCTTCAAGCTCGTTGATTTTTTGGATGTCGATTTTCATGACGATGCGCACCGGTCGGGGTCTACCGTATTGAAAACGGCCACGCCGGGCCGTTCAGTACTTCCGACATGTGGAGGCAGCGATGTGCGGACGCTTCGTGCAATACGAGGGGATGGCGGTCTACATGGAAGAGCTGAGCCCGCAGCTCAAGCTGTTCAGCGGTTACGACGCTCAACCGATCAACCGGTTCAACGTCGCACCTTCGACACGCGTGCAAGTGCTGCACGGCCAGGAGGACGGCCTGCATATAGATGCAGTCCATTGGGGATGGGCATCCTCTTGGGCGAAGGGAAAGCGGCCCGACCCGATCAATGCCCGGGTTGAGACCGTTACGCTGGCTATCGCAACGGCCTGAACGATGGCCACAAGGCAGGTATTGAAGAAGGCAAAGCGATTGAGCATGCAGACAGCACTGAAGCGATCAAGGAAGTTCAACTACAACTCGACCAGGCCCGAGCTCACTACAAAAAGCTCTACGGCCACTACGAACGCGCCCTGTCAGCAACAAAGCTGGGGGAGGCCGAGCGCCTGACGCTACTTGAAGCTGCTGAGACTTTGAGAATTGCAGCTGACACCTTCAGCGCCTTCCGGACAGGCAAAAAGCTGGAAAGGGATGCACGCGGACAACGCGACAAAGTCATCGCCATCACAACACTGCTGGAACATACCAAGCAGGAGAAAGCGGCATGACGCACTCACAGAGCAGCATCCAGGCTCAGACCGCTTTGCTCCGCCACGCCAGTGGTATCGACACGCTTGTAAAAAACAGTCTCTGCTGCGCAGCAGCAGCAGGCATTACTGCTCTTGCCCGCAGCAGCACCACTGAGGCACGTATACCCCACGAAAAGCTGCGCGGGGCAGCCACACCTGGAGCAGCGCTGAACGCTCAGAGCGGGCCGCCCGCGCAGCCTGTGGTGGGGTACCAGCACCAATTACAGATCCTCATGGGGGGTTGCGCCGCCCTGCTCATCATCCTCAGGACGGCGGTAGACAGCAATTCCCGCACCTTCCGCTTTATGCCTGTAGAGCCCAGCAATAGCTTGTCTCGCTCCCCAGAGAACGTCACGGCGATACGCAAGCTCAACCAAGATGAACTAGTCGCCATTACGGGCTATCAGATTCCTTCTCGACAAATCCAGTGGCTATCCAGCAATGGCTGGGAATATGTGCTGACCGGAGCCAGGCGCCCCATTGTCGGCAGGATCTATGCTCGCCTCAAACTGGCCGGAGTAAAGCCATCAACGACAAGTGCAGTGGCCGAGACTTGGTCACTCGACCTGTCGAAGGTGGGCTAAAAGATGCGCCATAGAACATTAGAAAACCGTGACCTGCCACCAAGGATGTTCAGGCGTACCCGAAAAAGAAAAAGCGGCAAGATCTGGGTCGGGTACTACTACTGCGGGCGCAATACCGAAGGGAAGCGTATCGAGATCCCCTTGGGCAGCGACCTCGATGAGGCAAGGATCGAATGGGCCAGGCTCGAGCGCACGGCGCCACCGAAACCTGCGCACCTGATGGGAGCCCTCTTTGACAAGTACGAAGCGAAAATCATCCCCGGGAAAAAGCCTCGGACTCAAAGCGATAACCTCAAGGAGCTCAAGCAACTTCGCAAAGCGTTCGAGACAGCACCCATCGAAGCGATCACGCCGCAGATCGTCGCTCAGTACCGCGATGCCCGCACCGCCAAGGTGCGAGCCAATCGGGAAATAGCCCTGCTCTCCCACGTGTTCACCATCGCCAGGGAATGGGGCATGACCGACAGGGCCAACCCGTGCTTCGGTGTGCGCCGTAATAAGGAAACGCCGAGAGATTACTACGCAGGAGATGTAGTCTGGGACGCCGTGTATGCCCAGGCAGCGCAGGAGTTGAAGGATGCCATGGATCTTGCGTACCTCACCGGCCAGCGGCCAGCAGACGTACTGAAAGCCGCCACTACGGACATGAGCGAAGGCTTTCTGCGGATTGGCCAGGGCAAGACTGAGAAACGCTTGCGGATCCTCCTGGAAGACGCCGGCAAACAATCAGATCTGTCTGTCTTCCTGGAGAAGCTAAAGGAACGACGGTTCCTGAATCGTATCAAGACCTCGGTACTGATCACCAACGCTTCAGGCTTGCGCATGAGCCAACAGATGCTGCGCAATCGCTGGGATGAAGCACGGGAAAAGGCCGCCATCAAAGCGGCTGCAGATGGAGATAGCGCTCTGGCAATCAGCATCCGGCAATTTCAGTTCAGGGACATTCGGCCAAAAGCCGCAAGCGAGATCGCACTGGAGCATGCCAGCAGACTGCTCGGCCACTCATCCGAGGAGATGACGCGCAAGGTCTACCGACGTGTCGGGGAGATAGTAAAACCCACGAAATAAGGAGGGGGTTGCGGAACACCTGACAAAAGTTGCGGAACACTTCATAAATATTAGGCAAGAAAAAAGCCCGTAGATCATTGATCTACGGGCTTTTTATAGTGGAGGCCGAGGTCGGAATCGAACCGGCGTAGGCGGATTTGCAATCCGCTGCATAACCATTTTGCTACTCGGCCCCAAATGCCCAATGCCTGAAACACAACACTGGACACGTACAAACTGGAACGGCTAACGAGATCAACTTCATCTCGTAACTCTTTGATTTCTAAAGAGTTTTTCCGTTTCCTCGCTGAGGAATGGTCGCAATTATGGACGTGTTTTCCATTCCTGGCAACTCCTATTCGAGATTTTTTCTGCCGGGCTGTTTCTACAGGTTTCCGGGCTGAGCCAATCCGTCGGGCGAACAGCCTGGTGTTCGCCAACGAGGCGGGATGATTGCACAAACCCATCCAGATAGCTGCCCCCTTCTGTGTTTGCCCACCTACCCGATCGGGTTATGGCGTGGGCCGGGGCGCTCGCGGACAGTTACGCCAACGGCTCGACCCGGGCTCCTTCCATCACGTTCAAGGCGGAATTGAAGTATGCGTACAGCTTTCCCTGCGATGTTTGGCGTGGTTCTGGCACTGACGGCGGCTTGGGCCCAGGCCGGTGAGCCCGGAGAAAAGACCCTGCGTTTGTACAACTGGTCGGACTATATCGGCGAGAACACCCTCGCCGGGTTCGAGAAGGCCACCGGGATCAAGGTGATCTACGACACCTTCGATTCCTATGAAACCGTCCAGGGCAAGCTGCTGCCGGGGCGCTCCGGCTACGACCTGGTGGTGCTCAACGCGGCCCTGGTGCCGCCCTTGATCAAGGCGCGGGTGTTCCAGCCGCTGAACAAGGCCTTGCTGCCCAGTTGGCAGAATCTCGACCCGCAGGTGCTCAAGAGCCTGGAAAGCTACGACCCGGGTGTGCAGTACTCGGCGCCCTACACCTGGGGCAGCAATGGCGTGACCTATAACGTCGACAAGGTCCGCGAGCGCATGCCGGACGCGCCCATCGGTTCTCTGGCCATGCTCTTCGATCCCAAGGTGGTGTCGCGCTTCGCCGATTGCGGGGTGACGCTGCAGGATTCGCCCACCGACATTCTGCCGCTGGTGCTGGCTTACCTGGGGCGCAATCCCAACAGCGCCGCCCCCGAGGATTTGAAAGCGGCGCAGGATGCCTTGATGGCGGTGCGCCCCTATATCCGCAAGTTCGACTCCACCAGCTACCTCAATGGCCTGGCCAATGGCGACCTGTGCGTCAGCGCCACCTGGTCCGGTGACTACGCCACGGCCCAGGCCAGGGCCAACGAGGCCGGGGCACCGGTCAAGCTCGACTATTTCATTCCCAGGGAAGGCTCGCTGATCTGGTTCGACGATTTCTATATCCCCGCCGACGCGCCGAACGTGGCCAGCGCCCATGCCTTTATCCAGTACCTGCTGCAACCTAAGGTCATGGCCGAAGTCAGCGACTACATCCGCTACGCCAACGCCAACCTCAAGTCCACACCACTGTTGAGCGCCGAGGTGCGGAACAACCCGGCGATCTACCCCGATGCCCAGACCCGCGAGCGGCTGTTCACCCAGAAGATCCAGACGCCCGCCAGCACCCGGCTGATCACCCGTACCTGGAACATGGTGAAGATCGGCAAGTGAGCCCCCCGAACCCACAGACTTTCCACCCCATATTGCTACCCGAGGTGAAGCCCATGGCTATCCAACCCGACGCCTTCTTCCAGCAGTTCGACGATTCGAAACTGGTGGCCGCCGACAAGGCACACTACATGCACGGCTTCCATATGTTCGACGAACACCGCGAGCAGGGGTCGTTGAATATCGCTGCCGGCGACGGCGCCTACATCTATGACACCGCCGGCACCCGCTACCTGGATGCCGTAGGCGGCATGTGGTGCACCAACATCGGCCTGGGCCGCGAGGAAATGGCCGAGGCCATCGCCGACCAGGTGCGGCAACTGGCCTACTCCAACCCGTTCTGCGACATGGCCAATGTCAGCGCCATCGAGCTTTGCCAAAAGCTGGCAAGCCTGGCCCCAGGGGACCTGAATCACGTGTTCCTGACCACCGGCGGCTCCACCGCGGTGGACACTGCCTACCGCCTGGTGCAGTTCTATCAGAACAGTCGCGGCAAGCATGAGAAGAAGCACGTGATCTCGCGGCACAACGCGTACCACGGCTCCACCTTCCTGACCATGTCCATCGGTAACAAGGCCGCTGACCGAGCGCCTGAATTCGACTTCATGAGCGACCTGTTTCACCACATCTCCTGCCCCAACTACTACCGGGCGCCGGCCGGCATGAGCGAAGCGGACTTCCTCGAGTTCCTGGTAGCGGAATTCGAAGACAAGATCCTCACCCTGGGCCCGGACAAGGTGGCGGCGTTCTTCGCCGAACCCATCATGGGCTCCGGTGGGGTAATCATTCCTCCCGAGGGTTATCACCGGCGCATGTGGGAAATCTGCCAGCGCTACGACCTGCTGTATGTCGCCGACGAAGTGGTGACCTCCTTCGGCCGCCTGGGTGCTTTCTTCGCCTCCGAGGAAGTGTTCGGCATGCAGCCGGACATCATCACCACTGCCAAGGGCCTGACCTCGGGCTACCTGCCCCTGGGCGCGTGCATTTTCTCCGAGCGCATCTGGCAGGTCATCGGCGAGCCGGGCAAGGGTCGCTGCTTCACCCACGGTTTCACCTACAGCGGGCACCCGGTGAGTTGCGTCGCGGCGTTGAAGAACATCGAGATCATCGAGCGGGAAAACCTGCTGGCCCATGTCGAAGAGGTCGGCGTCTATATGGAGCAGCGCCTGCAGACCCTGGCCGAACTGCCCCTTGTGGGCAGCGTGCGCTGCAAGCGGCTGATGGCCTGCGTCGAATTCGTCGCCGACAAACGCACCAAGGCGCTGCTGCCCGACGGGCTGAACATCGCCGAGCGCATCCATCTGCGGGCCCAGGCCAAAGGCTTGTTGGTGCGCCCCATCGGCCATCTCAATGTGATGTCGCCCCCCTTGATCATCACTCGCCAGCAGATCGACGAAATAGTCGCCACCTTGCGCGACTGCATCCTCGAAGCCGCCGCCGAACTGCGCCAGAACGGCCAGTACCTGGGCCAATGACCCCTAGCCGCTGGCAGCGCGAATATCGGCCCGGGGTCTTACCGGGCCTGCGCCCGACCGTTAGACTGCCGGGCATGAGCGCACCAGCAAACACTTCTACCGCCCCCCTCAGCCTCCCTGCCCTGCAGGCCTGGCACGCCTGCCTGGCCCAGGCCTTCGGCAGCGTGGACGATGGCACTTTCCTGCAGCACCTGGCGACGGCGCTAAACGCCCTGACGCCCATCGAATCGATGATGATCAGCCTGGAGCGCAAGGGCCTGCCACCGCAATTGCTGCATGAACGGGGCATAGTCGGCGCCTACCGCGACGAGATCATCAACCGCTACTTTTCCCGCGGTTATCTGCTGGATCCGTTCTGCCTGGCGGTGGAAAACGGCCTGGCCGAAGGTTTCTATCACCTGTCGGAAATCGCCCCGGACGACTTCTTCAGCAGCGAGTACTACAAGACCTACTACCTCAAGACCGGGGGCGCGGAAGACAGTTACTACATCGTCGACCTCGATCCCCAGAGCAAGATTTCCCTGTGCATGTTCCAGGGCCTGAGCGGCGAGCGCTTCGCCAGCGAACCCCTGGCGCTGCTGCGGGCGGTGGAACCGCTGGTGCGCGAGCTGATCCGCCGTTTCGGCGGTAGCGGCCTGCAACCGCTGTTGCGCCAGGCCAGTCAGGACGCGCTGCCCGCCCCGGCACCGGCCAACTTCAACCAGCAGATCGAAGCGGCGTTCATGAGCTTTGGCCAGCCACTGCTGACGGTTCGCGAGCGCGAAATTGCCCACCTGATCCTGCGGGGGCACTCGGTAAAATCCACGGCCAAGGTGCTGGAGATTTCCCCGGAAACCGTGCGCATGCACCGCAAGAACCTCTACACCAAGCTGACCATCAACTCCCAGGCCGAGCTGTTCGCGCTATTCATCGACTGGCTGACCCAGCCCCCACCCACCAGCCAAAGCCCCCTGTAGGAGCGAGCGTGCTCGCGATGCACTCAAAAACGCCGCGGTCACTGAGTGAACGCGGCGTTTTTGTTGACGATCTTCGCGAGCAAGCTCGCTCCTATGGCCTTTCCATCAGCGAGCGGCCCAGGCGTTGAAACGCTGCTCCAGCTCCTCGCCATGATCGACCCAGAACCCCGCATCCACTGCCCTGGCGCCCTTCAAATTGGCTTCGAAGGTCGGCAGTTGCCGCTGCACCGCCTCAGGCAGCAACGGCAGCGCCTGACGATGCACCGGCCCGTAGGGGATGTTTTCAGAGAACACTTTCTGCGCCTGGGGCTGGCTGGCGAACAGAATGAAGGCTTCGGCCAGGGCCTTGTTCGGCGAGCCCTTGACCACCGCCCAGTACTCCGGGTCGTACAGGCTCTGGGGCCAGAGGATACTCAGCTGCATGCCCTCCTTCTGGGCCATGGCAATGCGCCCGTTGTAGGCTGCGCTCATCACCACGTCACCGGCCACCAGCCACTGCGGCGGCTGAGCCCCGGCTTCCCACCACTGGATGTAGGGCTTGATCTGGTCGAGCTTGGCAAAGGCCCGCGTCACGCCCTCGGGGGTGTTGAGCACCTGATACAACTGGGCAGGCGCCACACCGTCGGCCAGCAAGGCAATTTCCAGGGTGTACTTGGCGCTCTTGCGCAAGCCGCGCTTGCCGGGGAAGTCCTTGAGGTTCCAGAAATCCGCCCAGGACTGCGGCGCCTTCGCCAGCTTCTGCGGGGCAAAGGCCATGACCATCGACCACACATAAGTGGCGACCCCGCATTCGGTCAACGTGCCGGGCACGTACTGCGCCGGGTCCCCGAAACGGGCCAGGTCCAGGGGTTCGAACAGGCCCTCGTCACAGCCACGCAGCAGCTCCGGGCTCTCCACTTCGACCACATCCCAGCTGGTCTTGCCGACATCGACCATGGCCTTGATCTTCGACAGCTCGCCATTGTATTCGCCGGCCACTACCCGGGCCGCCCCGCTCTGGTTGAATGGCTGGAAGTAGGCCTGCTCCTGAGCCTGTTTAGTGGCTCCGCCAAAGGAAATGACCGTGAGGTTCTGCGGCTGGGCGTAAGCCCCGGTGCACAGCAAGACCCACGACAACGCAACGCCGCAACGCAAGGTGTTGGACATGAAACCCATCCTCAAGAAAGCCGGCTCGCCCGCACGAACCCGCACAACAAGAGCCTGGAAGCGACCGTATGCAACGGGCGGTACAGCACCAGGCACTACGAGTCTTGGTCAGCGGCGCAAGGGCTCGCGCGGCGCAGGCCGCGTAGCCGGATCATCACCGTTGCGGGCTCTGCGGCCCTGATCGTTTGGTGTAGTGGCGACCCGTCCGGAGCAACCGGCCGTGGTCATGCGCGAATGGCAGTTCATCGCTTGCTCCCTGTTGTTTTTGTAGGAAGAACAAATCGATCGGCAGTGCATCGCAGGAGCGCCCGTGGCAGTCGGGCAGGCGGATGCAGGGGTTCATTGTTTCCATAACCCGGGGCGTTGCGAAACGAGGTTTTTGTGAGGCACAGGCAAGGGAAAAGCTGCCTAGAGGACAGCCGGGGTAAAAAAGCCGCAACTGGGCCGGCCGGTTCAGCGCCAGGTGAGGCTAGAATCAGTTCCTTTCTCCCCCGCGACCCGACGAGATCCGTTCATGAGCTTCGATTTCGATACCCTGCACCCCCGTCATGGCACCGGCAGCACCAAATGGAGCCGCTACCCCGAGGATGTCCTGCCGATGTGGGTGGCGGACATGGATTTCGCCGTGGCCGATGGCATCCTTCAGGCCCTGCGCCAGCGTCTGGAGCACCCGCTGCTGGGCTATAGCGTGGCCCGGGACGAATTGCGCGAGGCGGTGGTCGCCGACCTGTGGGACAAATACGCCTGGCGCGTCAGGCCCGACGAGCTGATTTTCCTCCCCGGGGTCGAGCCCGGGTTCAACATGGCCCTGCACGCCTTCGTCCAGCCGCAGCAGAAGGTGGTGCTGCAAACCCCCAACTATCGCCCCCTGCGCCTGGCCCCTGGCAACTGGGGCCTGGACAAGGTCGAAGTGCCGTTCCAGCTCACCGTCGACGGCACCTACGACACCCCCATGGACGCCCTGCGCCAGGCCTTGCAAGGCGCCGGCGCGATGCTCCTGAGCAACCCGCACAACCCCCTGGGCAAGGTCTTCCCCCGGGACGAACTGCTGGCGGTGGCCACTGCCTGCCTGGACCAGGGCGCGTTGATCATTTCCGACGAGATCCATGCCGAGTTGTGCTTCGACGGCCGCCGGCACATCCCCACCGCCTCCCTGAGCCCGGAAATCGCCCGGCGTACCATCACCCTGATGTCGGCCAGCAAGGCCTACAACATCGCCGGGATGAAGACCTGCTTCGCCATCATCCAGGACCCTGCCACCCGCCTGGCCTTCAACAATGCCCGCGCCGGCATGGTAGACAGCGTCAGCCCCCTGGGCCTGGAAGCCACCCTGGCCGCCCTGACCCACGGCGGCCCCTGGCTCCAGGCCCTGCTGGGCTACCTGCAGGCCAACCGCGACTACCTGCTGCACGCGGTGCAGACCCGCCTGCCCGGCATCCGCATGCACGCGCCCCAGGGCACCTACCTGGCCTGGCTCGACTGCAGCGCCCTGGGCCTCGACGACCCCCACGCCTTCTTCCTCGAGCAAGCCAAGGTCGGCCTCAGCGCCGGCCTGGAATTCGGAGACGACTGCGGGCAGTTCGTGCGCCTGAATTTCGGCTGCCCGCGGGCCTTGCTGGAAGACGGCATCCAGCGCCTGCAGGACAGCCTGCAACGGCGCTGACTCTGCAACCCCCACTTCGTCCCCGACACCGCAGCCGCCAGATCCCCCCTGGCGCTGCGGCCCGCCCCCCAGCCTCGCCCCGCAACTGCCCACCGGCCCTTCGGCGCGCCGCGCCTTGACGCGCGAACAATGGATCCATAACCCCCCCCTTCACTGGATCCAAACCCCCTATGACAACCGATTATCGAACACTAAATCAGCATATTTGTTTGACACCCCCAGAGCGCCAACCATTTAATGGATCCATTAAATAAAAACAACAAACGCCTGGAGAGACGTCATGTACCCCAAGAATGCCTGGTACGTTGCCTGCACCCCCGATGAATTGCAGGGCAAGCCCCTGGGCCGGCAGATCTGCGGCGAACACATGGTGTTCTACCGCGCCCATGAAGGTCGGGTAGCCGCCGTCGAGGATTTCTGCCCCCATCGCGGCGCGCCGCTGTCCCTGGGCTATGTCGAGAACGGCAACCTGGTATGCGGTTATCACGGCCTGGTGATGGGCTGCGACGGCAAGACCGTGGAAATGCCCGGCCAGCGGGTGCGCGGCTTCCCCTGCAACAAGACCTTCGCCGCGGTGGAGCGCTACGGTTTCATCTGGGTCTGGCCCGGCGACCAGGCCCTGGCCGACCCGGCGCTGATCCATCACCTGGAATGGGCCGACAACGATCAATGGGCCTATGGCGGCGGGTTGTTCCACATCCAATGCGACTACCGGCTGATGATCGACAACCTGATGGACCTGACCCACGAAACCTACGTGCATGCCTCCAGCATCGGCCAGAAGGAAATCGACGAGGCGCCACCGCAGACCACGGTAGACGGCGATCAGGTGGTCACCGCCCGGCACATGCACAACGTCATGCCGCCGCCCTTCTGGCGCATGGCCCTGCGCGGCAACCAGCTGACCGACGACGTGCCGGTGGACCGCTGGCAGATCTGCCGCTTCAGCCCGCCCAGCCATGTGCTGATCGAAGTCGGCGTGGCCCATGCCGGCCACGGTGGCTACCACGCCCCTGCGCAGTACAAGGCGTCGAGCATCGTGGTGGATTTCATCACCCCCGAAAGCGACACCTCGATCTGGTACTTCTGGGGCATGGCGCGCAACTTCAAGCCCCAGGACCAGGCGCTCACCGAGAGCATCCGCGAAGGCCAGGGCAAGATCTTCAGCGAGGACCTGCAGATGCTTGAGCGCCAGCAGCAGAACCTTCTCGCCCAGCCCCAGCGCAACCTGCTCAAGCTCAATATCGACGCCGGCGGCGTGCAGTCGCGCCGGGTCCTGGAGCGGCTGATCGCCCGGGAGCGCGAGCCCCGGGAACCCTTGATCGCCACAAGCCGTTAACCCCCCGAACCCGACAGGCTGGCGGCCCGGATGCGGCCACCGGCGAGGACCGATGATGATCGACGTACTGGTGGCCGCGCGCCACGACGAAGCCCTGGACATCTGCAGCTTCGAACTGGCCGCGGCCGACGCAAGCCCCCTGCCCGCCTTCAGCGCCGGCGCCCATATCGACGTGCATCTGGCCAACGGCCTGGTGCGCCAATACTCCCTGTGCAACCACCCTGAAGAGCGCCACCGCTACCTGATCGGCGTGCTCAAGGACCCTGCCTCTCGCGGCGGCTCCAGCAGCCTGCACCAACAACTGGAGGTGGGCACGCGCCTGCGCATCAGCGAGCCACGCAATCTCTTTGCCCTGGAGCACGCAGCACGGCGCAGCCTGCTGTTCGCCGGCGGCATCGGCATTACCCCGCTCCTCAGCATGGCCGAACAGCTGGCCCACTGCGGCGCGGATTTCAAGCTGCACTACTGCGCTCGTTCGGCCCAGCGCGCGGCCTTCGTCCAGCGCTTGCAGGCCTCGCCCTTTGCCGAGCGGGTGAGCCTGCATTTCGACGAACAACCGGACACCGCCCTGGATATCGCCCAGGCCCTGGCCGGGCCCCGGGACGACGTGCACCTGTATGTCTGCGGCCCCGGCGGTTTCATGCAACACGTGCTGGACAACGCCCGGGCCCAGGGCTGGAAGGAGCAATGCCTGCACCGCGAATATTTCAGCGCTGCGCCCATCGACCACAGCGCCGACGCCAGCTTTGCGGTGAAGCTGGCCAGCAGCGGCCAGGTGTTCCAGGTACCGGCCGATCGCAGCGTGGTCCAGGTGCTGCAGGACCAGGGCATCGAAGTGCCGATTTCCTGCGAGCAAGGGATCTGCGGCACCTGCCTGACCCGGGTGCTGGAAGGGGTACCGGAGCACCGCGACCTGTTCCTCACCGAGGACGAGCAGGCGCGCAACGATCAGTTCACGCCCTGCTGTTCCCGGGCCAGGAGCCCGCTGCTGGTGCTGGATCTGTAGAGCCTCACTGCGGGCGCAGGATCAGCCTCATGCGCTCGTCGGCCACGGCCGAGCCGAAGATCTCGGCATAGCGCAAGGTGGCGTTGGCATGCTCGCGCATCAGGGCCTCGGCCCGCGCACCCTGGCCATTGACCAGGGCATCGAATATCGAGTGATGCTGCATGTGGGCATAGTTGAAGCGCCGGTATTCCCGGGCCATGTCCTGGCGGTCTACTGCCAGGGCGGTGACCGAGGCGAACGGCAGGTGGTCGTTGCGCGCCAGGGCATCGGCGATCGCCGGGTTGCCGCTGCCCGCCACGATCACCTGGTGAAAACGCATGTTGAGGTCGTGATAGAGCTCCAGGTCCTCTTCGTTGACATAGCCCTTGTCGAACAGCGCATCGCCCTCGACCAGGCAGCGTTCGAGAATCGCCCGGCCCTCGGCCGACAGCCCGCGCTCGGCGGTCTGGCGCGCCGCCAGGCCTTCCAGCACCCCCCGCACCTCCACCGCCCCGGCGATGTCTTCGGCGCTCACCGAACGCACCTGAAACCCGCGACCGCCGAACCGCACCAGCAGGCCTTCCTGCTCCAGGGTGCGAAAGGCCATGCGCACCGGCATGCGTGACACCCCGAACAGCTCGGCGGTGGGCACTTCCATCAAGCGCTCGCCTGCCGCCAACTCGCCCGAGGCGATCATCTTGCGCAGCGCGACCAGCACCGTTTGACCGGGTTTGCTCATCCGGGCAGCTTCCTGAAAACGTGGGCGGCCATAGTAACGCAAGCCCCCCCGCAACACGCACCCCGAGATTGCCGTAGCCATACGAAGCAGCACGAAACAGCGGCTACCTTGTAGCCGCTGCCGAGCCTCGGCGAGGCTGCGCAAAGGTCCGCAGAACCTTGCCTGGCGATCTGCCGCCGGACCTCCAGCGCCCGTGGAGTCGCTGCGTCTGCTGCGTCGGAATGCCGCCCAAGCCGTTCGCAGCCTGCGGCAGCGGCTACAGGGTTTTCAGAGCGACAGCGGGTAGCTGACAATCAGCCGGGTCTGGTCGAAGTCGCTGTTGAAGCTGCGTCGGTTGGTGGCGTTGTTCAGCCGCAGGCTGAGGTTCTTCAAGGTGCCGCTCTGCAGGGTGTAGCCGATCTCGGTATCGCGCTCCCACTCATGGCCGTCATTGCCAACCTTGGTGGTGGCGCTGTCGCCACGACCGTAGCGCACCATGGCCAGCAGCCCGGGAATCCCCGAGGCGGCGAAGTCATAGTCATAACGCACCTGCCACGAACGCTCGCCGGCGTTGCTGAAGTTGCCGTTGAACATGTCGTTGCCCAGGGTCCGGCCGCTGCTGCCGTAGACCGACATCCAGGGGCTGTCGCCGCTGACTTTCTGCAACCCCAGGTACAGCGTGTGCCCGGCCCGGGAGGCGGAGAACAGGCCATAGGCGGTGTGGCTGTCGACCCGGCCGATACGCGCGCTGCCATCGTCGCGGTCGATGAAGTAGCCCAGGTTCGCCCCCAGGGTCCAGTCCCCCAGCGGTTGCTTGTGCAGCAGGTTGAAGTAGCTCTGGCGGTAGATGTCTTCCAGCTGCGAATGCCAGACCCCGAGCAAGGTGCGCTGCTGGTTGAAGCGGTATTCGGCACCGGCGTAGTTGAAGCCGTCGGACTTGACCCCGGGCGCGGCCCAGGCCGAAAGGTCCTGCATGTCCGAGGAGTTGCGCAGGCTGACGGCACGGTACTGCCCGGCCTGCAGCCCCAGGCCGCTGATCTCTCGGGAGACCAGCATGGCCCCGCGGAAGGTTTGCGGCAGCAGGCGGCCGTCGTCATAACGCAGCAGTGGAATGTCCGGCAGCAGCTCGCCGACCTTGAACTCGGTGGCGGAAATCCGCGCCTTGAGGGCCGCTCCGGCGCGACCGAAATTGTCCGCGGCGCGCCCGTCGTCGTGCACCGGCAGCAACTCCGAACCGCTGGCCTGGCGACTGCTGTCGAGCTTGAGGCCGAACAGGCCGATGGCGTCCAGGCCAAAGCCCACGGTGCCCGGGGTGTAGCCGGAGCTGAACTTGAGGATAAAGCCCTGGGCCCACTCCTCGACCTGGCCCTTGGGCGCGTCATGGTCACGAAAATCCCGGTTGAAGTAGTAGTTGCGCAGCAGCAGGTCGGTCTTGCTCCCCTCGAAAAAACCGCTGTCGTCGGCGGCCCAGGCGGGCACGCACAGGCCCACGGACAAGCAAGCCCCCACCAGGGAACGGCACTGCATCGGATGACGGGTGTTCATTATTATTGTTCTCCGCTTTTCATAGGCGCAGCCGTGCCCGACAGGCCGACAAGGGCCCGCGCGCTCACGGATGCTCAAAAGCCCGGCCAGGGCGGCCGGGCGTTATTCAAAGGTGTCGGGTCAGAAGGGATACTGACGCGGCCGGTGCTGCAGGCTGATCCAGTGGTCCCGGGTGAATTCATCGATCGCCCAGTCACCGTTGAAGCGCCCAAGGCCGGAGTTCTTCTCGCCACCGAAGGGCGCGTTGGCCTCGTCGTTCACCGGCACATCGTTGATGTGGGTCATGCCGGCGCGCACCTGCCGGGCGAAGTTCACCCCGCGCTCCAGGTTGCCGGTGAACACCGCACTGGCCAGGCCGAATTCGCTGTCGTTGGCCAGCTCCAGGGCATGGGCTTCGTCCCGGGCGCGCAGCAGCCCCACCAGCGGGCCGAAGATTTCATTGCGCGCCAGGTCCATGTCGGCACGCACTTCGCCGTACACATGGGGCGCCAGCAGGTTGCCGTTCTGCCCGCCCTCGTACAGTGGCTCGGCGCCCTGCTCGCGGGCCAGGGCGATCTTGTCCTGCAGGCCCTGCAACTGGCGGGCGTTGATCACCGGGCCGATCACTGTGTCCAGCGATTGCGGATCACCCACCTTGAGCTGCTTGACCCGGGCCACGAAGCGCTGGGCGAAGGCGTCATAGAGGCGCTCGTCGACGATGATGCGGTTGATCGCCATGCAGATCTGCCCCTGGTGCAGGAACTTGCCGAACACCGCGGCGTTCACCGCCTGTTCCAGGTCGGCATCGTCCAGTACCACGAACGGGCTGTTGCCCCCCAATTCAAGCGCCACGTGCTTGAGGTGCTCGCCGCCACTGGCGATGCGGCCAATGCCGCGCCCCACCGGGGTCGAGCCGGTGAAGGTGATCAGCGCCGGCACCGGATGCTCGACAAAGGCATCGCCGATCTCGCTACCGGCCCCCACCACCACGCTGAACACCCCGGCGGGCAGGCCCGCTTCCTCGAAGATCCTGGCCAGCAGCAGGCCGCCGCACACCGGCGTATCGCTGGCCGGCTTGACCACCACCGCGTTGCCCAGGGCCAGGGCCGGGGCGATGGAGCGCTGGGTCAGGTGCAGCGGGAAGTTCCACGGGCTGATCACTCCGACCACCCCCAGGGCGCTGCGGTACACCCGGCTTTCCTTGCCCGGCACATCGGATTCGACAATCCGCCCGTGGACCCGCGCCGGGAAGGACGCCGCCTCCAGGGTGATGGCCCGCGCCGCGCCCCACTCGGCCAGGGCCTTGATCCGCGTGCTGCCGGATTCGCGAATGATCCAGTCGACAATTTCCTCCTGGCGCCGGTCGAAGATCGCCACCGCCTGGTGCAGCACCGCCGCACGCTGGGACGGGCCCAGGGCCGCCCATTGCGGCTGCACCTGGGCGGCCTTGGCGTAGGCCGCGTCCAGGTCGCTGCGGTTGGCCTGGGCCAGTTCCAGCAGCTGTGCACCGTCGAATGGATTGCTCACCACCAGGGTCTTGCCGGAGGCGCCGGCGCGCCACTGTCCGGCGATGGGTTGCAGGTGCAGATCGCGATAGACCGCGTTGGAATCACTCATGGAAAATCTCCTCATGGAACAGCATTCATAAACCGATGTGTCACACAAAAGCCGGCGTATGCAGGAGCTGGCTTGCCAGCGAAGGCGCCCGCCAGCGCCACACAAGCCCCAAGGCCCTCTTCGCCGGCAAGCCGGCTCCTACGAGGCGGCGCGTTTTTCGATCAGGCGCAGCAGGCCCAGCAGGGTTTCGGTGTGGGGCACAGGCACCCCCGCCTGCCGCGCCCGTTCCAGCACCTGGCCATTGATGGAGCCGATCTCCGTGGGCCGCCCTGCCAGCACGTCCTGCAACATCGAAGGCTTGTGGGTGCGGTGATGGGCAATGGCGAACGCCACACTGTCCAGGCAGCCCTGGGCATCCAGCTCTATTCCCTGGGACCTGGCCACCGCCACCACCTCCAGCACAATGGACCGGGCCAGGGCCACGCCTTCCGGCGCTGCGTCCAGCTGGCCCACGGTGCAGCCGATGGCGGCGCACAGGCTGTTCAAGGCGGCGTTGAAGGCCACCTTCTCCCAGATAGAGGTCCAGACCTGCGGGTCCACCGCACAGTTCAACCCGGCAGCGTCCAGCACCGCCGCCACCTCCTGGCTGGCGTTGCGCTCGCGGCTGCCTGGGGCCAGCACCCGCACCATGCCCTGGCCGTGGGAATGCACCTGCCCCGGCCCGACCATGTCGGCGGGCCAGTTGGTCATGCCGATCAGCACCTGCTGCGGGGCCACATGCCGGGACAGCGCCTCGGCATTGCCCAGGCCGTTCTGCAGGGTCAGTACGAGGGTGTGGCCGGCGATATGCCCGGCGACACTGCGCAAGGCACTGTCGGTGTGCAGGGTCTTGGTGAAGACCAGCAATAGGTCGGGGTGCCCCGTGGCCTGCTCCGGACGGCAGGCGTGCAGGCCGGTAATGCGCCGCTCGCCGCTGTCGGTGGCCAGCAGCAGGCCGTCGCTGCGGATCGCCGCAAGGTGTTCGTCGTTGATGTCCAGCAGGGTTACCCGCTGGCCGCTTTGCGCCAGCAGGCCGCCAAACAGCGAACCCATGGCGCCCGCGCCAAGAATGGTGATGTTCATCGAACCTCCTGTTTGAGTGGCCGGTTCACGCACCGGGCCGCGTTCATGACTGGCCCGGCAGGCGCCGGGGAATGTGCCGGCCCACGATCAGCAGCGCCAGCAGCGCCATGACCATCACCGACCCCAGCAGCGTGAGGTAGCCGTTGGCGCCGCCCTGGGTAATCACCAGGGCTCCGGCGAAGGCACTGAGGATCGCCCCCAGGCGCCCGAAGGCCAGGGCCGATGCGGTGCCGGTGGCGCGCACACTGGTGGGGTAGATAAAGGCGCACAGGGCAAACATGGTGGACTGCACGGCGTTGACGAACAGGCCGTGCACGCCGAAGCCGAAGATCAGCAGCCCGGTGTCCTGGTGGATGTCCACCACCTGCAACAGGAAGGCGCTGGCCGCGCCGCCGGCGCAGCAGATCAGCAGCGGCCAGAACGAACCCCAGCGAGTGATGGCCACCGCGCACACCAGCGCCCCGATCACCCCGCCCAGGTTGTAGGCGGTCAGCCCGGAACCGGCCACCGACAGCTCCAGGCCTTCGGACAGCAGCATGGTGGGCAGCCAGCTGAAAGCGCTGTAGACCGCGGTCAGGCACATGAAGAACGCCACCCAGAGGGCCAGGGTGTCACGCCCGTAGCCCAGGGCGAACAAGGCGCGGAAACCACCCTGCTTCTCGCTCTTCTGCTCCAGGGCATCGGTGTAGACCACCCCCGCCGCCATCGGCCGGCCCATGCGCCCGAGCAAGGTGCCCAGCTCGTTCCAGCGCTGGGGCCGGCGCGCCAGAAAGCGCGGCGACTCCGGCAGCGTCGCCAGCAAGGCAAAGCCCAGGACGATGGGCAGGCTGCCGCCGATGAAAAACAGGGTGCGCCAGCCGTACAGCGGCAACACATGGGAGGCGAACAACCCCGCCAGCATCCCGCCCAGGGGCACGCAGACAATGGTGGCCGTCACCGCCAGGGTACGCCGCCGCGCCGGGGTGAACTCGGCCGTCACCGTGGTAGCGCTGGGCAGCGCGCCACCGATGCCCAGCCCGGCGATAAAACGCAGGGCCGCCACCGCTAGTGCATTGGGCGCCAGGCCAATGGCGCAAGTGGCCGCACCGAACACGAAGACACTGGCAATGATCGCCATGCGCCGGCCGAACCGGTCGGCAAACAGACCGGCGCAGGCACTGCCGATGCCCATGCCTATCAGCCCGGCCGCCACCGCCGGAGCGAACGCCTCGCGGGTGATGCCCCACTCCTTGATCATCAGCGGAATGGCAAAGCCGATCAGTTGGCCGTCGAAGCCGTCCATGACGATGGACAGCGCCGCCAGCAACACCACCAGCTTCTGCATGCCGGTGAAGGGGCCATGGTCGAGCAAGGTGCCGATGTCGGCGTGGGTGGAACCGGAACGCGCCGGCTGGGGCGCGTCATCTATCACAGCAGTGACCGAAGTCGTGTTCATAACCACCTCTTTTTATTCTTCTGGTGAGTCCGCAGGTTGCGGTTGGCAAGGCCGGGCTCGCGCCCGGCGACAAGGCAGCCCTCAGGGTTCGATGGTCAGGGTCGGCACCTCGATCAGTACCGGGCGGTCGCCCGCCAGGGCCTCACTCAGGGCCTGGGCGAACGCCTCGCGGGTGTTGGCCTGCACCGAGTGCACGCCATAGCCGCGGCCGATGGCGCAGAAGTCCAGGCCGGGCACGTCCAGGCCCGGGGCGTCGCTGACCTGCAGCACACCGGCGAACCAGCGCAGGGCGCCATAGGTGCCGTTCTTGAGAATGATGAACACCACCGGGATCTGGTACTGGGCGGCCGTCCACAGCGCGGTGATACCGTAGTTGGCCGAGCCGTCGCCAATGACCCCGATCACCCGCCGCTCCGGCCGGGCCAGTTGCACCCCCACCGCCGCTGGCAGGCCGAAGCCCAGGCCACCGGCGGCCGGGAAGTAGTAGCTGCCGGGTTCGCGCATTTCCACCCGCTGCCAGAAGGCGCCTACGGTGGAGGTGGACTCCTTGACGTAGATCGCATCCTTGGGCGCCAGCTCATCGATCACGTCGAACACGGTTTCCGGGCGCAGCAGGCCGCCCAGCTCCTCGACCGGAGCAGCCGGCGGCAAGGCCCGGGGCTGCGGCCGGTCGCAATCCGGCAGCGCCCAGACCAGGGCCTGCAGGGTCTCGGCGATGTCCCCCACCAGCGCATCGCCCATGGGCGCACGCGCCGCTTCGCTGGGGTCGCAGGTGATGTGCAGCAGCTCGGTGCCCGCGGGCAGGTAGTCCCCCGGGGCGAACTGGTGATAGCGGAATACCGGGGCCCCCACCACCAGGATCAGGTCATGGTCCGCCAGGCAGCGGCTGATGCCGGCAATGGCTGCCGGCAGCACCCCGCGAAAGCTCGGGTGACGGGTGGGAAACGGGCAGCGCGAAGCGGACGGCGCGACCCAGGCCGGCATACGCAGTTTCTCCGCCAGTTGCACGGCCAGGTGGTTGCTCTGGCTGCCATCCACATCCGGCCCCAGCACCAGCACCGGGTTGCGCGCTGCCGCCAGGCGCTGCACCAGCGAACGCAATTGCGCCGCCGAGGGCAGCCCGGCAGTGGCCACCTGGCGCCGGGCCAGATGCTCGACCCCGGCCGGCGCCGGGCGGGCCCAGTCGTCGTAGGGAATGGACAGGTACACCGGGCCCTTGGGCGCCTGGTTGGCCATGTGGATCGCCTGGCTCAGGGCCCGCGGCACGTCCTCGGCGCAGGCCGGCTCGGCGCTCCACTTGACCAGGGGCTTGGGCAGCTGCGGTGCATCGACGTTGGCCAGCATCGCCTCGACGCCGATCATCGAGCGCACCTGCTGGCCGGCGGTGATCACCAGCGGGCTGTGGGAGTACCAGGCATTGGTCAGGGCGCCCATGCCATTGCCGGTGCCGGCCGCGGCGTGCAGGTTGACGAAGGCCGGCTGGCCGCTGGCCAGGGCGAAGCCGTCGGCCATGCCCACCACCGCGCCTTCATGCAGGCCGAGGATGTAGCGGAAGTCTTCGGGGAAGCCCTTGAGAAAGGGCAGCTCGTTGGAACCCGGGTTGCCGAACACGGTGGTCAGGCCTTGTTGCCGCAGGATGTCGTAGGAGGCGCTATGGACGGTTTTCATATGGACCTTTGCCGCTGTTTTTTAGAATTTGAGTTACTCTTGCAGCCGCCACGAAATTGATCAAATCGATACTATCTCTATTAAAAATAAGACCCGTCTATATCCATGAGGCAGCATGAGCCACATCGATCTGAACCTGATCCGCACCTTCGTCACCCTCTACGAAGCCCGCAGCGTGACCCTGGCAGCCGAGCGCCTGTTCGTCACCCAGCCCTCGGTCAGCTATGGCCTGGCGCGGCTGCGCGAGCTGTTCGACGACGGCCTGTTCAGCCGCACCCGGGACGGCATCCAGCCCAGCCAGTTGGCCGATGAGCTGTACCCGGCCTTTCGCGAATCCCTGACGCGGATCGAGAACACCGTGCACAGCACCCGGCGCTTCGACCCGGCGACCACCGAACGGCGCTTTCGCATCGCCCTCTCCGACCTTGGCGAAATGGGCTTCCTGCCGCTGATCCTGGCGCGCCTGAACCAGCAGGCCCCCGAGGCCGAAGTCGAAGTCCTGCCGCTGCAGGTGGACCAGGCCGGCGAGTGGCTCAGCAGCGCCAAGGTCGACGCGCTGATCTGCCGCAAACCCTTGACCGGCACCCGCAGCCAGGTGCTGATCCGCGAGCGCTACGTGTGCCTGCTCAGCGACCGTCATCCGCGCATCGGCACCCAGCTGAGCCTGGAGCAGTTCCTCGCCGAGCGGCACATCGCCGTGACCCGCACCACCGGCCACGGCAGCGTCGAGGACGTGCTCAAGCAGATGGGCGCCCGGCGCCGCATCAGCCTGCACGTGCCGCACTTCTCGGTGCTGCCCAAAGTGCTGCCCGGCACCGACCTGCTGACCGTGCTACCAGCGCAGATCGCCCGCCTGTTCACCCTCGAAGGCGGCCTGCGGCAACTGGAACTGCCGTTTTCCGTGGGGGAGTTCGAAGTCTCGCTGCACTGGCACCCCAACAGCGACAGCTCCGCCGCCCTGAGCTGGTTCCGCCAGGCCGTGGCCGCGGCGATCATCGACGGCCAGTCTTGAAACAGCGCCCGCACTTTGCCGGGCCGTGCTGACAACCGCCCATCCCTTGGGCGACCATGGCCGGCCTGGGCCACAACCAGGCACCTCTCTTGAAAGGACTCTGACCACCATGAGCACCCGCTCCCTGCCTTTAGTTTTCCTGACCATTTGCATCAGCTTGCTGCTGAGCGCCTGTGGCCCCAACGTGCGCTGGATGCACCCGGACCCGTCGAAGGAACTGCTGCTGCGCGCCATGACCGAGCTCAACGGTTTTCATGCCTACGACTTCAGCGGTGAAGACAACAGCCTGATCAGCGCCGCCGAAGCCAGGGCGCTGCTGGAAGACAGCACCCGGATCACCGAGCGCACGCCGACCTTCATGTTCGTCGAGATCAAGGGCCGCACCCTGAGCATCGTCGGTTACTCCTCCACCTATCGCCCGCGCACCCAGGACTACACCACGCCGATGATCTTCAGCTACGTCGGCGAGCTGAAAAGCGCCCGCTATGCCCTGCCCCACATGGCGCCGAACATCGCCGACCTGAAGTTCACCTCGATCCCCGTGGAAAAACTCAACGTGGCGCTGCTGCCGCTGTCCAGCGGGCGCGTGAGCTATCCCGACTTCAATGGCAACCTGAACGTCGAATCGGTCAACGGGCGCTACACCCGGATCAGTGCCTTTACCCGCAAGGACAGGGACTCGATCTTTTAACCCCCACCCTGGCCACACTAGGCCAGGGCCGGCTGCGGTTGCGCCGATACCGGCCGCAGCAGCAACAGGCAAGCGGCCGCCAGCACGAAGACCACGGCAAACACTGCGTACAGGTGCAGCGGCTGCCAGCCGGCATCCAGCAACACCCCGGCCACCGTGGGCGAGACAATCGCGCCAATGCGCCCGATGCCGATCCCCCAACCGACCCCGGTGGCCCGTACCGAAGCGTCGTAGACCACCGGTGACAGGGCGTAGAGCCCGGCCACGCAGCCGTTGGCGAACAGCCCGATCAGCAGCCCCAGGCCCAGGGCCGCGGCAATCGAGGAGGCCGAGCCGACGAACAGCACCAGCAGCCCGGCGGTCACCAGCATGAACAGCGACAGCACCCGGGTCAGCGGCCAGCGCGAGGACAAGCCGCCGATCAGCGCCGCGCCGAAGATCCCGCCGACACTCAGCAGCACCCCGCCGGTGATCCCCTGCTGCGCCGAGAGCCCGGCGGCCACCAGCAGTTTCGGGGTCCAGCTCATGACGAAGTAGAAACCGAACATCACCAGGAAAAACAGCAGCCAGATCAGCAGCGTGGTGCGCCGCATCGGCCCGGCGAACAATTGGCCAAAACCGCTGCCGGCGCCCTGCTCGCGTACCGCTGCCGCGGGCATCTGCAGCAGTTGCGGATGGCCCAGGCGCCCGGCCAGGCGATTGATTCGCGCCAGGGCATCGGCCGGCCGCCGGGCCAGGAGAAAGTCCAGGGATTCGGGGAGCCAGAGCAGCACCAGGGGGATCACCAGCAAGGTGACGATACCGCCGAACAGGAACACCGAGCGCCAGCCCCAATGAGTCAATAGCCACACCGCCAGCAGCCCGCCCAGGGTCGCGCCCAGGGCATAGCCGGTGGATTGCAGGCTGACCGCCAGGCCGCGCCAGCGGCGGCTGGAATACTCGGCGGCGATCACGTTGCTGCTGGCCAGGATGCCGCCGATGCCCAGGCCGGTCAGGCCGCGCAACAGCGCCAGTTGCAAAGGGCTCTGGCTGCCGGCCGACAGCAGCATGCCGACACCCGACAGCAGCAGGCAGAACAGGATCAGCGGCCGGCGCCCGAAGCGGTCGGCCCAGGGCGCGATAAACAGCGAACCGGCGGCCATGCCGAACAGACCGGCACTGAGCAGCAAACCGATCTGCGCTCCGTTGAGTTGCCACTCGGCGGACACCGAAGCGGCGGTGAAGGCCATCACCAGCACATCGAAGCCGTCGATCATGTTGAGGACGATGCAGATACCGATCGCCAGGCACTGGAAGGAGCCCATCGGGCCCTGGTCGACCCGTTGCTTGAGATCGTGGTTCATGGCCGTCCTCCCATGCTCGGGCTGGACGCGCAAAGCGCGGGGACGGACAGGCACACAGGCAGGTGGCACGCAGGACCGAGAACGGCCCGTGCCCTTGGGAGAACGCGCATGACGAAACCCTTTTCTTGTAATTGTTATGCGGGGACGGCCAGGAAGGTTCCTGCCATCGCCAGGGGCCTAATCAATCAATTAATGGATCCACAAACAATAGAGAGACACGCGAATAGTGCTTTTTATGGGCGATTATCGCGCACTATCGACTTTTTACGCTGTAAACGATGAAGCCTTTAGATAATGGCTTTATTTTTGGATCCATTAGCATGGATCAACTGTTTGTGAGTGGCTGGCTGGGGCAGGCAGGCGCTGCGCCTTTTGTCGCCACCTGCAGCAGCGGCCACAGAGATCGGATCCCCAGGGGATCCGATCAGTAGGCTGGGCCCGGGTTGCGGCATCGCTTCAGAGGCTCAGGCAGATTTTCCCCAGGTGCGCGCCCGAGGCTTCATGGGCGAAGGCCTTGGCGATATCCGCCAGGGGGAAGGTGCTGTCGATGATCGGTTTGATGCCGGTGGCTTCCAGGCCCCGGACCATTTCGATCTGCTGCTGGCGGCTGCCGACGATCAGCCCCTGCAGGCGCTGTTGCCTGGCCATCAGTGCCGCGGTCGGCACCGGTCCGGCCCAGCCGGTGAGCACGCCGATCAGGGCGATGTGCCCGCCAATGCGGCACGCGTTGATCGACTGCGGCAAGGTGCCCGGGCCACCGACTTCCACCACGTGATCGACGCCGCGGCCGCCGGTGAGCTTGAGCACTTCAGCACCCCACTCGGGGTGGGTGCGATAGTTGAGGGTATGGTCGGCCCCCAGCTCGCGCACCTTGGCCAGCTTGGCGTCCGAGGAGGAGGTGGCGATCACCGTGGCACCCATGGCCTTGGCCAGTTGCAGGGCAAAGATCGACACCCCGCCGGTGCCCAGCACCAGCACGGTTTCCCCGGCCTTGAGCGCGCCGTCCACCACCAGTGCGCGCCAGGCAGTCAGGCCGGCGGTGGTCAGGGTCGCCGCCTCGGCATGGCTGTAGCCCTTGGGCGCATGGGTGAACCAGTGGCTGGGCTGGATCACCACTTCACGGGCGTAACCGTCGACACCATCGCCCGGGGTGGTGCTGAAATCGGCGATCGCCGGACCGCCATCGTGCCAATGGGGAAAGAAGCAGGACACCACCGCATCGCCCACCTTGAACTCGCTGACGCCCTCGCCCACCGCTTCCACGACCCCGGCGCCATCGGCCATGGGAATCCGCCCGTCGGCGGTGGGCAGCGCGCCGGTCACCACGGCGTAATCGTGGAAGTTCAAGGAACAGGCATGGATACGCACGCGGATCTGCCCGGCGCCGGGCTGGCCGGGGTCTGCCAGCTCCACGCGCTTCAGGTTGTCCAGGGATGCCGGCAGGCTGAGCTTGATGGCTTGCATGGGATGCTTCTCCACAGATCGATAATCATCAGGGGGCTAACCCTACCACCAGTACCGGCTATCTGTAGCCGCTGCACCAGGCTGCGAACGGCTTGGGCGGCATTCCGACGCAGCAGACGCAGGTTTTCAGGGCCGCCACAGGCTCGGCTCGGGACCGCCAAGCAAGGCCCTGCGGGCCTTTGCGCAGCTTCGCAGGCTCAGCAGCGGCTACAGCGCTCAGCGGATTGTGTCGCGCTGCGCCACCCTTGCTCGCACAAAACACTGCTCGGTCACTGGCGCGCCCCATTGCTCGCCCTCTTGCTCCTGCACCAGCACAAAGCCCTGTTCCTCATACAACGCGCGCGCCGCATCCAGGCCCTTGAAGGTCCACAGCCGGGTGGCGGCAAAACCCCACTGGTCACAAAAGCCCAGGGCCTCGACCAGCAACCGCCGGCCCAGCCCCTGGCCGCGGGCGGCCTCATCGAGAATGAAGCAACGCAGGAGCGCCTCGCCGCCCTCGCCCTCCCCATCAATGGCGATGGAACCGACAATCCGTTCCCCCTGCAGCGCCACCCAGACTTCATTGCGCGGGTTGTGCAAACGCCCCATCAATTCGGCCATGTCCCGCGCCACCAGGCTTTCGAAGGGCTGGCCGAAACCCGCCAGATCCGCGTAGTAACGGGCGTGCATTTCGGCGATGCGGCCAATCACTCCGGGCCGGTAGCCACGGGCGATGGAGCAGCGCTCGGGCGGCTCGGGCACGTCTCCCAGCCGCACCGCACGCAATGCCCGGGCGTAGTCGGCGATGCCCGCACAGGCGCTGCGCTGCTGGGCCGGGCTCAGGTGTGCCAGGGCCGCGGCCACCTGGGCCTGGGCGAAACGGTCGATGCCGGCCAGGGTCTGGCGCCCCCGGGCGCTGAGCTGCAGCTTCTTGGAGCGGGCGTCCTGGTCATGGGCCTGCTCGCTGATCTCGCCGGCGTCCACCAGCTTGCGCACCAGGCGGCTGACGCTGGATTTCTCCAGGCCCAGCAGGGTCACCAGGTCACCGGCGGTCAGGGCATTGCCCTGGCCGATCTCCAGCAGTGCGTGCACCGCCGAGGGCGGGTAGTCGGTGGCGGCCAGGGTGGCCTGCATGAAGCCCAGCTCGCGGACCATCTGCCGGGAGGCCTGGCGCAGTTGCGGGATGAGTTCGAAGGATTGGACGGGCATGGCGCAGCACCTCGATAGGGACTGATTTAGTTGTACCATGCAACCATATGGCCTACCCATCGCCTGTTTCAATCACTACTTGCGCCACGCCTGTGAAACATTGGCTAACCCATCCCTGCTGCCGTTGCGCCGAAATGTCTACAGCCGTGCCGGCACATCTGTTAAAACGCGCTTTCGACTGTCCTGCGGTGAAGCCTTCCATGTCCCCAACCCTGCCCCAGCGCCTGCGCCGTCGCTGGTTTTCCCTGCTGTGCATGGCCGCGCTGGTGGTCGGCCTGCCGGTGAGCTGCGCGGTGCTCGAACACAAGGAACGCCAACTGGTGTTTCGCATCGAGCCCGGCACCGCCGGCTGGTATCGCGGCCTGCCGAGCACGGTGCAGGAATTCGAACTCAAGCCGAAAAGCTTCAAGGCCGGGCAGAACATCCACGCCTGGTGGTGGCCGGCGCAACGCGCCGATGCCCCGGCGATCCTCTACCTGCACGGGGTCCGCTGGAACCTCACTGGCCAGCTGTTTCGCATCGAGCAGTTGCATGCCCTGGGTTACTCGGTGCTGGCCATCGACTACCGCGGCTTTGGCCAGAGCCACGGCGACCTGCCCTCGGAAAGCAGCGTGTATGAAGACGCGCGCATCGCCTGGGAGCGGCTCAAGGTCTTGCAGCCCGACGCCAGCAAGCGCCTGATCTACGGCCATTCCCTGGGCGGCGCGGTGGCCATCGACCTGGCCGCCGAGCTGGGACGCCAGGCCGCCAGCGCCAAGGCGCCGACCGCCGCTCGCGGGCTGATCGTCGAATCCACCTTCACTACCCTGGCCGACGCTGCCGCGGCGGTGACCAAGACCTCCCTGCCGGTGCGCTGGGTGATGTCGCAGAAGTTCGACTCCATCGACAAGATCCGCGAGATCGGCATGCCGCTGCTGGTGGTGCACGGTCTGAAGGACAACTACGTGCCGCCGCGCCTGAGCAAGGAATTGTTCCAGGCCGCCCTGGAGCCGAAGAAACTGCTGCTGGTGCCCGGCGGCACCCACAACAACAGCATGAGCCTGGCGGGCAAGGGCTACGGCCAGGCCATCAACGCCCTGCTGCGGGCCAAGCCCGGCCACAACCTCGCCGGCCCGACAGCCAACGCCATCCCCACCAGCTGACGCGAGCTTGCGTAGGAGCTGGCTTGCCAGCGAAGGGGCCTGTATGAGCGCCCCATTGCTTCGCCATGAGCCACGCCCGCTGGCCGCTGCGCGGTTCGCCGGCAAGCCGGCTCCTACAGGTGCACACCGTTCATCCGTAGGAGCTGGCTTGCCTGCGAAGAGGTCCGCACGAGGGCTACGAGGCGCTCTGGCCGCCGCTCGCTGCCACGCTCGGCGCGGCCGGTGGCGGGCGCAGGGCTTCGCCGATGGTGCGCAACTTCAGGCAGGTTTCCTGGTATTCGCTCGCCGGGTCCGACTCGCCGACGATGCCGCAACCGGCAAACAGGTGCGCCTGGTTGCCGCGGATCAGGGCGGAACGCAAGGCCACGGCAAACTCGCCATCGCCCTCGGCGTTCAGCCAGCCCACCGGGGCGGCGTACCAGCCGCGGTCCAGTTGCTCATGCTCGCGGATATAGCCCAGGGCCTTGCCCCGAGGCAGGCCGCCCACCGCCGGGGTCGGGTGCAGGGCATCCACCACTTGCAGCAGATCGACCTGGGGCCGCAACCGCCCCAGCACCGGGGTCAGCAGGTGCTGGACGTGGGCCAGGCGGTGCAGTTGCGGCTGCGGGGGAATCTCCAGCATAGCGCAGTAGGGCTGCAGGGCTTCGCGCAGGGTCTGCACCACCAGGGCGTGTTCATGGCGGTCCTTGGCGCTGTCCATCAGGGCCTGGCCCAGTTCCGCGTCCTGCTGCTCATGCTGGCCGCGCGCGCAGGTGCCGGCCAGGGCCACGGTGTTGAGGGTGCCGCGGGCCAGGCGCACCAGGCGTTCCGGCGTGGCGCCGAGAAAGCAGCTGTCGCCACGGCTGAAGGCGAACAGGAAGGCCTGGGGATAGGCCGCCCTGAGGTTTTCCAGCAGCGGCCCGCAAGGAATGCTGCGGCTCGCCCGCAGGCAGACTTCCCGGGCCAGTACTACCTTGCTCAGCTCGCCGCCCTGGATCCGCGCGATGGCTCGGGCCACGCAGTCCTGCCAGCGGTCGGCTGCCTGGGTGTCGTCCTCGGCCTGGGTGCCAACGGGCATCTGTGCCAAGGGGGCGTGGGTATAGCGCGCCTGCAACAGGGCCCACTCCGCCTCCAGGGCACCGGCGCACTGGGCCACGTCGGCGCCGGGCTCGATCCACAGGCTGAACAGCCAGTGCTGCTGCTCGCCTTCGCGCAGCAGCAGGATCCGCGGCAGCACCAGGGACGTGGCGGCGAACGACTGCCACTGGGCACTGCGCGGGCCCTGGGGGTCGAAGGCAAAGCCGCCGCACAGGTAGGCCCGCTTGGGCCCGACCTGATGGGCCTGCAGTAACAACTGGCGCCAGGCCTGGGTACTGGCGGCAAAACGCTCGGCGGCCGGCGGGCTGATTTCTTCGGTGCAGCCGAACCCGGCCAGGGCCAGGGCGCCCTGGTCGCTGGACCAGAACAGGCTCTGGCCGAACACCTGGCGGTTGGCGGCAAACAGCCGCAGCGGCTCCAGGCGCTCGGCGGCCAGGCTGTACACCACCAGCACCGCCCGCCCCCTGCGTCGGGCCAGGGATTCGCCCTTGCGCAGGGCCCGGGTCAAGCCGGACAGGCAGGATTCACTCATCTTGGGCTCCTTGATCCAGCCCGTGCTGACGGCGCCAGTGGCGCACTTGCTGGGCAATGTTCCAGTGGATGATCTGGGCGAACAGCGGCACCACGAACATCGGGTCCAGGCTCGCCTGCTCGGCCCATTGCCGACGTTGCGGGAGCATCGCCGCAACCCGCTCCGGGGCGGCAATGCTGTCCTCGGTCGGCTTGAACTGCGCCGCCGCCTTGACGTAGGCCAGGCGCCGGCCCAGGGCCTGGATGATCTGCTGGTCCATGGCGTCGATACCGCAGCGGACGTCGTCCAGGCCGCTGCACTGCTCGGGTGTCTTCATGTCGGGGTCTACCAAGGGAAAATTCATGGGGTCGAAGGCCAGCACTGCCACGGCTGCTCGCCATGGCCGGCCAGCAGCCGGGTCAGGTGGCGCAGCAGTTCGGCCTGTTGCTCGCGCAGGTAGAAGTGCCCGCCGGGGAAGGCCTGGAAGTCGGTGACCTGGGCGCTGACCTCGGCCCAGGCATAGGCTTCGTCCTGGTCCACCTCGGTGTCCCGGGCCCCCAGGCACACGCTCAGGGGCAGGTCCAGGGCGCGGCCGGGCGCACCGCGGTAGCACTCGATCAGCCGGTAGTCGTTGCGCAACGCCGGCAGGTACAGGTCGCGCAGCGCCGGGTCATCCAGGGGCGACGACGCACCGTCCGACAGGCGTCGCACATCCGCCAGCAGGTCCTCGTCCGGGCCCAGGTGCAGTTCGCCGCTGCGCTGGCGATGGGGCGCGGGGTGCGCGGACACGATCAACCGTTGTGGCGCCGAGCCCTGCTGCTGCATGCGCGCCGCCACCTCATAGGCCAGGGCCGCGCCCATGCTGTGGCCGAACAGCACCAGGGGCCGGTCCACCAGGTCCGACAGGGCCCGGGTAATAGTGCCCGCCATCCACTCCAGGCTGCCGGGCCAGCTTTCGCTCAGGCGCTCTTCGCGCCCCGGGTACTGCACGCTGACCAGCTCGACATCCGCCGGCAACTGGCCACGCCAGTCGTTGAAAAAGCTCGCGCTGCCACCGGCATGGGGCAGGCACACCAGGCGGCAGCGCGGCGGTTGCGGCTGCGGATAACGACGCAGCCAGGCACTGGGAACCTTTCTCACAGCACGCCCTCCTCTGGCTCGGCCAGCGCCACAGCGGCGAAGTCGGGCAGGCGCACCCGGGTATCCGGCAGCCAGCGCAGCAGTTGTTCCAGGCAGGCCGTCGCGTCCAGCACCTGGGCGGCGTAGTGCAGCCCCTCAGGCAGATGCGCCCACTGCAATGCACAGAAGGCTGCGACGCTGCCGGTCAGGCGCGAGCCGTCGCTGGCCCGCAGCCAGGCGCTGGCCTGCTGCTGGCGGCCCTCGCGCAGGCCGTCGATTTCCACCGCCAGCAGTTGATAGGGCCGGCGCCCGGCCACATCCAGGGCGCTGGCCTGCACCAGCGCAGCGATGTTCTGCGCGCTGCTCCGCGCCTCTGGCGCCGAGCCCTGGATACGTTGCAGGGCCGCCGCCAGTTGGCCGCCCTCGAACAGGTTGAAACCCTGACCGTGGCGCACCGGCACATCACCGAACAGGCGCTGCTGCTCGGTGCTCAGGTACGGATAGGCCTGCACCCCGGCCGGTGGCAGCCAGTCGCGTTGCAATGCCTGTTCGGCACTTGCCGTGCTGCGCACCACCTGCCCTTCGCACCAGCCGCGCTGGGCCTGGCCGAAGCCGTTGCCCAGGCTCAGCAGGAAATCCTCGGCAGCCGTGGCGGACAAGCGCCCCAGCCCACCGGCATAGCAGCGCAAGGCATCGACCCGCTGGAAGGACTGCGCCAGCAGTTGCGGAAACAGCCCCGAGAGCCCCGGCAGCATGCCCGCCGACAACAGCACCCGGTGCCCCGCCGGCAGCTGTCCCACCAGCCGCTCATGGAGTGGATCGTCGCCCCCCACATCCAGGTAGTCGGCGCCTGCGGTCAGGGCGGCCCGGGCCACCCGATCGAGAATCCGGTAGCTGGGCCCGGCGCAGTTGATCACCAGCGAACAACCAGCGCAGAAGTCCGCCAGGCTCTGTGGCTCCCACAGGTCCAGGGCGCGCACCTCGGCGCGCGCCCCCAACTGCTGGTTCAGTTGCTCGGCCTGCCGCGGATCACGCCCACCCAGGCGCAGTGCCACCTTACCGGCCAGCAACTGCGCGACCTGACGGCCGACGCTGCCGTAAGCGCCGACCAGCCCCATCACCCCTGCCCTCATGCCGCCACCTCGGTGGGTGCATCGAAGGCCTGGGCCACGGCTTGCACCTGGGGCTGCTGCATGCAACTGAAATGATCCCCGGGCACATCCACTACCCGCAGCTCACCCAGGCACAGGGCCTGCCAGTAGGCGCTCATGTCGCGGTGCATGCCGGGCAGCACCTGCACCTCGCCGCTCTGGCGAATGAACAGCATGTCGCCCTGGTACGGCGTGGCCTCGTGCAGGGCTACCGCGGCCAGGCTGTGGCGCAATACCTGCAACTGCTCGCGCAGCCAGTGCAGGTCGCTCAGTTGCGAACCGGCGTGGCGCATGGCCTCGGCAATGGCCTGCAGGCGCTGCTCCGGGGTCTTGTGTGCCAGACGCCGCAGGCAGGCCAGGGCCGGGGCGCACTGGGCATCCTCGCTCAAGGCCAGCAGCGAACCCTGGGGCACGCGCCCCGGAGTCTGCGCCAGCACCCGGGCGATGGTGCGTTCCATGGCCTGTTCATCCTCGGGGTAACCCAGGGCCAGCGGATCGGCCTGCATCACCCGGGCGAACACGTACTCGGCCAAGAGGTCGTCCTCGATCATGAACGGCACCCGGTAGCTGCTGATCACGCTCAGTTGCAGCACCTCGATGGAGCGCGCCGCCAGGCACGCCGCCAGCTCGGTGGCCAGCAGCCCGCCCAGGCAGTAGCCGACGATGCTCACCTGGCGCCGGCCTTCGGCCTGCAGAGTGTCGGCATAACGCTCGGCCAACTGGCGGATCGCCGTGGCCGGCTCCAGGGCCAGGTAGGCCGGCACATCGTTGAGCACCAGCCCTTCCAGGGGCGCTTCTTCCCCCAGGGCGGCAAACAGGGCGCGGTACGGCGCCAGGGTGCCGCTGCCGTCGTGGACGAAGATCCGCGTCGGGCCCTGGGCCTTGTCGCTGATGCGCACCAGCGGCGAATCGCCCTCCACGCCCTGGCCTCGCAGGTAATCGGCCAGGGCCGCCACCGTGGGCTGGTTGATCAACTGGCGCAGCAGGTCACTCCAGGGCAACTGCCGGGCCTGGGGCAAGGCTTCACGCAGGCGGCCCACCACCTGGGCCACCAGCAGCGAGTCGCCGCCAAGCTCGAAGAAGCCCTGGTCACGGCCCACCGCCGGCACCCGCAACAGGGTCTGCCAGACCTCGGCAATGCTGCGTTCCAGCTCATCCACGGGCGCCGCGCCGCTGCTGGCCTGCTGCTCGGGGCCGGCCACGCCGATCCGCGCCAGTGCCTGGCGGTCGACCTTGCCGTTGGCGGTCAGGGGCATTTCATCGAGGATCTGCCAGTGGCTCGGGATCATGTACTCCGGCAGGTGCCGGGCCAGATGGGCCCGCATCTGCTCGGGCTCCAGGGCCTGGCGCTCGCTCTTGAAGCGGGTGATGAACAGGTGCTGGCCGATCTGCGACATGGCGTCATCGGCCCCGGGCAGGCACAGCGGGGTCTCGCCTCCGGCCTCCAGCAGCAACTGCTGCCACTGCTCGCGGCGGATGAAGGTGGTATCCAGTTCGGCCCGGAAATCCTCGAAGGCGGTGAGGCCCTCCTTGAACTCCATGGACGCCATGATCTGGTAGGTGTCGCGAGTGGCCTCGATGAAGATCAGCCAGCCGCCCGGGGCCAGCATCTCCCGCAGCCGCGCCAGCACCCGGCTGGCGTGCCGCGAGTTGTGCAGCACGTTGGCGCAGAGGATCACGTCCAGGGAGTTGGCGGCCACGCCCTGGGCCCAATGGTCCTGGTTGAGGTCGAACAGCCCGTAGCTGACCCAGGGGTAAGCGGCGAAATGTTCCCGGGCCTCGTTGAGGAAGAACTGCGACAGGTCGGTGAACTGGTAGTCCACCGCCAGCCCGTCCAGGGCCGGGATCAGGTCGGCGCTGGTACCGCCGACCCCGGCGCCGATTTCCAGCAGGCGCAGGCGCTGGCCGGCCGGACGCTGGCGGATGATCTCCTGCACCGCGGCGCACACCGCCTGGTTCAGGTACTGGCTGATCAGGTTCTTGCGGTAGGCGCCTTCGGCGGTGTCGGTGCGGCCCTGGGGAAACAGCAGGTGCAGCGGGTCCAGTTGGTCGCTCATCAGCGCCGGCAGTTGCTCCTGGCTTTCGCGCAGGTAGCGCAGCACTTCGCCGCCCCAGCCCACGGACGGTTCCAGGGCATCGATGCGCTGCCATTGCTGGCGGTATTCCTCGGCCGATACCTGCAGGCCCGAATAACGCCCGGTGTGCAGGTCCCGGTGCACCAGGCCTTCCCGGGCCAGGGCTTGCAGCCAACGGCGGATCAAGCGCTGGTTGCGCGGCGCCACCTCACAAGCCGCGACAATCTCGTCCAGGGCATGGCTCTGCCCGGCGCTCTCGAACAAGCCGGGGCGTTGCAGGGCCAGGCCCATGGACAGCAGTGCGGCGCGCTCGACACAGGCCGACATCTCGCTCACCAGGGCATCGCTCAAGCCGCCGCGCACGGCTTCGGCCGCCGCCTGGGTGCGCGCCTGCAACTGCGCCGGCCAGGCGATCGGCGTGTCCCGCAGGCTGGCCCGCAGGCAGGCTTGCAAGTGCCGCTCGAAGGCACCCTCGCCCGCTGCCACCACCACCGCGGACTCCACATGGGGATGGCTGAGCAGCGCGCTTTCCACCTCCGCCAGTTCAATGCGGTGGCCACGGACCTTGACCTGGAAATCTTCGCGGCCGAGGAACTCGATCAGGCCGTCGTCCAGGTAGCGCCCCAGGTCGCCGGTGCGGTACAGGCGCTCGCCGCTGCGCGGATGGTCGACAAAGCGCTCGGCGGTTTTCTCGGCATCCCCCAGGTAACCCAGGGCCAGACCGCTACCGGCGATGTACAGCTCGCCGGCCACCCCTTGCGGGCGATCCCGGCCCTGCTCGTCGAGCACCATGAAGCGCTGATTGGCCAGGGGCATGCCGTAGGGAATGCTGCGCCACTGGGGGTTGACCTGGGTAATCGGATAGTAGATCGACCAGATCGCCGCTTCGGTGGCGCCGCCGAGGCTGATCAGCCGCAGCCCGGGCAGTAGCTGGGCGGCCTCCGCCGGCAGGTTCAGGGGGATCCAGTCTCCAGACAGCAGCGCCAGGCGCAGGGAACCGGGGGCCATGGATGGCACGGCCTGCAGGTAGTGGGTGAGCATATGCAATTGCGCCGGTACCGAGTTCCACAGGGTCACCCCGTGTTCCCGGACGCACTCGGCCCAATGCGAAGGGTCGGCGCGGCGTTGCGGGTCCGGCAGCACCAGGGCGCCGCCCACGGCCAGCAGGCCGAAGATGTCGTACACCGACAGATCGAAGCCCAGGCTGGCCAGGGCCAGTACCCGGTCTTGGGCCTCGATGGCAAAGCGCTGGTTGATGTCGACGATGGTATTTAGGGCCGCCTGATGGTTGATCATCACGCCCTTGGGCACCCCGGTGGAGCCCGAGGTGTAAATCACGTAGGCCAGTTGCTGCGGGTCGATGTCCAGGCTCGGCAACGCCCGTTGTGCCGCCCGCGGGCCCTGGTCCACCGCGATCACCTGGGTCACCCGCGCCGGCCAGCACAGGCTGTCGCTCAGCCAGGACTGGCTGAGCACCCGGGCGACCTCGGCGTTGTCCAGGATCAACTGGCGCCGGGCCTCGGGCTGGTTGGTGTCCAGGGGCAGGTAGGCGGCCCCGGCCCGCAGGATGCCGAGCACCGCGATCACCTGTTCCAGGCCCTTGTCCATGCACACCGCGACCCGCTCTCCAGGCTGGCAGCCGGCGTCGAGCAAGGCTTCGGCCACGGCTTCGGCGCGCCCGGCCAGTTCGCCGTAGCTCAGTTGCGCGGCGCCCTGGATCAGCGCCACACGCTCGGGAGCAGCCGCGGCCTGGCGCCAGAACGGCTCATGCAGCAGGCCGGAGGGCAAAGGCGCGGCAGTCTGGTTCACCAGCTCGCGCTGCAGACGCTGGGCCGCCGGCAACTCCAGGCAGTCATCCAGGGTCCAGGCCGAGGGCTCCCGGGCCAGGCGCTTGAGCAGGCGTTCGAAGGTGTCGAACAGCGCATCCAGCAGGGTCTCGCTGAACACCCCTTCGCGGATGTCCCAGTTGATCGCCAAGCCGTCGTCACGCTCGCTGACCTGGCAGTCGATCAGCACCTGGGGCGTCTGGCTGATGCCGAACACCAGCTCGGCACCGGGCATGAAGGCCCCGCCGCCGCTCTCGCCGCCGGCCCCCAGGGTGCTGGTGAAGGCGTAGGGCATCAGCGCCGCGTCCTGGCCCTTGCGCCGCGCCAGCTCGCGCAGCACTTCGATGCCCGAACACAGGCGATGGTCCATGTCCTGCCACAGGCGCTCCTGCAGCTGCTGGCTGCGCTGGCCGAAGCTGCCGCCTTGCAGGGTCTGCACTTCCAGCAGTTCCACCGAGCTGAAGTCCCCCACCAGGCGATCCACCTGGGGGTGCAGGGACAGGCGATTGAGCAGGGTCAGGCTCAGGCAGAAGTGCCCGCGCCGGCTCCAGCGGCCCAGGGTTTCGGCATAGGCCGAGAGGATTGCCGCCGACACACCGACCCCGGCCGCCGCCGCGTTCAGGCGCAAGGCATTGCAGTCCCGGGCCTCCAGGCCCATGGCCCGGCGCTGGAAGCGCGGCCCGCTGGGCGGCCCCAGCAATGGCAGTTCCGGCGCACCCGGCAGGCTGTCGACCCGCGCCCACCAGTAGTCGCGATCACGCTGGTAGCGCGGCTGCTCGCGCAGGCGGCGCTCACCCAGCACATAGTCGCGAAAGCTGATCTGCGCCGGCGCCGGCAGGCTCTCGCCGCGGTACAGCTGCTGCAGTTCGGCCAGCAGCATGCGCACGCTCTGGTAGTCGCACACCAAGAGGTCCACTGACAGGTGCAAGCGCGAGGTGTCGCGGCCCTGGCTCACGCACAGCTCGATCAGCGGCCATTGCTGGGGCGGTGCACGGCGCAGTTCCATGCGCTCGCGCAAGGCCTGCAAGGCGCTGCCGTCGTCCCGGCTCAGGTCGTGGCGGGCGATGGAGTAATGCGGCACCTGGGGCAGGATGCGCTGGTAGCCCTCCTCCAGGACCACGGCCCGCAGCATCTCGTGACGCGCGATCAACTGGTTCCAGGCCTGCTCCAGGCGCACCGGGTCCAGGTCCTTCTGGGCGAACTCCAGGTAGCCGTGGCAGGCCACGCCGCCGTAGCTGAAAGCCGTGGTGCGGCCCAGCAGGTAGGCGGCCTGCACGTCGGTCAGCGGGAAGGGTTCTTCCCGGGCCGAATGGTCGGCCTCCAGGGTCGGCATCTGCGCCGCTTGCAGCTGTTGCAGCAGCGCCTCCTTGTGTTCGCGCAGCTGTTGCAGGCGCGCCTCGTCCATGACCCCGGCCGGGGCCCGATAGCGCAAGCGACCCTGTTCTTCCCAGAGTTCCACACCCAGTTGTTGCAGATCCTGTTGCAGTTGCTGCAGCGTCATAACACGCCCTCCACCATTGCGTTCTGATTGACGGGCCGCTGTTCCCGGCGCGAGGCAAGCAACTGCCCCTGCAGGGCCACGGTGGCCGCGTTGAAAAAATCCTTGAGCGACAGTTCCAGCTGGAACTGCCGGGCGATGCGTTCGATCAACCGGGCCGCCAGCAGGCTGTTGCCGCCCAGGGCAAAAAAGCCCTGGTGCCGGCCCACCTGCGGCACCTCCAGCAGCTCCTGCCAGAGCGCGGCCACGGCCTCTTCCCATTCCCCTTGCGGCGGCTCGGCACTCTGCGGCTGGATGCCCCGGCGCTGCTCCTGCAGCAGCCACAGCAAAGCCGCGCGATCGACCTTGCCGTTAGTGCTCAGGGGCAGTTCCGGCAGGCTCAGCCAGAGGTCCGGAAGCATGTGTTCGGGCAGCCATTGCCCCAGCCACTGGCGCAGGGCCTGGGGCTCGGGCAGCGGCTCCCGGGCCAGCAGCACCGCCGCCAGCTGGGCTTCGCTGCCGGGCAGCACCAGGCTCAGCGCGCGGTCGATGGCCGGGTGGCGCTCCAGGGCCACGTCGATTTCTGCCAGCTCGATGCGAAAGCCGCGGACCTTGACCTGATGGTCCAGGCGCCCGAGAAACTCCAGGCTGGCGTCGGCCCAGTAGCGGCCCTGGTCGCCGGTGCGATACCAGCGCCGGCCCTCGTGCTCGACAAAGCGCTGGGCGCTGAGGGTCGGCAGGCCGCGATAGCCGGCGGCCACCCCGGCACCGCCGATCCACAGCTCGCCGGGCACCCAGTCCGGGCAGTCACGGCCCTGGCTGTCCACCACCCGGAAGCACTGGTTGTCCAGGGGCCGCCCGTAGGGGATCGAGCGCCAGTGCCCGGGCACCTGCGCCACGTCCTGGTAGTTGGACCAGATCGCCGCCTCGGTGGCGCCGCCCAGGGCCACGAACGGCACGCGGTGGCCCGCCGCCCGCTCCAGGCGCCGTGGCAGGTCGAGGCCGACCCAGTCACCGGAGACCATGGCCAGGCGCAAGGCTCCCAGGCCGCCGTCGTCGCGCACTTGCAGGGTCAGCATGTCCAGCAGCGCCGGCACCGAGTTCCACACACTCACCCGCTGCTCGCGGATCAGCCGCAGCCATTCCCGGGGCTCCTTGCGCAGCCCGTCCGCCGGCAGCACCAGGGCGCCGCCGACACTCAGCAGGCCGAACAGGTCGTACACCGACAGGTCGAAATCCAGGGCCGAGACCCCCAGCACCCGATCCTCGGCGCTCACCTGGTAGCGCCGGTTGATGGCGCTGATGGTGTTCATCGCCGCCTGGTGGGACAGTTCCACGCCCTTGGGTTCGCCGGTGGTGCCCGAGGTGAAGATCACGTAGGCCAGGGCATCCGCCGCCATCTCCAGGGGTTGCCCCAGCGCCGGTGCGACCAGCGCCTGGGCCAGGGTCACCACCCGCAGTTCGGCGAGCCAGATACCGCCCTCGCGGTGGGCCTGATCGGTGATCACCACCCGCGCCCCGGCGCGCTGGTAGATCATGTCGCGGCGCGCCGGCGGCTGCTCGATGCCCACCGGCACATAGACCGCCCCTGCGGCAAGGGTCCCCAGCACCGCGACCACCTGGTCGCGGCCCTTGGGCAAGGTGATCGCCACCGCGTCACCCGGCTGCACGCCCCACTCGCCCAAGGCCCCGGCCATTTGCAGGGCCTGCCGGGCGAGCTCGGCGTAGCTCAGGCTGCCCTGCTCGCAGATCAGCGCCACGGCCTCGGGGTTCAGGCGCGCCTGCTGGAAAAAGCCCTGGTGCAACAGCTGCGCCGGGGTCGCGTGTGCGGTGGCATTGACCTGCTGGCGGCGCTGCTGTTGCGCCGCCGGCAGCGGCAAGGGCGCCACCTGCTGCCAGTCGTTGGCGCACAGCCACAACAGCAAGGCGCGGTAGGCGTCGAACATCTCGTCCAGCAGGCCTTCGGGGAACAGCGCGTCCACCGCGTCCCAGTTCAGCAGCAGGCCGTCGGCCAGCGGGTAGCTCTGGTGGTCGAGCCAGACCTGGGGCGTCTGCGACAGCGCCCAGCCCGGTTCGCCCAGTTGCTCGCGGCAGGTGGCGTCGACAAAGGCCGGGCCCAGGTTGCAGGCGAACACCACCGGCGCGCCCTGGCCACCGCCCTGGCGCAGCCGCGCCCGCTCGCGCAGCACCTCGACCCCGGGCCAGGCGCTGTGGGCAATGTCACGGTGCAATTGAGCCTGCAACGCCAGGGCCTGCTGGCTGAAGGGCGCGGGCTGGCGCTGGTCGACCTCCAGCAGCACCAGGTTGGAAAAGTCCGCCAGCAGATGAGGCACGCAGGGGTGCAGTTCCTGGCGATTGAACAGCGGCACGTTGAGCAGGAAATGCTGGCTGGCGCTCCAGCGCCCCAGCACCTGGGCATAGGCGCAGGCCAGCACGCTGGCCAGGGTCAGCCCGTGCTGCCGGGCGCGCTGCTCCAGGGCCTGCAACTGGCCCTGGTCCAGACGCATGGCCAGGCGGCGAAAACGCGCAGTGCCGGCGTTCTGCGGTTCCTGGGCCAAGGGCAGTTGCGGGCCGTCCGGCAGCTCTTCCAGGCGCTCCAGCCAATAGTCCCGGGCCGCCGCCAGCAGTGGCGCGCGCGCCGCCTGTTCGGCCCGCAGGTAGTCGGCGAAGTTCCAGTCCAGGGCCGGCAGGCTGTGCTCCTGGCCGGCATGGATCAGCGCCAGGTCGCGCAGCAGGATGCCAATGCTGAGCACGTCAGCCACCAGCAGGTCGATGTTCAGGTGCAGGCGGCTGCGACCTTCGGGCAGCAGGCTCAACTGCACATCGAACACCTGCCCGCGGCTGACCTCCAGGCACCGGTGCGAGAGGTTTTCGCGGATCTGTTCCAGGGCCTCGGCAGCCCCGACGCAGGAAGCCTGGCGCAGGTCGTGGACGGTCAGCCCGGGCCAGGGGCTCTGGGGCAGGATGCGCTGGCAGGTGTCGCTGATAAAGCACGCCCGCAGCATCGGATGGCGCTGGCACAGGCGGCGCAGGGCCTGCTCCAGACGCTGGGGCTCCAGGCCCTGGCCGTCCAGTTCCTGGTACAGGTGGCAGCCGACGCCGCCCAGGGGCATGCCCGGATCGCGGCCGAACCAGTAGGCCTGTTGCAGTGGGGTCAGGGCAAAATCGCTGTTGGCAGGAGCGCTGGCCACAGCCTGCAGGCGCGGCGCCGCGAGGCCACGGCGAGCCTCGATCAGCGCCCACCAGGCGTCCAGGGTCGGTTGCTGGATCAGTTCGGCGAAGCTCAGGGCCACGCCTTCGGCGGCCAGCAGCGCCGGCAGGCGCATGATGCTCACCGAGTCGAGCCCCTGCTCGATCAGGGAGGCCTGGGGTTCAAGATCCTCGGCGCTGTAGCCGAGCAGCCGGGCAATGCCTTCGCAGAGTCCTTGGGGTGAATGACTCAGGCCGGCGTCCGCTGGATGAGCGCGTGCCAGTGCTGGGTTATCGGTCATGGTGGACGTTCCTTTGGGGTACGGAAGGGGGTTGGCGCAGGCGCCAGCGGTTGATCGCCTCGCGCTCGTGGAACAGCTCGCGATAACGGCCCGGGGCCGCCATCAGTTGGGCGTGGGTACCGCGCTGGGCCAGGTGGCCCTGCTCCAGCAGGAGAATCTGTCCGGCGCTGGGGGCCAGGGTCGGTTTGTGAGTCACCAGCAGCACCGTGTGCTTGCGCGCCAGTTGCAGCAGGCAACGGTTGACCCGGGCCTCGCTGATGGCATCGAGGGCCGCGGTGGGTTCGTCCAGCAGGATCAGGCTGGCGTCCTTGAGCAGCACCCGGGCCAGGGCCAGGCACTGGCGCTCGCCCCCGGAGAGGCTGACGCCGCCCTCGCCGACCCGGGTCTGCCAGCCCTGGGGCAGGCGCTGGGCCACAAGGTCCAGGCCGGTGGCTTGGGCGGCGTCCATCAGTTGGCTGTCGCTGGCCTCGGGGCCGCCCAGGCGCAGGTTGTCCAGCAGGCTCGCAGCCAGCGGCGGACAGTCCTGGAACATCAGCGCGATGGAACGATCGCGCTGCGCGGCGGACAGTTGGCGCAGGTCGACACCACCCAACAAAATGGCGCCGCTATCGACATCGCTGAACCGCGCCAGCAGGCGCAGCAGGCTCGACTTGCCGGAGCCGGAGGCGCCCACCAGCAGGTTCAGCGAGGCCGGCGCCAGCTCGAAGCTGATGCCCTGCAGGATCACCTGCTCCTGGCGCACCAGCCCCAGGTCGCGCACCTGCACCTGATGCCCCCGGGGTTCCTCGGGCTGGCTCGGCTCCGGCAGCGCCGGCAGGCGCAACAAGTGGCGCAAACGGTTCAGGCCATGGCGGGTCTGGCGCAAGGTCGTGCCGAGGTTGACCAGGGTGCCCATGGGCTCCACCAGGCAGGTGGCGAGCACCGCCAGCGCCAGGTACTGGGCCACTCCCAGGCTGCCACCGAGCACTGCATACAGGCCGCACAGCAGCATCGCGGTGTAGCCGGCCTGGAGCACCACCGCCAGCCCCAGGGCCGCCGGAAAGGTCCGCCAGTGGGCCCGACGCTGGGTCCTGCGCTGTTGCTGCAAGGCCTCGGTGAGCAGGCTGAAGCCTTCGCCGGTGCGGCCACTGGCACGCAGCAGCGGCTGCTGGCGCAGGAACTCCAGGACCCGCGCTGCCGCCTCGTTGGCCGCCGCCTCACTGCGGCTTTCGGCCTGGCCGCCCCAGCGCACGCCCCAGTGGTAGAACACCAGCAGCAGGGGCACGCTGGCCAGGGCCGCCAGGGCCATGGTGCGGTCATAGAAGAACAGCGCCACAAGCAGCGCCAGGGGCGTCAGCAAGGCGTTGGCCATGGGCTGCAACAGGTGCGCCGGGGTGCTCATGATCTGCAGTACGGTGTGGGTCACCAGCCGATTGAGCTCGGCGCTGCGGCGCTCGACGAACCACTCCAGGGGCAGGCGCACCAGTTGTTCGCCGATGCGCAGGTTCAACGACTGGGCCGCCGCGGCGCCCGCGCGGTAGCCCGCCAGTTGCGCATGCCGGCGCAACCCCAGGCACAGCAGCGCGAAACCGGCAAAGGCCCCGGCCCATCGCCACGGCGCCTGCCCGGCAGCGGCATCGAACAGGCTGGCAAAGGCCATGGGCAACAGGGCCAGCGCCGCGCCCTGGGCCAGGGCACTGGCGGCCATGGCCAGCAAGGCCCGGCGCAGCAGGCTGGCTTCGGCCGGCTGCAAACTGCGTAACAGTGCGCCAATCATGCCTGCTCCCCCGCCGTTTCCACGGCGCAGAACTGCTGCGCCGCCCACAGCCCGGCATACACCCCCTGCTGCTCCAGCAGGGCCTGGTGCCGGCCGCATTCCACCAGTCGCCCGGCCTGCAGCACGGCAATCTGGTCGGCATCCTGGATACTGCTCAGGCGATGGGCGATCACCAGCACCGTGCGCCCCGCCGCCAGCCGCGACAACGCCTGCTGGATCGCCGCTTCGGACTCCGGGTCGCTGGCGGCGGTGGCTTCGTCCAGCACCAGGATCGGTGCCTGGCTGAGCATCGCCCGGGCAATGCCCAGGCGCTGCACTTCACCACCGGAGAGCTGCACGCCACTGCCCAGCTGGGTGTGATAACCCTGGGGCAAGGCGGTGATACGACTGTGGATCTGCGCCGCCCGGGCCGCCTCCTCGACCTCGGCCAGCGTGGCCTCGGGACGCCCCAGGCGCAGGTTGTCCAGAACGCTGCTGCGCAGCAGGCGCACGTCCTGGAAGACAAAGGCCACCTGGCGATAGAGGGTCGCGCTGTCCATGTCCCGCAGGTCGACGCCGCCGATGCGGATGGCCCCGGCGCTGACGCCGGCAAAGCGCGCCAGCAAGGTGGCCAGGGTCGACTTGCCAGCGCCCGAATCCCCCACCAGGGCGGTCAGGGTGCCCGGTTGCAGGCACAGGTCGATGCCGTGCAGCACCTGGGTGCCGTCGGGGTAGCTGAAAGCCACTTCATCAAAGATCACCTGATGCCCCTCGGGCTCCCGGGAGAACGCCGGCTGCGCCTGCACCGGGGTACTCAGCACGGTGCTGATGCGCTGCGCCGCCGCCCGGCCCTGGACCAGGGAGTCGGCGCCATGCCCCAATGCCGCCACCGGCGCCGCCAGGGCCGGGCCAAGCAGGGCGAACGGCAACAGTTGCACCGGGTGCAGCCAGCCGGCCGCCGTCAGCGCCACCCCGGCCACCAGCACCAGGGCCAGCACCAGCAAGGGCGACAGCAGCACCTCGACACTCGCTCCCAGGCCCGCCCAGCGCTCCACCCACTGGGAGAAAAAACGCCCGAAACCCTGCACCGCGTTGACGAAATCCGCCTGCACCCGCTCGGCACGGCCGAAGGACTTGACCATGGCGATGCTCTGCACAAAGTTCAGGGTCGCGGTGGACAGGTCGCCCAGGGCCGCCCCCAGGCGCTGGCGCTCGGCCTGATAGGCCGGGGTGCGCATGACCCGCAAGCGCCACAGCGCCAGCAATGGCGGCAGCAGCACCACCAGGGTCATGGGCAGGCTCACCGTGAGCAGGTAGACCAGGCTGGCCAGGGGCACCACCAGCGCCGCCACCAGGTTGTTGGGCAGGTGCGCCACCAACTGGTGCAGGGCGCCGACATCATCCAGCAAGGCCCGTTCGGCGGTCTCCCGCTGCTGGCCGAACCAGGCCAGGGGCACCCGTGCCAGGTGCGCGGCGATGCGCTGGCGCAGTTGGCGTTGCAGGTCGCTGTCGGCCAGGTGGGTGATCTGCAATGCCGCCGCCAGCCCCAGCAGGCGCAGGAGCAAGGCGGCGGCGCCGGCCAGCAGCCAGAACTGCGCACGCTGCGCATCCAGCTCGCCGGCCAGCAGCAGCGGCGCCAGTTCGGCCACGGCAATGAACGGCAACAGCCCCACCAGCGCCGCCAGGGCCTGCAGCAGCATGGCCGCCAGCAGGCGCCCGCGCACCGGGTGCAACAGGTCGCAAAGTCCTTGTCGTTCAGCCACGGGCGCCACTTCCCTCCAGGGGTTCGGCCTGGGCGCCGAAGTACAGGGCCTGGATCGCCTCGCGCAGGTGCTTGCGGCTGACCTTGCCGACCCCGGTCTGGGGGAAGGCCGGGATGAACTCGAAGCGGTCCGGCAGCTTGAACGCCGCCAGGCCCTGGGCCCTTAGGTGACGCAGCAGTTCCGGGGCCCGGGGCGCGGTGCCGCGGGGGATGACGAAGGCGCAGGTGCGTTCGCCCAGGAAGGCATCAGGCATCGCCACCAGGGCGATGTCGGCCACCGCCGGGTGGCTGAGCAGCAGGTTTTCCACTTCTTCGGCAGCGATCTTTTCGCCCCCGCGGTTGATCAGGTCCTTGTCGCGCCCTTCCACCATCAGGTAGCCGTCGGCGGTGAGCATGACCCGGTCGCCGGTGCGGTAGAAACCATCGGCCGTGAAGGCCTGGGCGTTGTGCTCGGGGTAACGGTAGTAACCGCGGATGGTGTAGGGGCCGCGGGTCAGCAACTGCCCCACCTGCCCCACCGGCACCGGTTGCTCATGCTCGTCCACCACACGAATTTCGTCCGCCGGCGACAGCGGCCGGCCCTGGGTGTGCAGCACCCGCTGTGGCGGGTCCTCGGGGTCGGTGTAGCAGATCAGCCCCTCGGCCATGCCGAACACCTGCTGCAGGCGGCAGCCGAGCACCGGTTCGATGCGCCTTGCGGCCTCGTAGCTGAGTTTGGCGCCGCCCACTTGCAGCAGTTGCAACGGCGCCAGGCCACGCCCGCGGGCCTGGGCCGCTTCCAGCCAGACCAGGGCCAGGGGCGGCACCAGCGCGGTGTGGGTCACCCCCTGGCGCTCGATCAGTTCGAAGCAGACTTCCGGGCTCGGCGAGGGGCTCAGCACCACCCGCCCGCCCACCGAAAAGGTGCCGATGAACCCTGGGCAGCACATGGGAAAGTTGTGCGCCATGGGCAGCGCCACCAGGTACACGCTGGCCTCGGACAGGCCGCAGCGCTCGGCGCTGGCCCGCAGGTTGTAGAGGTATTCGTGGTGCCGGCGCGGGATCAGCTTGGGCACCCCGGTGGAGCCGCCGGAGAGCTGGAAACAGGCCACCGCGTCGGCGCTGGGGGACTGGAAGGTACGCGCAGGCGCCGGCTCATACAGGCTGTGCAAGGCAGTGAATTCCTCGGCTTCGCCGGCGACCACCACCCACTCCAGCTGCGGGTTGCGGTCCTTGAGGTCGCGGGCCATGGCCCGATAGTCGAAGCTGGCGTCCCGGTCGGCGCAGAAGTAGGCCCGGGCCTGGGCGAACTCGCAGAAGCGGCCGATTTCCAGGTGCCGGTGGGCCGGCAGCGCGAAGATCGGCCGCACCCCGAGGCGGTATAGGGCAAAGCAGACTTCGACGAAGGCCGCACTGTTGGGCAGTTGCAGCACCACGTTGTCGCCGGCCCGCAGCCCCAGCCGGTACAGGCCGGCGGCCAGTTGGTCGACCCGCAGGTCCAGTTGCCGGTAGCTCAGGTGCTGCTCGCCCTCGGTCAGTGCTTCACGCTCGGCAAAGGCCTGGGCGGCGCTGCGCAGCAGGTCGCCAAAGGTTTCGTCGCGCCAGTAGCCGGCCTGGCGGTAGCGCTGGGCGAAGTCTTCGGGCCAAGAGGGGCAATCCTTGAGGTCATCGAAAGTGGACATGCTGTCTCCTGCTGTTTTTTACGCAAAAAGCGGCCCTGGACCTGAGAGATCAGGCCCCTGGAATGAGCTGGGAATCCGCCGTCAGGGTTGGCGGGAATGAAGAGTCGCCGGCGGTCCTGCGGCGCTGTCGAGCAAGGGGTCGTCCATGGGAGGCTGCCGTGCCTGGAAATGAGAGTGATTATTAATAGGCAATTTGCCGGACCCGGCAATCGGCAGGACATTCGTTTGCGCGGCTTTTTCTTTTGATTGCGCGGCGCGCCCCGGAAAGAGCCCGGCAGGACGGTGCTCGAAGGCTAAAGGATAATCATTCTTAATTACAGAAAGGCAATTTCCTGCTAGCGTATGGCCTCTTTTCAGGTCCACAGGGAGTTCGCCATGCTCAGCCCCAACGCTGCGCCGCAGCCTGTCAAAAGGGATTCCACCCTGCACTTTCCCAACCCGCAGCACACCGGGTCGGCCGCTGTAGTCCCGGAGGTCACCCTCTCCACCGGGACCGTGCTGATGGACAGCCAGATGTGGATGCAGGAGCCGCTCTGGGAAGGCCTGAAAATCATCCTGGTGCTCAGCGGCCAGCTCAATTGCCGGGTCGAAGGCCAGCCCGAAGTGGAGATCCGCGGGCCGACCCTGTGCGCCGTGGCAAACCAGGGCGAGCACTGCGGCGACCACCTGTTCGCCAGCGGCGTGCCGGTGCGCTACACCACAGTGCAGCTGGACTTCCCCTCGATCCGCAATGTCGGCCTGGAACCCGAGCGCCTGCTCGATCAGCGCGGCGGCGGCCCGATGCTGTTCTGCCAGCCGGCGAGCAAACCGCTGCTGGCCCTGGCGCAACAGATCTTCACCTGCCCGCTGCAGGGCCCGACCCGCTCCTTCTACCTGGGTGGCAAGGCCCTGGAACTCACCGCCCTGGGGGTCGAGGGGATTCTCGCCCAGGCCGAATCCAGGCCACTGCAGGACAGCCCGTGCAGCTCGGCGGACATCGAGCGCATCCATGCCGCCCGTGACCTGCTGCTCAACTCATTGCAGGATTCGCCTTCGCTGTCGGAGCTGTCGCGCCAGGTGGGCCTGAACCCGCGCAAGCTCACCGCCGGTTTCCGTCAGGTGTTTGGCACCAGCGTCTATGCCTACCTGCAGGAGCAGCGCCTGGGCGAAGCCTATCGCTTGCTGGCCAGTGGCGAGACCAATGTCTCCAGCGCGGCTTATCGGGTCGGCTACAGCCCGGCGCATTTCTCCACGGCCTTTCGCAAGCGCTTCGGGGTGTCGCCCAAGTCCTTGCGTTGAGCCCGCTCCTGCTCGAGCCTGCTCCATCCAAAGCTGCGCCTGGTGATCCGGGCGCCCTCCCCGCGCCGTACCGCAAACGAAAGAAATGGTCGCTCAAGCCAAAGTTTTAGCCCGCAACCCAAGCTCACAAATGAGATACGTTTGCATTCTCATTTAATCCCCATCACGGAGTGAAGCATGGGTAGCCGCGTTGCGCACCGAAACACCTCAGGTTGTCCCGTCAATTGTGTGGTCTCGCGTCCAGCTCTGGGCCGCAACCCGCTGGCGTGCCTGATCCACGGCCTGGCCCTGGGCCTCTCGCTGACCCAGGCCGGCGCCGCGCTGGCCGCCGATGGCGATACCGACCAGGATCACGCCCTGACCCTGGACACCAGCGTGATCAGCGCCACCCAGCCCGACTCCGCCACCGGGCCGCAGGCCGGTTACGTGGCCAAGCGCAGCCTCAGCGGAACCAAGACCGATGCCAGCCTGAGCGAAATTCCCCAGTCGATTTCCGTGATCACCCGCGACCAGATGGATGCCCAGCAGGTGCAATCGGTGAACGAGGCGCTGCGCTACACCGCCGGGGTCCAGGCCAATACCACCGCCGCCAGCCAGCGCTTCGACACCCTCTCGATCCGCGGTTTCGACGTCACCACCGGCATGCTCCGCGATGGCCTCAAGGGCAATACCGCCCAGGCCTGGCCCAAGGTCGAAGCCTATGGCCTGGAGCGCATCGATGTGCTCAAGGGCCCGGCCTCGGTGCTGTTCGGGCAGAACTCGCCGGGGGGCGTGGTCAACCAGATCAGCAAGCGCCCGCTGGACAAGCCCTTCCATGAAGTGCAGATCCAGGGGGGCAGCTTCGACCGAGCCCAGGGCCAGTTCGACTTCAGCGGGCCGCTGGATGATGAAGGGCAATTCCTCTATCGCCTGGTGGGCCTGGAGCGCGACAGCGGCACCCAGTTCGATCACATCAAGGACGACAAACAGTACTTCGCGCCCTCCTTCACCTGGAAGCCCAACGACGACACCAGCCTGACCCTCCTGGCCGACTACACCCAGGACACGTTCGGCGCGCCGCGGGTGTTCCTGCCGGCCCAGGGCACCCTGCTTGGCAACCCCAATGGCAAGGTCAGGCACAACGTCTTCCTCGATGAACCGGGGCTGGACAACGACCGCACCCAGTACTCCCTGGGCTACCTGCTGGAGCACCGCCTGAATGACGTCTGGAGCCTCAATTCCAGCGCCCGCTACGGCCACGTCAACCTGCTGACCAACACCGCCAGCGGCATGTCCCTGGCCCCGGACCTGCGCACCCTGAACCGCGCTGCCTATCGCTTTCGCATCGTCGGCGACACCTACTCCCTGGACAACAATGCCCAGGCCCGTTGGAACCTGGGCAGCACGCAAATGGTGTCGCTTTTGGGGATCGACTACCGGCGCACCCGCGAGGACTACTACCTGCGCGGCGGCGCGGCTTCGCCCATCGACATCTATAACCCGGTGCACGGCGGCGTGTTCGACCCCAGCACCCCCTTCACCAACACCGTGCAGCGCGCCGATCAGGTCGGGGTCTACGCCCAGCAGCAGTTCACCTTCGATGAGCATTGGGTGCTCACCGTCGGCGGACGCCAGGACCGCTCCAGCGCCCGTACCGATAACCGCATGAACGACAGCGGCAGCAAGCAGGACGACGAAAAGTTCACCTACCGCACCGGGCTGGTGTACCTGGCGGACAACGGCCTGGCACCCTACATCAGCTATTCCACGTCCTTCGACCCGGTGCTGGGCACCAACTTCTACGGCACGCCGTACAAGCCCACCAGCGCCAAGCAATCGGAAGTGGGGGTCAAGTACCAGCCGCCGGGCATCGACAGCTACATCACCCTGTCGCTGTTCGACCTGACCCAGGAAAACGTCAAGACCGCCGATCCCGCCAACCCGTTGAATACCCTGCAGACCGGCGAAGTGAACGTGCGCGGCATCGAGCTCGAAGGCAAGGCCAGCCTGGCCCGGGGCCTGGACCTGCTGGCGGCGCTGACCTACAACGACGCCGAGGTGAGCAAGAGCAACAACCCGCTGGAGAAGGGCAAACGCCCCACCGACACCCCGGAAAAAATGGCCTCGCTGTGGGCCGACTACACCTTGCCCGAAGGCCCCCTGAGCGGCCTGGGCTTTGGCGCCGGGGTGCGTTACATCGGCTCCACCGAGGCCGATGCCGCCAACACCCAGCGCGTGCCCTCCTACACCTTGCTGGACGCGGCGGTGCACTACGACTTCGACAAGCTGATCCCGGCGGCCAAGGGCCTGCGCCTGGCGGTGAATGCCACCAACCTCACCGACAAGCACTATTACGAAGGCTGCTCACTGACCAATTGCAGCGCCGGTTATGACCGCAGTGTCATCGCCAGCCTGCGCTATCGCTGGTAAGCCGCCGATGCTGTCCATGCGTGATATCTGGCTCAGGCTGCACCGCTGGCTGGCCCTGTGCCTGGGGCTGTTCCTCGCGCTGCTGGGCCTCAGTGGTTCGCTGCTGGAGCTCAAGGGGCCGATCCTGCGCTGGGAGGTCGGTGCGCAGATGCTGCAACTGGCCCCTGGCGAGCATGGCACGCTGCTGCAACAGGACGCCTGGATCAGGGCCGCCTCCGACGCCTACCCGCAATTGCACAAGGTCTTCGGCGCAGCCCCACCGCGCCAGGGCTTTCTCGAATCGGACAATGTGATCGTCTTCGGGGCCCTCAAGGAGCGTCCCGGCACCGGCATCGCCATGATCGATCCTTATAGCGGCGAACCCCGGGGCTTCTTCGTCTTCGAGGACCTGTGGCTGGCCAAGCTGGTGGCGCTGCACCGCAGCCTGCTGCTGCCGCCAGCCTGGGGTTCGAACCTGGTGCTGCTCTGTGGCCTGGCGCTGCTGGGCTCCCTGGGTAGTGGCCTGTACCTGTGGTGGCCGGGCCGGCGCAGCTGGTGGAAGGCCGCCAGCCTGCGTCCCGGCAGCCGGGGCAACCGGCGCCTGCGGGAATGGCACAACGTGGCGGCGGCCTGGCTGTGCCTGCCGCTGCTGCTGATTGCCGGCAGCGGTGCCTGGCTGGCACGCCCCGACCTCTTCACCTGGCCCGGCGCCCAGCCGATGGCGATCAAGCCGCTGTTTTCCGCGGCCCATGGCCACTTGCTGCTGGGCACCCCCGGCGCCTGGCTGGCTTTTCTCTGCGGTATTTCGTTACCCCTTCTGTACCTCACCGGCCTGCTGCTGTGGTGGCGCAAGCGCGCTGCCCGCCGGGCCGTCCAATCGTTCAAGGAAACTAGCCATGACACACCGTGATTTCTTGCGCCGCGCCCAGCGCGGGCTCTTGCTCGGCCTGCTGCCCCTGGGCCTGCTATGGGCCGCCACGGCCAGCGCCGCGACCCTCACCGATCTGGCCGGACGCCAGGTCCAGGTGCCGGAGAAGGTCGAGCACATCCTGCTCGGCGAAGGCCGGATGATCTATTCCCTGTCGCTGCTCGAAGGCCAGAACCCGTTCGCCCGTCTCGCCGGCTGGCAAGGGGACTTTCGCGGCCTCGACGTGCAGGGCTACGAGGCCTATCACAAGGTCTTCCCCCAGGCCGACAAGGTGCCGCTGGTGGGCGGCACCTCGGCCGAGACCTTCAGCGTCGAAAAGGCCCTGGCGGTGCACCCGGACCTGGCGATCATGGCCCTGAGCGGCGGCCATGGGCCGAGCCCCGACAGCGAGGCGGTGAAACAGCTGGAGGCCGCCGGGGTGGCGGTGATCTTCGTCGACTTCAGCGACCATCCCCTGAGCAACACCGTGCCCAGCATGCGCCTGCTGGGCCAGGCCCTGGGCCGTGAGCAGCGGGCCGAGGAATTCATTGCCTTCTATCAACAGTCCCTGGCCAAGGTCACCCAGACCCTGGCCAAGGCCGGTACCGTCAAGCAGCCGAAGATCTTCATCGACATGCTCGCCGGGCTGCAGGACTGCTGCGGCTCCCCGGGCACCGGCAACTTCGGCGAGATGATCAAGCTGGCGGGCGGGCGCAACATTGCCGACGGGCGCATACCCGGGCCCATTGGTGTGCTCAACGTGGAGTACATTCTCTCCAGCGACCCGGACGTTTACGTGGCCACCGGGGTCTTTGCCGCCGGCCAGGGCGGCGTGACCCTGGGTTATTCCGCCACCTTGCAAGAGGCCCGGGACAGCCTGCGCCAGGCCGCCAACCGCCCGCCGCTGAATGAACTGCGGGCGGTGCGCGAAGGCAATGTGCACGGCTTGTGGCACATCTTCTATGACTCGCCGGAACACCTGATCGCGGTCCAGGCCCTGGCCAAGTGGCTGCACCCGGAGCTGTTCAAGGACCTGGACCCGGACCAGACCCGCCGCGAGCTGTACCAGCGCTTCATGCCGATTCCCGCCAGCGGCGTGTTCGCCACGAGCCTGAAACCATGACCCAGGCTGCCACCGACGTGGCGGACAACCTTGCCGCCGGCCATTACCAGCGACGCCACGGGCGCCGAGTGCTGCTGTTGGGCGGGCTGGCCCTGGCCCTGCTGCTGTCCCTGGCCCTGGACATCACCACCGGGCCTTCGGGGATGAGCCTGTCGCGCCTGCTGCAGGTGCTCTGGGACCCGGGCTCGATGCCCCGGGTGGAAGCGGTGATCGTGTGGAACGTGCGCCTGCCCTACGCCCTGATGGCGGTGCTGGTGGGGGCCGCCCTGGCCCTGGCCGGCGCGGAGATGCAGACCGTGCTCGATAACCCCCTGGCCAGCCCCTTCACCCTCGGTGTATCCGCCGCCGCGGCGTTTGGTGCAGCCCTGGCCATCGTCCTCGGCCTGGGCCTTCCCGGGGTGCCGGCGCAGTACCTGATCTCGGCCAACGCCTTCCTCTTCGCCCTGGTCTCGGTGGCCCTGCTGTACCTGCTGGCACGCTGGCGCGGCTTCGGCGTGGAAAGCCTGGTGCTGTTCGGCATCGCCCTGGTGTTCGCCTTCAATGCCCTGGTGGCGCTGCTGCAATTCGTCGCCACCCAGGACAGCCTGCAGCAACTGGTGTTCTGGACCCTGGGCAGCCTGGCCCGGGCCTCCTGGGAAAAGCTCGCGGTACTGGCCCTGGCGCTGTTGCTGTGCCTGCCCTTCTCCCTGCGCCAGAGCTGGGCCCTGACCGCCCTGACCCTGGGCGAGGAACGGGCCCGCAGCTTCGGCATCGACGTTGGCCGCCTGCGCCTGCTGTCACTGTTGCGCATCAGCCTGCTGTCGGCCCTGGCGGTGTCCTTTGTCGGCACCATCGGCTTTATCGGCCTGATCGCCCCGCACATTGCCCGCCTGCTGGTGGGCGAAGACCATCGGCTGTTCCTGCCGGCCAGCGTGCTCAGCGGCGGGCTGATCCTGTCCATGGCCTCCATCGCCAGCAAGGCGCTGATCCCCGGGGTGCTGATTCCGGTGGGTATCGTCACCGCCCTGGTGGGCATTCCCTTCTTCATGGCCATCGTCATGCGCAACCGTCGAGGTGTCCTGTGAAGCCGCCTGTGTCCTCCAACGCCGGCCTGTGCACCGCCGGCCTGAACATGCACTACGGCAACCGCCAGGTGCTGTGCGACGTGGCCCTGCCGCCCCTGGCCGGGGGCAGCGTGACCGCGCTGATCGGCCCCAACGCGGCGGGCAAGTCGACCCTGCTGCGGGGCATCGCCGGGTTGCACAAGACCTCGGGCCAGGTACTGCTGGACGGCGTCGACCTCAACCGCCTGCCCCAGGTGGAACGGGCGCAGCACATCGTCTACCTGCCCCAGAGCCTGCCGGAACGTACCCGCCTGTGCGCCTTCGAAGCAGTGCTCAGCGCTGCCATGGCCGGGCATCGCACTGGCGGTTTCGCCCCTGGCCGGCCCAGCGCGGCGGTGTTGCAGGGGGTCGAGCAAGTGCTGCAGGACCTGGACCTCACCGCCCTGGCCGACCGCCCGATCGACGCCCTCTCCGGTGGCCAGCGCCAACTGGTGGGCCTGGCCCAGGCCCTGGTGCGCCAGCCCCGGGTGCTGCTGCTGGACGAACCCACCAGCGCCCTGGACCTGTACCACCAGTGCCAGGTAGTGGAAGCCATCACCCGGGCCACCCGCGAGCGCCAGTTGATCACCCTGGTGGTGGTCCACGACATCAACCTGGCCCTGGGTTTCAGCCAGCAGGTGGTGGTGCTGCACCATGGCCGCCTGGCCGCCGCCGGGCCGGCCCTGGAGGTGATCAACCCACAACTGCTGCGCGACGTCTACGGCGTCGACGCCAGCCTGGAACAGGTACGCGGTCGACCGCTGGTGATGGTCGACGGCCGCCTGCCCTCTCACTCAGCCCTGGGATAAACCATGACCAACGCTCAACAGCTGTCCCTCGACACCCTGGACACGCCCCAGGCCGCCCCGGCCTTCGACCTGCGCCCGCTGCTGGTGGCCAACCTGGCCTGCACCATGGCGATGATGGCGTTCGTTTCGCTGATCGGCCCCATTGCGCGGATTCTCGGCCTGGCCACCTGGCAGGCAGGGATGGCGGTGACCGTCTCCGGGGTGATCTGGATGCTCCTGGCCCGGCCCTGGGGCCGGGCCAGTGACCGCCTCGGTCGGCGGCGCATCCTGCTGCTGGGCACCGGCGGCTTCACCCTGGCCTTTCTCGCCCTCAGCCTGTTTATCGACGTGGCGCTGCACGCCCTGCCTTCGGCGCTGCTGGCGTTTGCCGGGTTGCTGCTGGGCCGCGGCCTGATCGGGGTGTTCTATGCGGCAATCCCGGTGGGCGGCTATGCGCTGATCGCCGACAACATCGAACCCGAGCATCGCGCCCGGGCCATGGCGTCCCTGGGGGCGGCCAACGCCTGCGGGCTGGTCCTGGGGCCGGCGCTTGCCGCATTGCTGGCGCGCCACAGCCTGAGCCTGCCGTTCTATGCGCTGGCGGTGCTGCCGCTACTGGGCTTCGCCTTCCTCAAGGCACGGCTGCCGCGCCAGGAACTGCACCTCAAGCAGCCGCCCAAGCCAGTGAGCCTGGGCGACCCGCGCCTGCGCCGGCCGCTGGTGGTGGCGTTCGTCTCGATGCTGTGCGTGGCCATGGCGCAGATCACCGTGGGCTTCTTCGCCCTCGACCGCCTGGGCATGAGCCCGGCCGATGCGGCGCAGACCGCCGGCATTTCCCTGACCCTGGTGGGGGTGGCGCTGATCGCCTCGCAACTGGTGGTGCGCAAACTGGAATGGCCGCCGCTGCGGATGATCCGCATCGGCGCCCTGGTGGCGGCGCTGGGCTTTGTCACCAGCATTCTCGCGGCCCAGGCCTGGGTGCTGTGGCTGGGGTTCTTTGTTTCGGCCGCCGGCATGGGCTGGATCTTCCCCTCCTTCGCCGCCCTGGCCAGCAACTCGGTGGACGCCGCCGAACAGGGCGCCACGGCCGGCTCCATCGGCGCGGCCCAGGGCCTGGGGGTAGTGGTCGGGCCCCTGGCCGGGACCCTGATCTACGGGCTGGAGCCACGCCTGCCCTACCTGCTGGCGGCGCTGCTGCTCGTACTGGTCGCCTGCTGGCCCGTAGCCCGACGCCGGTAACCTTCGGGCGAACGACGCGCATTATCGAAACCCTGCGGCCCTGTCGCCGCTGCTGAGCCCGCGAGGCTGCGAAAAGGTCCGCAGGACCTTGCTTGACGATCGACCGCCGCACCTCTATCGGCCTCAAGATCGCCGCGTCGCTGCGACGGAGTGCCGCCCAGACCGTTCGCAGCCTGCGGCAGCGGCTACACGCTGGTGCGGCTCATGCGGCCCAGGGCCAGGCTGTACAACAGCAAGGCCAGGGTCGCCAGGGCGCCACCCGCCAGGCCGACATAGGCAAAGCCCAGCTGCCCGCCGACCCAACTGCCCAGCAGCGCACCGCCGCCAATGCCGATGTTGTAGATGCCGGAGAACATCGCCATGGCCACGTCGGTGGCGTCCGGCGCCAGCACCAGTACCTTGGATTGCAGGGCCAGGCCGAAGCCCATGATCGCCATGCCCCAGAACACACTCAGGGCCACCAGCGACCAGACGTGGCCATTGAGCGGCAACAGCAGGCTCAGGCACAGCGCCAGCAGCGCCACCGCGGTCAGTAGAAACCCCTGGGGGCTGTGGCGGTGCAGCCAGCTGAACAGCAGCGAGCCGATGATCCCGGCGCCGCCGAACACCAGCAGGACCAGGGTCACCACCTCGCCCCCCAGGCCCGCCGCCACCTTGATGAAAGGCTCGATGTAGCTGTAGGCGGTGAACTGCGCTGTCACCACCAGGGCGGTAAGCACATAGATCGCCACCAGCGCCGGGCGCTTGAACAGCAGCGGCAGGCTGCGCAGGGAACCGGAGTTCTGGCTCGGCAGCAGCGGCAAGGTGCGGATCAGCCACAGCACCAGCAGGCCGGCCATGGCCGCGATCACGCTGAACGTGGTGCGCCAGCCCAGGGCCTCGCCCAGCAAGCGGCCCAGGGGAATGCCCAGGACCATGGCCAGTGAGGTGCCGGTGGCCAGCAGCCCGAGGGCCTGCACCTGCTTGCCCGGCGGCGCCAGGCGCACCGCCAGGGACGCGGTGATGGACCAGAACAGTGCATGGGCCAGGGCCACGCCGATGCGGCTGAGCATCAGCAGGCCGAAGTTGCTGGCCAGGCTGGAGAACACATGGCTGACGATAAACAGCCCGAACAGCACCGTGAGCAGCTTGCGTCGTTCGATGTTGCGGGTCAGCAGCATCACCGGCAGCGAGGTCAGGGACACGATCCAGGCGTAGATGGTGAGCATCAGACCGACCCGCTCGGTGGGCAGGTCGAAGCTGGCGCCAATGGCGCTGAGCAGGCCCACCGGCACAAACTCGGTGGTGTTGAAGACAAAGGCCGCCAACGCCAGCGCGATGACCGGCTGCCAGTTGCCTTGGGGTGTCGCCGCGGAATCACTCATGGGGGGGCGTCATACTCTTTCGATGATGGGACGGGTCCGGGACCCGCTGAAAAAATGCACAACCCGGGCCAGCATCGCTGCTCCCGGATTGCGGGCAAAGGCTCCCAGGCGGAGCCAGGGTGCAGCGCCGCTTCAATTCCCTTGGGCGGTTCGCGCAAAGACCTGCATGGCCAGCGCCACGCCCTGCAGCAGGCGCGCCGCACTGACGCCGTCGCGGGCTTGCACCGACAGCCCGTGGAGCACCGTAGAGTAATAATCGCCCAGGGAGGTTGCATCGCTGTGGCCGGGCAATTCACCCGCCTGCTGCGCGGCTTCCAGGCGCTGGATAATGCTTGCGGTACGCGCCCGGCGATGTTCGGCCAGCCATTCGCGCACGCTGTCGTTGTCGCTTGAGCAGTTCACCGCCGAGGCCACCACCATGCAGCCACGGGGGCCGTCGGCCCGGGTGTAGAGTGCCACCGCTTCTTGCAGCATGCGCTCGATGGCGACGTAGGCGCAGGGCTCTTGCAGGGCCAGGTCGGCGAAACCGCCTTCCTGGCTTTCGTACAGCTCGATGGCCTCGCGAAACAACGCCTCCTTGGAGCCGAAGGCGGCATAGATGCGCGCCGAGGCGATGCCCAGGGCCGCCACCAGGTCGGCCATGGAGGTGGTTTCGAAACCACGGCGCCAGAACAGTTCGAGCGCCTGGCGCAGTGCCTGGTGACGGTCGAATTCGCGGGGTCTTCCAGCCATGGGGGTCGGGTATCTCGTCGGGACAGGGAAGGCGCTCGGTTGAGCCCGAACAGCCGGTTGGCGCAGGGCGCCGGGACGAAATGATATTAGATTTGCGCCGGCCGCGGCCAATTTCCGTGGCCGCGGCCTTGCCCGCGCCCTGCCTCAGTCACGGCCCTCCTGCAGAAACGGCAGCAGCAGCGCGAGAAATTCCTCCGGTGCCTCTTCCATGATGAAGTGCCCGCAGTCCTCGACAATGGCCCCGCGCAAGTCATTGGCATGGCCCTGCAGGGTCAGCAGAGGTGCATCGTTGGTGGCGTGCTCGGCACCAATGGCCAGCACCGGCATGGTCAGCGGCCGCTGCGCGCGCAGCTGATTCTGGCGCACCGTCTCGGGGATCGCCCGGTAATAGGCGAAGCCTGCGCGCAACCCGCCCGGGGCAGCGTAGGCCTCGATGTAGACTTCGGCGGCCACCGCCTCGCGGCGATGGGACCAGTGGTCGAAGATGTAATTCAGGTAGGCCCGCTCGCGCCCGGCGATCAAGGCTTCCGGCAAATCCCGCAGCTGGTTGAACATGAAGTGCCAGAGAAAGATGTTCTGCTGCGGCGCGACGAAAATCGGTGGTGCATCCGCCAGCCCGGGGATCACCGCCTCGGTCAGCGCCAGGCGCTCCACCGCCTGCGGATGGTCGCTGGCCAAGGCGTAGGCGATCCACATGCCGACGTCGTGGCCGACCACGCTGTAGCGCTCGAAACCCAACTGCCCCATCACCTGGTGCAGCACCCCGGCCACATGGCCGGTGTCGTAGCCGTGCTCAGGGCGGTCGGACTGGCCGCTGCCCGGCGGGTCCACGGCAATGGCCTGGAAGCCTTGGGCAGCCAGGGCCTGGATCACCTGACGCCAGGCGTACCAGGTCTGCGGCCAGCCGGGAATCAGCAGCACCGGCCGGCCCGTGCCGGCGGTGACACAGTGGATGCGCTGGCCATCGACGCGCACGTAACGGTGAACCAGGTCGAGGCTGTCGGCCTGGAGGTTGTCAGTCAAAGCATTCATGGTGTGTTCTCGCTGAAGGGTCAGGCAATGCCGAGCATGGCGTTGATCTGTTGGCGGTCGATCTGCGCGCCGGCGAAGTCGTCGAAGATGCGCTGGGTGACCTGGATCATGTGCCGGTTGATGAACTCGACACCTTCCCGGGCGCCATCCTCCTGATCCTTGAGGCAGCACTCCCATTCCAGGGTCGCCCAGCCCGGGTAGTCGTATTGCGCCAGCTTGGAAAAGATCCCCTTGAAGTCCACCTGGCCATCGCCCAGGGAACGGAAGCGCCCGGCGCGCTCGACCCAGGCGCTGTAGCCGCCGTAGATGCCCTGGCGGCCGCTGGGATTGAACTCGGCATCCTTGACGTGAAACATGCGGATGCGCTCGTGGTAGATGTCCAGGTAACTCAGGTAGTCCAGCTGTTGCAGCACGAAGTGGCTGGGGTCGAAGAGGATGTTGCAACGCGGGTGATGGTCCACCAATTCATGGAAGCGTTCGAAGCTGGTGCCGTCGTGCAGGTCCTCGCTGGGGTGGATCTCGTAGCACAGGTTGACCCCCTGCTCGTCGCAGGCATCGAGGATCGGCCGCCAGCGCCGCGCCAGCTCGTCGAACGCCGTCTCGATCAGGCCCTCGGGGCGCTGGGGAAAGGGAAACAGATAAGGCCAGGCCAGGGACCCGGAAAAGGTCCCCAGCTCACTCAGCCCCAGGCGTCGCGAAGCCTTGGCCGCCAGCTTCATCTGCTCCATGGCCCAGGCCGTTCTGGCTTGCGGATTGCCCCGCAGCGCTGGCGGCGCGAAGTTGTCGCACATCGCGTCGTAGGCCGGGTGCACCGCCACCAGTTGGCCGAAGATATGGCTGGTCAGCTCGCTGATCTGCAGGCCCTTCTGCGCCAGCTGGCCCTTGAGTTCATCGCAGTAGTCCTGGCTCTCGGCCGCCGTGGCGACGTCGAACAACCGCGCATCCCAGGCAGGGATCTGCAGCGCCTTGAAACCCAGGTCGGCGGCCCATTGGGCAATCGCCGGCAAATTGTGGAACGGCGCCGTCTCGGCGCTGAATTGCGCCAGATGCAGGCTGGGCCCCTTGAGGGTTTTCATCGAACTGCTCCCTATTCTTTGTTGGTCGACAAAGAATAGGGATACGCTCTGGCCGCGTCAATCATCGCCGTGCAGAAAAGTGTTTGGCCGTGAGGCCGTTCGCCCGTAGGCGCTGGCTTGCCAGCGAAGGCGTCGCAGTGGTCGACAAGGCAAAAAAAAGCCCGCGATGAAGATCGCGGGCCCGGCCGGCATCCATGCAGCATCACGGCCGGCTATACACCTCACGCCCGGCAAAGTAGGTCTTGAGCACCTGGGTTTGCGCCAGTTGCTCCTGGGGCACCTGGAACACATCGCGGTCAAGAACGATCAGGTCGGCCTGCTTGCCCGGGGCCAGGCTGCCGATCTGCTGCTCCAGGCCAATGGCCCGCGCGGCGTTGCGGGTGTAGGCGTAGAACATGGTTTCCCGGTCGATGCCTTCGTCCTTGTTCAACACGCCCTTGGGCCCCTTGCGGTTGATGGCCTGGGCGATGGCCTTCCAGGGTTCCGGGGTGCTTACCGGCCAGTCGCTGGCCCCGGCGATGGTGGCGCCGTTCTTCAGCAGCGAGCGGGCCGGGTACATGAACTGGAACTGCATGGCGCTGATGTAGGGCTGGAGCAAATCGATGCTCAGCTCATCGGCGGCGGCCCAGTACAGCTGCATGGAGGCGATCACGTCCAGTGGCTTGAAGCGGGCGAACTCCTTGGGGTTGACCATCTGCAAGTGGGTGATGGAGTGCACCACCCCACTCTGGCGATCACGCCGCGCCTGCTCGATGCCGTTGAGGGATTCGCGCACCGCGCGGTCGCCAATGGCATGCACATGCACCAGCCAGCCACGGGCATCGGCGGCGCTGACCAGCTCGCCGAAATGCGCCGGGTCGATCAGCAGTTCGCCGTCCTTCTTCGAGTTCTTGTAGGGGGTCAGCAGGGAAGCGGTCTGCGCCGGAAACTCGGCGACACCGTCGGCGAAGATCTTGATCCCCGGCAGGCTCAGGTTCGGCACCCCGAGGAACTGCTGGCGCACCTGCTCCAGCACCTCCAGGTCCGCCGGGCGGCTCTTGGGATTGGCCACCATCAGGGCCGCGACCCGCAGGGTCAGCTCGCCCTTCTGCGCCAGCGCCTTGTACACCGGCAGCACACCGACGGTCTGGGCCGTGGGATGCATGGCGAACAGCGCGTCGCCCGGGGTGGCGTTGGCCGCCGGGTCCATCAGCGCGGTGATGCCCAGGCTCAGGTTGAGGTCGCGGGCGGCGCGCCCAGCGTCGAGCAACTGCTCGAAGCTCGGCGGCGGCAGTTGCGAGGTCAGGGCCGAGAGCCCGGCATCGGCGACAAAACCGTTGGGGCTGCTGTCCGGGTGATGGCCGATGGTGGCCTGGGCCTCGCCCTGCAGCGCCTTGACCCGCGCGGCGTCTATGCCGCCGCGCTTGAGCATGGCGCGGTTGGCCCAGCCGGTGTGGTAGTCCCAGCCAACGAACAGAATCGGTACATCGGCCCATTCGCCCTGGTTGAAGCGCTGTTCCAGGGCGTCCACCTGGCTCCAGTAGGTCGAGGGAAAACCGCTGACGCTGAGGATCTCGCCATGCCGCGCCTTGCCGTCATCGCGCCAGCCGCGCAGGCGCTGCTCCAGCTCGTCCAGGGGCAGTTGCTGGGTTTCCAGGTCGGCGGCCTTGAGCTTCAGGCCCCCGAAGATGGCATGACTGTGGCTGTCGATGAACCCCGGCATCAGCACCTTGCCCTGCAGGTCGATGACCTGGGTGCCCGGGGTCTTCAGCGCCAGCACCTGGGCATCGCTGCCGACCATGACGATGCGCCCCTGCTCCACCGCCACCGCCTGTTGCAGGGGCTGGCCCTGCTCGGCGGTGAACACCTTGGCGTTGTGCAGCACCAGGTCCACCGCGGCCTGGCTGTGCAGCGAGACCAGGGCCAGGGCCGAGGCCAGCGTGATATTCAGCGTCTTTTTCATGGTTGTTCGCACCCTTGGCTCAGAATGCGCCAGAGACTAGCCAAGTCACCGGTGCTTAAGAATACTGCTTCGCGCAACCCATCCTTTCCAAAGAGGCAAGACTGCAATGGACCAGCTGGGCGCCATCACCATGTTCGTGACCACGGTCGATCAGGGCAGCTTCACCCGCGCCGCCGCGTGCCTGGGCAAGACCACCTCGGCCCTGACCAAGGCAGTGAGCCACCTGGAGAGCCAGCTCGGCACCCGCTTGCTGGAGCGCTCCACACGCCGGATCGCTCTCACCGAGGCCGGGCATATCTACCTGGCCAGCGCCCGGCAGGTATTGCGCCAACTGCAACAGGCCGGGGAAGACATCGAGCGGCTGCAGCAGGAAATGTGCGGCACCCTGCGCCTGGTGGCGCCGCCCTCCTTCGCCCCGGCCTTTCTCAATGGCGCCTGCTACGGCTTTCTTGAGCAGTACCCGCAGATGCGCCTGGACGTGGAGCTCACCGACGAATTCGTCGACCTGCAAAGTGGCGGCTATGACCTGGCCGTGCGCGACGGGCCGGTGGAGCTGCCGGACCTGATCGCCCGCCCGCTGACGGCCAACCGCATCCTGCTCTGCGCCAGCCCGCGCTATCTGCAGCGCCAGCCCTTGCCGGTGACCCCGGCGCATTTTGCCGAGCATGACTGGCTGATCTTCCGTCACCCGGCACTGAACCCGCATTTCTGGCGCTTCACCTTGAATGGCGAGCAGCAGCGTGTGCCCCAGCCGGTGCCGCGGCTGGCCAGTGACAATTACGATTTCCTGTTCGGTGCCCTACTGGCCGGGCTGGGCCTGCAACTGTGCCCGCAGTGGAGCGCCGCGCCCTACCTGCGTCGCGGCGAGCTGGTGCAACTGCTGCCCGAGGCGCAGCTGGACCCGGAGCAGTTCGGCCCGAGGATCCATGTGATCTACCCCGCCCACCGGCGCCAGACCCGCAAGCACCAGGCGTTCATCGAATGCCTGAACCGCTACCTGGACGAGCAGCAATTGCATTGATGGGCCAGCTCCCGGCCCATCTGGCACTGGCGGCCCTGTCGAGTGCTGCCGCAGCCACCACGGGTCGGATTGCGCCAGAGCCCAGGCACACCCTCAACCAGTGGTTTGGCCGGGCAATGAATACTGGGGCAAATAGGCTTTTGCGATTGAGTGAATATCTCATCATGAATGTGACTAAAGACTTGGTGAAATCAATTCATTAGTACTCAATTAATAGCTCGACATAAGATGCGCCTCAATAATAGACAACATAAAGACTACCGAGCAAAAGCAGCCAGAAACAAAACTGGAAAGCACTGAAAGCCAACAAACAAGTTCAGGACTTATCTCGGAAATCAGGATGCCAGATTACAATGAACAACGACTTCACATTCGCCATCAAGAGCATTTGCTTCGACGAAGATTATCACCCGTCCGAGAATACGCGCATCACCACCAACTTTGCCAACCTGGCCAGGGGCAAGAGTCGCCAAGAGAACTTGCGCAATACCTTGAGGATGATTGACAACCGCTTCAATGCCTTGGCGCATTGGGATAACCCCAAGGGCGATCGTTATGCAGTCGAGCTTGAAATCATCTCCGTGGAGATGGACATCGACACTCAAAGCAGTGGCCATGCCATCCCCCTGATTGAAATATTGAAAACCAATATTTTCGATCGAAAGACCAACGAACGCTTTGAGGGCGTTGTAGGAAACAACTTTTCCTCTTACGTACGGGACTACGACTTCAGCGTGCTGTTGCCGGAGCACAACAGGGAGCGACCAAAGTTCAGCATTCCGGAAAACTTCGGAGAGCTGCATGGAAAGCTATTCAAGCACTTCATCAACTCCAGCACTTACAAGGAAAACTTCAACAAGCCACCGGTGATCTGCCTGAGCGTTTCGAGCAGCAAGACCTACCATCGGACTGAAAACCAGCACCCTGTACTGGGCATTGAATACCAGCAGGACGAATATTCTCTAACAGATGAATACTTCAACAAGATGGGGTTGAAGGTTCGTTACTTCATGCCGTCCAACAGCGTTGCGCCTTTGGCTTTCTACTTTGCCGGCGATTTGCTCAGTGATTACACCAACCTGGAACTGATCAGCACCATCAGCACGATGGACACCTTCCAGAAGATTTACCGGCCAGAGATCTACAATGCCAACTCTGCAGCAGGCAAATCCTATCAACCGAGCCTGAAGCACCAGGACTATTCATTGACTCGAATTGTCTATGACCGAGAAGAACGTAGCCGCCTGGCGATTGAGCAAGGGCAGTTTGTCGAGAACAACTTCATCAAGCCATACCAGACCATTCTTGAGCAGTGGTCCGCCAATTACGCTCTTTGACTCATCAAAAATACAAGGTCACCCATGATGAAAAAGTTGTTACCCACTTCAACTGCCGGCAGCTTGCCTAAACCTTCCTGGCTTGCACAACCTGAAACACTCTGGTCGCCCTGGAAGTTGCAAGAGGAAGAACTGGTTGAAGGCAAGCAGGACGCCTTGCGCTTGTCACTGCAAGAACAACAGCAAGCAGGCATTGATATCGTCAGTGATGGCGAGCAGACACGTCAGCACTTTGTCACGACGTTCATCGAACACCTCAGCGGCGTTGATTTTGCAAAACGTGAAACCGTCAGGATTCGTGATCGCTATGATGCGAGCGTCCCCACGGTGGTGGGGGCTGTCAGTCGCCAGAAGCCGGTTTTCGTGGAAGATGCCAGGTTTCTGCGCCAGCAGACCGAGCAACCCATAAAGTGGGCGCTGCCAGGCCCGATGACGATGATCGACACGCTTTATGACAGCCATTACAAAAGCCGCGAAAAACTGGCCTGGGAATTCGCCAAGATCCTCAACCAGGAAGCCAGGGAGCTGGAGGCGGCCGGCGTGGATATCATCCAGTTTGATGAGCCCGCCTTTAACGTCTTCTTCGATGAAGTGAATGACTGGGGTGTGGCCACCCTGGAAAGAGCCATTGAAGGTCTTAAATGCGAAACGGCGGTGCACATTTGCTATGGCTATGGCATCAAGGCCAATACGGACTGGAAAAAGACCCTGGGATCAGAGTGGCGGCAATATGAAGAGGCGTTCCCCAAGCTGCAGAAATCCAGTATCGATATCGTCTCGCTGGAATGTCACAACTCTCATGTCCCAATGGATCTCATTGAACTCATCAGAGGCAAGAAGGTGATGGTCGGGGCCATTGATGTGGCCTCCAACACCATTGAAACACCCGAGGAAGTGGCCGACACCCTGCGCAAGGCATTGCAGTTCGTGGATGCCGACAAGCTCTATCCCTGCACCAACTGTGGCATGGCGCCCTTATCCCGTGGCGTGGCAAGGGGCAAGCTGAAGGCGTTAAGTGCCGGCGCAGAAATCATCCGAAGAGAACTCTCGAACCTGCGCTGAGCTAAAGCCGCAAGTGGTGTGCCAGAGGGGTGAAGCGGTGGATTGAAAAGCCGCCGCTTCACCCCTCTGCGCGCTGTCGGACAGTACCCAATATTCAGGACCCGCCATGTCACTTCCCAGTACGGCTATCGAGCCAATGCGCTTTCGCGAAGCGCTCGGGCACTACGCATCCGGCATCACGGTGATTACCTCGCAGGTTGATGGCGAGCCACTCGGCTTTACGTGCCAGTCGTTCTATAGCGTGTCGATGAGCCCGCCGCTGGTGTCATTCAGCGTCATGTCCAGCTCGGCCAGCTATCCCAAGATTCGTCAGGCGGGCCGCTTCATGGTCAATATCCTCTCAGGCGAGCAGGTCAGGATTTCCAACCAGTTCGCAAGCAAAGGCACGGACAAGTGGCAGGGAGTTCAATGGCAGGAATCGCCGCTGGGCAACCCGATCATTGCCGGCAGCCTGCACTGGCTCGATTGTGAAATTCATGCCGAACACGTCGCCGGTGACCACCTGATCGTGATCGGTGAAGTCAAGGCGCTGAACCTGCAGCAAGCGACTGCTGCGCAGCCATTGCTGTATTTCAAAGGACAATATTGCAACCTCGCGGCCCCGGGCGCGGTGTGAACCCTGGCCGGCGCTCCTTCGCTGAGGGCCTGTTTCAGACAGCAAGGTTGCTTGTGAGTCGCAGGGACGCTGGCGCCCCGCCTGCGCTCACTCTTGTACCGGAATCTGCCGCAACGGCTTGACCGACTTGAAGGAAAAGCTCGAATAGATCTCCTTCACCGCCGGCAGGGTCTGCAACACTTCACGGGCGAACTCGCCGAATGATTCCAGGTCCTTGGCCAGTACTTCGAGGAGAAAGTCGTAGCGCCCGGAGACGTTGTGGCAGGCGATGATTTCCGGGATCTCCAGCAGCCGCTGCTCGAAGGCCCGGGCGGTGTCCTGGGAGTGGGATTCCATCATCACGCTGACAAAGGCGGTGACCCCATAGCCCAGCGCCTTGGGCGAGAGGATCGCCTGGTAACCGGTAATCACCCTGCTCTCTTCGAGAATCTTTACCCGGCGCCAGCACGGCGAGGTGGTCAAGGCGACGCTGTCCGCCAGCTCGGCATTGGTCAGCCGGGCGTTGTCTTGCAGAGCGATCAGCAGGGCTTTGTCGATACGGTCCAGATCGAGGGGCATGTCTTACCTTTTTATCTTATTTTTATGGTTATTTATTCCAATTATTCGGTTTTAAAGGGCCGATATTGGAAATTATTGCGCCGGATTTGAGCATAGCATTAGAGTAAATCCGGGAGCGTTCACCATGAACAATAAAAACAGTGACCTTGGTTTTTCCACCCGTGCCATCCATCACGGCTACAACCCCCAGGAGCATCAGGGCGCGCTGATCCCGCCGATCTACCTGACCTCCACCTTCACCTTCGCCACCGCCGAATACGGCGCGGGCTGTTTTGCCGGTGAAGAACCCGGCTACTTCTATACCCGCATCGGCAACCCGACCCTGGCGTTGCTGGAAGCGCGCATGGCCGCCCTGGAAAACGGCGAAGCGGCCGTGGCGTTCGGCTCCGGCATGGGGGCGATTGCCGCGACCTTGTGGACCCTGCTGCGCCCGGGCGACGAGGTCATCGTCGGCCAGACTTTGTACGGCTGCACCTTTGCCCTGCTGCACCACGGCCTTGGCGAATTCGGCGTCAAGGTACGCCATGTCGACCTGACCGACCTGGGCGAGCTACGGGCGGCCATCGGCCCGGCCACGCGGATGATCTATTTCGAAACCCCGGCCAACCCCAACATGCAACTGGTGGACATCGCCGCCGTGGCCCAGGTGGCCCGCCAGCATCCCGGCCTGCTCGTGGCGGTGGACAACACCTACTGCACACCTTACCTGCAGCGCCCGCTGGAACTGGGCGCCGACCTGGTGCTGCACTCGGCCACCAAGTACCTCAGCGGCCATGGCGACATCACCGCCGGCATCGTGGTCACCGGCCAGGCCCTGGCCGAACGCATCCGCCTGCAGGGCCTGAAGGACCTGACCGGCGCGGTGCTCTCGCCCCAGGACGCCTTTCTCCTGATGCGCGGCCTCAAGACCCTGGCCCTGCGCATGGATCGCCATTGCGCCAACGCCCAGGCCGTCGCCCAGTTCCTCCAGGACCACCCCGCCGTGGCCTGGGTCGCCTACCCGGGGCTGGCATCCTTTGCCCAACACGCCCTGGCCGCAAGACAGATGAAGCTGCCCGGCGGCATGATCGCCTTCGAACTCAAGGGCGGGCTGGCCAGCGGGCGACGCTTCATGAACGCCCTGGGGCTGTTCAGCCGCGCGGTCAGCCTGGGGGATGCCGAATCCCTGGCCCAGCACCCGGCGAGCATGACCCATTCCACCTACACCCAGGAGGAACGGGCCGAACACGGCATCGCCGAGGGCCTGGTACGGCTGTCGGTGGGGCTGGAAGACATCGCCGACCTGCTGGCCGACATCGCCCAGGCCCTGGACGCCAGCGCCGAACCCGCGCGCCCCACCCTGGAGGCCGTGGGCCGAATCGGCAAGGCCCTGCCTTGAGCAGGATCAGCACATCTGGCGGCAAAGCCGACTACAACACCCTGCCGGCGCCCGGGCGCCGGCAGTCCAGGCAACACCCGCAACACCCTTAGAACCGTAACCCACAGGAGTGGAACAACCCATGAGTCGTATCAATAACAAAGCCACCCAACTGCTCAGCGCCATGATCCTTGCCGGCCTGGCCTGCCATTCCATGGCAGCCGACAGCATCCGGATCGGCATCGCCGGGGCCAAGACCGGCCCGGTGGCGCAATACGGTGACATGCAGTTCAGCGGCGCGCGCATGGCCATCGAGCAGATCAACGCCAAGGGTGGCGTCGACGGCAAGCAACTGGTGGCCGTGGAATACGACGATGCCTGCGACCCCAAGCAAGCGGTCGCCGTGGCCAACAAGGTGGTCAACGACGGCGTCAAGTTCGTGGTCGGACACCTGTGCTCCAGCTCCACCCAGCCCGCGTCGGACATCTACGAAGACGAAGGCATCGTGATGATCACCCCGGCCGCCACCAGCCCAGAGCTGACCGCCCGTGGCTACAAGATGGTGTTCCGCACCATCGGCCTGGACAACGCCCAGGGCCCGGCGGCGGCACGCTACATCGCCCAGCTCAAGCCGACCAATGTGGCGGTGCTGCACGACAAGCAACAGTACGGCGAAGGCATTGCCAGCTCGGTCAAGGACATCCTCGGCAAGGAAGGCATCAAGGTGGCGATGTTCGAAGGCATCAACGTCGGCGAACGCGACTACTCCTCGATCCTGGCCAAGCTCAAGCAGGCCAATGTGGATTTCGTCTACTTCGGCGGCTACCACCCGGAAATGGGCCTGCTGTTGCGCCAGGCCAAGGAAAAGGGCCTGACCGCACGCTTCATGGGGCCTGAAGGCGTGGGCAACGACTCGATCTCGCAGATCGCCAAGGACGCTTCCGAAGGCATGCTGGTGACCCTGCCCAAGTCCTTCGACCAGGACCCGGCCAACAAGGCCCTGGTGGAGGCCTTCGAAGCCAAGAAGGAAAACCCCAGCGGCCCGTTCGTGCTGCCGTCCTACTCGGCCGTGGAAGTGATTGCCGGAGGCATCGCCGCAGCCAAGAGCGAAGACCCGGAAAAAGTCGCCGAGGCGATCCACAAGGGCACCTTCAAGACCCCCACCGGCGACCTGAGCTTCGACGAGAAAGGCGATCTCAAGGACTTCAAGTTCGTGGTCTATGAGTGGCACTACGGCAAGCCGAAAAGCGTAGCGGCGGAAAACGCCGGGCTCTAAGCCGGGCACCGGGTGCCGCCTGCCAGGGCAGCGGCGCCCTACCCGTTTCAGGTGCAAGGCCTGAAAGAAGCTCTGCACACCATTTGAACAACGCCCTTCAAGCCAGACTTAAAGCACTAACTCCCGAGTATTCTAGTTGGGAACAACTTAAAGAACGGGTAACAACAAGGACCGCTTCGGGTAACACTTTCCAAAGCCTCTGCCTATACTCCAGAACCCTCCCCGTGGAAGCGGCCCATGCTTCCCGCCCAGGAAGATCGTTAGCCTGCCTTGTTTTCTTCTGAACTTTTCACTGCCGTCTCCCGCTCAACTAGAGATCGTGATGAAAGGGCCTGAAAAGCCCGAACTAGAGGACTTTCGCGAGCAGCGCAATAACCCCCGCCCACCCGCCGCAAGCCAGCATTCGATATGCCTCAAGGCCTGTATCTTTAGTGCCAAGCCGCTAGGCATGAGGCTTACCGCGCTGCGCTTATGCAGCAACTAAAACGTTAAAGCACAAGACTGTGACGCGCATCGAATGTTACCGATCAAGATGAACTTAATGTTACCGACCAAGTAAAAAAAGATAAGCCTCAAACCCACTAACACCGGGAAGTAGTTCCTCTTTTTTCATGGATAGAAATACTGTTTGCTAACTAAATTCGATTTTGTATATCGTGCGCAACATCAAATTGCCAGCTGCGGAAAGTACTTCTGCCAGGCCTCTTTTCAAGGAGCGAAGAACATGGAACCCTTTCTCGGCGAGATTCGTCTGTTCCCCTGGTCCTGGGCCCCACAAGGCTGGCTTTTGTGTCAGGGCCAGGTGCTGGCGGTAAACGACTACATGGCGCTGGCAACCCTGCTCGGCAACCGTTACGGCGGCGACGGCCGAACCACCTTCGGCCTGCCGGACCTGCGAGGCCGGGCAGCACTGGGGGAGAATCTCGATGCTTCGACCGCCCCTTTGCTGGATCTGCGGGAGCTGGCCAGCATGGACGGAACCGAACTGGTCGCGCTGAATGCCAGCAACCTGGCAACCCACAGCCATATCGCCAACGTCTCAACCGCAGCAGGTGTCGCCGGGCCGGCGGGCAATATTCCCGCCATCAGTTCGAACTCCAAAGGCGCTGTCTCGAGATCCACCTATGTAGCCTTCGGCGATACAAGTCACGTGACGCTCAACATCACCACGGTGGTGAGCCCTCCCGGCCTTCCGATGTTGAACATCCAGCCGTCGATCGGCGGCAACTTCTGCATTGCCATCACTGGTACCTACCCACCTCGGTAAGCAAACGCCCACAGCCTAACGACTAAGGAAAGCAATATGTCTGATGCATACCTCGGAGAGATCCGTATGTTTGCCGGCAACTTCGCCCCCAAGGGCTGGGCCTTGTGCAATGGCACCGAGTTGCCGGTCAAGGGCAACGACGCCCTGTTCAGCTTGATCGGCAGTACCTATGGCGGCGATGGCCGGAACACCTTCAAGCTCCCGGACTACCGCGGCAGAACCCCTGTCGGTCAGGGCAGCGGACCGGGCTTGTCTAGCTGGTCCCTGGCCGAGAGGGCGGGCGTCGAGCAGATCACTCTCACAGCAGAGAACACGCCGCCGCATATTCATGGATTCCAGGTCAGTGCCAACGAGGCGGCATCCGCCGTGCCGGTTGCCATCACCCCACCGATCAATAGCCTGAGTTTCGGCAAGTTCAAGCGGGTAAGCCCGACAGACAGCGTCACCGGGCTTTACAGCAAGGGAACCAACAATTCCACAATGGTCAGCTTGAACCCGAGTTTTCTCAGCCCGGCCCTGGGCGTGGCCAATAAATCGGTCGCCCCCCACAGCAACATGATGGGGTCCCTGGTGATCAACTACATCATCTGCATGACGGGCCTCTACCCATCGAAGCCCTAGTCCCTCTTTTTTCAGGAACGATCGACCATGGATGCTTTTACTGGTGAAATTCGGCTTTTTCCCTTCAACTTCGCCCCTGTGGACTGGGCCGTCTGCGACGGTCGACTGTTGCTCGTGAATGAGTATCAAGCGCTCTATTCAGTGATCGCCAACATTTATGGTGGCAGTAACGGGATCAACTTCAATCTGCCCGATCTCCGCGGCCGCGTCGCCATAGGTGAGGGTCAGGCCCCCACCCTGAGCATGCGCACCCTGGGCCAGAAACTGGGCGGCGATAAGACCATCTTGAAACCGGAAAACTTCGCCCCCCACACCCATCAGGTATTGGCCCAGGATGGTAGCGACAACGCCATGGCCCTGGACCTAGCCGATAACACGGCCTACCTGGCACAACCACGGGGGATTCGCTTGTACAACGCCAGAGTGCAGGCCACTGGCGGGCCCAGCCTGCACCCCGATACGGTGGCCCCTGCCGGGATGGACACCGCCAAGGCCGAGTCGCAGCGTTATGCGATGCAACCCTTTCTGACGCTGCGCTATTGCATCTGCCTGAACGGCGAGTATCCACAAAGGTGGTGATAAGCCCAGCCTGCGCCCCCCTCCTGCAAGCGGTGCTGCCGGTCGGTGGCGCTCTGCGCCTGCAGAACACCACCGACCAGGCCTTCCTGCGGGAGTTGTTCGTGTCTCGCCGCTGGGCCGAGGTCCGTGCCGTACCCGGCTGGAGCGACGCCCAGCGCCACGCATTCCTGCACAGCCAAGCCGAGCTGCAACGCCAGCACTATGAGCGGCACTACCCGAGGGCACAGTGGCTGATCATCGAACAGGCCGGCGAAGCAATCGGCCGCCTGTGCCTGCATCGGCAAGCCACTGACCTGCGCGTCGTCGATATCGCCCTGCTGCCTCACTGCCAGGGCCTGGGCCTGGGCAGCGCATTGCTGCGGGAAATCCTGACCGAAGCCGATACCCAGGGCCACTCTTGTAGCCTGAGCGTCGAACTCGGCAGCCGGGCCCAGGGCCTGTACCAGCGCCTAGGGTTTCTGGCCGGTGACGAAAACGGCCTGTATGTGCAAATGCGGCGCCCGGCACGGCAATTGCCTCGGGAGGAGCTGGACAACCCCTGAAAGCCCGGATGACGGCTGTAGGCAGGTCTCGCGGAACGGCGACCTGAATTTTACCCTTTGACCTTGACTCATTTAACGCTGGATGCGGCCGCGACAAAGCTGATCGCAAATGGCAGGGAGCCTTTATGAAAACATCGCGCAGTAGTTTCCACGGTTCGCTGGCACGTTCGCTGGTCCTGCTTTTTCTGCTTTTGAGCCTGCCAACGGCCGCCATGGCGCTGCTGCCGCCCCCCGTGATCACAAGTCCGGGGACGGGCACCACGCTGCCATCGGTCACGGTGGGCCAGTCGATGAGTATCCAGATCCTTTCCAGCGGCGGTGAAATGCCCCTGGATAAGTGGTACCAGTGTGATATCGACGATCCAGACGATACGGCCCCCTGCCTGCCACCGGGGCTGATCCTCGATGCCTCACCCAACAGTCCGACCACCACGCTGCATGGTGCACCTACCATCGCCGGCAACTACACCTTCAACATTTCCCTGAATGACGGCAGAAACCAGGCCGGGGTCGCCACCTATACCCTGGAGGTTACCGGCGCGGCGACCCCGACCCTGACCTCGGTTGCCCCCAACTCCGGCAGCATCGCTGGCGCCACCGCCGTCACCCTCACCGGCAGCAATTTTACCGGCGCCACCTCGGTCAGCTTCGGCGGCACGGCGGCCCCCAGTTATACCGTCAACAACGCCACGACCATCACGGCCACCACACCGGCTCATGCCGCGGGCGCAGTGAACGTAACGATCATTACCCCTGGCGGCAGCGCGACCCTGACCAATGGCTATACCTACGCCGTGCCCGCCCCCACAGTCGGCCCGGTCAGCGCCACGGTGGCCGCCAACAGCAGCGCCAACTCGATCACTCTGAGCCTCAGTGGCGGCGCCGCCACCAGCGTCGCCGTGGCCAGCGCCGCCAGCCATGGGACTGCCACGGCCAGCGGCACCAGCATCAGCTACACCCCCACCGCCGGTTTCTCCGGCACCGACAGCTTCACCTATACCGCCACCAACGCCAGCGGCACTTCCAGCCCGGCTACGGTGACCATCACCGTCACCCCGCCCACCCTGGCGATAACACCGACGACTCTGCCCAACGGCACTCAAAGCACGGCCTACAGCCAGACCCTGAGCACCTCCGCGGGCACCGCCCCCTACAGCTACGCGATCACTGCCGGCAGCCTGCCGGCCGGCATGAGCCTGAACACCGGCACCGGTACACTCAGCGGCACCCCCACTGCCGGTGGTGCCTTCAACCTGACCATCACCGCCACCGACGCCTACAGCGCCACCGGCTCTCGCGCCTACACCTTGTTGATCAACGGCCTGCCACCAGTTGCCAACGCACTGAGCACCACGGTCGCGGCCAACAGCAGCGCCAACACGATTCCCTTGAACATCACCGGTGGTGCCGCCACCAGCGTCGCCGTGGCCAGCGCCCCCAGCCATGGCAGCGCCACGGCCAGCGGCACCAGCATCAGCTACACGCCTGCCGCCGGTTTCTCCGGTGCCGACAGTTTCACCTACACCGCCACCAACGCCAGCGGCACTTCCAGCCCGGCCACGGTGAGCATTACCGTTGGTGCCCCGAGCATCACCCTGAGCCCCGGTTCCCTGAGCAACGGCACCGCCGGCACGCCCTATAGCGCAACCCTCAACGCCACCGGCGGCGCTGTGCCCTACAGCTACAGCATCACATCCGGCAGCCTGCCGACCGGCCTCAGCCTGAACACCGGCACCGGTGCGATC
>NZ_JBWKQO010000002.1:245281-979118 GCF_059418825.1 Pseudomonas sp. GW821-FHT07F01
CCTACAGCTACAGCATCACATCCGGCAGCCTGCCGACCGGCCTCAGCCTGAACACCGGCACCGGTGCGATCAGCGGCATACCAAGCGCCGCTGGCACCTTCAACCTGACCATCACCGCCACCGATACCAACGGCGCCACCGGGTCCCAGGCCTACTCGATCACCATCAATATTCAGGCACCGGTTGCCAGCGCCGTCAGCGCCACGGTCGCGGCCAACAGCAGCGCCAACCCGATCCCTCTGAGCCTCAGTGGCGGCGCCGCCACCAGCGTCGCCGTGGCCAGCGCCGCCAGCCACGGGACTGCCACGGCCAGCGGCACCAGCATCAGCTACACGCCTGCCGCAGGCTTCTCCGGCGCCGACAGTTTCACCTACACCGCCACCAACGCCAGCGGCACTTCCAGCCCGGCCACGGTGACCATCACCGTCAGCGCGCCCAGCCTGGTACTGACCCCGGCGTCCCTGGGGGCCGGCACGGCAGGCAGCCCCTACAGCGCAACTCTCAGCGCCACCGGTGGCACCGTTCCCTACAGCTACAGCATCACCAGCGGTAGCCTGCCGACGGGCCTGAACCTGAACACTGCCAGCGGTCTGATCAGCGGTACGCCGATTACCAGCGGCAGCAGCAACCTGGTCATCACCGCCACCGATGCCAACGGTGCCACGGGCTCACAGGCCTATTCGATCACCATCGCTGCCGTGGCGATCACCGTGCCCGCCTCCAGCCAGATCCTCGCAGCGGGCCAGTCGGCCACCGTCGACCTGACCCAGGGCGCCACCGGCGGCCCGTTCACCCACGCCACCCTGGGCACGGTGACCCCGGCCTCGGCCGGCCGGGCGATGATGATGGGCCCCTTCTCGATGCGCTTCGTGCCATCGGCGGCCTTCGCCGGTACGGCGGTCGTCAGCTTCAGCCTGCACAACCTCAGCGGTTCCAGCGCCTCCAGCACCATGAGCTTCATCATCCAGACCCGTGCGGACCCGACCAGGGACGCCGAGGTCATCGGCCTGCTCAACGCCCAGACCCGCGCCGCGGAACGCTTTGCCAGTACCCAGATGGACAACTTCAACCAGCGTATGGAGCAGCTGCACCAGATGCGCTGCGACCGCAATTCGTTCAACGCCAGCTTGCGCAAGGACGGCAGCAACGTACCGCTGGGCGAGGTCGCCAAGGTGGTCAAGGAACAACTGGGAGATTCGGCCCACCAGACCGAGCAGGAAAAACGCGAGGCCGCCGCTGCCGCGCAGGACAACTGCAAGCAGGATGACCTGGCGTTCTGGAGCGACGGTTTCGTCAACACCGGCTCGACCCACGCCCGTGGCGCCCAGGGCAACAGTTTCACCACCCTGGGCCTGAGCGCCGGCGTCGACTATCGGCTGTCGCCCACGCTGATCGCCGGTGTCGGGATCGGCTACGGCAACGACCGCAGCGAGATCGGCAGCAACAAGACCCGCAGCGATGCGGACGCCATCGGCATCGCCACCTACCTGAGCCTGAACCTGGCGCCCCAGGTGTTTGTCGACGGCCTGCTGGGCTACAACCGCATCAGCTTCGACTCGCGTCGCTACATCACGGGCAGTAACGACGACTATGCCCGTGGCTCGCGCGATGCCGACCAGTTGTTCGCCTCGCTGACCGCCAGCTACGAGTACCGCCAGGGACCACTGTCGCTGACCCCCTACAGCCGCTTGAACGCCAGCGTCACACGCCTGGACGCCTTCAGTGAAAAAGGCGGAGGCATCTACGGGCTTTCCTATGAAGAACAAAACCAGCAGAACTTCACCTCCTACCTGGGCCTGCGCACCGGCTACGACCTGATGACCCGGGTCGGCGTGCTCACCCCCAAGGTCGGCCTGGCCTGGGGTCACAACTTCAGTAACAGCAGCGACTACAAGATGCGCTACACCGACCAGGGCGATGAAGGCCTTCTCTACCGGCTCAAGCCCGACGCCCTGGACCGCGACTTCGCCAGCCTGGACATGGGTGTTGACTTCAACCTCGGGCGTGCCTGGCAAATGGGCTTCTCCTATAAGACCGCGCTGGGTTCGGATGAACGCAACGACAGCCTGCGCATCGGTTTGAACGGGAAGTTCTAGAGGCTGACCACAGGCTAACGCCCCATCACCGGGGCATGCAGAAGGAAATGCTTCCCCTGCCGAGTGACAGGCAAAAAAAGCCGCCGCAGCCAGGCTGCGGCGGGTGATGCCACTCAAGGGAGACGGGTCTGTGTCGCGCTTAGCTGCTCGGCAGGGTACCGGCCTCGATTTCCCCGGCGGTGCGTTCCACTGCGCGGCGGGTCTTGTCCACCAGTTCGTCAATGTCGCCACGGCTGGCCACCAGGGCCGGGGCCATGATCATCCGCCCGAAGGTCGAGCGAATGATCACCCCCTCTTCGAAGCCCAGGGTGCGGCAGCGCCAGGCGATGTCGTTCTCGTTGGCGAAACGCTTGCGGCTGGCCTTGTCCTCGGCGAACTGCAACGCCGCCACCAGCCCGGTGCCCTGGATCTCGCCGATCAGCGGGTGGTTGCCGAACACTTCCCTCAGGCACTGCTGCAGGTAGGGGCCGGTATCGTTCTTGACCTGGCTCACCACCCCTTCATCGCGCAGGGCCTTGAGGTTGGCGATGGCTACGGCCGCTGCCACCGGGTGCCCGGAATAGGTCAGGCCGTGGGCGAACACCCCGCCCTGCTCCACCAGTACCTGGGCAATGCGCTTGCTCAGCACCAGCCCGCCCATGGGGATGTAGCCGGAGGTCAGGCCCTTGGCGATGGACAGGGTGTCGGGCTCGAAACCGAAATGCTGGTGGGCGAACCATTCGCCGGTGCGGCCGAAACCACCGATCACTTCGTCGGCGCACAGCAGCACGTCGTACTGGCGGCAGATGCGCTGGATTTGTGGCCAGTAGCTTTCCGGCGGGAAGATCATGCCGCCCGCGCCCTGGAACGGCTCGGCGATGAAACCGGCGACGTTCTCGGCCCCCAGTTCGAGGATCTTCTCCTCCAGCTGGCGGGCGCAGCGCAAGCCGAACTCGGCGGGTGTCAGGTTGCCTTCGTGGGCGAACCAGTAAGGCTCGTCGATATGCGCCACGTCCGGGATCAACCCGCCCATGTCGTGCATGAACTTCATTCCGCCCAGGGCCGTGGCCGCCAGGGTCGAGCCGTGGTAGCCATTCCAGCGGCCGATCATCACCTTCTTCTGCGGCTGGCCGAGGATCTGCCAGTAGCGGCGCACGCTGCGGATCAGCACCTCGTTGGCCTCGGAACCGGAGTTGGTGTAGATGGCGTGGCTGTAGTGCCCGGGCAGCAGGCTGAACAGCAACTCGGACAGCTCCACCACCGCCGGGTGGGTGGTGTGGAAGAACATGTTGTAGTACGGCAATTGCTCCAGCTGGGCGCTGGCGGCAGCGGCCAGGTCCTTGCGGCCATAGCCCAGGTTGGTGCACCACAGGCCGGACATGCCGTCCAGGTAGCGCTTGCCGTCGTTGTCCCACAGGTGCAGGCCCTCACCGCGGACGATCACCCGCGGGCCCTCGGCGTTCAGCGCCTTCTGGTCGAGGAAGGCATGGATATGGTGCGCGGCATCGGCGGCCTGGTAATCCTGGGTGCTGCGGGGCGCGGCCGGCTGCGGCTGTTGGTTGGAGGTGCTCATGGTCATTCTCCTGCACGGTAGGCGGGTTCAAGGGAAGGTTGGGTTGCCAGGGTCGGTTCGCCGGGCAGCAGCGGTTCGGGAACGAACAGCGGCTTGCGCATCACCAGCTTGATCCAGACCACGGCGATCAGCGAAATCACCCCCAGCACCACGCCGGCACTGCCGAAGATCCGCGCGGTCATCTCGGGGGATGGGGAAACGTGGTAGATCGCAAACAGCATGCCGACGATACCCAGCACCTGGGGCCAGGGGTAGAACGGCGAGCGGAACGGCCGTGGCGCATCGGGGTAGCGGCGGCGCAGGGCGATCACGTCGATGTGCACGACGATATAGGCCAGCAGCCACGCCAGGGCGGCGGCCAACAGCAGCAGGCTGATGGAATCCGGGTCCTGGCCCAGCAGCAGGATCGGCAGCCCGGTCAGCGCCGCCACGAACAGCACCGCCACCCAGGGCGTACGGCCACGGGGGCTCAAGCGCTTGAACTGGGGAAAGGCCTGGCCGTTCTGGGCCATGCCGTAGAGCATCCGCGGCAGCGCCGCCAGGGACGAGTTGACCGTGCTGCAGGTGGCAGTGATCACCGCCCCCACCAGGAACAGCTTGCCGGCCTCGCCGAACACCGTGGTGGCGAACAGGAAATGCGGCAGCGGATCGCTGGCCAGTTGCGCCCGCGGCACACAGAGCAAGGCACCCAGGCAATAGAGGGTAATCACCAGGAAGATCACGCTCAGGCCGATGATCATCGAACGCGGGATATTGCGCTCCGGGTTGCGGGTTTCCTCCACCAGCGGGCAGACGAACTCGGCACCGACAAAGCCCCAGATGGCCATGGCCGCCAGCGCCAGGGCGCCGACTTGCAAGGGGTTCCAGCCCTGGTCCAGGGGCAGTTGCAGGTCGGCCTGGGCACTGCTCACGGCGCCCAGGCCCAGGGTCAGCAGGATCACCACCATCACCACCGCCAGCACCGTCTGCAGCTTGGCAAAGACGTCGATGCCCAACAGGTTGAGCAAGGTGAACACCCCGAGTACCCCATAGGCCACCAGCATCGGCGGCAACGCGCCGGGGTAGACCTTGCCGATGATCAGGTCCAGAAGCAGCAGCTCCGCGGACAGGGCGAACATCGCCACCACCATGTAGCCGGAGAAGGTCGCGAGGATCGCCGGGAAATGCCCGATGGCCACCTCGGTGTAGCTGCTCAGGCTGCCGGCCCGGGGCACCATCAGCGCCAGTTCGGAAAACGACAGGGCATAGGTCAGGGCCAGCAGGTAGGCCAGCAGCAGCGGGATGAAGAAGCCCAGCCCGGCCATCCCCGCCCCTTGCAGCATCAGCACCATCACCCCCTGGGACACCACCAGGCCGACAGCCACCGAGACCAGTGAACCCAGGCCCAGGACCCGGCGCAGGCCGCCCTTGCTGGTGGGGCTCAAGGCCCCCGTGGAGAGATTTGCAGTCATGGCACGCACTCCGTTCTTATTGTTGTTGTGGGCCTGCCGCCGGGGCGGCAGGTGCAGCGGCGCCAGCCCGGCGCCGCAGAGGGTTCACAGCGCTCAGCGCAGCTGGAACCAGGTGGTTTTCAGTTGGGTGTACTTGTCGAAGGCATGCCGCGACAGGTCGCGACCGAACCCCGACTGCCGGCCACCGCCAAACGGCACGGTGACGTCCAGGGCATCCACGGTGTTGACCGACACCGTGCCGGCCCGCAAGCGCCCGGCGACCCGGTGGGCGCGGTTGAGGTCGTCGCTCCACAGCGAGGCGGCCAGGCCGTAGACGCTGTCATTGGCCAGCGCAATGGCCTGTTCCTCGTCGTCGAACGGCGTCACCGCCAGCACCGGGCCGAACACTTCTTCCCGGGCGATGGCCATCGCCGGGCCCACGCCGGTGAGGATGGTCGGCTCGATGTAGTTGTCGCTGCCATCGATGCTCAGTTGCCGGCCACCACAGGCCAGTTGCGCACCCTGCTCCCGGGCCACCGCGATATGCCCCATGACGCTGGCGGTCTGGCGCGCGTCGACCATGGCCCCGGCACGGCTGGCCGGGTCCAGCGGGTTGCCCGGCCGCCAGTCCCGGGCCTTGGCCTTGAGGCGTTCCACGAACTGTTCATGGATGCTGCGCTGCACCAGCAGCCGCGAGTTGGCGGAACACACCTCGCCCTGGTTGAAGAAGATGCCGAAGGCGGCCTTCTCTGCGGCCAGGTCCAGGTCCTGGCAGTCGTCGAACACCAGGTTCGGGCTCTTGCCACCGCATTCGAGCCAGACCTGCTTGAGGTTGGACTGCGCCGAATACTGCATGAAGAACTTGCCCACCTCGGTGGAGCCGGTGAACACCAGGCAATCCACATCCGGGTGCAGGCCCAGGGCCCGTCCGGCTTCGCTGCCCAGGCCCGGCACCACGTTGAGCACGCCTTCCGGCAAACCGGCCTCCAGGGCCAGTTCGGCCAGGCGCAGCGCCGAGAACGGCGACTGCTCGGCGGGCTTGAGCACCACCGAGTTGCCCACCGCCAGGGCCGGCGCCAGCTTCCAGGCGGCCATGTCCAGGGGGAAGTTCCAGGGCACCACCGCGCCGATCACCCCCAGGGGCACGCGGCTGATGCTGGCGTGGCTGTTGCGGGCGCCGGGGGCCACCTGATCGTAGAGCTTGTCGATGCTTTCGGCGTACCAGGCGAAGACATTGGCCGCGCCGGGCACGTCGATGTTCCAGGCGTCCATCACCGGCTTGCCCATGTTCAGGCTGTCCAGCAGGGCCAGTTCCTCGCGGTGGGCCAGCATCAGTTCGGCCAGGCGCAGCAGGACCTTCTTGCGCTCCACCGGGGCCATGCGCGCCCAGGGCCCGTGCTCGAAGGCCCGGCGCGCGGCGGCCACCGTCAGGTCCACCTCGGCTGCGCCACAGGCGCTGACCCGGGCCAGCACCTGGCGGGTGGCCGGGTTGATGGCATCGAAGGTAGCGCCGGATTCGGCGGACAACCGCTGGCCGCCGATCAGCGCCTGGTCAATGAATGTTTGTCGGGCAGCCCGCTGCTGCCAGTAACCGAGATCGAACACGCTGCATTCCCTCATCGGCCGTTGCGACGGCCTGCTGGTTATTGGGTCCAGAGCGATGGTGCGTCACAGCGGGCCAGAGGAAAAATACTAAAAATATGTTCGAGTCCCATGAAAAAGCTCTGCAACCAGACGGCCTGGCGCCCCACGCAAAACGCCGCCATCCGGAGGTCCGGATGGCGGCGAATGGGCACTGTCCCACGGCGAGGGAGCCTGGGTTGAGCACATCCGGTTCAGGCCGGGTGCTCCAGCCAGTCGCCCAGGCGCAGCAACAGGGCGTCGCAGGCGTGCAGTTGCTCAAGGCTGATGAACTCGTCCGGCTTGTGGCCCTGGTCCATGCTGCCCGGGCCGCAGACCACCGTGGGAATCCCGGCCTGGTGGAACAGCCCGCCCTCGGTGCCGAAGGCCACGGTGCCGAACTCCCGCGAGCCGCTGAGCAGCGCCAGCAGGTCGGCGGCCTCGCTGTCGGCAGCGGTGGCCAGCCCCGGGTAGGCACTCAGAGGTTGCAGGGCGATCCCGGTGTCGGCCTGCACCGCCTGCATCTGCGGCAGCAGCTGGTCCCGGGCATAGCCTTGCAACTGGTCCACCACCGCCTGGGCGTCATAGCCCGGCAGGGTGCGCACCTCGAAATCGAACTGGCACTCGGCCGGCACAATGTTCAGGGCCCGACCGCCCTGGATGGTGCCGGTCTGCACCGTGGAGAACGGCGGATCGAAACGTGGGTCGTGGTGCTCGGGTTGCGCCAAGCGGCTGCCGATCTCCCCCAGCTTGCCGATCAGCCGCGCCGCGTACTCGATGGCATTGACCCCATAGGGCGCATAGGCGGAATGGCAGGCCGCGCCGCGCACCTGGCAGCGCATGGCCAGCTTGCCCTTGTGGCCGAGCACCGGGCGCAGCTCGGTGGGCTCGCCGATCAGGCACAGCAGCGGTTTGTGCGGCCGCTGCTGCATTCGCTCAAGCATCGGCCGCACCCCCAGGCACCCCACCTCCTCGTCATAGGAAAAGGCCAGGTGCACCGGCAGCCGCAAGCGGCGCCGGGTCAGGCCCGGCACCGCAGCCAGCACCGAGGCGATGAAACCTTTCATGTCGGCGGTACCGCGGCCGTACAGGCGCCCTTCGCGCTCGCTGAGGACAAAGGGCTCGACACTCCAGGCCTGGCCGTCCACCGGCACCACGTCGGTGTGGCCGGACAGCACCACACCGCCACGATCCTCGGGGCCGATGCTGGCAAACAGGTTGGCCTTGGTCCGCTCCGGGTTGTAGATCAGCTCGCTGTGCACGCCATGGCTGGCCAGGTAATCGCGGATGAAGCCGATCAGCTCCAGGTTGGAGTCGCGGCTGACCGTGGCAAAGCCCACCAGCCGCGCCAACAACTCGCGGCTCGATTGTTCACTCATTGCCCGGCACTCCGTAGCTGGGCGCCGCCGTCGGGTCCAGGGCGCGGGTCAGGTAGTCCTGCATCTGCGGCCGGTAGGCCTGCCACAGGCCGGCGAGCTGGCCGATGGGGTCGGCGTCGGCCCAGTCCACCCGCAAGTCGACGATGGGCCAGGTCAGGTCGTCCACCACGCTCAGCGCCGCCGAATGCACCGGCCCCGCCTCGCCCCCCGCCGCCATCGCTGCCTGCATCGCCGCCAGCAGGCGCTCCACCAGCATGCCCGGGGTGTTTTCAAAGGCCTGGACCATGGCCTCGATCACCTGCGGGCCTGCCAGCAGGTTGCCGGCCGCCACGCACTGCTCCCCCGCCACCGCGTTGTGCTGGCCCAGGGCTTCCTGGCCGCTGAACAACGCGGTGCGGCCCTGGCTGTCGATCACCGTGACCTGGCGATACTGGCTCCAGCCGTTGCTGCCCAGGGCCCGGTCCAGGGCGCTGGCCGGGTCGAGCTTCTGGCCCTCCAGCAGGTCGAGGATCTGCGGGCCCAGGGCCGGCAAGGTGACGTTCTGGGTCGCCACCGCGCCCACTCCGGCCCGCACCCAGGGGCAGCGCGCGCCCACGGCGATGCTGGAAGAACTGATGGCGATGCCCAGCTGGCCGGTTTCGGCGCAGCGTCCAACGATGGAAAAAGTCATGCAAACTCCCTGGCCCACAGGGCCTTGTGGCAAGCGCGGCACAAGGCCGCCGGAACCTTCGGCAACCCCCTCACTCGGGGATCACCGCGATCACGTCGATCTCCATCAGCCACTGCGGCTGGCCGAGGGCCGAGACCACCAGCCCGGTGGAGATCGGGAACACCCCCTTGAGCCACTTGCCTACCTCCTGGTAGACCGGCTCGCGGTAGCGCGGGTCGGTGAGATAGGTGGTGGTCTTGACGATGTGGCTCAGATCGCTGCCGGCCTCTTCCAGCAGTTGCTTGACGTTTTTCATCGCCTGCTCGGCCTGGGCCCGCGGGTCGCCGAGGCCGACCAGCCGGCCGTCGAAGTCGGTGCCGACCTGGCCGCGCACATACACCGTGTTGCCGGCGCGCACGGCCTGGCACAGGTCGTTGTCCAGGGACTGGTTGGGGTAGGTGTCCTTGGTGTTGAACATGCGGATGCGAGTATGAGTAGGCATCAGTGGGCTCCCACGGGGCTGAGGTTGAGGGCCGGTGCTTCGGCGGTAGCCGCCGGCGGCCGGGCGTCGCTGTAGGCCTGGTACTTGCGCTGGGTGGCGATGTGGTCGGCGACATGCTTGGCGTCGTGCCACACCCCCCAGATAAACGACGAGCCACGGCGCGACAGCCAGGGCAGGCCGAGGAAGTAGACCCCCGGCTCGCGGGACACGCCGCGCTGGTGCAGGGGCTTGCCCTGTTCGCTGAAGGTGTCGACCTGCAGCCAGGAAAAGTCCACGGCGTAGCCGGTGGCCCAGATGATCGAGGTGATGCCGGCCTGTTGCAGGTCGAGTTCGAGGATCGGCTGCTTGACGCAGTCCGGGTCCGGCAGGCGCCGGCGGGCTTCGGGCTCCAGGGGCAGGTCGAGGCCGTTGCGGGCGATGTAGGCATCCGCCGCGTCCAGCAATGCCAGGTAGTTCTCGTCGCCCCGGGCCAGGTTGTCCAGCAGGTCGGCCTGGAAGGTCACGTGCTCGCCGGCAAAGGCCTTGGTCAGCCCCACCAGGGTGATGCCCTGGTGCGCCAGGGCGCGGAAGTCGATGGTCTGGCCGCCGCGGGCGCCGCTGACGGCAATGGTCACGTGCTCGCGCCCCGGCTTGGCGATCTCGGCGTCCCACTCTCCCAGCACCCCGAGCCACCAGCAGAAATCCCGGTTGCGATAGGAGCGCGGTGGCCGGTCGTGGGCCCCCACCGACAGATAGACCCGGCGCCCCGCACGCTGCAGCTCATCGGCGATCTGCACCCCGGACGACCCCGCGCCCACCACCAGCACCGCGCCCTCGGGCAGTTGCTGCGGGTTGCGGTACTCGGCGGAGTGGATCTGCGTCAGCCGGTCATTGGCCGGGGCAATCGGCGGGATCACCGGACGCTGGAACGGCCCGGTGGCGGCCACCACCCGTTGGGCCTGGATCAGCCCTTCGGAGGTTTCCACGGTGAAGCCCGGGCGGCCGACATTGCGCAGTACCTTGCGCACTTCCACGCCGGTGCGGATCGGCGCATTGAACTTGCGCGCATAGGCTTCGAAATAGTCCGCCACCTGGTCCTTGGCCGGGAAGGCATCGGCGGCGACATCGAATTCCATCCCGGGAAAGCGGTCGTGCCAGGCCGGCCCGTTGGCCACCAGGGAATCCCAGCGCCCGGTGCGCCAGGCCTCGGCCACTCGGCTGCGCTCCAGCACCAGGTGCGGCACCCCGAGCTTGCTCAGGTGCTCGCTCATGGCCACGCCGGCCTGGCCTGCGCCCACCACCAGGGTGTCCACTTGTATGGGTTGTTCTACGGTCATGTCTGTGTCCTTCTGCGAGACGAATGGCGCCGGCCGGAAGGCTGGGCGCACGCTGTTCAGAACCCGGGGGTAAGTCGGATGCCACAGATGGTGCGACAGACGCCTGCGAAGGAAAAATATTAAAAATGTGCTCGCTGGATAAGAAAAAGCGAGGCAGCGCGCGAGCATGCGAAGCGTGCAACTTCACAACACCGGCGCTGCATCGCAAGCACTCGGGCCCGCGGCCTGGAGCCCAGGCTCAGCTTCGCTCACTGACAAAGGTGTAGCGGCTCAGAGCCTCGGCCAGTCGCGAGGTTTCATCTGCGCAGCGATAGCTCGCCACCAGGCCTTGCCTGGCGCTCTGCACCACCCTCACCTCTTGCAGCTCGATGGCCAGCAAGGCGGCTTCCTGGCGTATGACTGTCTCGATTTCAGCCATGACCAGCGCGGGCTTGAAAATCTTGCCCACTCCGGTGACGGGTAGCGCGTCGGCCAGGATGATCGCCTTGGGCACCGCTGCGCGCTCGCTGATATGCCGCGTCGCGTAGTCCAGCAACTGGGCGCTGCTGATGGCACTCCCGGCGCGCACCTGCACATAGGCCACCGGTACTTCCCCAGCGTGCGCGTCGGGCCGGCCCACCGCTGCACACAACGCCACATCGGGGTGCGTGGCCAGCACCTCCTCGATGTATTTGGGCTCAATGTTGTGCCCCCCGCGGATGATCAGTTCCTTCTTGCGCCCGGTGAGCCAGAAGTAACCTTCGGCATCGCAGCGCCCAAGGTCCCCGGTGTTGAACCAGCGCTGTTCGGACACACCGTCGAGGGCGACAGTATCGAACCACGCCCCCTGATCATGGGCGCTGTCCAGATAGCCGATGAAGACATTGGGACCGCTGATGCAGATCGCCCCCACCTCATCGACTTGCGCATCACGCAACCAGGCACCTCGCTCATCGAGGATCATCACCCGCATGTCCTGCCAGGGTAGGCGCAGGCCGACCGAGCCAATGCGCGACTCACCACGCGCCGGATTGACCGACGACGCGCAAGTGCCCTCGGTCAAGCCATAGCCTTCGAGAATGCGCTGGCCTGTCTGTTGCTCGAACTTGCGCAGCAAGTCCCTGGGCATCGGCGCCGCGCCGCAGATCGCCACCGTCAGCGAGCTTGTGTCATGCCCCGCGCAGGGCACCTGCAACAGGCCGGCGTAGACCGTGGGCACAGCTGAATAGCTGCTGACCTGATGGGTTTCGACTATCTCCCAGAACCGCGGCATGAATCCCGGCGTGCGAAACCCCGCCGGTGGTGCCAGCAGCACATGACCGCCCTGGGCAAATGCCGCCAGGCCACAACCGATCAGCGCATTGACGTGAAACAGCGGTAACGCGGTCAGCACGGTGCGTCCTGGCCGCAGGACCGGCGCGCCGATCACCGCATCCAGTTGCCCGCAGAAGATCACTTCATTGCGCTGGCTGTGACGGGCAATTTTCGGCAAGCCGGTGGTGCCGCCGGTGCAATAGTAGGCCGCCACGTCGTTCAGGCCCGGCGGGGCAAACCGCAGGCGCTCGCCTGGCTCGAGGGCCAGTTCGGCGAAAAAATCCAGGACCGGCACCCCGGCCACTTCAGCGGGCAGCGGCGCGCTCTGCCCATGGCCCGGCAGGTGCCGCATCGGGTCGACAGCCAATACGCCTTGCAGGCCGGGCAAGCGGGCAATCGCGCCCTCGACCCGCTGCCAGATCTGCGCATCCGGCTCGGGGCCTACCGTGACTATCCAGCGGACCTTGGCCGTCGCCAGCAGCTCGGCCATCTGCGTGCCGTCCAGCAAGACGTTGACCGCAAAGGCGATACCCGCGGTCTGCGCGCCCCACATGGCGATATGGGTTTGCGGCAAGTTCGGCAGGATCAGCGCAACCACGTCGCCCCGCCGTACCCCCAAGCGCTCGAACAGGTTGGCTGCGCGAGTGATGTCCGCCAGCAGTTGGGCGTATGTCCAGCGCACCGGCCGCGCATGATCCTCGACCCGCAGAAAGAAGCTCAGGGCCGGGGCCTGTGGCCATTGGCTCGCGCTGCGTTCGATCAACGCATAGGTGTTGTTGATATCGGCAAAGGGCTGAGGACCCGCCTCGATCTGCAGAACGTCCTGATAGTCGCAAAGCATTTCCAAGACCTCCAATCATGAATTTTCTTGACTTGAGATGCTGGCATGAGGCGAATTAGGTTACTTGGCATTTGATAACAAGAATTTGGCATTCGGGAACAAAATGAACCGTCCCCCCTTGTTTGTCAGGGCCCCTGCCCTGACCGGCTTCACCCGACTGGTCAGCGAGCATGGCGGTGACGCCCAGGCCCTGCTGGCCCGTGTCGGCATGACCCAGGCCCAGCTCGACGACGCCCATTTCAGCCTGCCCCTGGAGAAGGTCGCGCAGTTGCTGGAGATCACCTCGCAGGCCTTGTCGCTGGCGGATTTCGGCGCTCGCCTGGCGAACCTGCAGGACGTCTCCATCCTCGGGCCGCTGGCCCTCATCGTGCTCCACGCCAGCCACCTGGCCGATGCCCTGGAACGGGTCGCTCGCTACATGCCCTACCACTCCCCCGGGCTGAACCTGCGCCTGAGCGTCGAGGGCCAATATGCCGCCTGGCACCTGCAGCATGACCTGAGTGTAAGCAGGCTGGGCGACCGGCAATTGAGCGAGCTGGTCCATGGCATTGCCCTGGCTTTCCTGCGCCGGGTTACCCACCACACCGGCAAGCAATGGCAAATCAATTTCAGGCATGACAGCCCCCTCGACGCCAAGGCCTATCGCGCCCTGTATGGCTGCCGGGTACGCATCAACCAGGCTGAAAACGCCCTGCTCTTTCCCGCCAGCTTGCTCAGTACCCCGCTGGCCAGCGCCAGCCCGGCAATGCTTGAGACCACCGAGCGCATTGTCCGCCGCCTGATCCAGAGCCACCCCCTGGACCTGGGCCGCCAGGTGGAAATACTGGTGGAGCGCCTGCTGGTGACGGGCAACTGCACGCTGCCGGTCCTGGCCGGACAACTGGGCATGCCCCGGCATATGCTCCAGCGCCGCCTGCTAGCCCAAGGCTTGCGCGTGGAGGAGATCATCGATGACTTGCGCCGCAAGCGCCTTGAGTCGCTGCTGCCCCACCCGCAGATCGCCCTGACCGAAGTGGCGTTCCTGTTGGGCTACGGCGACCCCAGCTCGCTGACCCGCGCCTGCTATCGCTGGTTCGGCCAGAGCCCCAGCGCATGTCGCCAAAGGCACCTGGCGCAACCTTAGGCTCTGTACGAAAACTACCTGTGCTTCGATCAGACTGCGTTGAAGACAGGCTCGGCATGCTCATTCAGGCCGCTGGACTCGGCTTCCTCGCCTGCTTTTGCCTTGCCTGATCTTTGCTCGGCGAGTTTTCGTACAGATCTTTGGGGCGGCCGGTTGAGCCCCCCCGGCACCCGCGGTTCAAGCACCCGGGAATGTCGACAGCCCGGCACTCCCCGGGGCTTCGCTGACGATCATGTCCACGGCTTGCTGGGCAATCGGTGAAAGCGTGCGTCCGGCATGGGTCACCACGGCGTAGCGGATGGTCAGCACATCCGCCGGCCAGGGCGGCTGTATGAAAGGTGCCAGGTCCACCAGCAACCCGTTGTGCAGGTCCTGGTCGAGCCACGAGCGCCAGGTCAGGAGCAACGAGTCGCTGCTCAGGGTGGTTTCGCGCAACAGGTTCAGATCGTTGGAGCTCAGGGTCCAGGGCAGCAAGGTGCCAGGCGCCAGATCGAACAGGGCATACAGCGAAGCTTCGTTGGACGGCGACACGCCACTCCACTGGTAGTCGAGGATCTGGGCACGGGCAATCGGGCCTGCCTGGCGGGCCAGGGGGTGATCGCGGCGACAGAACACCGAGGCCGGCTGAGGCGGCAGATGGGTCACGGAAAAGCGCGGGTCGATTTCCTCGCCCGACTTGAGGCTGGCGACCACGAAATCCAGTTGCTCGGTTTCCAGCAGGTGGCACAACTGATTCCAGTACCCGACCTGGACATTGAGCACCAGCCTGGGGACCTGTTTGCGCAACCTGATGAGAATATCGACGGTGTTGAGCGTGGCCGCCATCGGGTTGATGCCCAGGCGCAGTTCCCCACCTTCGGCGCCGGCAATATCGATGGCTTGCGCCACCAGCTTCCTGGCGCAACCGAGCAGCTCATGAGCACGCCCGATCAACTGCTGCCCGGCAGCGGTGAGCATCACCGTGCGCGTATCACGATCGAAGAGCCGAACGCCCAGGTCCGCTTCCAGCGACTGGATGCTGCGGCTGAACGCCGTCTGCGACAGGTTGGCCCGAGCCGCAGCGCGGGAAAAATGCAGTTCCTCACTCAGATAGACCAGATGGCGCACACGTTTCAGATCGATTAAGTCGTTCACTGCATTAATCAAGCCCTATCTTTGCATTGGACACTCTTAACACGCTCCCAGAAGATTCTCCACCACCAGCATCGCCCGGCAGACAACACGTACTGCCTCCAATAAAAAAAACGATGGGGAAGTTCTGTGGCGCACCAATTCCAGCTTGATCCATTCCGCTTACTGGGCCTGCCAACGCTGCTTGCACTGAGCATCAGCGCACCTGGCCAGGCCGCTACCTTCGACATCGGCGAGATCCAGGGGCAATTCGATTCTTCGTTGTCCATTGGCGCCAGCTGGGCACTGCGCAACCCGGACCGGGCCTTCATCGGCACGTGGAACGCAGGGCACGCTTCAAGCCAATCCTCCGACGACGGCCGGCTGAACTTTCGCAAGGGCGAAACCTTCTCGAAGATCTTCAAGGGCGTGCACGACCTGCAGCTCAGCTACGGCGACAGCGGGCTGTTCCTGCGGGGCAAGTACTGGTACGACTTCGAGCTCAAGGACGAGAGCCGGCGCTATGTGCAGATCAGCGATGAGCATCGCAAGGAGGCCGCCAAGTCCTCGGGCGCGCAGCTGCTGGACGCCTTTGTCTATCACAACTATTTCATCGCCGATCAGCCCGGCAATGCGCGCCTGGGCAAACAGGTGGTCAGTTGGGGGGAAAGCACCTTCATCGGCAATGGCATCAACGTGATCAACCCGACGGATGTCGCAGCCTTCCGGCGCCCGGGAGCCGAAATCAAGGAAGGCCTGATTCCGGTCAACATGCTGTTTTTGTCCCAGGGGCTGAGCGAAAACCTCTCTGCCGAATTTTTCTATCAACTGGAATGGGACCAGACCGTCGTCGACAATTGCGGGACCTTTTTCGGCTCCGACGTGATGGCCGATGGATGCAATACCCGCATGGGTTTCTCGCCCCCCTGGGACCCCAATGGCCAGTATCACTTCACCCGGGGTGGCGACCGCGACGCGCGGGACAGTGGCCAGTTCGGGATGGCCCTGCGCTGGCAGGTCGAGGCGCTGAACAACACCGAGTTCGGCCTGTATGCCCTGAACTACCACAGCCGCGCGCCTTTCCTCGGTGGCACGGTCGGCACGGCCCCCTTCGCGGTTAAGCCTGGGACCAGGGCATCGAGCGCCGAGTACTTCATCGAGTACCCGGAAGACATCCGCCTCTATGGCCTGAGCTTTGCCACCACCCTGGGCACCACTGCGGTTTCCGGTGAACTGAGCTACCGGCCGAATATGCCGCTGTCACTCAACGGCAGCGACGTGACCATTGCCGCGCTCGCCGGCCCGATGGCGGCCGATCTCGGTGCGCCGATCTTCACCAGCGGCTTTGCGCAGCCAGTGCCAGGCGAGAGCTTCCACGGTTATGTGCGAAAGCCGGTGACCCAGGCGCAAATCACCCTCACCCATTTCATCGACCAGGTCTGGGCCGCCGAGCGCCTGAGCCTGATTACCGAGATCGGCTACAACCACCTGGGGGATATCAACAGCAACGCCTTGCGCTTCGGCCGGGACAGTATCTTCGGCAACGGCGAACTGCCCGACAACCGCAATTGCGCGCTGATGGCCAACCCGGTCAACCCGCAGAACTGCAACAACAAGGGCTTCTACACCGCCAATTCCTGGGGTTATCGCGGCCGCGCCATCCTCGACTATCAGAACGTGATCGCCGGGGTGAACCTCAAGCCCAGCCTGTCCTGGTCCCATGACGTGCAAGGCTACGGCCCCAACTTCAACCAAGGCAGCAAGGCCATCAGCCTCGCCCTGGATGCCGACCTTCGCAATACCTACTCGGCGAGTCTTTCCTACACCGATTTCTTCGGTGGCGCCTACAACACTTCGACTGATCGCGACTTCGTCGCCCTCAGCTTCGGCGTGAGCTTTTGAATCCGCAATCAGCAATCGAACAGGACAGGGTGCGATGAACATTTCGAAGTCGGTTTTTCACGGCAGTGCGTTGTCGCTGCTGCTTTGCACGTCGGCCATGGCCGCAGTGTCGCCCGAAGAGGCGGCCAAGCTCGAGACCACGCTGACCCCGGTGGGTGCCGAGCGCGCCGGCAATGCCGACGGCACCATTCCGGCCTGGACCGGCGGCCTGGCGAAGAATGCCGGGACGATCGACAGCGCCGGTTTTCTCGCCGACCCCTATGGCAGCGAACATGCGTTGTTCAGCATTACCGCGCAGAACGTCGAGCAGTACAAAAGCCGCCTGTCCCCGGGCCAGGTCGCGATGTTCAAGCGCTACCCCGATTACCGGATGAACGTCTACCCCACTCACCGCAGCGCCAACGTACCGCCGAGCATCGTCGAGGCGGCCCGCAAGAACGCCCTGAACACCACCCTGGTTGCCGGCGGTAACGGCCTGGAGCACTTCACCAAGGCCTATCCGTTTCCGATTCCCGGGAATGGGCTGGAGGTGATCTGGAACCACATCACCCGTTATCGCGGTGACAGCGTGAAGCGCCAGATGGTGCAGATCGTGCCGGATGTCCAGGGCAACGGCACACCCGTGACCTTTGCCCACCAGTACGTGTTGCGCGAGAGCCTCGCCGACTACGATCCGGCCAAGCCGAGCAACGTGCTGTTCTACAACAAGCAGACCGTGGTCGCGCCCGCGCGCCTGGCCGGCAACGTGGAACTGGTTCACGAGACCCTCGATCAGGTCAAGGAACCTCGCCAGGCCTGGATCTACAACGCCGGCCAGCGCCGTGTGCGGCGGGCCCCGCAGGTGGCCTACGACGGGCCGGCCGCCAGTACCGACGGCCAGCGCGTGGTGGACAACTACGACATGTTCAACGGCGCGCCGGATCGCTATGACTGGCAACTGGTGGGCAAGCAGGAACTGTACATCCCCTACAACAGTTACAAGCTCGATTCGCCCACGCTCAAGTACGCCGAGATCACCAAGGCCGGGCACATCAACCAGGACCTGGCGCGCTATGAACTGCACCGTGTGTGGCACGTGGTCGCGACCTTGAAACCCGGCCAGCGCCATGTGTATGCCAAGCGCGATTTCTACATCGACGAGGACTCCTGGCAGGCCGCGGTCATCGATCACTACGACGGGCGCAATACCCTGTGGCGGGTTGCCGAAGCCCACCAGCTTTCCTACTACAACAGCCAGGTGCCCTGGTACACCGCCGAGACCCTGAATGACATGGTCAGCGGCCGCTACCTGGTGCTGGGCCTGAAGAACGAAGAGAAGAGCAACTATCAGTTCGGCGTCAAGGCGCTGGAGGCCGAGTTCACGCCCAACGCCTTGCGCCAGAGTGGGGTGCGCTGAACTCGGGTCACGACGGCTCGAACAACAGCGCCTTCGCCGAGGGGGCGCCAGGACCTCGTACTGGCGGTGGGCACAGCCTCTGTGCCAACCGCCACTCTTTGGAAAATGCCATGAAAAGCACCCCCGCTCCTTCGCTACCGCTTCAATACGCGCCGAGCACAGCACCGGCAATACCCCGCGGCAACATGCGCCGGGTGGTCGTCGCCTCCTCCCTGGGCAATGCGCTGGAGATGTACGACTTCACCGTCTACAGCTTTTTCGCGGTGATCATCGGCCAGCTGTTCTTCCCCTCCGACTCCCCATTGGCATCGCTGATGATGTCGCTGGTGACCTTCGCCCTGGGTTTTGTCGTCCGCCCGCTAGGGGCGGTACTGATTGGCCGGGTGGCCGACCGCTACGGCCGCAAGCAGGCGCTGTCGCTGACCATTGCCTTGATGACCATCGGCACGGGCATCATTGCCTTTACCCCCACCTATTCCAGCATCGGGATCTTCGCCACCATCATGCTGGTGCTGGGGCGGATGCTGCAGGGCTTTTCCGCGGGCGGTGAGGTTGGCGCCGCGTCGGCCTTCCTGATGGAGTCCGGGCGCACCGACAACCGCTGCTTCATGGTCTGCTGGCAAGGCGCGAGCCAGGGCGCTGCCGCCCTGCTCGGGGCGCTTTCCGGGTTGGCGCTGACCAGTGTTCTGTCGGAGCAGGCGCTGCACAGCTGGGGCTGGCGCGTTCCGTTCATCATCGGCCTGCTGATAGGCCCGGTGGGCTGGTACATCCGCAAGCACCTGGATGAAACCCACCAGAACCCGGAGAACCCGACGCCGTTTCGCGACCTGTTGCGCAAGCACGCGCGCACCCTGGGGCTGGGCATATTGCTCATGGCCAGTTCGACGGTCACCTCCTACATGGTGGTGTTCTACATGCCGACCTACCTCACCCGGACCTTGCACTACTCCAGCAGCTTCGCCTTTTCGCTGGTGGCCTTCGCTTGCGTCCTGCTGACGGTCGTTCCCCCGCTGGCCTCGCGATGGGCTGACCGCATGCCACGGCGCAAGCCCTTGCTGTACTGGCTGTGCGGGCTGCAGATCATCCTGACCTACCCGGCCTTCATGCTGCTGGGCCTGCAAAGCACCCTGCTCTGCCTGGTGGCGGTGTCGATGCTGATCCTGCCGATGGCCATCAGCGGCGGCGCCGGCCTGGCGCTGCTGATGGAAGCCTTCGCCCGTGACGAGCGAGTCACCGGGCTGTCGATCGTCTACAGCTTCGGGGTCACCCTGTTCGGGGGGTTCTCGCCGCTGATCGTGACCTGGCTGATCGCCGTGACCGCAAGCCCGCTGGTACCTGCCTGGTATCTGTGCAGCGCCATCGTGCTCAGTGGCGTGGCCCTGCGTTTCTACCCGGAATATCCCGGCCGTCCCTGAATCCGACCTGCAACTGCCCCTCTACCTGGAACAAGGAATCCGTTGTGAACATGACCTCTCTGCAAGACCGACTGCAAGCCAGCACCGAGCGCTTCCTGAAGATCAGGCGCAACATCCACGCCCATCCGGAGCTGGGTGAAGACACCCTGGACACCGCAGCCCTGGTCACCGGCCTGCTCGAAGGCTGGGGTTATGAAGTCCACACCGGGGTGGGCGGCCATGGCGTGGTCGGCGTCCTGCGTCGCGGCTCGGGCTCCAGGACCCTGGGCCTGCGGGCGGACATGGATGCCCTGCCGATCATCGAGCGCAACGGCTTGCCCTGGGCCAGCCAACGCGCCGGGGTGATGCACGCCTGTGGTCATGACGGCCACACCGCCACCCTGCTGGCGGCGGCCGAACAACTGGCCCTGCACGGCGAGTTCGACGGCACGCTGAACCTGATCTTCCAACCGGATGAAGAAGGCCTGACCGGCGCCAGGAGCATGATGGCCGACGGGCTGTTCCGGCGCTTCCCCTGCGATGCGGTGTACGCCTTCCACAACATGCCGGGGTTTCCCGTGGGCTACGCGATCATCAAGAGCGGCGGGGTCATGGCCTCGTCCGAGCGGGTCGGCATTACCCTGACCGGCAAAGGCGGACACGGCGCCGTGCCGGAGCGCGCCGTCGATCCGATCCCGGCCCTGGCCGGCATCATCAGTGCCCTGCAAACCGTGGTCTCGCGCAACATCAGCGCCAACGATGCGGTGGTGATCAGCATCGGCAAGGTACACGCCGGAACCGCCACCAACATCATTCCCGAATCGGCCATGCTGGAACTCAGCGTGCGCACGGTTGACCCGGCGATCCGCCAACAGGTCGAGCAGCGGATCCGCACCATCGTCGAGGGCCAGGCCGCAGCATTCGGGGTCACCGCCGAGATCGACTATCAGTTGCTGGCCCCGGTCCTGGTGAACACCGTCGCCGAGACGCGACAGATGCTCGACGCCGCGCGCAAGGCCCTGGGCGACGAGAACGTGGTGGAGCAAGTGTCATTCAGGGCCATGGGCAGCGAGGATTTTGCCTGGATGCTGGACGAAGTGCCCGGCTGCTATTTCGGCCTGGGCAATGGCACCGGGGAGTTCAACGGCTGCTCGGTGCACAACGATCACTACGACTTCAACGATCAATTGATTCCCCTGGGCGCAGCGTGCTGGGTGGAACTGGTCGAGGGCTACTTGCGCTGATGCGCTTGGTTCTCGGGGTGCCCCGAACTGGGCGCCCACACACTGTCTTGTGCAGGCCAGCCCTGCACCCGCCTATCAGGACACTGCCATGCCAAACGCCACCGCCATCGCCGACATGAGCGCCATCGAGCTGCTCGGTCATTACCGTGACAAGCAGCTGTCTCCCGTGGAGGTCACCCAGGACGCACTGGCCCGCATCGAGCGCTTCAACCCGCGGGTCAATGCCTTTTGCTACACCGATCCCGAAGGCGCGCTGAACACCGCACGCGAAGCTGAAAAGCGCTGGATGAAGGGCCAGCCCTGCGGCGCCCTCGACGGCTTGCCCACATCGATCAAGGAACTGACCCCGACCCGGGGCATGCCCACGCGCAAAGCATCGATGACCATTTCGGCCGAAGGCCCCTGGGACATCGACGCGCCCGTCACCACTTTCATGCGGGAGGCCGGCGCCGTGGTGCTGGGCAAGACCACCAGCCCGGAGTTCGGCTGGAAAGGCGTGACCGACAGCCCCCTCTACGGCATCACCCGCAACCCCTGGGACACCCGCATGACCTGCGGCGGTTCCTCCGGCGGCGCAGCGGTGGCCGCGGCGCTCAATCTGGGCGTGCTGCATCAGGGCAGCGATGCCGGAGGCTCGATCCGCATCCCCGCCAGCTTTACCGGCACTTTCGGCTTCAAGCCCACCTTTGGCTACATCCCCCAGTACCCGGCCAGCGCGACGACCCTGGTGTCTCACCTGGGCCCCATGACCCGCACCGTGGAGGATGCCGTACTGCTCCTGCAGGCCATCGCCCGGCCCGACCCGCGGGACGCGCTGATGGGGGCCCCGCGACACACCCCGTGGCTGCCCGACAGCACCCACCTCAACGGCCTGCGCATCGCCTACAGCGCAGACTTCGGCTATGTGCAGGTTGATCCGCAGGTCGCTCGCCAGGTGGCGCAGGCCGTGGCGCGGCTGGAACAACTGGGGGCGATCGTCGAAGCGGTCGACCCGGGATTCAACGACCCCCTGCAACTGTTCAAGAGCGTGATCTACGCCGGCGCACAGACGCTGGCCCGGCAACTGAGCACGGCCCAGAAAGCCATGCTCGATCCGGGCCTGTTGCGCTTTACCGAAGAATGCCGCCACACCACCCTCGCCGACTTCACCGCGGCCCAGGAAGCCCGGGCGGCCTTGATGGCCCACATGAACATGTTTCACAGCCGCTACGACCTGCTGGTCTGCCCGATGCTGCCGATCACCGCGTTCGAGGCCGGCCACGACACCCCGCCCGGCAGCGCTATCGATGACTGGATGAAGTGGTCGCCTTTCAGCTACCCCTTCAACCTGACCCAGCAACCTGCTGCCTCATTGCCCTGCGGGTTCTCGGAGGCGGGATTGCCCATCGGCCTGCAGGTGGTTGGCGCGCGATTTGCCGACGATCAGGTGCTGCGGGTATGCCGGGCTTACGAGCGTGCATTTCCCGCGCCCTTTCCACAGGCCCCCATGACCGGCGCGGCCATGGCCCAGCAGGTGTCGCCGGTGTAGGGTTTGCACCCTCTTGCCGTGCGCCGCAGTCAGCCCGCCGCAGACTGCGCCAGGACCTGGGCCAGGGCGTCCCTCAACTGCGCCTGGCTGAAGGGCTTGAAGATCCGTGGCAGCTCCGGCACCGGGCCGTCCTGGCGCTGGGCATAACCGCTGGCCAGGATGATCGGCAACTGCGGGTGCAGGCGCCGCACCGCTTCGGCCAACTGGCGGCCATCCATGTGTGGCATGGCCATGTCGCTGATCATCAGCTGGATGTCCCGGTGCTGCTCAAGACACTGCAGCGCCTGGGCCCCGCTGGCGGCGCGGATGACTCGATGGCCCAGGTCCTCCAGCAGCAGCGTGGTGCTGTCCAGGACCAGGCTGTCGTCATCCACCAGCAGCACGCACAGCGGCGGGTGGTCCGGGCCCGGGGCCGGCATGGCCTCACTGCCCGGCGAACCCTTGGCCGCGCTCGCCAGGGGCAGCCACAGCTCGGCGCGGGTGCCCTGGCCCAGGCGGCTCTGGAGCACCAGGCGCCCGCCCAGTTGCTCGGCCAGGCCGTGGACCATCGACAGGCCCAGGCCGGTGCCCTTGCCCAGGCCCTTGGTGGTGAAGAACGGATCGGCGGCGCAGGCCAGGGTCTGTTCGTCCATGCCCTGGCCATCGTCGACCACCGCCAGGCAGACGTACTGCCCCCGGGCCAGGTTGCCCGTGGCCCCGCACAATTGCGCCTCGATCAGGATCGAACCGCCCTCGGGCATGGCATCCCGGGCATTGCTCACCAGGTTCAGCAGCGCCAGTTCCAGCTGGTTGAGATCAGCCTGCACCGCCGGCAGGTCCGGCGCCATCTCCACCCGCAGGGCGATCCTGGGCCCCACCGAACTGCACAGCAGGCCGCTGAGGCTGGCCACCAGTTGGCCCAGGTCCAGGGCCTGGGATTTCAACTCCTGGCGCCGGGCGAAGGCCAGCATGCGCTGGGTCAGGGTCACGCCGCGCTCGGTGCCCTGCAGCGCGTTGTCCAGCAGGCGCCGCAGCCTGGGGTCATCGCCGACCCGGTTGTGCAGCAGCTCCAGGTTGCCGCGGATCACCGTCAGCAGGTTGTTGAAGTCATGGGCGATGCCGCCGCTGAGCTGGCCGATGGCCTGGAGCTTCTGCGACTGGAACAGCGCTTCGCGGGCGACCTCCAGTTCCTTCTGCGCCTGGACCACCTCGGTGATGTCGCGGGTGATCTTGGCGAAACCGATGATGGCCCCGGAGTCGGCGCGGATCGGGTCGACAATCACATGGGCCAGGAACCGTGTACCGTCCTTGCGCAGGCGCCAGCCCTGCTTCTCGAAACGGCCTTCGCGGGCGGCGGCTTCCAGGGCCTTGCGCGGCTCGTCGCTGGCCCGGTCCTCGGCGGTATAGAACAGTGAAAAGTGCTGGCCGATGACTTCCTCTGGGGCATAGCCCTTGATCCGTTGCGCCCCCAGGTTCCAACTGCTGACCCGGCCCTGGGCATCGAGCATGTAGATCGCGTAGTCGGTCACGCTCTGCACCAGCAGGCGGAACTGCTGTTCGCTCTGTTTCAGGGTCTGCTCGGCGGCCCGCTGCTCGGTCATGTCACGGGTGACCTTGGCAAAGCCGATCAGCCCGCCGGCGCTGTCGCGGATCGGGTCGATCACCACATGGCACCAGAACCGCGTGCCATCCTTGCGCAGGCGCCAGCCCTCGCCTTCGAAACGCCCGCACTGCGCGGCACTGTCCAGCGCCCTCTGGGGCAAACCGGCCTGGCGATCCTCGGGGGTATAGAAGCAGGAAAAGTGCCGGCCCAGCACTTCCTCCTCCCGGTAGCCCTTGAAGCGCCGGGCACCGCTGTTCCAACTGGCGACCCGGCCCTGTGCGTCGAGCATGTAGATCGCGTAGTCCACCACCGCATCGACCAGCAGGCGGAAGCGATCGTCAGTGAGGGGGTGGTACGGCTCGGGCAGATCAGGCATGGCAGTTTCCGTCGGGTATTTTTTTCATCGAATCGGCGAAACGTTGCAGCGCCGCAGCATTCATCGACCGGGGCTCGGGCCAGTGTGCACCGCCTGCAGCTGTCTGTGTGGAATCGCATGCCTGGCTCGACAACGCAAGGGACAGACGGTTGACCGTGGAAAATATATTTCCGAGCTTTCGATCTAGTGGCACTGCGGGCACAATGCGTACCTTTTTGGCTGGCCCTGCCGGAGACCCTGAAATGATCAAGACGCCGTACTACCTCATCGACAAGCAGAAGCTTTTGAGCAACATGCAGAAGATCGCCTACGTGCGCGAGCAGTCCGGCGCCAAGGCCCTGCTGGCCCTCAAGTGCTTCGCCACCTGGTCGGTGTTCGACCTGATGCAGCAGTACATGGACGGCACCACCTCCTCGTCGCTCTACGAGCTCAAGCTCGGCCGGCAGAAGTTCGAAGGCGAGACCCACGCCTACAGCGTGGCCTGGGCCGACGACGAAATCGAGGAGATGCTCGCCAACTGCGACAAGATCATCTTCAACTCCATCAGCCAGCTGCAGCGCTTTGCCGACGCCAGCGCGGGCAAGGTACGCGGCCTGCGGGTCAACCCCCAGGTCAGCAGTTCGGACTACCTGCTGGCCGACCCGGCGCGCCCGTTCAGCCGCCTGGGCGAGTGGGACCCGGCCAAGATCGAGCAGGTCATCGAGCAGATCTCCGGCTTCATGTTCCACAACAACTGCGAGAACGGCGACTTCGGCCTGTTCGACCAGATGCTGACCACCATCGAGGATCGCTTCGGCCACCTGCTGCACAAGGTCGAGTGGGTCAGCCTCGGCGGCGGCATCCACTTCACCGGCGAGGACTACGCCCTGGACGCCTTCTGCGCGCGCCTCAAGGCCTTCTCCCAGAAGTACGGCGTGCAGGTCTACCTGGAGCCGGGCGAAGCGGCAATCACCCAGAGCGCCTCCCTGGAAGTGACCGTGCTCGACACCCTGTACAACGGCAAGCACCTGGCCGTGGTGGACAGCTCCATCGAAGCCCACATGCTCGACCTGCTGATCTATCGCCTGAACGCCAAGCTGTCACCAAGCGCGGGCGAACATACCTACATGGTGTGCGGCAAGTCCTGCCTGGCCGGGGATATCTTCGGCGAATACCAATTTGATCGTCCGCTGGCCATCGGCGATCGACTGTCGTTCATTGATGCGGCGGGTTACACCATGGTCAAGAAAAACTGGTTCAACGGTCTGAAAATGCCGTCCATTGTCGTGAAACAACTCGATGGCAGCATCGAGGTGGTACGCGAGTTTGGTTTCGAAGACTACCTGTCCAGCCTTTCCTGAGCGGACAGGTCACGAGGAGAAGTAAATAAATTGAAGAAGAATGTTCTTATCATTGGTGCAGGAGGTGTCGCCAAGGTGGTGGCCCACAAGTGCGCGCAGCACAACGACGAACTCGGTCGTATTGCTATCGCGTCGCGCAACATCTCCAAATGCCAGGCCATCATCGACAGCGTCAAGGCCAAGGGCAGCCTCAAACAGCCCGCTGAAATAAAAGCCTATGCGCTCAACGCGCTGGACATCGAGGCAACCAAGGCGCTGATCCGCGAGACCGAGTCGCAGATCGTCATCAACGTCGGTTCCGCCTTCCTCAACATGTCGGTGCTGCGTGCCTGCATCGATACCGGTGTGGCCTACCTGGACACCGCGATCCACGAAGAACCGGGCAAGATCTGCGAGACCCCGCCCTGGTACGGCAACTACGAGTGGAAGCATCTCGAAGAGTGCCAGCAGAAGAACATCACCGCGATCCTCGGCGTCGGCTTCGACCCGGGCGTGGTCAACGCCTATGCGGCCCTGGCCCAGCAGGAACATTTCGACCGCATCGACTCGATCGACATTCTCGACGTCAATGCCGGTTCCCACGGCAAATATTTCGCCACCAATTTCGACCCGGAAATCAACTTCCGCGAATTCACCGGGCAGGTGTGGAGCTGGCAGGACAGCCAGTGGACCAGCAACACCATGTTCGAAGTCAAGCGTACCGACGACCTGCCTGTGGTCGGCTCGCAAAACCTGTACCTGACCGGCCACGATGAAGTGCACTCGCTGTCGAAGAACCTCGACGTGCCCAACGTGCGGTTCTGGATGAGCTTCGGCGAGCACTACATCAATGTGTTCACCGTGCTGCGCAACCTGGGCCTGCTCTCCGAGCAACCGGTGAAGACCGCCGAAGGCCTGGAAGTGGTGCCGCTCAAAGTGGTCAAGGCCGTGCTGCCTGACCCGGCCTCCCTGGCCCCGGGCTACACCGGCAAGACCTGCATCGGTGACCTGGTCAAGGGCAGCAAGAATGGCCAGCCGCGCGAAGTCTTCATCTACAACGTGGCCGACCACGAAGAAGCCTACGCCGAGACCGACAGCCAGGGCATTTCCTACACCGCCGGCGTACCGCCCGTAGCCGCCGCCCTGCTGGTGGCCCGTGGCGAGTGGGACGTGCAGCGCATGGCCAACGTCGAGGAACTGCCGGCCAAGCCGTTCCTCAAGGCGCTGGACCTGATGGGCCTGCCGACCCGCATCAAGGACGAACAGGGCGACCGCCCATGGGACGCCAAGGCTTGATGCACTAGCCACGACAGGAGGCGCCGATGCAGGCGCCTCCTGCCTGGATGAATGTTTCGTTTGTGCGTCGCTTTTGCGTTTCTGTGCGACAGATCCCACTTCAGGGGCTCCCGCCCTGCTCCTTCGCAGTGTTAGCTTGGCAAGGTTTCTGACTAACAGCTCAGATAATCCTCACCCCCTGCAAAGGAATGCCCTCCGCAATGGATTTTTCTCTCAAGCACCTGGCTGCGGCCACCCTGATGCTCGCCAGCCTGTCGTCCTACACCTCGATCGCCCAGGCCAACATTACCCCGCAACAAAGCGCGGCCATCCTCAAGACCTTCAATGACGCCACGGTCACGGATTTCCGCCAGTTCCTCGGCACCCTGGCCAAGAGCCCGCTGGCCAAGAGCGACCAGCTCGCCCCGACCATCGAGGCCTTCCTGGCCAACAAGCCCCTGAACGCCGAACAGCAGAACGAGATCCACCGCCTGCTGGGCCTCTACGCCCGGATCAAGTACGGCAAGGCCGCCACCGAAACCCTGCGCGAGCTGGTGGCCATCCCCACCTTCAACATCGACGGCGTGCCGCAGTACAAGAACCCCGAGTTCCTCAAGATCGCCGCCAAGATCCAGGACCTGGCCAAGGCCTTCAACCTGAACTTTCGCAACATCGACAACCGGGTCTACGAGATCTCCCTGGAAGGCAGCGGCGATGAAGTCGTCGGCATCCACGCCCACGCCGACGTGGTGCCGGTGACCCCGGAAAACTGGGTGCTCGAAGACGGCACCCGCCTCGACCCGTTCAAGGTCACCCTGATCGGCGACCGCATGTATGGCCGCGGTACCGAGGACGACAAGAACGGCATCGTGGTAGCGCTCTACGCGATGAAGATCATCAAGGAAGAGAAGCTGCCCCTGGCGCGCAACTTCAAGCTGCTGGTGGACACCACCGAGGAAACCAGCGGCGATGCCATTCCCTACTACTTCGAACACAACCCGACGCCCAACTACAACCTGGCGCTGGACGGCGGCTACCCGGTGGTGATCGCCGAGAAAGGCTACGGCACGGTGATGGCCAGCTTCGCCCGGCGCGCCGCCGAGGGCAAAGGGGCGGAGATCACCCACCTCACCGGTGGCCTGGCCACCAACCAGATCCCCTCGACCTCGGTAGCCACCCTGGTCACCGAGCAGCCTGCGGAACTGGCCGCCAGCCTGCAAAAGGCCGGCGCCGAATATGCCAAGCAGCACGGCGGCAACTTCCAGGTCGCGGCCAAGGTGGTGGGCAAGGATGTGCAACTGACGGTCACCGGCGTCTCGGCCCACTCCTCCGAGCCCGAGTCCGGGGTCAACCCGGTGGCGCGGATGCTGGACTTCATCAACAGCCAGGACGGCAAGATCGCCTTCAAGCACAACGCCTTCACCGATGGTGCCCGCTACGCCGCCGACAACTGGGGCCTGGACTACCTGGGCAACAAGCTGGGTATCGGCTTCTCCGACGACTTCATGGGGCCGCTGACCACCTCCCTGACCCAGGTCAGCGTGGATGACAAGACCTTCAAGCTGGCGGTCAACCTGCGGGTGCCCAAGGGCAAGACCCCGCAAGTGCTGAAGGGCGAAATCACCGACAAGCTGGCGGCCTGGAGCAAGAAGACCCAGGTGGCGGTGAACATCGACACCAAGATCGCCGAACCTATGTACCGCAACCCCGAGGGTGAATGGGTCAAGGCACTGCTGGCGGTGGCCAGCGAGAACCTGGGCATGGCGCACAAGTTCGGCACCTCCGCCGGCGCCACCTCGGTGCACGAGTTGCCCAACGGCGTGCAGTTCGGCCTGGCGCGGCCCGAGGTCAAGTACACCGGCCACACCGACAACGAGTTCAAGACCGTGGAGCAGTTCCTCCTGGACCTGCAGATCGTCACCGAGATGGTCGGCCGCATCGGCCAGTTGCCCAAGCTCTGACCGCCCTCACGGGCCCGCCACCCATGGCGGGCCCGTTCTCCCCTTCCTCCACGCCTCAGCGCGCCGATGACCTCCAGTCGGGGTCGCTGACATCTCGCAGTACCCCGCCATACCCCTGGTAGAGGTTGCCCTCGGGCAGCAACTGCGCCGTGGCCAGTTGCCGGTGCAGGCCGCCCAGGTGGTAGAACGGCACACGCACATAGAGGTGATGCTCGATGTGGTAGTGGATGGCGTGGGGGCCGAACAGGAAGGTCTGCACGCTGGGCCGTACGATGCTGCGGGCGTTGCGGCTCTGGTCGGCGGCAACCGGCAGGCCGGCATGCTCCATGATGGCTCGTACCCGGCCCAGCAAGGGCAGCAGGGTAATCGCCGGCAACAGCCACAACCCCAGGTACAGCCAGGGGTGGCCGCTCCAGGCCAGCAGGCCGAACAGCAGGCCGTTGCTGACCAGCATGGACAGCACTTGCGCCAGGGCCTGGCGCGGCGACTTGTCGACCCGGGGCATGATCGCGCGGTAGTCACCCCGGGCGAACCTCAAGGCACTGATGAAGTAGCCCACCCCGCACAGGTCCGCCAGCAGGCGCAGGGCCAGCTTGCCCCGGGGCAAGGGGTAATCCCCCAGGCCGAAGACCGCCACCACCGGGTCGTCATGCTCCATCGGATGCAGGTGATGCTTGAGGTGGCCGGCGCGGTAGGTGCAGAGGGACAGGAACAGCGGGCCGGCGGCCAGCCACTGGCCCAGCCGATCATTGGCTTTCTGCCCGCGCAGCAGCAGGCCGTGGGCGCTCTCGTGCATCAGCACCGCCAGCGCCAACTGGCTGCGGGCGATCAGCAGCGCGGCCAGCAGGTAGATGACGGGGTGCGGCCAGAGCGCAGCGCAGGCGAATGCGGCGGCGATCAGCCCCCAGTCGGCCAGCAGCGCCAGGCCACCGATCCAGGGCTTGAGCAGGAACAGCCCGGCGTCGGGGGCAAAGGCACGCAGGGCCCGATTCTCTCCGGCACGGGGTTCAGGCTGGGACACGGGCAGGGTTTCCTTGTCGTTGGGTGGCCAGGGCACAGGCCAGGGCCAGGAACAGGCCGCCCGCCACATCGATCAGCGTGTGCTGCTTGAGGGTCAGGGTCGAGAGGCAGATCAGCAGGCCGATGACAGCGCTCAGCTCTTTGCAAGGGCGGCGCCAGAGCGCGCGACAGGCCAGGCAGGTCACTGCCACATGCAGGCTGGGAAAACCGTTGCAGGCCAGGTCCAGCTGCCACATCCGGCCCAGCCGCTGTTGCAGGAAGCCATTGTCGAGGGCGGCGATATCCGGCCTCGGCACATATTCGGGGAACAGCCAGAAGCACAGCAGCCCAACGGCGAAGGCCATGCCGGTGGCGTTGCGCATGGCCCTGAAGCCCTCTTGGCTGGCATAGGCCGCCGCCAGCAGCACAAAGGGAAAGAACAGCACATAGACGAACCAGGACTGGGCGATAAAGGGGATCAGCTCATCCAATGGCGTGACCCAGTTGTAGCGCGGCGTCACCAGGCGCTGCAGACCCATGAACGCGCCCAGCCCCAACAGCAGGGCGAACACCGCAGCCAGGGCCTGCCGAAGGTTGGCGGCGGCTATCAGGCGCTGCAAGGTGCCGGTCATGGCTGCTGGCCCGGTGCGGGCATGCAGCGGTGACGACTCACGGCCGCGCCCTCACAAGCCGAGCAAGCGGCTGGCCCAGGCATCGATCCGTGCCTGGGCCCGCTGGTTGCCCAAGATCACGTCGGGCGCTGGCGCCGCCGCGCTCAACTGCCGCGCCGCCTCGGCCACCTGACGGCGAAAATCGGCAGGGTCGCCGCGCCAGGTCACCACCCGGTGCAGCAACTGCAATTGCCGGGCCCGGGCGGCGTTGCGGGTCTGTTCCGGCTGGTCGCTCACCACCAGGATGATCGGCCGCTGGTAGACCCGGGCGATGGACAGCGCCGCCATGCCCGGTGCCGAGACCAGGAGTTGCGCCCGGGCAGCGCGGCTGGCCCAGAGCGGATCGACCTGCAGCCAGCCGCTGCGCCCGGCATACCCCTCGCCCACGCGGTGAGCGTCCAGGCCGGCATCCTCCAGGCCACGGCTCAAGGCATCGGCCAGGTCGGGCTCACGAAAATGCGGGTTGAGGTACACCGCGGCGCCCACGGCGGCCTGTTCCGGCAAGGCTTCGGCCAGGGCCACCGGGGTCGGCAGGCGATACAGTGCCGGGGCCTGGGTATCGTCGACTTCATAGGCGAAATCGTGCTCGATGCGCGCCCGCGCCGTATCGATCTGGCGCCCGACAATCCAGCCGAACAGGCGCCCGAACTGGCGCGGCCACATGCCGGCAAAGTTGTTCAGCAGCGCCACCTTGAGGCTGGCCCCGTACACGTGCACCACCTGGCGCCGCCAGCCCGGGAGCATGCCCATGTAGAGCAGCGCCGGGTGGAAGGAATCGTTGATCACCAGGTCCACGCCGCGCAGCCGGCGCCGCAGTTGGAGGATGTCCCGCAGCATGCGCCCGGGGCGGAACAGGTAGTGGGCGACATTGCGGTTGGTGGCCTGGCGCAGCATGTTCTGCTGGCTGTCGAACTGCACCGCGTAATGCAGCGAGAGAATCTGCGCCGCAATGCCGAAGCGCTGCAGGAAGTCCTGCCCCTGCTGCGAGGTGGTCAGCACCTCGACCTCGGCCCCGGCCGCACGCAAGGCATGTACCAGCAGTTGGGCACGCATCAAGTGCCCACGGGCATCGGCGGTCGCCAGGTAAAGAATCCGTGCACTCATCGCCCCACTCGGCCCCGACCACCGAGCAGCCAGCCGGCACCATACATCGCCAGGGCACCGGTCACGCCAAAGCTCGCATCGACGCGGCGAATGTCCTTGAGCAGGCGCGCCAGATGGCCCGCCTCATGGGGCGCCACGATGCGCCGCAAGGTGTTCTGGCACAGGCACACGTGGGCTTTCTCGTCGGCCAGCACCCGCGCCAGCAGCGGATACAAGCCATGCCCGGCATCCAGCACCGCACAATGGCGGGTCAATACCCGCTCGGCCATCTGCTCGGCACACAGCCCGGTGGCATAGGCTGGCACCAGCAGGCCCTGTTCGAAATGCCCCGCATAACGACGGGCCAGGCGCTGCCAGCGCTGGATCTTGCGCCGGCTCAGCCAGTCCGGCTCCAGGCGGGCTTGAGCGTCGTCGCCCCGCTCGCGCAGGGCCTCGGCAAACAGGGTCACGTGGCGCTGCTCATCGGCTAGGTGCTGTGCTACCTGCCGTTCGAGCCAGGGTGGCGACTGCGGCAACAATTCATCGAGCAACGCACGCTCGGTGGCGTCTTCACCGGCCAGGTACATGCGCAACAGCAGGCGTTCGCCTCGCGGGCTGCGGTGCAGGCGCAACAAGGCGGCGCGTTTGATGCGGTCCACCAGCCGCGCCTGCAGCGCCCCCAGGCCCTGGGGCCGGGGCATGCTCAGGCAGTCGAAGTTGGCCTCGCCGGCAACCGCTTGCCCCGCATTCATTGCACGGGCTGCGCGGCGCTGGCGGTGGCCGTCCTGGCCCCGTGCGAATGGCGCTGCCAGGCCAGGATCAGGCCGATAAAGCTGTCACGCATGAAGGCCGTGCCGCTGGCCGCAGCGCCGGGAAAGCTCTCCTCCTGGCCGTTATAGCGCAGGTAACCCTGGCCGTTGACCGCACCCAGCTCCAGGCTGTCGCTCTTGTTCAAGCCCCGCTGACGCACCTCCCTGAGCAACGGGCTGTCCTCCAGCGCAAAGACAAACAGCTGGCGCTGTACCACCCACAGCGGGATCTGCCCGCTCAGGGCCTGCAGGTCGAGGTTCCAGGTGCCCTGCTGCAGCACCTGCTCCAGCGCTTCGCTGCCCGGCTGCCTGGTACTGAAGCTGGCACGCATCAGCGACTTCGACACTCGGCCGACGCCCAGGCCGATGGTGATGTCGCCCGCTGTCGGGTGCTGCGCATCGCTGGGGCGCACCACCACGAAATAACTGGCCAGGCGCGCCGCGATCGACGGCTGGGCCAATACGTTGCGCGCCTGTTCGGGGCTGAACAGCACGCGCTCACGGGTGCCTTCACGGACGCTGATCTGATAGGGATCGAGGCTGATGTCACGGAACTTGCCACGCACCGGTGCGTGCACATAGGTATCGGATTTCCACACCTTGCCCGAACGGCGCAGCAGCACCTGCAGGCTCAGGGGCACACGCTGGCCGTCGCTGGCGATGCCGCTGCCGTGCAGCAGAATGTCGCCGATCACGGTCTTGCTGTCGTGGTTGCTGTCGGCGTCGATGACGATGGCATGGGTTTGCCGGTCGACACTGGCCCGCGCATCACTCACGTCCAGGGCGATGCGGTTGCAGTCGAGGTTGCTGGAGGCGAACGTGGCGCAGCCACTGTCCGAAGCGAAGTGGTACACCCCGCGACCGGCGAACTCGCCGGGAGCGGCCTGGGCCTGGGCACCGAGTGCCAGCAAGGCCAGGCACGCCAGGGAACGGCCGAATGAGGCAAGAGAAGGGTTCTGCATGGGGACTTCCTCTGGGCACGCGAACGGCGTGCGACGATACGGCGCGACGCGGATCAATCCAGGTTGCGGTGGTAGGACAACGCTTCACTGTGCCGGGCACTGGAGCGGCCGATGGACAGCCCGCAGCCACGCACCACGGCGCCGGCAGTGTCGAGCAACGAGATGGCAGTGACCATGGCCATGGCCCCCAGGCGCCGGGCTCCGTGCAGGGGCGGCAGGTCCTGGTGGTTGAGGGCCCGCAGGCTGTAGCCCAGGCGCCCGACCATCACGCACAAAGGCCCCAGCGGCCCACTGCGCCCGAGCCATTGCAGCCAGCCCGGCATGTAGGCGCGCACTAGGTACGGGGTCAGGCCGACGCTGTCGCCGCCCCTGAGCCAGCGCAGCTTGAACACCTCGCCCTGGCTGTCGGGCAGCCGGTGCTCGGTATGCGCCGCCGGCGCATAGGCCACCGCCACCCCCGCCGCTTGCAGGCGCAGGCCCATGACCTGGCAATGGGCACGATAGATGCCAGCCAGGGGTTCGTAGCGATACTGCTCGAAGGTGGCACAGCGAAAAGCCACGTTGTTGGCGTAGAAGTTACGCGTGGCGCCGTGGCGCAAGGGGCTGGGGAAATACATGAAGTCGATGGCGGTCAGCGCACTGCCGGCGACGCTCGGCGCGTAGCTGGTGCGCCCGGCCACCGCCACGGGCGCCTCGGGTTGCACAAAGGGCAGCAGCAATTCTTCCAGCCAATGGGCATCGGGCAGGCAGTCGGCATCGGCGAATACCACGTACTGGCAGCGCGCCTGGTCGACGCCATCGAAACCGACATTCTTGGCATCGTAGTAACCGGTACCGGCATCGATCTCGATGAACTCCAGCGCACAGCCGGCCAGGCTGCACAGCGCCTGGCGTGCCTCAAGGTCGAGGCCGTCATGGGTGATGATCCATTGGGCAAAAGCCTGGGGCGCCAGACTTTGCAGGGCCAGCCGGGCAATCAGCCGCTGGAGGCTGCCCAAGGCTTCGCCTGCATTCTTGCCGCCGCGCAGATTGTTGGTTTCCAACACCAGTGCGGTCTGGGCAGCAATCCCTTGCAGGCGCGTGGACAGGTCATCGCCGGGAGGCAACTGCGACATCCTGGCTGTCGTTTCTTGGCTATCCATTTCGCAGTGTCTCTGAAAAAAGCAGGGCCGCCCGGGGGCGTGACGCGCGCAATCACAGCATTATTCCGGGGATTATTCAAACACCGGCTGCGCCGGTTGTGATGCCCCGCGCAATCGCTTCTGGCCACCCATGTCATCCGCCAGGTAAGCCGCTCCCTGGCATCGCTGCAACGATTGGGGCTCTGACGGCAGAACTCGCTCCCCCCTAGAAGCGCGCCGCCAGCTGCTGATACAGCGCCATGGGCAAGCTGATTCCTTCTATTTGCGCCCGGGCCCAGGCCTGCTGCTTGGCCTGCCCCGGAGGGTGAACCCCCAGGGTGGCCAGGCGCTGCATCTGCCGCGCCAGTCGAGCCTCGAACTGCTCGTCGAGCAGGTGCGGGGCGATGGCGATCACCAGCAGGCCCGAACCCGGCGATTGTGCGCCGCTTCGAAAATCGGGCGCATCCAGCGACCAGTTGCCCCGGGCGACACCGCCGGCGAGCACTTCGACCAGCAAGGCGATGTTGGCCCCGCGACTGCCGCCGAACGCCAGCAAGGCACCGTGCATGGCCTCCCGGGCACTCAGGGTGGCTGCGCCCTGGGCATCCACTGCCCAGCCTTCGGGGATCGCCTCCCCGGCCTCGGCCGCCTTGAGGAGGTTGACGAAGGCCGTGGCGCTGCTGGCCTGGTCGATCAGCAGCAGGCGCCCGTCGCCGCAGGGAGCGGCGAAGGCCAGGGGGTTGGTGGAATAGATCGGCTGGCGCTGGCCGGCCACGGTCAACAGCGCCGGGCCGTTGCAGAACGCCAATGCCACCAGGCCTTCGGCGGCCAGGCGCCGGGTGTAGTAGCCCAGCTCGCCACAGGTAAACCCGTTGTGCAGGGCAAACAGGCTGATTCCCAACTGCCGGGTGCTGTCACACACAGCGCCAAAGGCCTGATCGAACCCCAGTTGCGCAATGCCCGCGCGCGCATCGCAACGGATCATTGCCGGGGCCAGCTGGGTGATCAGTGGCTTGGCCAAGCCCGCTATGCGCCCGCTGGCAAACCCGTGCAGGTAATCGGCCAGATGCTCGAAACCCACACTGGCCAGGCCATGACCCTGGGCCGATACCGTGGCCTCGGCCAGAGCCTGGGCCACTTCCTGGCTGCTGCCCGCCTGCAGGCAGCAGCGCCGGGCAAGATCCCTGGCCTCTGCCAGCGACAGACACTTGAACGCTGCACTCTCTTGCATCGATTGCTCCCTGACGCTGCTGCACAACCGCCCTGGCCACCGGGCCCGGGGCTGCGGGTCATTCCACCAGGCGTGGCGCCCCCACGTTGGCGGCTTGTTTATCCAGGCCGAACGAGCCGAGTATCTCGGCAATTTCGCCAGAAGCATGCAAGGCCTGGATGTTTTCATTGAGCGCCTCACTCAGCGCCGTATTGGCCTTGGTGTGGGGAAAACTGGTCTGCCCCGGCTCCAGGGTAGCCTTAACCCGCGGGTCGGGCTCCGAGACCTTGATGCTCATGCCCCGGTAGGCACCCTTCTGCTGCGAAGCCACACCCACCGCAAAGCTGTCGATGCCCAGCGCAATCCGCTTGGCCGCCAGGTCCTGGGCCATGGCCACCGGGTTGGGGTAGAGCACCAGATTGTCGCCAAAGGCCTTTTTCAAGTCGTCGACCCACAGGTAACCCTGCACCGTGCCGATGCGCTGGCCTTCGAGCTCGGAAATTTTCGAATAGCCCTCGCTGGAAATGATCCCCATCACGTCCAGGTACAGCGGCGCGGTCAGACCCAGGACCTTGCTGCGCTCGGCGGTACGGTACCAGTCGCCGATGCCGACGTCGGCCCGCCGTGCGATCACCGACTGGACCACCGCTGCCGGGTCCACCACTGTCAGCTTGATATCCAGGCACTCCCTGGCAGCGATGCGCTTGATGATTTCACCATCGACCCCGCTCAACTGGTTGCCCGGCCCGGGGATCGAGTACGGCGGGAAGACCCAGGCCGCGACGCTCAACACCCCAGGAGTCAGGGTTTCAAACGAGTGGGCCGGCTTGCAGTCGGCCAGAGCCTGGGGGGCACCGAGCAGCACCGAACCTCCCACCAGGGAGGAACAAAGGAACGCCCAACGAACAATGCGTTTGAATGAACGGATCATGGCTTCACCTGTGCATGGGTTGCATTAAGAGAATGGCAGCCGAAAGACGGCTCGAGCAGGTCATGCGTGCTGGCTGGGGGCCAGTTTTTTCTCCAGCGCCGCCACACCCAGGGTCGCGGGCGCACACACAGCGGCATACATCAGGCCGGCCAGGGTCAGCACCGGCATGTACTCGAAGGTGGATGAACCGATGGCCGAGGCGCGGCTGACGATCTCCGGGAGCGCGATGGTGAAACACAACGACGCGGCCTGGAACATCATGATCGAGAACCCCAACAACGACGGCAGAGCCACCCGCAACGCCTGGGGCAAGATGATGAAACGCAGTGCATCGAAGCGGTTCAGGCCGATCACCTCGGCCGCCTCGTTCTGCCCCTGGGCCACCGCCTCGATGCCGCCACGGATGATCTCGCTGGTGTAGGCCGCAGTGCAGTAGGCCAGCGCCAGGGCTGCCGCCCAGAAAGAACTCAGGGTCAGGCCCGCCGAAGGCAGGCCGAAATAGAAGTACTGCAACAGGATCAACGCCGGCGCGCCACGCCCCAGCTCGACAATCAGCAACGAGGGGTAGCGCACTGCCCGGCGGGGCGCCGACACACCCAGCGCCAGCAACAACCCAAGGACCACCCCCAGTGCCAGGCTGGCGGCGGTGACCTGAATTGACAGCACAAAGCCCTTCCACAGCTCGGGAAACCAGGCCAGCCACATCGTCAGGATCTCGTTCATCGGGCAACCCTCTGCTTCAGGGTGGCCGACAGCCAGCGCGAGAACAGCGCCACCGGTACGCTGAGAATCAGGTAGACCAGCGCCGCCACGCTGTACACCTCCAGCCCTTGAAAGGTTTGCTGAGACATCTGGTACGCCTGGAAGCTGACGTCACCGACACCGACGGTCGAGGCCACGGCCGAGTCCTTGAGCAAGCCAATGGCATAGGTGGCCGAGGTGGGAATGGCGATGCGCACCAGTTGCGGCAGCATCACATCGAAAAAGCGCTGGGGCGCCGACAGATTGAGCACCTGCGCCGCCTCGTACTGCCCCTGGGGGATCGCCGCAAAGGCACCGCGATATACCTCCGACATATGCGCCGCGGTGATCAGCCCCAGGCCCAGCACCGCGGCAGCGAACGGCGACAAGGCGATGTAGCCGCCTCCGATGCCGAAGAAGATGAAGAACAGCCAGACGATGGGCGGTATCGAACGCAGGGTCAGCACCAGCATCGCCGCCAGCCAGCGACACAGCTTCAGGTTCGACAGACGCAGGGCACAGAGTGGAAAGCCCAGCACCACGCCGATGCAGAAAGCGCCCAGGGTCACGCTCAGGGTCCAGGGCACGCCGCGCAACAGGACCAGCAGAATATCCGCCATCAGCGATTCCTCACGGCCTGGAGAAACTGCGCCACCCGCGCGTGCTGCGGCTCGCGCATCACCTGGGCACTGGGCCCCTGCTCGATGATCCGCCCTTCGGCCATCACCACCACCCGGTCGGACACCGTCTCGGCAAAGTGCATCTCGTGGGTCACCACCAGCATCGACATGCCCTCGCGCGCCAGCTCCTTCATCACCGCCAGCACTTCCAGGCCCAGCTCGGGGTCCAGGGCCGAGGTCGGCTCATCGAACAGCATCAGCTCCGGATCCAGCGCCAGGGCCCGGGCGATGGCGATGCGTTGCTGCTGGCCGCCGGAGCAACGCGCCGGATAGGCGTTGGCCTTGTCCGCGAGCCCCACCCGGTCCAGCAACTGCAAAGAGCGGGCGTCAGCTTCCTCGGCGCTGCGGCCGAGGGTGCGGACCTGCGCCAGGCTGACGTTGCGCAGCACCGTAAGGTGCGGAAACAGGTTGAACGACTGGAACACCATGCCGATGCGCCGGCGCAGATTGAGCAGCTCGCTCCGGGGCAGCGGGTGCCCGGCTTCGATAGCCACCCCGCCCATGCTGACCCGCCCCCGGGTCGCGGGCTCCAGTTGGTTGATGCAACGCAGCAAGGTGCTTTTACCCGAGCCGCTGGGGCCGATGATCGCCACCACCTCACCCTTGGCCATCTCGAAACACACGTCGTGCAATACGGGGTAAGGCCCGAATTGCTTATGGATCGCCTCCAGTCGCAGGAAAGGTTCGGCGCTGGGTACCGGGGGCGGTGCCAGGGGGCTGGCGTTTTCGATCACGGTCATGCTGCTCATTGTTTTTCTCCGGACAGGGTAGACGCCGTGCCTGCAAGAATCAGGCAACAACCACTGCTATCGATCGCCGTCGACTAACGGGGTACGGGAAAGCTTGACCGCTCCAGCAGCGGTAATCAGCACCTGCTCTTCGAGCTTCACGCCTTCATGGCCGCCCCGCTCGCCGATGTAGCTCTCCACCGAGAGCACCATGTTTTCCTCGAAGTGGCCGTCATAGCCCCACTCGGCAAAGTCCACCGCGTAGGCCACGCTGGGGTACTCATCGACCAGGCCCACACCGTGCAGCATCATCATGTAGCGGTTGTGCTCGAACTGCCTGGGCACCGGCCAGCAGCCCTCGGCGAACTCGCGAAACGACAGCCCCGGGCGCAGCAGGTCGAGATTGAAACTGATTTGCTGCGAGGCGATGTCAAGCAGGTCGCGCTGGGCCGCCGTCGGCGCCTTGCCGGGGCAGATGAAGCTGCGGGAGATGTCCGAGAGATAACCGCCCGGGCCCACCATGTCGGTGTCGAAACAGACCATCTCCCCGGCCGCGATGAGCTTGTCCGAGGCGTCCTGGAACCAGGGGTTGGTGCGCGGCCCGGAGTTCAGCAGGCGGCTCTCGGCCCACTCCCCGCCCTGGGCCACGTTGGTCCCGTGCATGATGCTCCACAGCTGGTTTTCGGTGATGCCCGGCACCAGGCTGGCGCGCATGCGGGCAATCGCCAGGTCACACACATCCATCGACACCCGGTGGCTGGCAATCTCCTGCACCGACTTGATCAGCCGCGCCTGCTCCATCAGCGGCTGGGCATCGAACAGCTGGATGCCCCTGGCCTTGAGCTTTTCCGCGCCCCAGGGGTCGCAGCGGTCCACTGCCAGGCGACGATTGCCGGCGCCATGCCGGGTCAGCAGGTCGGCCACCTCCAGGGCCCAGCGTTCGGCCTTCTCCTCGACCCGTGGGCCGGCCAGGAAATACAGCCAGGGGATCGCCGGGCGAATTTCATCGATGGTCTCGATGTGCTCACTGTTGTGCCGGCTGCTGTCGAACTCGAACAGCACCACCGGGCCATCGGTGGCCACGAATACGTAACGGCTAGGGGAATGCATCACCCACAGGCCGAGGTTATTGGTATCGGTGGCGTAGCGGATATTGATCGGGTCGGCCAGCAGCACGCCGGCGTAATCCTGCTTGCGCAGTTGCTGGCGAATGCGCTCCAGGCGGTACTGGCGCAGCGCCGGCCGGTCGATCGCGGCATAGGCCGCCAGCAGGCCGTGGTCCACCGGGGCCAGGGCATGGCCGGTGACGCTGGCATCACTGCGATAGTGCAGAGGGCTTGGGGGAACGACATTGAGCAGCTCGGTGAAATCGGTATCCGTGTGCATGCAACAACCTCCGCTGGGAAGAGTTTGAGGTTTATCAAAACCAGTCAGACCAACGTTCGGGGCAGTGACTTGACGCTAGGGAAACGGATGACGGCTGTCTTTCTTATTGTGCAAAACAGGGCGCAAGCAGTGGCTAGAGGTCCTTGACCAGGCGCAGTGCGTCGTAAATGGCCGCGTGGGTATTGCGCGATGACACCGCATCGCCGATCCGGAACAACTGGAAACGCCCCTGAGGGTTGGTCACCAGGTTTTGCGCGGTGCCGGCAATCAGGTCCTTGTACTCCACGGCGCCTTCGTTGGTGGCCATGGGCTGCAGCTCGAAATACAGCTCGTCCAGGGGCCGGGTGCCGTGGTTGACCACGATCTGGTCCACCAGTCGGGTTCTCTCCAGGTCGCTGTAGTCGGTGCCAATGGTCGCCAGCAACTGCTCGCCCTGGCGCTCCACGGCCTTGAGCCGGTAAGTGACGGTAAAGGTGGTGTCCAACTGCTGCAGCGAGCGCATGTAAGGCACCAGGTTCATGCCCATCACCTCCGGCGCGAACGAGCGGTCGGGGGTCATGATCTCGGTCCTGGCGCCGCTGCGGGCGATGAACTCGGCAGCCTGCAAACCTGCGTGATCGCCGGCATCGTCGTACACCAGCACATTGCGCCCAGGCTTCACGTCGCCGGAGATGATGTCCCAGCTCGACACCAGCCACTGGTTGCCGCTGTGCAGGACTTCGGTATGGGGCAAGCCGCCGGTGGCGACGATCACCACGTCGGGGTTTTCATCGAGGACCATCGCCGCATCGGCCCAGGTGTTGAAACGAAACTTCACCCCCAGGCGCTCGCACTGCGCCATGCGCCAATCGATGATGCTGATCATCTCCTTGCGCCGCTCGGACTGCGCGGTCAGGCGCACCTGCCCGCCGGGCTGGTCGGCCACCTCCAGCACCAGCACTTCATGCCCGCGCTCGCCGGCGACCCGCGCCGCCTCCAGGCCACCGGGGCCGGCGCCGATGATCAGGACCTTGCGCGGGTGCGCGGCCTTGGGCACCTCGTGGGGCATGCTGGTTTCGCGGCCAGTGGCGGCATTGTGAATGCAGTAGGCGGCGCCGGCGTTGTAGATCCGGTCCAGGCAATAATTGGCGCCGACACAGGGGCGGATTTCATCTTCACGGTTCTCGATGATCTTGCGCACGATGTGCGGGTCGGTCATGTGCGCACGGGTCATGCCCACCATGTCCACCAGGCCCGAGGCAATCGCGTGGCGGGCGGTGGCGACATCGGGGATCTTCGCCGCATGGAAGGTGGGGAAACCGGTCAGGGCACGAATCTCCCCGGCAAAGTCCAGGTGCGGTGCATTGCGCATGCCCTGGATCGGGATGATGTCGGTCAACCCGGCATCGGTGGCGATATTGCCGCGAATCACGTTGAGAAAATCGACCATGCCGCTGTCTTTCAACAGCTGCGAGATGTGCAGCCCCTCCTCTTTCTCAAGGCCGCCGGCCAGCACTTCATCGCCGGTGTAGCGGATGCCGACGATAAACTCCGGGCCCACCCGCTGGCGAATCGCACTCAGCACCTCGAAGGTAAACCGCAGGCGGTTGTGCAATGAACCACCGTAGGCGCCCTCCAGCTCGTTGGTCAATGGCGACCAGAACTGGTCCATCAGGTGGCCGTAGGCCTGCAGTTCGATACCATCCAGGCCGGCGGCCTGCATGCGTTCGGCGGCGTCGGCGTAATCGCGGATGATGCGTTCGATATCCCAGATTTCCAGCTTCTTGGGAAAGGCTCGGTGTGCCGGCTCCTGATTGTGCGAGGGCGACACCACCGGCAGCCAATCGCCCTTGTCCCAGCGGGTGCGGCGCCCCAGGTGGGTGAGCTGGATCATCACCGCCGCGCCATGCTCGTGGCATTCGTCGGTGAGGTCTTTCATCCAGCCGACCACTTCGTCCTTGTACGCCAGGATGTTGTTGAACACCGGTGGGCTATCGCGGGAGATCGCCGCCGAGCCTGCAGTCATGGTCATGGCCACACCGGCCTTGGCACGCTCGACGTGGTAGGCCCGGTACAATTTCTTCGGCATGCCCTCTTCGGGGTACGCCGGCTCGTGGGAGGTGGTGATAATACGGTTGCGAAGTGTCAGGTGCTTGAGGCGATAGGGCTGAAGAAGCGGATCGTTATTCATATCGGTCTCGCATACTGGTCATCAGGCAAGGCAGACGATAGACCTCAATGTACACCAGTGTCAATGACACTGACAGTGGTGTACATTCGCCCCGTCAAGGTTAAACGGACAAGGAAAAAATGCCCCATGAAAGCAACCAGCAACAATGTGGAAGCTGCCGGCCGCGGCTCTCTGGAAAGCTGGCTCAACGCGGCCTATGAGAGCCTCAAGGAATCGGGAGTGGATGCGGTGCGGGTGATGCCGCTGGCGAAGAAACTCAACCTGTCGCGCACCAGTTTCTACTGGTATTTCCAGGACCGCGAAGCCCTGCTCGAAGCCCTGGTTAATCTGTGGAAGAACAAGAACACCTTGAGCCTGGTGTCACAGTCCGAGGCCTATGCCGAATCCATCACCGAGGCGATTCTCAACGTCTTCGACTGCTGGCTGAACAGCGAACTGTTCGATTCACAGTTCGAGTTCGCCATGCGCAGCTGGGCCCTGCAATCCCCCGAAGTGGCGCACGAGATCCGCCAGGCCGATGCACAGCGGGTGCAGGCCCTGGCACAGATGTTCGACCGTTTCGGTTTCGCCCATGACGCCGCCGTCACCCGCGCGCGCTCGATCTACCTGACCCAGATCGGCTACATCAGCATGAACACCCAGGAACCGATGGCGCAGCGCATGCGCTACATCCCCGAGTACTTGAAGATCTTCACCGGCGTGGAGCCCCTGCCCCGGGAGCTGGACCGGTTCTTCCAGCGCAACGGTTTTTCAGCGGCCGAGCTTTAGAACCGAGGCGGGCCGCCGCCTGGCCCGCCGGCGTTGCTCAATACCTCGTTCAGCCTGGGCCGGTTCGGCCGGGGGCTGAACAATCTCGACCAGGCATCCCGAGACGCCCCCCACCCCCGTGTAAAAAACCACGCCTGCACGCATTGACAAGGCAGAGGCAAAAACTCAACATGTCAGCACTTGTAGGACAACCAACAACCAACAACCAACAACTAACAAGTGCCGCTTTTCAACCGTGATGACGCGCGAAAGGCTGTCGAGGGGATGAAATCCATGTCTCACTTGCGACCCGCCACCGACTCGCCGCCTTTGTGCGCGCCCCCTGGAGCAGAGGTCCGCGCCCCGAGCTTCGTAATGCCGGCCGGGGCATGCGACACCCATGCACACGTAATCTCCGGCGATCTTGAGCGCTATCCACTGGTACCCGACCGTAGCTACACCCCGCCTCCGGCACCTGAGGCGCTGTATCTGGAGGTGTTGCGGGCGATGGGGATGCAGCGAGGGGTTTTGGTGCAGCCGAGCGTCTATGGCACCGATAACCGGTACATGCTCGAAGTGTTGCAACGTCATCAGGAGCAACTGAGAGGGGTCGCGGTAGTAGACGAACACGTTGGCGACGACGAACTGGCGAATATGCATGCCTTGGGTGTGCGTGGTGTTCGCATCAACGTTCTGTTTCGAGGCGGAGTGAATCTGGACTTGATGGAGCACCTGGCCCATCGAATTGCCGACCTTGGCTGGCATATGCAGTTTCTGATTGATGTTCGGCTTCTAAGTGAGATTGAGGCCCGGATGGCCAAGTTGCCTTGCGCTGTCGTGATTGATCACTTCGGGCACTTCCCGGCCCATCTGGGCATTAAGGAACCGGGGTTTGAGTTGCTGCTGAGGAACGTGGCGGAGCACGGTTGGTGGGTCAAGTTGTCGGGCGCTTACCGCCTGAGTGATCAGCGTCCGGACTATGCCGATACAGATGCGCTCGCCCATGCCTTGCTGGCCGTTGCCCCGGAACGAATGGTGTGGGGCAGCGACTGGCCTCACGTAGCACTCGAAAGTACGCCCGACACAAGTTCATTGCTGGATCGCTTGCTTTCATGGGCGCCCAGCGAACGCCAACGACAGAGCATTCTGGTTGATAACCCTGGCGCCCTGTACGACTTCAAATAACAAAAACAATAACCAAGCAGAACTGCGGTGCTGCACGGAGAATAATAATGAGTTGGTTTAGCGAACTTAATACCGTTGAAAAACGCACCTTCTATTCCGCATTTGGTGGCTGGGCCTTGGACGCCCTGGATTTCATGGTGTTCACCTTTGTCATCGCCTCGCTGATGACCCTTTGGCACATTGACAAGGGTTCAGTGGGGCTACTGAGTACCGTGACGTTACTTTTCTCGTCCATTGGCGGATGGGGAGCGGGCATTCTGGCAGACCGATACGGTCGTGTGCGGTTGCTGCAGATCAGTATTCTGTGGTTCTCGATCTGCACCGTATTGATCGGCTTTGCGCAAAACTTCGAACAGTTATTTGTCCTTCGGGCACTGCAGGGGCTCGGGTTCGGAGGTGAGTGGGCCGTGGGATCGGTACTGATCGGCGAAATGGTTCGAGCGCAACATCGCGGCAAAGCCGTGGGTATCGTGCAAAGCGGATGGGCCATTGGCTGGGGCGCCGCCGCACTGCTCTACACACTGTCTTTCAGCTTGCTTCCCGAAGATATTGCCTGGCGGTCGCTGTTTTGGATCGGCATCGTTCCGGCACTTCTGGTCCTCTACATTCGTAAATATGTACCAGAGCCCGAGGTATTCCTGCGGACTAAAAAGCACCAGAGCGAAACAGGCAACTCGGTTCCTTTCTGGCACATTTTCTCACCCTCGCTCCTGCGCACCACGCTGCTATCCGCCCTGCTCTGCATGGGCGTTCAAGGTGGCTACTACGCAATCACCACGTGGTTGCCGGCCTATCTGAAACTGGAAAAGGGCCTGTCGGTCTTTGGCACCGGTAGCTATCTGATGGTGGTCATCATCGGTTCATTCTTTGGCTATGTCTGCGGCGCCTTCCTGTCTGACCGCCTGGGGCGGCGCCCCAACTTCATCATCTTCGCCGTTCTGTCGGCCATCAGTGTGGTCTGCTACATGCAACTGAACTTGACCAACACTCAAATGCTGTTTCTCGGCTTTCCACTGGGCTTCGCAGCTTCAGGTATCTACAGCGGCATGGGCGCCTTTTTGACTGAGCTTTATCCTTCAGCAGTGAGGGCCAATGGCCAGGCATTCTCCTATAACTTTGGGCGAGCGGTAGGCGCTCTGTTTCCCGGACTCGTAGGCTTTATAAGCGCCAAATACAGCCTCGGCACCGCCATCGCGATCTTCGCGGGAGGAGCCTACTGCCTTGTCCTGGTGGTGACCTTCTTCCTCCCGGAAACCAAGGGCAAGCAATTACACTGAGCCAGCCATCATTTGTTAGAGTAACGCCCACGCAATGTTCGTTACGTGGGCGTTTGACGTTTCAAGCTTTTGAAACTGACATTTGATGACTGAGTAAAATGACTATAAAAGCAATTGGCCGACGCGATCACTTCTCGGTTGAAATTTTTCGTCACCTGGAAAGCGAAATACGTGAAGGTCGACTCCGCCCAGGTGATCGCATCCCCACGGAAAGCCGGTTGGCAGAGGCTTTTGCCGTTAGCCGAAATGTAGTGCGTGAAGCTGTCGCTCGGCTCAATTCGGCCGGCCTCGTCGTCAGTCGCCAGGGGCTTGGGGTATTTGTTGCAACCGAAGCCAACCAAAGCAGTTTCCGGATTACTCAAGAGGAGCTCACCGATAGCACCAAGCTGCGTCAACTGTATGAGCTGCGCCTGGACCTCGAAGTCGCCGCGGCCGCCATGGCCGCCAGACGCCGGTCACTCAGTCAGTTGAACAAGATTGAAGCGGCACTGGACACCCTGCGCGCCAGTATCCAAAACCGTCAGGACATGGTGGAACACAGCCTGCAGTTCAAGCGCGCAATTGCCGATGCCACAGGCAATGAATACTTTCGCAACTTCATCATTTTTCTGTGCAGCCACGTCTACGAAGCGGCGTTACTGGAGAACCACCTGGTTCGCTCCAGCGACCTTGGCGAGACGCTACTGGCTGAGCATCAGGCGATCTTCGAAGCGATCAGGCTCGGCGATCCCGACCTTGCCAGACGAGTCACCTGGCAACAAATCATCAACTCCGCCGAACGCAACGGATTGCGAGGATTGCAAGGCTGGGAAATCACTCGGATGAGTTCGCTGGGAGAGACCTACGCACCGCAATGCGCAGGCCCGGACCCTGAACCTCGTACATTGCCACGCGCCTTGCCTGACGGCGCGTGCGACTGCCACTTCCACGTTTTTGGTGACGAGAATGGCCAACCCTTCTCTCCTCACCGCTCCTACACGCCGCCGCCCGCTCCACTGGAGGCATTTCAGCGCGTCCAAAAAACCCTGGGGCTAAGTCGCGGGGTCATCGTCCAACCCAGCGTCTATGGGGCGGACAACAGCACAACGCTCGCGGCACTGAAAGAAGCGGGCAGCGCATTCCGCGGCGTTGTGGTGATCGATGCCGATACCGATACAGAAACCTTGTGGGCAATGCATCGCCTCGGGGTGCGCGGCGTGCGCGTCAACCTGATCTTCAAAAGCGGTGTCGAGGTATCGGATGTTGCAGCGCTGGCAGAAAAAGTCGCGCCACTTGGCTGGCACCTACAGCTACTGATCGATATCACCGAGTTCGCCGACTTGTACGAGACCGTGGCCAGCCTGCCCGTCGCAGTCGTCATCGACCACATGGGGCACATGCCCACCAGTTGCGGGCTGGGCCATCCAGGATTCACCGACCTGCTGCGGCTGTTAAAAGAAGGTCGTGTGTGGGTCAAGCTTTCGGGGGCTTATCGCTTTACAGCATCGAAGGACTTCCCTTACGACGACGTAACGCCCTACGCTCGGGCGTTGATCGAAGCGAATCCAAACCGCTTACTGTGGGCGAGCGACTGGCCACATCCTTGTATACCGGTACCCATGCCCAACGATGCCAGTCTGCTGGAGATGCTGTTTAACTGGGTTGAAAACGATGACGCGCTCATCAAGCAGATTTTGGTTGATAACCCTGCAAAGCTCTATGGGTTCTGATACCGCTCGACGATCTGCGCACATCGGTTTTCGCTGGACCGATGGCCTCCAATCAATACCTTAAGAAACGCGAGGCGGCCAAGCCGCCTCAGGCTCGCGCCAATCAGCATCCTGAAGATGGGGTGGCAGTGTCGCGCAGGAACCTCAGCAACGCCTGGAGCGGGTGCAGGACAAGCTGCCCGTCCTTGCGCTTGACCTGGCTTCGACACGAGTACCCATCCGCCAGCAGGCGCCCTGCCCCATTAAGACGGGCCACCAATGGCCCCCAGGACTGTCGGTAAATAACCTCGGACGTCTCGGCATTTTGTGTTTCGTGCCCGTAGGTTCCGGACATTCCACAACACCCACTGGCTTGCACCTGCAACCTCAAGCCGACTCGCGCATAGATCGTCTGCCACAGGCCCACACTGCCCGGCTCGTTGGTTTTCTCGGTGCAGTGCGGCAGGAAGTAGTAAGTACCTTCGTCGGCGCTCACCGCTGATTGCACAAGCACCTCCACAAGCCATTCCTGCGGCAGCAGAACCGCTGGGGCCTGGTCCTCACCCAAGGTCTTGACGTACTCCTGGCGGTAAACCAAGGTCATCGCGGGATCAAGCCCCACCAACGGAATCTGATATTGATGCAGTTCGCGAAGCGATCGGGCGTTGAAATGCGCTGCTTGTTCGAATGCCTTTAGAAAGCCCTGAACCTGCAGCGGCTTGCCATTGGCCGCGAACGGCGCGATGTACACCTCAAACCCGAGCCTGGAAATCAACTCGATCCAGTCCGCGAGCAGCGGTGTCTCGAAATAACGGGTGAAGGCGTCCAGCACGAGAATAACGCTGCGTTTACGCTGCGCCTCGTCCAGCCCTTCAAGAAGCACTGGCGACGCCACGCGCACCTTCCAGCGGCGGCAAACGTCATCAAAATTCAGCAAGCTCAGCAGCGGGCTGTCGACCATACCGGCAACGCGCCGAAGAAACGCCCCCACCATCCCAGAACCGATGATCCCGTTGTACAAGCGCGGCACACGGGCCAAGTAGGGAATCGTGTACTCCAGAGAACCGATGAGGTAATCCTTCAATGGGCGCAGATATCGGCTGTGGTAAAGCTCGAGGAATCGTGAGCGAAAGTCGGGCACATTGACTTTCACCGGGCACTGACCCGCACAGGACTTGCAGGCGAGGCACCCTGCCATCGCCTCGTAGACCTCATGGGAAAAGTCTTTCTGGCCCATCTTGTGCGCAACCGTATTGGCAGCACGCCTGGCGAAGCTGATCACCGTGGCCGCTAAAGGGCGAGCCCCTTGTGAAACCAACACATCGACACCTTGCTGCCCCTGCAAGCGCAGCCACTCCCGGACCAGAGAAGCGCGCCCCTTGGGCGAGTGAATTCTATTTCGAGTGCCCTTCCAGGAAGGGCACATGGCGTCATCGGGGTCGAAGTTGTAGCAGGCGCCATTGCCGTTGCAATGGACCGCGGCGTCGTAATGCAACCACACCCGCTCATCAATCGTACGATCCAGCTCGCCGCGCAACGTGACCTCATCAACTCGAGTCAACCGAGCGTCAGGTAGCGTGTGTGGCGTGGCGATTTTTCCCGGGTTGAGTTGGTTGTACGGGTCAAAAGCCGACTTGAGTTCCTGCAGCGCCGGATAGAGTTCGCCGAAGTAGTCCGGCACATATTGCGACCTCAACCCTTTGCCATGCTCCCCCCAGAGCAAGCCACCGTGCTTTTGCGTCAGCTCGGCGACGGCATCGGAAATGGGCTGGATCAAGGCCGCCTGAGCGGGGTCTTTCATATCCAGAATCGGCCGCACATGCAGGACCCCGGCGTCAACGTGGCCGAACATGCCATATTCCAAACCATGGCTATCCAAAAGCGCCCGAAATTGCGCAATGAAATCAGCCAGGTTCTCGGGAGGAACCGCAGTATCTTCAACGAACGGCTGGGGCCTGGCGGAACCTTTGACATTCCCCAGCAGCCCCACCGCACGCTTGCGCATCGCGTAAACCCGCTTCAATGCCTCTGCACCGATGGCAAGGGTGTGCCCCAATCGCACCACACTGGTGTCCTGCTGAAGGTGCCGGACAAACTCATGAACACGCAGCTGAACCACTTCCTCATCGTCGCCGCTGAACTCCACCAGGTTGATTCCCAGGGTTGGCACATCGGGTTCTTGGGGAAAGTACTCGGCGACTCCGTGCCAGACGATGTCGTTCATGGCCAGCCCGAGGACCTTGGAGTCGACCGTCTCGATGGACAATGGCTCGAGCTGCATCAACGCCTTGGCATCGCGCAATGCATCCATGAAGCCCGCGTAACGTACGTTGACAAGGATCGAGTACTTGGGAATGGGCAACACATTCAGCGTGGCTTCAACAATGAAACCCAGTGAGCCTTCGGACCCACACAGGACACTGTTCAGATTGAATCGGTCATTCGGCTCACGCAGATGCGCCAGGTCATATCCCGTCAAGCAACGGTTCAACTTGGGAAAGGTATGCTCGATGAGTTCGGCGTAATCATGGGCGATCTGCGAGGCACATCGATAAATTGCCCCAACCTTGTCGTCGCGATGCGCTTGCGCCTGCCAGCAATCTCGCTCCAGGACCGCACTATCGAGCCGCTCTCCGCCTATCAGAATGGTAGAAAGCGCCAGGACGTGGTCACGGGTTTTTCCGTAGGTACAGCTTCCCTGACCGCTTGCGTCGGTATTTATCATCCCGCCGATCGTGGCCCGATTCGACGTCGACAACTCCGGTGCAAAAAACAGTCCGTGCGGTTTCAACGCCGCATTGAGCTGGTCCTTGACCACACCGCTTTGCACACGCACCCAGCGCTCCTCGACGTTGATCTCAAGGATGCCGTTCATATGACGCGACAGATCCACCACAACGCCGCTCGTCAACGATTGGCCATTGGTTCCGGTTCCGCCGCCACGCGGTGTGAGCACCACCGAACTGAACGACGCCAGCGCCGCAAGGCGGGCCAAGAGCTCGACATCTTGCACATTTCGAGGAAACACCGCGGCTTGAGGCAGACGCTGATAGATCGAGTTGTCGGTTGCCAGCACTGTCCTCACAGCATGATCGCGAGCAATTTCACCCTGGAATCCTTCTTTCTCAAGGCGAGCCAGGAACAACTCACAGGGTTCGTTTTTAGTTTCGTGGGGAGGCAACCTGGCAATCATGGTGGAATTCCTAGCGGCGATACGGCTAATCTGAGCATTCTCGTTATGTATGCTTCCTAGCCCGAGGCCTGGCTCAGGACAAAGGCCTTTCCACCGATTTTGTGGGGACAAGACAATTCACACAAACGTAAAATCTGCAGCTTTTCCATGAGCTTTATGAATGAACCCACGAAGACTGACCCCCTCGATGTCCCTGCTGATCGCTTTCGAGGCAGCAGCCCGACATTGCAGCTTTACCAAAGCGGCAGACGAACTTGCCCTGACTCAAAGCGCTGTCAGCCGGCAAGTGCAGGCTCTGGAATCACAGCTTGAGGTCTCGCTGTTCAAACGTGAGGGAAGAAGAATCGAACTCACCGCTGCCGGCGCGCTTTACCAGCATGAACTCACTGCCGCACTGGGCCGAATTCGAAGCGCTACCCTGCAGACAATTGCCTTCAAGGAGGAAGAAGGCCCATTGAACCTCGCGGTACTGCCGACCTTCGGTTCAAAATGGCTGCTGCCCAAAATGCATGAATTTTATGCGCGTCATCCCAGGAGCCTGGTGCACGTCCACTCGAGGATCATTCACGCCGACAACCCATCCAGCGTGAGCGACATGCAGGCCATCATCTACGCGGGAAAAGGCGACTGGCCGGGCTACGTATCGCACCTTTTGCTACAAGAAAAACTGGTGGTTGTCGCCAGCCCCAAAGCGCTGCCGGACAGCCTTGAGATGTCGCTCAACGATGTCACCAATCATTTGTTGTTGAATGTCGTTTCTCGACCCAATAGCTGGTCCGATTGGTTTGACCTCAACAAACTGGACCACCAGAAAATGCGGACAGGCCCAAGCTTTGAGCTCACGGCCCACCTTATACAGGCGGTATCCGCTGGCGTCGGCATTGGGCTGGTTCCCGATATTCTGGTGCAAGACGAAATCAAATCCGGGGCACTGGTAAAACTGTTTGGCCCTATGGAAAGCGGTCGCAATTACTATCTGACCTGCGCAGCGCGCTATCAGCATTATCCGGCGCTTGAAACATTCAGCGCCTGGCTGTTATCCGAGAGCGCCATCGTGAGTGCCTGAACAGGCCAGGGGCCGGATGTTCATCACCGCTCCAGCAACGAACCGATTCAGCGCTGCCCGGATTCAAGCCTTTTGAGAAGGACTCAATTCCTGGATTTGAAGGCGCTGGATGGTGCTGGATTTCAGTGAAGCCCGCAGAAACGAAAAAAGGACCCGAAGGTCCTTTTTTCGATCGCTGCAGAATTCGTGGAACTCTGCAGCGCTATGTTTGGAGCGGGAAACGAGACTCGAACTCGCGACCCCGACCTTGGCAAGGTCGTGCTCTACCAACTGAGCTATTCCCGCAACGTCTTGGTGTTGCGCATTCTATAGAAATCCGAATGCGCGTCAAGCCTTTGATTCAAAAAAACTTATTTTTTCTCGTTATCAGTTTTCAGGTGCGGCCAGGCGGCTCGCAGATACTGCAGCATGGACCACAGGGTCAGGCCCGCTGCCGCCAACAGCAACGCGTAACCTACCAGCACCCAGAAACTGAAGTCCGAGGGATTGGCCAGCAAAATCACCAGCGCCAGCATTTGCGCCGCCGTTTTCCACTTGCCCATGTTCGACACCGCCACCTGCGCACGGGCGCCGAGCTCGGCCATCCACTCGCGCAGCGCCGAGATGACGATTTCACGACCGATGATCACCGCGGCGGGCAAGGTCAGCCACAGGTTGTGATGCTCCTGCACCAGCAGCACCAGGGCCACCGCCACCATCAGCTTGTCGGCCACCGGGTCGAGGAACGCACCGAACGGCGTGCTCTGCTGCAGGCGCCGCGCCAGGTAGCCGTCCAGCCAGTCGGTGGCGGCCGCGAAGGCAAACACCGAACTGGCGGCCATGTAGCTCCAGCTATAGGGCAAATAGAACAGCAAAATGAAAATCGGGATGAGCAGGACGCGTAGAACGGTGATCAGATTAGGGATATTCATCGGCACAACTGGCTACGAGGTGATTGGGCATTCTACTCGCTGTGCAGGTTTGCATAAATCAACTCTGCGAGCTTTTTACTGATTCCCGGTGCTTTGGCAATCTCGTCGATGCTTGCACGGGACAGTTCCTGCAATCCACCAAAATGTTTGAGAAGGTCCCGCCGACGCTTCGGCCCGACGCCCGCCACCCCTTCCAGGGTCGAGGTACGCCGGGTCTTGCCACGCCGTGCGCGGTGACCGGTGATCGCGAAGCGGTGAGCCTCATCGCGGATTTGCTGGATCAGGTGCAGCGCCGGCGAGTCACCCTTGAGGGTGAATTCATGGGCTGCGTCGTTCAGGTACAGGGTTTCGAATCCGGCCTTGCGGGTCGCGCCCTTGGCCACGCCGAGCAGGATCAGGTCCGGCACCGCCAGCTCATTGAGCACATCCCGAGCCATGGACAGCTGGCCCTTGCCGCCGTCCACCAGAAGGATGTCCGGCAGCTTGCCCTCGCCGTCCTTGAGCTTGCTGAAGCGCCGGGTCAGGGCCTGGTGCATGGCGGCGTAGTCGTCGCCGGCGGTCACGCCTTCGATGTTGTAGCGCCGGTAGTCGGACTTCAGCGGCCCTTCCGGCCCGAATACCACGCAGGAGGCTACAGTGGCCTCGCCGCTGGAATGGCTGATGTCGTAGCACTCCAGGCGCTGCGGCGGCTCGTCCAGGTTCAGCACCTCGGCCAGGGCTTCGAAACGTGCGGCCACGTGCTGGCGGTTGGCCAGGCGCGCGCTCAGGGCCTGCTCGGCGTTGGTTACCGCCAGTTGCTGCCAGCGGGCGCGGGTACCGCGTACCCGGTGGCTGATGGTCAACTCGCGCCCGCGCAGCTCGTCGATGGCGGCGATCAGGGTCGGGAAGTCCTCATGGACCACGTTGACGATCAACTCGGAAGGCAGGTCGCGTTCCGGGCTGCTGACAAAATACTGGCCGAGGAACGCCGACATGACTTCGGCCACGTCCTCCTCGATACCCACCTGGGGAAAGAAGTTCTTGCTGCCCAGTACCCGGCCGCCGCGCACGCTGATCAGGTGCACACAGGCGCCGCCCGGGTTGACGAAGGCCGCCACCACATCCACATCGCCCGTGCCACCTTCCATGCTCTGCTGGTCCTGGACCCGACGCAGCAGGGAGATCTGGTCCCGCAGTTCGGCGGCCTTTTCGAAATCCAGGGTGCTGGCGGCGGCTTCCATGGCGGTGGAGAGTTCGTCGGTCAGGGCATTGCTGCGCCCCTCCAGGAACATCACCGAGTGGCGCACGTCCTCGGCATAGACCTCAGGCTCCACCAGGCCGACGCAGGGCGCCTTGCAGCGTTTGATCTGGTACTGCAGGCAGGGCCGCGTACGGTTCTTGTAGTAGCTGTCCTCGCACTGGCGGACCATGAAGGTCTTCTGCAACAGGCTGAGGCTTTCGCGAATGGCGCCGGCGCTGGGATAAGGGCCGAAATACTTGCCCTTCTGCTTCTTCGCCCCGCGATGGATGCTGAAACGCGGAAAGTCGCCGTCCGAAAGAAACACGTAGGGGTAGGACTTATCGTCGCGCAGGAGAATGTTGTACGGCGGCCGCCACTCCTTGATCAGCGTCTGCTCCAGCAGCAGCGCTTCGGTTTCATTGGCGGTGATGGTGGTTTCGATCTGCGCGATGCGCGCCACCAGGGCGGCGGTCTTCGGCGCCTGGCCGGTCTTGCGGAAATAGCTGGAGAGCCGGTTCTTCAGGTTCTTGGCTTTACCGACGTAAAGCAGGCGTGCATCGCTGTCGAACATGCGATACACACCGGGGCGGCCACTGCAGGTAGAAAGAAAGGCACTGGGATCAAACTGGTCGGTCATTTCAGAGGCTGGCATCAACCATGCCGTGACGAACCGCCAATAGCGTCAACTCGACATCGCTGCTGATCGAGAGCTTCTCGAAAATGCGATAGCGGTAGGTATTCACGGTTTTCGGCGACAGGCACAGCTTGTCGGAGATGATCTGCACCTTCTGGCAGCCGACAATCATCAGCGCAATCTGGATCTCCCGTTCCGACAGGGCGTCGAACGGTGAATCACTGGAAGGCTGGAATGACTTGAACACCAATTGCTGAGCGATCTGCGGGCTGATATAGCGCTGGCCGGCAAATACCAGGCGGATGGCCTGGACCATTTCGTTCAGACCGGCGCCCTTGGTCAGATAGCCCGCCGCACCCGCTTGCAGCAAGCGGGTAGGAAAGGGATCTTCCTCGCAGACGGTGACCGCCACGACCTTGATGTCCGGATGACTGCGCAGCAGTTTGCGCGTGGCTTCGAGGCCGCCGATGCCTGGCATCTTGACGTCCATCAGGACCACATCGGGCTTCAGCTCCCGCGCCTTGAGCAGGGATTCTTCCCCTGACTCCGCCTGCCCGACTACTTGCAGGCCATCGATGTCAGCCAACATTCGTGTAATGCCCGTACGAACGAGATCATGGTCATCGACTACTAGCACCCTTATCAAGCAGACACCTCGCGATATGGTCTTTACAGGTTGCCCGACACCTTAGCAAAAAAGCGGCGTACAAACCTAATCACAAGCGCTATATAAAAAACATCCGGGCGCAATAACGGTCCTACCCCCGTGCGCATCGAAAGAGGCCAGCGCCCCTCACTCTCGTACCTGGGCCTTGCGCCTCTCGCCCTGGCTTGCCGAAAGCTCGGCCAGGGTACTGGTCAGGCGGCAGATAGCATCCTGATCCTCCTTGAACAGCGCCCGATAGCAATCCAGGACCTTTTCCTCGGTCTGACTCAGCCCGCCGCTCTGGATCGGGATCCGGCTGCCGGTCAGCACATACAGCACATCCACCCCTTTTGCCGCCACTCGGGACAGATAATCCGCCTTGGGTGCACGATCACCACTTTCATATTTACCCTGGGCGTTGGCTTCAACCCCGCCTATTTCACCAAAAACTTTCTGCGACAGTCCCAGGCGTTCTCGCTCCTGCCTCAACCGCGAACCGATTCCACTCATTTGGATGTATGATCCCATCTGATACACCCCAAGGGGGTGTCATACTCTTCAAGCATTGAACAAATTTGAACGGTTTTGAACTATGCCCGGTATCCGCACTGCCGCACAAGCCAAGGCCTGGCTGGAACATCAAGGTAAATCGGTTCAACAATTTGCTCGTGAACACGGGGTTGACCCGGCCACTACCTATCAGGTGCTGGCAGGCCGCAAGAAAGGCAAACGAGGGGAAGCGCACAAGGTCGCGGTGCTACTGGGAATGAAGGACGGCATCATCCTCGAGGATGCGCCCGCGATAGATCCCAACGCACAGTAAAGCCTGCGGAAGGGCGTTGCGCTCAGGCGTCGCCAAGCCTTCCGGCAAGCGAATCAGACAAGCGCTCCATGCGCCAGAAGCAATCATCCTCTCCCACCACCCGCAACCCCATCCGCTCATACAGCCGCTGTGCGGGATTGCCCTTGAACACAGTCAGGCGCAACAACCCTCGGAGCTCCTGGCGAGCCAGCTCCAGCACCTGCTCCAGCGTCCAGGCACCGGCGCCCTGCCCCCGGAAAGCCTCCAGCACATGCAATTCGCGGACATACAGCGCCTGCGCATCCCGGCTCAGGCTGACAAACCCCAGCACCCGGGCACCCTGGCAGATCAGCAGGTTCCTGCGGCCGGCCCAGGCCACATCGAAGGCTTCGTCCTGCCACAGCAAGTCGTTGCGAATGTAATAGCCGAGCATGGTGGAACGGGTCAGGTCGCGGGCGAACGCCAGGTCCGAATCAACCGCCGGGCGTAATGAAAAGCCGTCCATCAATGGCTCACCTCCAGCACTTGCGCCTGCCATTGCCCAGTACCACCCCGGACAATCAACAAAGCCTCGCCCACACCCTCGACGGCGCCCAGCAACCGGCCCCGGGCATCCCAGGCCGCGCTGCGTCCGGCGCAGGCCCAACCACCGCTGGGGCCGCCGTGGTTGGCCATCAGCACCAGCATCCCGTGTTCCTGGGCGTATCCCTGGAGCTGCGCGCTATCGGCAGCGTAGCCACCTTCGCTGATCAAGACCCCGGCAGCATAGATCCCGGCGCCGGCATCGGCCGCCGCCTGCACATGGCTGGCGTGGCAGAAGTCCGCGCAGACCGCCAAAGCCACGGTTTCGCCACCGATAGGCAAAGGTGCGCCGCCCCGGCCTGCGACAAAAGCGCGCTCTTCTCCTGCATGCAGGTGCTGCTTGGTGTAGACCGCCAGCGAACCGTCGCCGCCCAGCACCAGAGCGCCAATCAGCACCGGCCCGTCAACAGACAGGCGGATCGGCATCCCCACCACCGCCGTCAGTTCCAGCGCCCGGGCCAGATCCCGCAGTGGCTGCAACTGCGGTGCATCCGGCATTAGCGCCAGTTGCGGTTCGTAGCCAGTCAGCGACAGCTCGGGAAACACCAGCAACTGCACGCCCTGCGCCGCTGCCAGTTGCATCAACTGCTGATGCCGGGCCAGGTTGGCCGGTAGATCGCCCGCGATGGACACCGTTTGGGCAGCAGCGAGGGTCAGCACGGACATGAACATTCCTTGGAGGGCGAACAGGCGGGAGCAGCGAGTGTGGCATAAATCCCCTGCAGGCTTAATCCATAGCCGCCGCGTGCTGCGCCGATAGAAATTACTGATTGAATCCCGGCACCAGCCTCTAGTAAGCTCGCCCCCACTTTACGGAGAAACCCATGTTGTCCAAGACCCCTTCCCTGCACCGCCACACTGCCAGCGCACTGCGCTCGGTCGCGGCTGCCTGGGTCAACGGCACTCGGGCTCCGGCCAGCTTTTATTTTGGGTATTGGTTTAGCCACTGGCGCGCCTGATACCCAACCGGCGCCCACTTCAACGGGTCGCCTACCAGAGAAATCTCAACCCCCGGTCGGCCTCCCGACCGGGGGTTTTGTTTTTTCCGGCACTGCATTTTCAACCACGACTTTCAGCGACACACCGAACTTACTGAGGATTGCTCCATGAACTACTCCACCTATTACCGCTACGACATGTTTTGCGCCTGGCGATTTAGCAGCCTCCGCTCGGGACAGCCTGCCGCCTCCGATCGGTCACCTACCGGTGGCAATTGCACACTTATGGCCAGTACGGCCAATTGTCGAACACCCCAGTAGGGCCGCGCGCGGGACATAACCCGCCGCCCGCCCAGGAAGACCGCACATGAACTCGTCCGTATCCGCCCTGCCCCTGTCCGCCCACGTCAGCGCCAATGAAACCCTGAACCAGCGCCTGCCCAGCTCCCTGGAACTCAAGCAGCAACTGCCGCTGTCCCTGGCCTTGAACCAACAAGTCGCCGCTCACCGCCAGGCGGTGCGCGCCATCCTCGAAGGTCGCGACCCACGCCTGCTGGTAGTCGTCGGCCCCTGCTCCATCCACGACCCGCAATCGGCCCTGGAATACGCCGCCAACCTGGCCCGCCTGGCCGATGAAGTGCGCGACCAGATGCTGCTGGTGATGCGCGCCTACGTGGAAAAGCCCCGTACCACCGTCGGCTGGAAAGGCCTGGCCTACGACCCCCGCCTGGATGGCAGCGACGACATGGCCGGCGGCCTGCACCTGTCCCGTGAACTGATGCGCGAGATGCTGCGCCTGGGCCTGCCGGTTGCCACCGAACTGTTGCAGCCCATGGCCGCCGGCTACTTCGATGACCTGCTGAGCTGGGTCGCCATTGGTGCGCGCACCACCGAATCGCAGATCCACCGCGAGATGGCCAGCGGCCTGGACATGCCCGTGGGTTTCAAGAACGGCACCGACGGCGGCGTCGCTATCGCCTGTGACGCCATGCGCTCGGCGGCCCACCCGCACCGCCACTTCGGCGTCGACAGCCAGGGCCACCCGGCGGTCATCCAGACCCCAGGCAACCCCGACACCCATCTGGTGCTGCGCGGTGGCCATCGCGGGCCCAACTACGACCGCCAGAGCGTGGCCCAGGTCCAGCAGGACCTGCAGAAGCTGAAGATCCCGGCGCGGATCATGGTCGATTGCAGCCACGCCAACAGCGGCAAGGACCCGCTGCGTCAGCCGGCGGTGTTCAACGAGGTACTGGAGCAGCGCTTGCAGGGCGATACCTCGCTGATGGGGGTGATGCTGGAAAGCCACCTGTTCGAAGGCTGCCAGCCCCTGAGCGCGAACCTGCGCTACGGCGTTTCGGTGACCGACGGCTGCCTGGGCTGGAACGCCACCGAACAATTGCTGCGCAATGGCGCGCAACAACTGCGACACGCAGACAAGGCCGCAGCCGTCCCCGCCTGAGCAGCACCGCCCCCGCAGGAGCTGGCTCACCAGCGAAGGCGTCCTCAAGAGCAGCGTCTCCTCCAAGGACCTCTTCGCCGGCAAGCCGGCCCCTACAGGACCCTCACCACTCATCCCCCGCAGGCGCCAGGCGGCAATGCCTTGAAGGAACTTTGAGAAGAAATAGCCACCTGAATCCGGTAGGCTCTCAACTTTCTTGAAAGGAGCAACATCCATGGCCAAAGCCACTGCCCGTCACATCCTGGTTGCCAGCGAAGCCAAGTGCAACGAACTCAAAGCCGAAATCGAAGCCGGCGCCGACTTTGCCGAAGTCGCGAAAAAGAACTCCACCTGCCCTTCCAGCCGTGACGGCGGCAACCTGGGCTCCTTCGGCCCAGGCCAGATGGTCAAGGAATTCGACACCGTGGTGTTCAGCGCTCCGGTAAACGTGGTGCAAGGCCCGGTGAAAACCCAGTTCGGCTACCACCTGCTGGAAGTCACCAGCCGCCAGGACTGATCCCCAAGCGCCTGCGTCTGCTCAACGGCCCGCCTTTTGGTGGGCCGTTGCGCATGGGCGCCAGGCTCTGCCCAAAGCGGATGCGGCTGGCCAGTCACGCGCCGCTAGCGTACAAATCGTGGTCATCGATCACCCGGCTCCTAAGGCTGACAATGCGACTGCTTTCCTTCACCATGCTTTTCACCGCCCTGCTGTTGGGCGCCGCGGGTGCCCAAGCCGCACCGCAACACGCCATGACCGTCTATGGCGAACCGGCCAAGTACCCCCAGGGTTTCAGCCACTTCGACTACGTCAACCCCCAGGCCCCCAAAGGCGGGACGTTGCGCCGCTCGGCCATCGAAATCGGCCGTTTCGACCACGTACTGCCCTATATCGACAAGGGCATCGGTGTCTCCCAGCTCGACGGCCTGGTCTATTCGCCCCTGGCCCAGCGCTCCCTGGACGAGCCCTACACCGTCTACGGCCTGGTGGCCGAAAAGATGGAGCGTGCCGAAGACGGCCTGTGGCTGCGCTTCTACCTCAACCCCAAGGCGCGCTTTGCCGACAACACGCCGATCACCGCCGAAGACGTGCGCTACAGCTACGACCTGCTGATGACCCAGGGCAGCATGCGCTACCGCACCCAGTTCGACGACGTCAAAGGCGTCACCGTGGAATCACCACGAGTGGTGCGCTTCGACTTCAAGAACAATGAAAACCGCACCCTGCCCCTGGATATCGCGACCCTGCCGGTGTTCCCCGAACACTGGTGGAAGAGTCGCGACTTCGCCAATGGCGGCGGCTATGAAGCGCCCCTGGGCAGCGGCCCCTACCGCGTGGCCAAGGTCGACTCGGGCAACAGCATCACCTTCGCCCGCAACCCCGACTGGTGGGGCAAGGACCTGCCGGTCAGCCGCGGCCTGTACAACTTCGATCATTTCAGCGTCGAGTATTTCGGCGATATCGACGTCGCCCGCCAGGTGCTGCGCGGCGGCGCCTACGACTACAACCGCGAGTTTTCCGCCACCGGCTATTCCATCGGCTACGACAGCCCGGCGCTGAACGACGGCCGCCTGCAAAAGGCCCACCTGGCGCAATCGGCGCCGCAACCGGCCCAGGGCTATGTGTTCAACCTCGATCGGCCGGTGTTCCAGGACCGCCGGGTGCGCCAGGCCCTGGCCATGCTCTGGGATTTCGAATGGAGCAACCGGCAGATGATGCGCAACCTCTACATCCGCCAGCAGAGTTTCTTCTCCAACACCGCCCTGGCGGCCCGCAGCCTGCCGGATGCCGAGGAACTGAAGATCCTCGAACCGCTGCGCGGGCAGATCCCCGACGAGGTCTTCACCCAGGTTTTCGAGGCGCCGAAAACCGACGGCAGCGGCGTGATCCGCGACAAGCAACTGCAAGCCCTGGCCCTGCTGGAACAGGCCGGCTGGAAGCCCGAGGGCGACAAGCTGGTGAACGCCCAGGGCGAGCCCCTGAGCTTCACTTTCCTGATCACCCAGGGCTCCATCGAACGCCTGCTGCTGCCCTACAAGCGCAACCTGGCGCAGATCGGCATCAGCCTGAACATTCGCCGCATCGACTCCGCCCAGTACGTCAACCGCCTGATGGCCCGGGACTACGACATGATCGTCACCGGCTACCCGGTGACCACCTCGCCGGGCATGGAGCTGTACAACTACTTCGGCTCCGCCGCGGCCAACGACCCCGGCTCCAACAACTACATGGTGCTCAAGAACCCGGCCGTGGACAGCCTGGTCAATGGCCTGGTGAAGGCCACCAGCCAGCCGGAGATGCTGCGCTACGCCCATGCCCTGGACCGGGTGCTGCAGTGGAACTACTACTGGATTGCCAACTACTACCCGCCCGGCACCTCCACGGTGTGGTGGAACCGCTTCGGCATCCCCAAGGTGCCGGCGAGCAACGATGAAGCCATCGAAAGCTGGTGGGAAGTCAGCAGCAGCGCGCTGACCGACGAACAAATGGCCGCCGAGCTGATCCGCCGTGGCAAACCCGGAGGGCGCCACTGATGCTGGCCTACATTCTGCGGCGCCTGCTGCTGATCATCCCGACCCTATTGATCATCCTCCTGGTGAACTTCGTCATCGTCCAGGCCGCCCCCGGCGGCCCGGTGGAACAGGCCATCGCCCGCCTGCAGGGCATCGGTGGCGGCGCCGCTGTCGGCGGTTCCGCCGATGCCATGAGCAGCAGCGGCTCCCGGGCCAGCCGCGGCCTGGACCCCAAGCTGATCCAGGACATCGAGAAACAGTACGGCTTCGACAAGCCGGCCCATGAACGCCTGTGGCTGATGCTCAAGAACTACGCCCAGCTGGACTTCGGCAAGAGCTTCTTTCGCGGCGCCACGGTCACCGACCTGATCCTGGAAAAGATGCCGGTGACCATTTCCCTGGGGCTCTGGGCGACCCTGATCACCTACCTGGTGTCGATCCCCCTGGGGATCCGCAAGGCGGTGCACCACGGCAGCCATTTCGACATCTGGAGCAGCACCGCGATCATCATCGGCTACGCCATGCCGGCCTTCCTGTTCGCCATGTTCCTGATCGTGCTGTTCGCCGGCGGCACCTCGCTGAACTGGTTCCCGGTGCGCGGCCTGGTCTCGGACAACTTCGAGCAGTTGAGCACCCTGGGCAAGATCGCCGACTACTTCTGGCACCTGGTACTGCCGGTCAGCTCCCTGGTGATCGGCGGCTTCGCCACCCTGACCATCCTCACCAAGAACTCCTTCCTCAACGAGATCACCCGCCAGTACGTGGTCACCGCCCGGGCCAAGGGCCTGAGCGAGCGCCGGGTGCTGTATGGGCATGTGTTCCGCAACGCCATGCTGCTGGTGGTCTCGGGCATTCCCCAGGCCTTTATCAGCGTGTTCTTCGCCGGCTCCCTGCTGATCGAGGTGATCTTCTCCCTCGACGGCCTGGGGCGCATGAGCTATGAGGCCGCGGTGTCCAGGGACTACCCGGTGGTGTTCGGCTCGCTGTTCATCTTCACCCTGTTCGGCCTCTTGATAAAACTCATCGGCGACCTGTGCTACACCCTGGTCGACCCGCGCATCGACTTCGCCGCGAGGAACGCCTGATGCTCACGCTTTCTCCTCTGGCGCGCCGGCGCTTCGACCGTTTCAAGAAAAACCGCCGCGGCTGGTGGTCGCTGTGGCTGTTCATCGGCCTGTTCATCCTGACCCTGGGCGGCGAGCTGATCGCCAACGACAAGCCGCTGGTGGTCAGCTACCAGGGCTCGCTGTATTTCCCGGTGCTCAAGCGCTACACCGAACAGGAATTCGGCGGCCAGTTGCCGTTCCAGGCCGACTACCGCAGCGACTACGTGCAGCAACTTATCCGCAAGGACGGTGGCTGGCTGCTGTTCCCGCCGGTGCCCTTCAGCGAAGACACCCCCAACTACGACCTGACCCAGCCGGCCCCCAGCCCGCCGAGCAAGGTCAACTGGCTGGGCACTGACGACCAGGCCCGGGATGTGCTGGCACGGGTGATCTACGGCGCCCGGGTGTCAATCCTGTTCGCCCTGGCCCTGACCGCCATCAGCGCCCTGATCGGCATCGCCGCCGGCGCCCTGCAGGGCTACTACGGCGGCTGGGTCGACCTCCTGGGCCAGCGCTTGCTGGAGGTCTGGTCCGGGTTGCCGGTGCTCTACCTGCTGATCATCCTCTCGGGCTTTGTCGAGCCGAACTTCTGGTGGCTGTTGGGGATCATGGCGCTGTTTTCCTGGCTGGCCCTGGTGGACGTGGTGCGCGCCGAGTTCCTGCGCGGGCGCAACCTGGAGTACGTCAAGGCTGCCCGGGCCCTGGGGTTGAGCGACCGCAAGGTGATCCTGCGGCACATCCTGCCCAACGCCATGAACGCCACCCTGAGCTACCTGCCGTTCATTCTCACCGGGGCCATCTCGACCCTCACCGCCCTGGACTTCCTCGGCTTCGGCATGCCCGCCGGCAGCGCCTCCCTGGGCGAGTTGATCGGCCAGGGCAAGCAGAACCTGCAGGCGCCGTGGCTCGGGCTGACGGCGTTTTTCACCCTGGCGCTGATCCTCTCGCTGCTGGTGTTCATCGGCGAGGCGTTGCGCGATGCCTTTGATCCTCGATCTTGAAGCGGACTGTAGAAATGACTGAAAACCTGATCGAAATCCGCCAGCTCAATGTCGCCTTCGGCGCGCAGACCGTGGTCCGCGACCTGAGCCTGGATATCCGCCCCGGCGAATGCCTGGCCCTGGTGGGGGAATCCGGCTCGGGCAAGTCGGTGACCGCCCATTCGATCCTGCAATTGCTGCCGCAGACCGGCTGCAGCGCCACCGGCAGCGTGCGCTATCGCGGCCAGGAATTGATCGGTGCCAGCCCGGCGACCCTGCAACAGCTGCGGGGCAACCGCATCGCCATGATCTTCCAGGAGCCCATGACCTCCCTCAACCCGCTGCACAGCGTAGAAAAACAGATCGGCGAAACCCTGCTGCTGCACCGCGGCCTGGGGGGCAAGGAGGCCCAGGCGCGGATCCTCGAACTGCTGGAGCTGGTGGGCATCCAGAAGCCCCGGGAACGGCTCAAGGCCTACCCGCACCAGCTCTCCGGCGGCCAGCGCCAGCGGGTGATGATCGCCATGGCCCTGGCCTGCGAACCGGAACTGCTGATTGCCGACGAACCCACCACCGCCCTGGACGTGACCGTGCAGCGCAAGATCCTGCTGCTGCTCAAATCCCTGCAACAGCGCCTGGGCATGTCCCTGCTGCTGATCAGCCACGACCTCAACCTGGTGCGGCGCATCGCCCAGCGGGTGTGCGTGATGAAAGCCGGGGAAATCGTCGAGCAGGCCGACTGCGACACCCTGTTCAACGCGCCAAGGCATCCCTACAGCTGCGAACTGTTGCACGCCGAACCCGAAGGCGAGCCGCTGTGCCGCGACAGCCGGGAAACCGTGCTGGAGGTGGACCACCTGCGCGTCGAATTCCAGATCGGCGGCGGCCTGTTCCGGCGCAAGGAGTACCTGCGGGCAGTGGACGGCATCAGCCTCAGCGTGCAGCAAGGCAAGACCCTGGGGATCGTCGGCGAATCCGGCTCGGGCAAATCCACCCTCGGCCAGGCAATCCTGCGGCTGCTGGATTCCCAGGGCGGCATCCGCTTCCAGGGCCAGGCCCTGGACGGCCTCAACCAGAAGCAACTGCGCCCCTGGCGCAAGCAGATGCAGGTGGTATTCCAGGACCCCTTCGGCAGCCTCAGTCCGCGCATGTCGGTGGCGCAGATCATCAGCGAAGGCCTGGAAGTGCACAGCCAGTACGATGCCCGCCAGTGCGACGAACAGGTCATCCGCGCCCTGGAGGAAGTCGGCCTCGACCCCGACAGCCGCCACCGCTATCCCCACGAGTTCTCCGGCGGCCAGCGCCAGCGCATCGCCATCGCCCGGGCCCTGGTGCTGAAGCCGGCGCTGATTTTGCTGGACGAACCCACCTCGGCCCTGGACCGCACCGTGCAGAAGCAAGTGGTGGCCCTGCTGCGTCAGTTGCAGGAAAAGTACGGCCTGACCTACCTGTTCATCAGCCATGACCTGGCTGTGGTGCGAGCCCTGGCCCACGACATGATCGTGATCAAGGACGGCCAGGTGGTTGAGCGCGGCGCCAGCCACGAGGTGTTCGAAAACCCCCAGCACCCCTACACCCAGGAACTGCTGGCTGCCGCCCATCCCGGCTGAGCCAAGGGCCCCTTCGCCGGCAAGCCGACTCCTACACGGGCGAACACATTCACCGCCACCGTAGGAGCTGGCTTGCCAGCGAAGACGCCCGCAAGATCACCGCCCCACCCAAAGGCCTCTTCGCCGGCAAGCCGGCTCCTACAAATCGGGCATAATCCCTGCGCCCATTTCCAGGATGCCGCCATGAACGACAGCGAAAGCCTCAAGGACTACCAGCGTGTGCGCCAACTGGCGATCCGCTCGCTGTTCGAGATCATCGAGCAATCCAGCGAAGGCACGGTGATCGTCGACCGCGACGCCAATATCGTCTGGATGAACGAGCGTTATGCCCGGCGCTTCGGCCTGGAATCGGCAGCCTTCGCCATCGGCAAGCCCTGTGAAAGCGTGATCCCCGGCAGCCTGCTGCGGGAGGTGGTGCGCACCGGCCGCCCCATCCTGCTGGACATGCAGGACACCCCCAAGGAACCCCTGGTGGTGATGCGCCTGCCGATCCACGACGACGCCGGCACGGTGATCGGCGCCATCGGTTTTGCCCTGTTCGACGAACTGCGCAGCCTGTCGCCGATGCTCAAGCGCTACCTGAGCATGCAGGAAGAACTGGCCTCTACCCGCTCCCTGCTGCGGGCCCGGCAGACCAAGTACAACTTCGCTCACTTCATCGGCACCAGTGCCGCCAGCCTGGAGGTCAAGCGCCGCGCCCGGCGCGGGGCCAGCGCCGAGTCGCCGATCCTGCTGCAAGGCGAAACCGGCACCGGCAAGGAGCTGCTGGCCCAGGCCATCCACGCCGCCTCGCCACGAGCGCACAAGCCCTTTGTCAGCATCAACAGCGCGGCCATTCCCGAGGCCCTGCTGGAGGCGGAATTCTTTGGTACCGCCCCCGGTGCCTTTACCGGCGCCGACCGCAAGGGCCGCCCGGGCAAGTTGCAGATCGCCCAGGGCGGCAGCCTGTTCCTCGATGAAATCGGCGACATGCCGCTGCCCCTGCAGAGCAAGCTGCTGCGGGTGCTGCAGGAAAAAGAGTTCGAGCCGGTGGGCTCCAACGAGGTGATCCACAGCGATGTGCGAATCATCGCCGCCACCTCCACAGACCTTGAGGCGGCGATCAAGCGCGGCGAGTTTCGCGCCGACCTGTACTACCGGCTGAATGTGCTGCCGATCCAGGTGCCAGCCTTGCGCGAACGCCTGGACGACCTGCCAGCCCTGAGCGAAGGGATTCTCGAAGAACTGCGCAGCCAGCATGAACTGGACCGCGATGCCCTGGCCCTGCTGGCGCAACATGCCTGGCCGGGGAACATCCGCGAGTTGCGCAACGTGCTGGAACGAGCGGCGCTGCTCAGCGACGACCTGATACTCAACGCCTCGGATATTCGCGCGGCGATTGGCAGCTTCAGCCCGGTGCAGCGTAACGAAGCCCTGGTGCCAGGCGATTCGCCAAACCAGGAAACCTTCGCCGCGGCCCGAGAGCGTTTCGACCGGCAACTGATCGGCGCCACCCTGACCCAATGTGCCGGCAAGGTGGACGAAGCGGCCCGGCGCCTGGGGCTGGGGCGCTCCACGCTGTACAAGAAGATGGCAGCCCTGGGGATTGTCGAGTCTCAATAAAGAGACACAAATCTCAGTTTGAAGAACCTACCGCGCACTGCGCGCTTTTCGCTGGCAAGCCAGCTTCTACAAAGGCTTGCACACTTTCTGTAGGAGCTGGCTTGCCAGCGAAGAAGCCGACAAACCAAAAAAATTCTCCAAACAGAGACAATCAACGCCAGCCCGCTCCCAGAAAAGTAAAAATATTCATATATTTCAATAAGTTATGTTTATGGCACAGTTCTCGCTATAACGCTCTCCACACGCAACACCCGACAACAATAACAATCCTGGAGAGACACACCATGAGTGTGATCATTGCCTTGGCAGCCCTGGCGCTGCTGATGCTCGCTGCCTACCGTGGCTACAGCGTCATCCTCTTTGCCCCCATCGCCGCCCTCGGCGCGGTGCTGCTCACCGACCCGTCCGCCGTGGCGCCCGCCTTCACCGGCGTGTTCATGGAGAAGATGGTCGGCTTCATCAAGTTGTATTTCCCGGTGTTCCTGCTGGGCGCGGTGTTCGGCAAGCTGATCGAGCTGTCGGGCTTTTCCCGCTCCATCGTCGCGGCCGCCATCCGCCTGCTGGGCACCCGCCAGGCCATGCTGGTGATCGTACTGGTCTGCGCGCTGCTGACCTACGGCGGGGTCTCGCTGTTCGTGGTGGTGTTCGCGGTCTACCCCTTTGCCGCCGAGATGTTCCGCCAGAGCAACATCCCCAAGCGCCTGATCCCGGCGACCATCGCCCTGGGGGCGTTTTCCTTCACCATGGACGCCCTGCCCGGCACCCCGCAGATCCAGAACATCATCCCCAGCACCTTCTTCAATACCACCGCCTGGGCCGCGCCCTGGCTGGGGGTGATCGGCACCATCTTTGTGTTCTGCGCGGGCATGCTGTTCCTCCAGCGCCAGCGCAACAAGGCGCAAAAGGCCGGTGAAGGCTACGGCACCGAGCTGCGCAACGAGCCGGAAACCGCCGAAGACCTGGAACTGCCCAACCCCTGGCTGGCGCTGTCGCCGTTGCTGCTGGTGGGCATCATGAACCTGCTGTTCACCCACTGGATTCCCCAGTGGTACGGCAAGACCCACAGCCTCAGCCTGCCGGGCATGGCGGCGCCGGTAACCAGCGAAATCGCCAAGCTGACCGCCATCTGGGCGGTGCAGGCGGCGTTGCTGGTAGGCATCCTGATGGTGCTGGTGTTCGGTTTCTCGGCGATTCGCAGCAAGCTCGCCGAGGGCAGCAAGAGCGCGGTCAGCGGCGCCCTGCTGGCGGCCATGAACACCGCCTCGGAATACGGCTTCGGTGCGGTGATCGCTTCCCTGCCAGGCTTCCTGGTGCTGGCCGACTGGCTCAAAAGCATCCCCAACCCGCTGGTCAACGAAGCCATTACCGTGACCCTGCTGGCGGGCATCACAGGTTCGGCCTCGGGCGGCATGAGCATCGCCCTGGCGGCCATGTCCGAAAGTTTCATCAGCGCCGCCCACGCTGCCAACATTCCCCTGGAAGTGCTGCACCGGGTGGCCGCCATGGCCAGCGGCGGCATGGACACCCTGCCCCACAACGGCGCGGTGATCACCCTGCTGGCGGTCACCGGGCTGACCCATCGCGAGGCCTACAAGGACATTTTCTGCATTACCCTGATCAAGACCCTGGCGGTCTTCGTCGTCATCGCCACTTTCTACGCCACCGGCATTGTGTGAGGTATTCATGACCACTCTTTCTGGCAAGACCGCACTGGTCACCGGCTCCACCAGCGGCATCGGCCTGGGCATCGCCCTGGTGCTGGCCAAGGCCGGGGCCAAGCTGATTCTCAACGGCTTTGGCGATGCCTCGAAGGCGATCGCCGAGGTCGCACAATTCGGCGGCCAGGTCGGCCATCACCCGGCGGACGTCAGCGACCCTGCGCAGATCGCCGAGATGTTCGCCTACGCCGAACGGGAGTTCGGCGGCGTCGACATCCTGGTCAACAACGCCGGCATCCAGCATGTGGCGGCGGTGGAGGAGTTCCCCGTGGAGCGCTGGGATTCGATCATCGCCATCAACCTGTCGTCGGTGTTCCACAGCACCCGCCTGGGGCTGCCGGGGATGCGCGCCAAGGGCTGGGGGCGGATCGTCAACATCGCCTCGGTGCACGGCCAGGTGGGCTCGGTGGGCAAGGCCGCCTATGTGGCGGCCAAGCACGGGGTGATCGGCCTGACCAAGGTGGTAGGCCTGGAAACCGCCACCAGCAACGTCACCTGCAACGCCATCTGCCCGGGCTGGGTGCTGACCCCGCTGGTGCAGAAGCAGATCGATGATCGCGTCGCGGCCGGCACCGACCCGCAACAGGCCCAGCATGATCTGCTGGCGGAAAAGCAACCGTCCCTGGCGTTCGTCACCCCGTCGCAACTGGGGGAACTGGTGCTATTTTTGTGCAGCGAAGCCGGCGCCCAGGTGCGTGGTGCGGCGTGGAACATCGATGGCGGGTGGCTGGCGCAATGACGCGCGTCTCTGGCTGACGTCTTCGCCGGCAAGCCGGCTCCTACACGGCTGTGCTGGCCCGCGTAGGAGCTGGCTTGCCAGCGAACAGCCCCCCAAAAAAACAACAATAAGAACACGAGGCCTTGCATGTCCGACCTACTCTGGCAACCCAGCGCCGAGCGCATCGGCAAGACGCGGATGGATGCCTTTCGCCGCTTCGTCAATCAGCGCCACGGCCTGAATCTTCACGACTACCCCGCCCTGCACCAGTGGAGCATCGACCAGCGAGAAAGCTTCTGGCAGGCGATCGTCGACTTCTTCGAGGTCAGCTTCCACCAGCCTGCTGAATGCGTGCTGCGCGAAGGGCCGCAGATGCCCAGCGCGCAGTGGTTTCCCGGCGCCACCCTGAACTTCGCCGAGCACCTGCTCAAGCGTCGGGATGACAGCGTCGCGGTGGTGGCGATCAACGAAAACGGCCAGCGCGAACAATTGACCCACGCCGAACTGGCGGCCCAGGTGGCCGGCCTGCAACGCAGCCTGCGGGACGCTGGAGTCGGCCTCGGTGACCGGGTTGCCGCTTGCATGCCCAACACCTGGCAGACCCTGGTGGGCATGCTCGCCAGCACCAGCCTCGGGGCCGTGTGGTCCAGCTGCTCGCCGGATTTCGGCACCCAGGGGGTGGTCGACCGCTTCGGCCAGATCGAGCCCAAGGTGCTGATCACCTGCGCCGGCTACCGCTACGCCGGCAAGGACATCGACCAGACGGCCAAGGTCAACCAGATCCTCGAGCGCCTGCCGTCCCTGGAGCAGTTGCTGATCGTGCCCTACGCCCGCTCGCAGGCCCGGGCCGAGGACTACCGCACCCCCGCCAGCGTCAGCCTGTGGGACGACTTCTACCGCCCCGGCGGCGAGCCCGAATTCACCCCGGTGCCCTTCGCCCATCCGCTGTACATCCTCTATTCCAGCGGCACCACCGGGGTGCCCAAGTGCATCGTCCACGGCACCGGCGGGGTGCTGCTGCAACACCTCAAGGAGCACGGCCTGCACGCCGACCTGGGCCCCGGCGAGCGCCTGTTCTACTACACCACCTGCGGCTGGATGATGTGGAACTGGCTGGTCTCGGCCCTGGCCACCGGGGCCAGCCTGGTGCTCTACGATGGCTCGCCGTTCCATCCCGGCAACGAGCACCTGATGGACCTGATCGACCGCGAAGCCATCAGCGTCTTCGGCACCAGCCCCAAGTACCTGGCGGCTCTGGAAAAGGCCGGCAGCCGGCCGCGCCAGAGCCACCGCCTGGAGAGCCTGAAGACCCTGCTCTGCACCGGCTCGCCGCTGTCGCCGCAGAGCTACGACTACGTGTACCGCGAGATCAAGAGCGAGCTGTGCCTGGCCTCGATGTCCGGCGGCACCGATATCGTCGCCTGCTTCGTCGCCGGCAATCCGATACAACCGGTGCGCCGCGGCGAGATGCAAGGCAAGGGCCTGGGCATGGCCATCGAAGTGTGGAACGACCAGTGCCAGCCGGTGATCGGCGAGAAAGGCGAGCTGGTGTGCACCCGGCACTTCCCCAGCATTCCCGTGGGCCTGTGGCACGACCCGGACCAGAGCAAGCTCAAGGCCTCGTACTTCAGCCTGTTTCCCGGCGTCTGGGCCCAGGGCGACTACGCCGAACAACTGGCCGAGGGTGGCTGGCTGATCCATGGGCGTTCGGACGCCGTGCTCAACCCCGGCGGGGTGCGTATCGGCACCGCGGAAATCTACCGCCAGGTGGAAAAGCTGGAGCAGGTCCTGGAAAGCCTGGCCATCGGCCAGAGCTGGGAGCAGGACGTGCGGGTGGTGCTGTTCGTGCGCCTGCAAGACGGCGTGGAGCTCGATGAAGCCTTGCAGGAACACATTCGCCAGGTGATTCGCAGCAACACCACGCCGCGCCATGTGCCGGCGAAGATCCTCGCGGTCACGGACATTCCCCGCACCATCAGCGGCAAGATCGTCGAACTGGCGGTACGCAACGTGGTGCACGGCCTGCCGGTGAAGAACACCGACGCCCTGGCCAACCCCGAGGCCCTGGAGCAGTTTCGCGACCGCGAGGAACTGCGCAGCTGACCCCGCTCCTTGCAGGAGCCGGCTTGCCGGCGAAGGCGTCGCCCAGGTCGGCGCGCTAGGCAATGGCCACTTCGCTGGCAAGCCGGCTCCTACGGGCTACCGCATCCCCAACGCATCACTCTGATAACCGTTCAGCCCCTCTAGACTGGTCATCCGCCGCAAAAGCGGGTGAAAATGTGCGCGCCGAAAACGCCTACAATCCATCCGTTTGAATATGCACCGCATGTCCATGCGACTTTTCGAGTGCGCGAGCCTGTGGCGTCGCCGCGTAATACCGCACCACCCAGGACACCTTCGACATGAATGGCCCCCACTCCGGCAGCGAAGCCGCCAACCTGATTGCCCGCCTGGACTGGTCGGCCACTCCCCTCGGAGAATCCGGCCACTGGCCCCAGAGCCTGCGCACCGCCGTGGACATCGTGATCCATTCGCCGATGCCGATGCTGCTGCTGTGGGGCGCCGAGCTGACGCAGATCTACAACGACGGCTTCGCCCTGCTGGCGGGCAACAAGCACCCCAGTGCCTTCGGCCACCCGGCGCACCTGACCTGGCCGGAACTGATGGACTTCACCGACCCGATCTACCGCGCCGTGCTCAACGGCCAGGTGCGCACCTTCAGCGAACAGCGCTTCAGCCTGCAACGCACCAACGGCAGCGAATACGACCTGTGGCTGGACCTGACCTACAGCCCGATCCGCAACGAACGCGGCGACGTCGCCGGAATCCTGGTCACCGCCATCGAGACCAACGAGCGCCGGCGCATCGCCCTGGAACTGCAGCAGCGCTCCGACGACAGCCTGCGCGCCCAGCACGAGACCGAAGAGCGCCTGCAACTGGCCCTGGCCGCCACCGACGCGGTGGGCACCTGGGATTGGGACATCGGCGAAGACCGCTTCATCGCCGACGCGCATTTCGCCCAGTTGCACAGCGTCGATCCGCAGCAGTCCCGGCAACTGCCCATCAGCGAATACCTCAAGGGCGTGCACCCGGAGGACCGCGGCATGGTGGCCCGGGGCATCAAGCATTGCATCACCCACGGCACCGAATACGCCGAGGAGTACCGCCTGCAACTGGCCGACGGCCAGCTGCGCTGGGTGTTCGCCCGAGGCCGCTGCTACAAGGACCACCATGGCCGGCCGACGCGTTTTCTCGGCGCGGCCCTGGACCTCACCGAACGCAAGCAGATGGAACAGGCGCTGCGCCAGAGCCAGACCGAGCTGCAACTGATCATCAATGCCATGCCCGTGCTGATCGGCTATGTCGACCACGAGGAACGCTTTCGCCTGAACAACAGCGCCTACCTGGACTGGTACGGCCTGACCCCGCAAGAGCTGTACGGCAAGAGCATCCGCGAAGTGGTGGGCGACGAGATCTACGCCACTCGCGCCGAGAACATCAAGGCCGCACTGGCCGGCAAGCCGTGCAGCTTCGAGGCCAACTCGCCGCACCGCGACGGCCGGCCGCGCCATGCCCTGATGAAGTACCTGCCGCGTTACGGCGCCGACGGCGCGATCAATGGTTTCTACATCTTTGTCATCGACGAAACCGAGCGCCGGCAGACCGAAGAAGCCCTGCGCAATCTCAACGAAACCCTGGAGGAACGGGTCAACCAGCGGACCGAGGCCCTGGCCACTGCCAACCAGCGCCTGCAGAACGAAATGTTCGAGCGCGAACGCGCCGAAGATGCCCTGCGCCATGCGCAGAAGATGGAAGCCGTGGGCCAGCTCACCGGCGGCATCGCCCACGACTTCAACAACATGCTCACCGGCATCATCGGCAGCCTGGACCTGATGCAGCGCTATATCGACAACGGCCGCGGCGCCGAGATCGGCCGCTTCACCGAAGCGGCCATGTCCTCGGCCAAACGCGCGGCGTCCCTGACCCACCGCCTGCTGGCGTTCTCCCGGCGCCAGTCCCTGGACCGCCAGCCCCTGGACCCCAACCAGCTGGTGCGCTCGCTGCAAGAGCTGTTCAACCACACCAAGGGCGAGCACATCGAGCTGCAGATGCAATTGGCGGACGGTGTGTGGCCGGTGAACACCGACGCCAGCCAGTTGGAAAATGCCCTGCTCAACCTGGTGATCAACGCCCGCGACGCCATGCCCGACGGCGGCAGGCTGCTGATCGAAACCGCCAACAGCTACCTCGACGGCAGCGACATCAGCACCCTGGAACCGGTCAAGGCCGGCGACTACGTGATGCTCGGCGTCAGCGACAACGGCGCCGGCATGAGCCCGCGGATCCTGGCCAAGGCCTTCGACCCGTTCTTCACCACCAAGCCCATCGGCCAGGGCACGGGCCTGGGGCTGTCGATGATCTACGGCTTCGCCCAGCAGTCCGGCGGCCACGTGACCATCAGCAGCGAACCGGACCAGGGCACCTGCGTGCGCCTGTACCTGCCGAGGCTGTTCGCCGCACCACTGGACAGCGCCGAACCCGCCACCCTCAACCAGGCGCCCCAGGCCATCGCCGGGGAAACCGTGGTGGTGGTGGAAGACGACCCGGCAGTGCGCATGCTGGTGCTCAATGTCCTCGCCGAACTGGGCTACCGCGCCTTCGAGGCCGAAGATGCGCGCAGCGCCCTGCCCTTGCTGGAATCGCCGATGCGCGTCGACCTGCTGGTGACCGATGTCGGCCTGCCGGGCATGAATGGCCGGCAACTGGCGGAGATCGCCCGCCAGCAGCGGCCCGGGCTCAAGGTGCTGTTCATGACCGGCTACGCGGAAAAGGCGGCCGAGCGCCAGGGCTTCCTGGAGCCGGGCATGGACCTGATGGCCAAGCCGTTTTCCATTGAGGAAATGGCCCAGAAGATTCGTCAGATGATCGGCCGCGCGTCCTGAATTCAGGCATAATCCGCGGCCGCCGATTTCCCGCTACAAGGTCACCCGCCCATGAAAGCCCAAGCCCGCCACATCCTGGTGAAAACCGCCGAAGAGGCTGAACAGCTCAAGCAGCGCATCGCCAAGGGTGAAGCCTTCGACGTACTGGCGAAGAAATACTCCACCTGCCCGTCCGGCAAGCGCGGCGGCGACCTGGGGGAAGTGCGCCCGGGGCAGATGGTCGGTGCCATCGACCAGGTCATTTTCAAGAAGCCCCTGCGCACCGTGCATGGCCCGATCAAGAGCAAGTTCGGCTATCACCTGGTGCAGGTCTTCTTCCGCGACTGACCCCGAGCCCTGTAGGAGCTGGCTTGCCAGCGAAGGCGCCCGCAAGGTCAACGCACGGTTCAATGGCCTCTTCGCCGGCAAGCCGGCTCCTACAACCTCTCCCTGCCCTATAGGAGCTGGCTTGCCAGCGAAGGTGCCCGCAAGGTCAACGCCCGGTTCAATGGCGGGGTATCAGGGCGCCGGGATGCTGGATGACCTGGCTCGCCAGGCGGTGCCCGGCCTCTGCCGCTTGCACCGGGCTACCGCCCAGCAGGCGCCGGGCCAGATAGGCTGCGCTGAACGAATCCCCGGCCGCCGTGGTGTCCACTACCTGCTCCACCCGCTGGGCCGGCACCTCGAAAGCACCACCCGCCACGCGAATCAGGCAGGGCTCGGCGCCCCGCTTGAGCACCACTTCCGGAGTGCCCTGGTACGCCGCGAACACCGCTTCGGCATCCGGATAGGCAAACAGCGCTTGCTCATCCTCCAGGGTCAGCAATGCCAGATCCACCTGGGGCAATACTTCACGGTACGCCGCCCGGGCCTGTTCGACCGACACCCACAGGCGCGGCCGGTAGTTGTTGTCGAAGACTATCAGCGCCTGGCGCTGGCGCGCCTCGGCCAGGGTCCGCAACAACTTCCCGCGCCCCACCTCCCCCAGCACCGCCAGGGTGATGCCGCTGAAATACAGCACATCGTAATGCTTCAGCGCTTCGAGAATCGGCCCGGCCGCCGCCGTGGTGAAGCAGTCGCGCACTGCCGCCTCGTTGCGCCAGTAGAGAAAGCGCCGCTCGCCCCGGGCGTCAGTCTGGATGCAATACAGCCCAGGCAGGCGCCCCGGCAAGCGCTGCACCCGCTCCAGGCCGATGCCCTCCGCCGCCCACCCCTGGCACATGGCATCACTGAAGCTGTCATCGCCCAGGGCGGTGACGTAATCCACCCGCCCGGCCTCGCCCATTTCCCGCGCTAGGTACACCGCGGCGTTCAGGGTGTCGCCGCCAAAGCTCTGTTGCAGGCTGCCGTCATGATGCTGCTGCAGCTCGATCATGCATTCGCCGATGGCCGCGATGCGTTTCTTCCTGTCCATGTTCCTGACCTCCCCTCAAAGCACATTCCACCGGGTAGGAGCTGGCTTGCCAGCGAAGGCGTCCGCACGGCCTGCGCACCATCCAGAGGCCTCTTCGCCGGCAAGCCGGCTCCTACAAAACCTGCATACCTCCTGCCCCGTAGGAGCTGGCTTGCCAGCGAAGGCGCCCGCAAGGCCTGCACCTCATCCAAAGGCCTCTTCGCCGGCGAGCCGGCTCCTGCAGACCCTGCATATCCCCGGCTCCGGCGATCAGAAACAGGTTTCCAGGTTCTCGATCACCTGCAGGCGCTCATCCACCAGCAACCCGGTGCGCCATTTGTCGAAGGTCAGGCAGGGGTGCGAAGTACCGAAGGAAATGATGTCGCCAATGCGCAGCTCCACTCCCGGCGCCACCGTGAGAAACGCATGCTGGTCCATCACCGCAGTGACCTTGCACGCCCCCACGTCATCCCCGGCACTGGCCTGGGCCCCGGCGCGATAACGCCGCAGCGGCACCGGCAAGCCGGCGTCATAGGCCACATCGCGCTTGCCCAGGGCCACCACGGCAAAGCCCGGCTCCGGCAGCGACTGCACATGGGCCCAGACCTCCATGGCCGGGCGCAGGCCCTCCTCCAGGTCGGCGCGGCGATCCAGCACGCAGCACTGCGCCTCTTTATAGATGCCATGGTCATGAGCCACGTAACTGCCCGGACGCAGCACACTGAGGAAGCGACCCTTGGCGTTGTGGGTCTCGAAGGATTCGGCAATCAGGTCATACCAGGCTGACCCCGAGGCAGTGATAATCGGCCGCTCGATGGCGAACAGCCCGTCGTTGTGCAGGTCCACCGCCAGGCGCACCAGGGAGTCGGCGAACTGGCGGATGCCGCTGATGGCCTGATCGCCATGGATCACCCCTTCATAACCTTCGATACCGCACAGCGCCAGGGCCGGCTGCGCCTGGATCGCCTTGGCCAGGGCCAGCACCTCTTGCTCGGTGCGGCAACCGCAACGCCCACCGACCACGCCGTACTCGATCATCACCTTGAGCGTGACCCCACGCTGGGCGAAAAACGGCCCGAGGTCGGCGACGCTGTCCGGGTGATCGACCATGCAATAGAAATCGAAATCCGGGTCCGCCAGCAGCTCGGCGATCAGCGCCATGTTCGGCGCCCCCACCAACTGGTTGGCCATCAACACCCGGCGCGCGCCATGGGCATAGGCAGCGCGAGTCTGTACCGCAGTGGCCAGGGTGATGCCCCAGGCGCCAGCGTCCAACTGCCGCTGAAACAGCGCGGGCATCATGCTGGTCTTGCCGTGGGGCGCCAGCTCGGCGCCGCTGTCGCTGACAAACTTCTGCATCCAGCGAATGTTGTGCTCCAGCGCCTCGCGGTGCAGCACCAGGGCCGGCAGGCTGACGTCACTCAGCAGACTCGCGCCGGCAGCAGCGGCGCCCTTTTCCACCAGTGGCAGGTTCAATACGGAAGACATCTTGGCACTCCTTATCAAGGCAGCTGCGCACAGCCGCGAAACAGTCATCAATCGTTGATACGCCGGGCCAGACGGTTGGCACTGTCGATCAGCACCCGGCGATATTGCTGGTAATTGCGCTGGGCATCGGCCCTGGGCGCGACGATGCAGAGCGTGCAGATGCACACGCCGTGCTCATCGCGCACCGGTGCGGCAAAACAATGGGTAAAGGTGTCGGCCACGCTGTCGAAGGAAAAGAACCCATCCTCGGTGGCCTGGCGGATTTGCTTGAGAAACGTCTCCAAGGGCAGACGCTCACCGTCGGGCAGAACGAAGTCCCGTTCATCGATCAGGTCGACAATCTGCCCATCGCTCAAATGCCCCAATAGCAACCGCCCGGAAGCGGTCCAGGGAATCGGCGCGTTCTCGCCGATGTTCGAGGAAATGCGGAAGTGCCGCTCGCCCTCCTTCATCAGCGCCACCGTGTATTTGCGCCCGTTGAGCAGGCACATCTGCGCGGTTTCCTGGGTCTGGCGGACGATTTCCTGCAAGGCCTGATCGGCCTCGCGGCTCAGGTCGAAATGACGCAAATGGGCCTGGCCGAGAAAGTACAACTGGCGGCCCAGGTACACATGCCCCTCCTGGCCCACCGGTTCCAGTACCCGTCGTTCCAGCAGGGAAGCCACCAACTCATAGACCGTGGACTTGGGGCCGCCAATGCCCTTGGCGATATCGTTGGGCCGCAACGGCTGGCCGACCTCCTTGAGGAAATCGAGAATATCGAACGCCCGATCCAGGCCCTTGGCCCGACGCTTGATGTTGTCTTCGCTCATCTAACTGCGCCCCCTCTATCGACCCGTAGGAGCCGGCTTGCCGGCGAAGAGGCCTTCAAGCCTTGTGCCACCCTCAGGGGCGCCTTCGCTGGCAAGCCAGCTTCTACAGGCCATAGCCATCAGGCTTTCTTCTTGTAGGCCACGCAATCGATCTCGACCTTGCAATCCACCATCATGCTGGCCTGCACACAGGCCCGGGCCGGCGCGTGTTCGGGCTTGAAGTACTCACCGAACACCTTGTTGAAACTCCAGAAATCCCGCGGGTCCTCCAGCCACACGCCAACCCGCACCACATCCTCCAGGCCATACCCGGCCTCTTCGAGAATGGCCACCAGATTGCGCAGCGTCTGATGCGTCTGCTCGACGATCCCACCGTGAATGATCTCGCCATCCAGCGCCGGCACCTGGCCGGACACATGCAGCCAACCATCGGCCTCGACCGCGCGAGCGAAAGGACGCGGCTGGCCACCGCCTGCGGTGCTACCGGTGCCGTAACGGGTGATGCTCATGAGAGGTTCTCCTGGTTGAAGGCTGAGCAGACAAGACCACCCTCGGAAAAACAAAGGCGGCCTGGGTCACACAGCAATAATTCCGCTACAACGGAATTAAATATCAAATAACGGAATAAATTCCGCAGGAGTGTGCCATGGGGAGCACGGAACATGACAGGGGGGTCAGAACGATCGGGCCGGGAGCGACCATGGATCGGCCGTCCAGTTGCACGGCAAACCCGAAACCATCCCACCCCCACAGCCCCCTCGTGCTTACGCCTTGAACGTCAGGATCGGCGAAAACCGCGCAATCACCGACACCGTTCCCTCTTCCACCTGGGACTGGATCACCTGGCCAATTTCCTTGTAGGCCCCCGGTGCTTCTTCGATCATCCGCTCTTCCTTGGTGGTGATGCACTCCACGCCCTGCAGGCCGAGGAAGGCCTTGTCCTTCTTGGCCTTGAACACCACCTCGCTGCGCGACATGGAGCGTCCGGCGCCGTGGCTGGCCGAGCGCAACCAGCGATCGTTGCCCAGCCCGGTGAGCAGGTAGGAGTCATGCCCCATGCTCCCCGGAATCAGCAGCGGCTGCCCGGCGTAGGCCGGTGTGGCGCCTTTGCGGTGGACGTTGCCGCCTTCCTCGCGCAGTACGATGTTGTGCGGTACATCGACAATCAGCGGCGCTTCGATGCCCGCGCCGAACACCTGCCGAGTGCGCTGGCGCACCATTTCGGCGATCAGTGCGCGGTTGGCGTCGGCGTAGTGCGCGGCGCTGTGCATGGCCAGCAGGTACTCATCGGCCATCTCGCCAAACAGGGCGAATATCTTCGAATCGGGATGCTTGATCCCGGCCGGCCACAGGGCCTTGGCCTTGTCCATCCAGCGTCGGCCTACATAGAAGCCCACGTCGCGAGAGCCGGTGTGGATCATCATCACCACCTGCCCCACGGACAGGCCCTGGGCGAAACAGGCCTGGCGATCCACCAGTTCGGTGACCACCTGGATCTCGACAAAGTGATTACCACCTCCCAGGGAACCCAGGCCCGGGTCGCGAAGGATCTTGCGCGAAAGGTCCTGCAGGGCCTCCGGTGCATAGTCGGCGCTGCCACGGGCAAAGGACGACTCATGCAGGCCCGAAAGCTCACGCTGCAACTGGGCGAAATCCGCCCCGGCAAACAGCCCGATCGGGTCCTGTTGCTGTACCTGAGCCCAGAAATCCCCCAGCCCCGAAGCAAACAGCGCGCTCATGGCCGTGGGGCTGGTGGGAATATTGCGCGTGCCTTCCAGCAGATCGCCACGCACCAGGGCGGTCCACTTGGCCTTTTGCGCCATGAACTGCTCGTAGTTCAGCCCCAGCTTGTGCAGGCGCATGCCGCAATTGATGTCGGTGCCGATGGCTTGCGGCACCACCATGTCGTGGCTGGTGACGATCACGCTACCCACCGGAATCGGGCTGCCGGTATGGAAATCCGGCGTGGCGCAGGCGCACTTCACTTCGCCGCCATGGGGGTGGGCGACCTTGGCGAAATCCATCAGTTGCAGGATGGCTTTCTCTTCGATGGCAAAACTGTCGGGCAGCAGCAGATCCACCTTGAGGCCGGCGTCATTGGTGGACGAGATAGAGAGGGAATTGGAATTCAGGCGTTCGATGGCCACCCCGGAACGGGCGAGCTTGTGCTGAATTCTTTTCAGAGGAGTCTTGGTCATTTTTCAACTGCTTTTCTTGGACGCAACAAAACAACCACCCTTTTGGTGGCTGGAATTGTCTGGTCAGCAGCGAAACTTAGACGGCCCGGATAATGGGCAATGACGGCCTGGATGTAAATAGCCGGCGAAAAATTAGTTGAGCCGGCGCCAGGTTGCGCTTCAACTCGGCCCGAGCACAGAAGGTTTTCGATAAATAGGCTTATCCCACCAAGCACTGTTGCTCGGGGCAGAAACACACCGCCGACAGCAGCCCCCTCCCTTGCTCCACAACAAGATGTTCCATTCAGTCGCTGAAATCGGGCTATTCTGCGCGCCCTCCAATACTCATTCGCCTCAGCAAGGACAGCTGCCCATGACCCGCGCCATTACCCTTGTCTGCGACAATTTCGCCGACTGGGAAACCGCCCTGATCAACGCCACCGGCCGTGGCTACTATGGCTTCGACTGCCGTTACGCTTCCCCCAAGGGTGCCATCGTGACCTCCATGGGCGGCCTGCGGGTGACCCCGGACCTGGCGTTGGAAGATATTCGTCTGGATGAGGTGGACCTCTTGATGGTCTGCGGCGGGACGGTCTGGCAAAGCCCCCAGGCGCCGGATATCCGCGAACTGCTACGCGCGGCCAAGGAACGCAAGCTGGTCCTCGCCGGCATCTGCGACGGCACCCGCGAACTGGCCAGGGCCGGGGTGCTGGACCAGCTCAAGCACACCTCCAATTCGGCGGACAACCTGCTGGCGGTGGGTTATGCCGGCGCCGCGCACTACCAGGATGTGCCCCATGCGGTAGCGGACCAGCGCGTGATCACCGCCCCGGGCAGCGCTCCAGTGAGTTTCATGGCACAGATTCTCGGCGCCCTGGGCATCAGCGACGACAACCTGACCTTCTACCTGGGCCTGCACGCCGCCGAGCACCGCCAGCAAGCCTGACCCTCCCTTGCCGGCGAAAGCGATCTCCCGAACGCCTTGGCTGGCAAGCCAGCGCCTACGCAAGGTAGTGGGTGGGCGGCAGTGCGGGCGTGTAGCCGTGGATTATTTCACCAGCCGAAAATCCCGGTGGCCCAACCATGCCGCAAAGTCCGCAGCGCTGAAAATGCTCTCGCCCTCATGCTCGATGATCGCCAGCCCCGCCAGAAATTCGCTGTCCCGGGTGTAGGCATGGATGCTGGCGCCGAAGGCCAGTACGCCATCCAGGTGACGGGCCAAGGTCAGCGCCGCCTGCCCTAGGCGTTGATGATCCGTCTGGTCTTTATCCATGGCCGCCAGGCTCAGAATGTCTTCAGGGAGCCATCCCAGTTGCCCGGCCAGCCCGGCATATTCCGCCAGTTCCCCTGGATATTCGGCCCCCATCCCAAACAGCATGGGGCTACCGCCAATGAAGAACGAGCTCGTACCGGCCCAGGGTTGATCCGCAATTGCGGCCAGACAGGCCAGCACCCGGTTTTCGAGCAAGCCATCGATCTGGCGCGGTAAAAGCACCCTGACAGTCGGCCCGGCCATTGAGTCACCTCCTCCAGCGCACCGCATCCTCACCAGGGATAACAGGCGAGCCCTTGTTCGCTGCATCAGCAGGCATCAATGCTCAAGCCCGCTGCCGGTCAGTGCATTCACCGGACCGGGAGCATAAAAGCCCGTGGTGCAATAGCCAAGCTCAGCGCCTGGAACCATTGACCCCCAACACCTCTTCCAACCGCTTCGCCTCGCCCTCCGTCAACAAGGGCGCAGGCGGTTGGACAAGGCGCTGGCTGGACAGGGCGGGCACCGGGGCCGTTGGTTGGGCCGTCTTCGCAGTACGGGTGCGGCTCGCGCTGCTTTGCGGGTACAGCGCTTCATCCAGGCATTTGTCGCGCATGCCCTGGCTGGACAGGCCGTGGCAACCGGTGCCGTTGGACAGGGCGCGGGCGCCGCAGGTGGCCTTGCTGTCGGGGTCCTTGAGGTCGATGCAGCCCAGGGAACCAAAGCCATGGCCCAGTACCGAGGCGGGGTCTTCGGCGCAAGCTGCGCCGGCACACAGGAACAGGGAGGTCAGCACAAGTGCATTTCGCATAGGGGCGCGTCCATGGCTAGCGTAGGTCCCCCGGCGCCTTTCCGGCCGCCGGGCAGGTCTGTCGAGGGAAAAAGCCGTTGTAGCAGATGAACATGACCGTTTCCCTTCCCCATAACCACCGCGGCTGCGTGACTAGCGGAAACGCCCCGCCAGGAAGGGTTGCAGGTTCACGCTCGGGGTCAGCCCACTGGCCTGTTCCGCCACCAGTTGCCCACTGATGGCGGCCAGGGTCAGGCCAACGTGACCGTGGCCGAAGTTGTAGTGCACCTGGGGCAGCAGCCGCGACTGGCCGAGCACCGGCTTGCTGTCCGGCAGCGAGGGACGAAAGCCCATCCACCGGGAAACCGGTTCGTGGTGCAGGGTCAGGAAGCGTCGCGCCGCCCGGGACAGGTAGTGATAGCGGCGCGGGTCCGGCGCGGCGTCGAGGCCGCCGAACTCCACCGTGCCCGCCACCCGCAGCCCTTGGGCCATGGGCGTCAGGTAGAAACCGCCGGCGCCCCAGCACACCGGGCGGCTGAGCAAGCCGCCAGCCTGATCGAACAGCACGTGATAACCGCGTTCGGTGTCCAGGGGAATCTCGTCCCCCAGGCTCTGCGCCAGGCGGCGGGACCAAGCGCCGCTGCACAACACCAGGCGTTCGGCGGGCAGTTGCTCGCCACTGCCGAGGCGGGCAAGCACCCGCTCGCCGTCCTGGGCGCTGCGCTCGACCCCCTGCAACTCATCGCGGCGAAACACTCCGCCGCGCTCGATGAAGCACCGCAGCAAGCGCTGGCTCAATGCGAAGGGATCGAGGGTGCGGCTGACCTGGGGCAGTTCCAGCGCCAGGGCCGCACGGGCGTTGAGGGCCGGCTCCATGGCCCGTAGCTCCGGCCCTTGCACCAGGCGCATGGGTACCTCGAACCCCTGGTGATAGGCCAGCATGTCGATAGCGCTCTGCCGCTCGTGGGCCTCGAAGATGTACAGCGAGCCGTCATGGCGCACCAGGTCGTTGGCCCCGGCATCGTCGAACAACGCCTGCCAGGCGCCCATGCAGGGCTTGAGCAGGCTGTGCAGGTCATGGCTGATGGCCTTGACCCGCGGCTCGCTGGAGCTTTGCAAAAAGCGCCATAGCCAGGGGGCGATCCGTGGCAGGTAACCCGGGCGGATCGCCAGCGGGCTGTCGCGCCGCAACAGCATGCCCGGGGCCTGGCGCCAGATGCCGGGGGTTGCCACTGGCTCCACGGCATAGGTGGCGAAGGTACAGGCATTGCCGAAGGAAGTGCCGCTGCCCGGCGGCTGGCGGTCCAGCAGGGTCACCCGCCAGCCCAGGCGCTGCAGCCACAGGGCGCTGGCCAGGCCCACCACCCCGGCCCCCACCACCACGGCGTGGCCGCGTTGTTGCTGACTTGCAATCATGCCGTGCTCCTCATGTGCCGCTGACGACCCGGGTCCACAGGCGAGTGCTCAGGCGCATGCCGGCCGGGGTCATGGTCTTGATCGGGAACAGCGTATCGAGCACCGACTGCGGCGGGTAGGCCGCCGGGTTGCTGCGCAACTGCGGTTCGATGTAGGGCAAGGACGCCGCATTGCCGTTCGCGTACTGCACGAAGTTGCTGATGTTGGCGATCACCTTGGGGTCCAGCAGGTAGTTCAGGTAGGCGTAGGCGTTGTCCAGGTGCGGGGCGTTCCTGGGAATCACCACCATGTCCATGGCCACGGTGGAGCCTTCCCTGGGAATGCTGTAGCCGAGGTTCACGCCGTTTTTTGCCTGCTGCGCGGTGGCCATGGCTTGCAGCACGTCGCCGCTGAAACCCACGGCCACGCAGATGTTGCCGTTGGCCAGGTCGCTGACGTACTTGGCCTGGTGGAAGTAGAGGATCGAGGGGCGGATCGCCTGCAGCGCCGCTTCGGCCTTTTTCAGGTCCGCCGGCTGTTCGCTGTGGGGGTCCAGGCCCAGGGCATTGAGGGTGATGGGCACCATCTGTGTCGGGTTGTCGAGAAAGGCCACGCCGCACTGCTTGAGCTTCTGGATGTTCTCCGGCTTGAACAGCAGCTGCCAGGACTGGGTGACATCGGTGTCGCCGAAGATCGCCTTGATCTTGTCGACGTTGTAGCCGATGCCCACGGTCACCCACATATAGGGAATGCCGTACCTATTGCCCGGGTCGCTGGTTTCCAGCAGCTTCATCAGCTTGGGATCGAGGTTGTTCCAGTTGGGCAGCTTGCTGCGATCCAGGGGCTGGATCGCCCCGGCCTGGATCAGCCGCGGCAGAAAGTGGTTGGACGGGCTGGCCAGGTCATAGCCGCTGCCGCCGGTCATCAGCTTGGCCTCGGTGGTCTCGTTGCTGTCGATCACGTCGTAGGTAGTCTGAATTGCGGTGCGCTGGGTGAACTGGGCCAGGGTGTCCGGAGCGATATAGCCGCTCCAGTTGGCGATGCTCACGGTCTCGGCCGCCTGGACGCTTGCGGCGCACAAGGCCAGGGATAACAGTGCCGTAGTGGTGCGATTGATCATGTTGCCGCCCTCTGTGCTCTTATTATTGCGGCGTTTCATTCGCCGCGACGGTTAACGTTCATGTCGCGCGCGCTGCACTTCCCAGCCCATGCGCAAGCTTGCTCCAATGTCGAAAAACGGTCGGGGTGGCAGGTAGCCGGGCCGGGCCTGGGACAGCACGTCCCGCAGCAGCGAGGAGTCGCAGCCGGCGGCCATTTCCACCAGCAGCCTGCCCCACAGGGTGCCCCGCGCCACCCCCGAGCCGTTGCAGCCGGCCACCGCGTGCAGGCCTTCGGCGACCCGGCTGAAGTACGGCTCGCCGGAACGGGTGCCGCTCAGGTGCCCGGTCCAGGTGTATTGCAGGTCGGTATCGGTAATGCCGGGAAAGCGCTTTTGCAGGCCCCGCAGGTGTTCCTGGCGGCGCACCGCCAACTGCGCCGGGCCGAGATCGCGCTGGCGATACTCGACGGTGTTGCGCATCAGCAGGCGGCGCCCGGGCAACAGGCGCACCGTGGCCGCCCCGGGCAAGGTGGAGAGCACGCCCCAGCCCTGCTCATCCAGCAGCCGCTGCCAGTGATCTTCCTGCAGGGGCCGGGTGATGCTGGCGCTCAGCTCCAGGGGGAAGGTGCGGCTGTGCCGGACTCCGAGCCGGGGTAGGAAGGCACCGACACAGGCCAGCACCTGGGGCGCCTGGATCTCGCCCTCCCCGGTCACCGCCCGCCAGCCCCGGCCCGGCAGAGGCTGCAGGTCCTGCACCGGGCTGTTCTCGAACACCTCCACCCGCTCCGGCAGGCGCTCCAGCAGGCCCTTGACGTATTTGGCCGGCTGCAGCAGCGCGTTGCCACCGGCGCAGTGGATGGCCCGCTGGTAGAAGCCGCTGCCCAGGCGCTGCTGCAAGGCCGCGCCTTCCAGGTACTGGGCCTGGGCGCCCGCAGCGTTCAGGGTAGCGACTCGGGCGCCGCTGTCCTGCAAGTGCTGCCCCTGGTGCACGGCGAAGTGATAGCCGCCAGCGTCGAACTCGCACTCGATGCCCAACTCGTCAATGCGCCGGCGCACCTCTTCACCGGCAGCGATGCCGATGCCGCAGGCATGCTGATAGGCCGAGTGGCCGGGCCGGCCCAGCAACTCATCGGCGCCGGGTAATTCATGGCTGACCACAAACCCCGAGTTGCGCGCCGAAGCCCCCTGGGCCGCCCGCTGGCGATCCATCAGGACGATGCGTTGCTGGGGCAACATCCGCGCCAGGGCATGGGCCGCCGAGAGGCCGGTGATGCCACCGCCAATGATCAGCCAGTCGGCTTTCTGTAGGCCCTTGAGGGTTGGCCGCTGGGAAGTCTGCCCTGCCAGGGCGATCCAGCCACATACATTGTTCAAAGCCTGTCACTCCTGCACAATCCATGCGCCCGGAGCATTCAACAGAACACTCAACCCGGCGCCACATGCCTACAATCTATGGATATGACGGCTTTATTTCGAACGTTATTAATTCATCCATCTATTCGGAAAACGCATGGATAACCCTCTTCGACTGCCCTCGTTGCAGGCCCTGCAGACCCTGGTCAGCGTGGCCCAGACCCACAGCTTCACCGAGTCCGCGGCGCGCCTGCACCTGACCCAGAGCGCGGTGAGCCGGCAGATCCAGCAACTGGAGGAGCACTATGGGGTCAGCCTGTTCGAGCGCAGCAGCCGAAGGGTCTCGCTGACCGAACAGGGGCGCGATGTCTGCACGGTGGCCACCCAAGTCCTGAGGTCCCTCGGCTCCCTGCAGGAACGCCTGGCCCCGGCGCCCCTGGACCGGCCGTTTCGCATCCGCATCTTTGTCTCCCTGGCGGTGCGCTGGTTGCTGCCGCGGCTCAGCGGTTTCTACGCCGCCAACCCCGGGCTGTGCCTGTCGATCGAGACCGTGGGCGGGGCCACGGTAGACCCCGGCGGCGATTGCGACGCCTATGTGCTGTACCTGCCGGAAGGCCTGGACGAGCGGCCGCTGACCCCGCTGTTCGACGAATACCTGGTACCGGTGTGTGCCCCAACGCTCAGTGACGGGCAATTGCCGCCGCGCTCCCTGGAGGAACTGGCCGGGCACGCGCTGATCCACGGTTCTACCAGCCGCCAGGAATGGACCGCCTGGCTGCAGGCCCAGGACGACCAGACGCCCCACAGTTACAAGCATCTGCTGTTCAACCTCGACGACCTGGCCCTGGACGCCGCGGCCCGGGGGCTGGGGGTGGCCATGACGGACCTGATCCTGGCCCAGGACTCGATTGCCCGGGGCAGCCTGCTGATCCCCTTTGGCCAGGCGCTCAAGACCGGCGGGGTCTATGCCCTGTGGCTACGCGACAGCGGCGCCGCGCATCCGGCCTGCGAAACCGTATTGAACTGGTTCCAGGCTCAGGCAGCCGAACGGGATCTGCCCGCGGCACGAGGCCTGGCTGGGGCGATTGCAGCAGCCCTGCCCACCCTGGGTGGCAGTAAATCCCTGGCTGAATGACTGGACCAGGCCCTGCTGCTCATGGGCCTGGGCAAACAACATTGAAGGGCCGATGAACACTGCCCGGGAAAGCTCGAGCGCCGCCGGCGCTCAGCTGTAGAGCGTCACCATTGCCCAGGCAAAACACGCCAGCACCAGGGCCATCCCCACTACATACACCGCTAAAGCACGACCCACAGCATCACTCCACGAACCAGGCAGTCATCAACACACTCACTCTCGGGGTGAGTCATGGCGCGCATTCTAGCAGCGCGCGACGTCATTTTGACACGAGCCTCTAAGCCTGATTAAAAGCCTCCCGACAAATGGTATTGGCGTCAATTTAATGGCTTAAATCAGCCTAACTCTTCTTAACGGGCAGCCGAACTGCGCAACATCATCTTGCATTGCGCCCAGTGTTTTCTTTCCGCCGAGAAACCTGCTGCCTCCGGGATCAATGCAAGCCCCCTTTTCCCGCTAAACCGCGAACCTGAGCGCTATCAGCGCCTGCACTCCTGGTTGGACAAGAGTGATCCTGACTGCTTTGATCTCAACGCCAGGTCCGGTTTTCACAATCCCAGGGAGGGGTCCATGTCGTTCAAGGTCATGATGGTTTTCGGTACACGCCCTGAGGCGATCAAGATGGCACCACTGGCTCGGGTTCTAAGGCACTGGCCAGGTATCGAGCTGCACATCTGTTCCACCGGCCAGCATCGGGAAATGCTCAAACAGGTACTCGACGCCTTTGAGCTCGAGGTCGATGTGGACCTGCAAGTGATGACCCAGGGCCAGACCCTCAACGGCTTGTCGCAGCAACTGCTGATCCATCTGGACACCAGCTACGAGCGTCTGCAACCGGACATCGTGCTGGTCCATGGCGACACCACCACCAGTTTTATCGCCGCCCTCGCCGCCTTCAACCGGCGGTTGCCCATTGGCCACGTCGAGGCCGGCCTGCGCACTGGCAACCTCCAGGCACCCTGGCCCGAAGAAGCCAACCGGCGCCTGACCGGGGTCATCGCCGACCTGCACTTCACCCCGACCGCCAGGTCCGCAACCAACCTGCTGCGGGAAAACGTGCCCGCTGAAAACATCGAGGTCACCGGCAACACGGTGATCGACGCGCTACTGTGGATGCGCAACCGGCAGAAGCACACCCACTGGCGCCCCGCGGCCAACTCGCCCCTGGCGGTGCTCGACGACAGCCGGCGCATGGTGCTGATCACCGGCCACCGCCGGGAGAACTTCGGTGACGGTTTCCGCGATATCTGCAAAGCCCTGGCAACCCTGGCCGAGCGCTACCCGGACGTGCAGTTCGTGTACCCGGTACACCTCAACCCCCAGGTGCAGAACGCGGTGTACGGCCTGCTCTCGAACAAGCCGAACATCTACCTGGTAGCGCCCCAGGACTATCAGCATTTTGTCTGGCTGATGGGACGTTCGCACTTCATCCTCAGCGACTCCGGCGGCGTCCAGGAAGAGGCCCCGGCCATCGGCAAGCCCTTGCTGGTGCTGCGCGAGGTCACCGAGCGGCCGTCGGTGCTGGAAGGCGGCACCGTGCTGCTGGTGGGCACCGATCGCGAGCGCATCGTGCACCACGCCAGCGAACTGCTGGACAATGCACAGCTGCATGCCCGCATGAGCCGCGTGTACAGCCCCTACGGTGACGGCCGCGCCAGCGAACACATCGCCCGCCGCCTGTGCACCTGGCTGGAGGCCCAAGCCCCCCGTACTCCGGCATGAGCCCGGGCAGCCCCCGCAGCCCGCAGTCGCAAAACGTCCAGTTGGCCATATGGCTCCACACCTTGTGCGAGAACTGGAAGCTACCGGTCACTGGCAGGTACCTGCCGATTGAACTGGACGACCTACACTTTCAAGCAGCGGATCGTCGCGCCCCCTCCAACCCCGGCGCGGTGTTCTCCCTGCGCTATCGCCCCTGGGGCAAGCCGCTGCTGGATCATCAGCTCACATCCAAGGCCCGCGATGTTCAGAACCCTTGAAGAACAAGTGCTCAAACAGGCCGCTCCGGCGGCCTTGAAGCTTGAATTCGCGCAACATGATTTCGAACGCCTGCGCAGCTTCTGCGTCCTGATCTACACCGCCAGCATCCTGATCTGGCTGATCTTCGACCTGATCGTCAGCTTTCCCGGGCAGCAGGGCTTCACCGCCTATTCGATGGTCTTTCTGAGCATTCTGTCCTTCACCACCATCATCCTCGGCTTCACCCGCCAGGACCGGCACTTCCAGTGGGTCAACCTGCTGTTCGTGCTGACCATCACCATCGGCGTGCGCCTGGTGATCGAGGGGCTGCCCATCGACCAGCGCCCGGTCTGGCTGATTCTCGGGGCGTCGAGCATGCTCTACGGCGCCTCGGTGATGCCTCTGCGACGCTGGTCGTTCGTCAGCGCCATCTTCATCACCTGGCTGGTGCTCAATCCGTTCTGGCGCACCAGCACCACCCTGCAGGAACTCAAGGGGCTGCTGGTGCTGGTGTACGCATTGTTCCTCAGCGCATTGACCCTCTACAGCTTCATCACCCTGCGCCAGGCCCGGCTGCACAACTACATCATGTCCAAGTTGCTGCTGGACCAGGCCTACCTCGACACCCTCACCGAGATCCCCAACCGCCGCTCGTTCATGGCCCGCGCCGGCCAGCGCCTGCAGGCTCTGCCCCGGGAGCACGACCATTACCTGGCGATGGTCGACATCGACAACTTCAAGAAGGTCAACGATATGCACGGGCATGACATCGGCGACGAAGTGCTCAAGCGCATCGCCGCCGATATCAAGGGAGTGATGAGGGATTTCGACTATGCCCGCCTGGGCGGCGAGGAGTTCGCCATCTACCTGGCCGACGTGCCCCGCGCGGATGTGGAGGCGCTGGCCGCGCGGCTGTGCCAGGTGGTGCGCGACCAGCCGACCCGGCACCCAGTGACCATCAGCATGGGCCTGGCCCGGGTCGAGCCTGGCGAAACCCTGAACCAGGCCCTGATCAAGGCCGACCAGGCGCTGTACGAATCCAAGCACGGCGGCAAGGATCGCTACACCTTCCATCCAGCCGCCAGGCCCGCACCACCCGCGTAGGAGCTGGCTTGCCAGCGAAGAGGCCCCAGTGTCAGTCCACGCTCCTGCGCGACAGCAGCACCTGGGTTACCCGGCGCTCTTCCACTGCCCTGACCTGCAGGCTCCAGCCCGCCCACTCCACCCTATCGCCCTTGACCGGCAGGCGGTCCAGCAGGCTCATCACCAGACCGGCCAGGGTCTGGTAGTCCTCGGTGGGTTCAGCGCCGAAGCCGGTCCGCTGGCGTACCTGAGGCAGGTTCAGCGCACCATTGACCAGGAACCCGCCCTCTTCTTCGATCACATCCGGGCCTTCGATCTCGCTGGCATCCGGCAGCTCGCCGGCAATGGATTCGAGAATGTCGGTCATGGTCAGGATGCCCATGAAGTCACCGAATTCGTTGATCACAAAGGCAATGTGAGTGGACGCCTGGCGCATCTGTTCCAGGGCGTTGAGGATCGAAAAGCTGTCCAGCAGGTTGATGGTCTTGCGCGCCAGATGCTCAAGGTTCGGCTCGCTGCCCGCCAGGTACTCCTTGAGCAGTTCCTTCTTGTGCACGAAGCCCAAAGGCTCATCCACCGCGCCATCGCGAATCAGCGGCAGGCGCGAGTACGAAGAATGCATCAGCTTGGTACGAATACTCTCCGGGCTGTCCGTAAGGTCGATGCAGTCGACCTCGGCACGCACCGTCATCAGGCTGCGGATCGGCCGCTCCGCCAGTTGCAGCACACCACTGATCATCACCCGCTCACGGCGGTCGAACAGCTCGCTGCTGGGGGCCTCATCAGTTTCCAGCAAGTCGGCAATTTCCTCGCCCACTTCTTCCGCCGCCAGCCTGCGCCCACCCAGCAGGCGCATCACCGCATAGGCCGTGCGCTCGCGCATCGGCCGCAGGCCCTGCATGGATTTCTTGCGCCGGGCCCGGGCGATCTGGTTGAACACCTCGATCAGGATCGAGAAGCCGATGGCCGCATACAGGTAACCCTTGGGAATATGGAAACCCAAGCCTTCGGCGGTCAGGCTGAAGCCGATCATCATCAAGAAGCCCAGGCACAGCATGATCACCGTCGGGTGCGCGTTGACAAAGCGGGTCAGCGGCTTGCTGGCGACGATCATCACGCCGATGGACACCACCACCGCGATCATCATCACCGACAGGTGCTCGACCATGCCCACCGCGGTGATCACCGCGTCCAGGGAGAACACCGCATCGAGCACCACGATCTGCGCCACGATCGGCCAGAACAAGGCGTAAGTGGTACTGCCGGCGCGCTGGCTGACATGGCCCTCCAGGCGTTCATGCAACTCCATGGTGGCCTTGAATAGCAGGAACACACCACCGAACAGCATGATCAGGTCACGCCCCGAGAAGCTGTGCTCGAAGACCTCGAACAGCGGCTGGGTCAGGGTCACCATCCACGAGATGCTGGCCAGCAGGCCCAGGCGCATCAACAACGCCAGGGACAGGCCGATGATCCGCGCACGGTCGCGCTGCTCGGGCGGCAGCTTGTCCGCGAGGATGGCGATAAACACCAGGTTGTCGATGCCCAGCACCAGCTCCAGGACGATCAGGGTCAAAAGGCCAAGCCAGGCCGTGGGGTCTGCGATCCATTCCATAACGACGACTCAAGTGCTCCGGAAAATTCAAACGGCCAGGCGCGACGCAGCGCCAAGGTGCAGGGGCTGCAAAACCTCGGGTACGGGCGGATAAAGGCAGGAAGTGGCAAGTGCCAGGCAAGTGCAACCGGGAGAATGGCTGCCTGAGCGTCTGGGGCTCAGGGCCGCCGGATGGCGCGAGAAGTCATGGGGCAAAGCGAGGAAAGAGCGCCGACTGGGGGGCTCCGAGAGCGTGTTCATGCAAGTCCTGAAGGAAAAAACGGACTTGGAGATTACAGGGAGGGCAAGCCGATTCCCCAGCGGGAAATCATTACAAGATTTTATCCGGCCCGCGTCTCTGACGCAGGCCGGCACCGCTACAACTGCTCGGAAATCTCGATCAGGTTCAGGTCCGGGTCCCGCAGGTACACCGAACGGATCGGGCCGGTGGCGCCGGTGCGCGGCACCGGCCCTTCGATGATCGGCCAGTTGGCCTGTTGCAGATGGGCAATCACCTGGTCCAGGGGCACGCTGGCGATGAAGCACAAATCCAGCGCCCCCGGCACCGGCAGGTGGGCCTTGGGTTCGAACTCCTGGCCGCGCACATGCAGGTTGATCTTCTGGTTGCCGTACTTGAAGGCCTTGCGCCCGCCGGCAAAGGTTTCCAGTTGCATGCCCAGCACCCGGACGTAGAAATCCTCGGCGGCAATCGGGTCGATGGTGGTCAGTACCAGGTGGTCAAGGTGGTCGATCATCGAAGACGCAGCTCCTGAAGCGAAAGGAATGGCCCGGGGATTATGCGACCCGGGCCGTCGCTTGAACATGCCCCATCAGGCTTTGCCGCGGTACTCGCGCCGTACCTGCTCGATGTAGCGCACCACCGCCGGTGCCTGCTCGAAACGCCGGTGGATCAGCGACAGCCAGGACGTCGCCGAGCTGCCGCCAATCGGCCGGTACAGCACATGGGGCAGGCTGATGTGGCCCACCACCGACTCCGGCACCACTGCCACGCCCTGCCCCAGGGACACCAGGGCCAGTACCGCCACCAGGCCGCCGGGCTGGGGGCCCAGCTTGGGGGCGTAGGCACCCTGGGCCGCCACCTGCAAGGTGCCGCTGATCTGCTCCGGAAGAATGAAGGTTTCATTGAGCAGGTGTTCGGAGGCGATCTGCGGCAGGCGGCACAGCCAGGATTCGTCGGACAGCGCCAGGACAAAGCCCTCGGCGTCCAGGCGAATGGCCTCGACCCCTTCCGGCAATGTCATGGGCGAGCGAATGTAGCCCACGTCCAGGCGACCATCGGCAATCCGCGCCGGCAGCGTCGCCATCGGGCACTCCCGCACGTTGAGGCTGACGTCCGGGCAGTCGCGGCCAAAGCCCTGCACCTGTTTCTGCAACAGCCCGCAATACACCGCCGAGGCCACATAGCCCAGTTCGATATGGCCGATCTCGCCGCGCCCGGCACGCTGGGCATTGCGCTGGGCAAACTCGAACTGGCGCACCGTGGCCTCGGCTTCCAGCAGCAGGGTGGCGCCGGCCTCGGTCAGGCTGACCTCGCGTTGCTGGCGCAGGAACAGCCGGGTGCCAAGGGTGTTCTCCATGTCCTGGATCTGCCGGCTCAGGGTAGGCGGGGCAATCCCCAATTGCTCAGCGGCGCGGGTGAAATTGCGCTGCCGGGCCACCGCCAGGAAGTAGCGAAAGTGACGAATTTCCATAATGGGCATTAGCTCAAAGGTAATGAACTGGTCGCCAGCAGCTAACAAAGACCGCGAAAGGCCGGGATAAGCTGAGCGAACCTTCACAGTAGAGAGCCTCTGCCATGCGCGTCAAACCCCTGCTTCTGGCAATGATCACCTGCTGCGTGCTGCAGACTGCGGCCGCCGAGGACAGCCGCCCCGTCGTTGCCCACAAGGCAATCCTTACCCTGGACAACGCCCAGCGCCTGCTCAGGGCCGCCCAGCAAACCGCCCAGGCCAAGGGCTGGCCCTGCGCCGTGGCAATCGTCGACGACGGCGGCTGGCCGATACTCGGCGCGCGCATGGACGGCGCCCCAGTGGTGGCCGGAGTCGAGCTGGCCCAGGGCAAGGCACGCACCTCGGCGCTGTTCAAGCGGCCCTCCGGGGATCTGGAAAACGCCGTCAATGGCGGCCGCCCCGCCGCCCTCAGCGCCGGCCTGGTGATGATGAAAGGCGCCCAGCCGATCATCGTCGACGGCCAGGTGATCGGCGCCATCGGGGTCAGTGCCGACACCCCGGCCCACGACGATGAAATCGCCCTGGCCGCCCTCGCCACCCTCAGTCGGCAGGCCACGCAATGAACCGCTCCGTCAACCCGCGCCTGACCCTGCTCACTGCATCCGGGGTCTGTTCGCTGATCGTTCTGGACACCAACATCGTCGCCGTGGCGCTGCCGAGCATCGCCCGTGACCTGGGGGCCAACTTCGCCGATATCGAGTGGGTGGTCAGCGCCTACATGCTGGCCTTCGCCGCCCTGCTGCTGCCCGCCGGCAGCCTGGCCGACCGCTTCGGCCGCAAGCGCACCCTGCTCTGCGGCCTGGGCCTGTTCATCCTCGCCTCCCTGGGCTGCGGCGCGGCGCCCAACGCCCTGCTGCTGGACATCGCCCGGGCGCTCAAGGGGGTGGGCGCGGCGCTGCTGCTGACCTCGGCCCTGGCCTCCATCGGCCATACCTTCCACGACGAAGTGGAACGGGCCAAGGCCTGGGCCTTCTGGGGCGCCTGCATGGGCATGGCCATGACTGCCGCGCCCACGGTCGGCGGGCTGATCACCGAGTACTTCGGCTGGCGCTGGATCTTCTACTTCAACCTGCCGGTGGGTGCGTTGCTGCTGTGGAGTGTGCTGCGCAACGTGCCGGAATCCCGGGATACCCAGGCGGCGCGCCTCGACCCCTGGGGCAGCCTGGCCTTCAGCGCCAGCCTGCTGTGCCTGATCTGGGGCTTGATCGAGGCCAACCGCATCGGCTGGAGCCACCCGGCCACCACCACCCGCCTGCTGGCAGGCGTGGCGCTGCTGGGGTTGTTCGTGCTGATCGAGCGGCTGCAAAGCCGGCCCATGGTGGACCTGCAACTGTTCCGCCACCCGCGCTTCATCGGCGCCCTGCTGGGCATGTTCGCCTACGCCGGCTGTGCCCAGGTGATGATGACGCTGCTGCCCTTCTACCTGCAGAACGGCCTGGGCTTCTCGGCCATCGCCTCGGGCCTGGGCATGCTGCCCTTCGCCCTGACCATGCTCATCTGCCCGCGGGTCGGCGCACGCCTGGCCGGGCGCTATGCGCCGGCCACGCTGATGGCCGCAGGGCTGACCCTGGTGGGCTGCGGCAACCTGCTCGGCGCCTGGGCGGTACACGCCGGGGGCTACCTGAACTTCGCCCTGGCAATCGCCGTGACCGGCGCCGGGGCCGGCTTGCTCAATGGCGACACGCAGAAAAACATCATGGCCTGCGTGCCCCGGGAGCGCACCGGCATGGCCTCGGGCATGAGCACCACCATGCGCTTTAGCGCCATCATGCTGGCCATAGGGGTGTTCGGTGCGCTGCTGGCCAGCCATACCCAGCAGCTCTTGCAGGGCAGCCTGCACGCCGTGCCCGGGCACTGGCTGGAGCAGGCACCGGAGATTGCCTCACGGGTGGTGGCCGGGGACATGCAGGGCGCGATGGCCGGGTTACCGACCGATGCCCAGGCCCTGGTCGAGCCCCTGGCCCGGCAGGCCTTTGTCAGTGGTTTCGGCCTGGTGCTGACGGTGGCCGGGATGCTCGCCCTGCTCGGCGCCATGGTGGTGGGCCGGCTGATGCGCAATCCACTGCCCCAGGCGTCGGGGCTGACGCTGAAGCTGCAATAGCCCAGGCACTGCACAAACCGCTGCCGCGCCTGCGGCAGCGGTCCTGGCCCGCCCGCTTGCAATTTCACAACACTCGTTCAATTGCTGGGGCAATCCGCCACGGTTAAGGTGCGCCCTTCGCAACGCCCCATTGAATGGATAACGAGGTGAGCGTGAAGCCTTCAAGCGTGATCGTGGTGGGCGCCGGGATTGTCGGCGCCGCCATTGCCTACCACCTGGCCCGCCAGGGCGCGCAGGTGACCGTGCTGGAACAGGACAGCCCGGGCTCGGGCGTCACCCGCCACTCCTTTGCCTGGATCAACCCCCACGGCGAGTTCCCGGCAGCCGCCCGCGCCCTGCGGGCCCAGGCGCTGGCAGACTACCGCCGCCTGCAGCACGAACTGCCGGCCTTGCAGATCCGTTGGTCCGGCGCGCTGACCTACGGCGCGGCCGACCAGCAAGCGCCAGATACCGACGAGCCAACCGCCGAGGCCTCGACCCGGTGGCTGGACCGGGCCGGCGTTGCCCAACTGGAACCCCACCTGCAAGTGCTGCCGGAGCGTGCCCGCTATGCATCCGGCGAAGGCAGCCTGGACCCGGTGGCCGCCACCCGCACCCTGCTCGATGCGGCCTGCACCCACGGCGCCCGGGTGTTCGACCAGACCCGGGTACTTGGCTTGCGGGTCGAAGGCCAGCGGGTACTCGGGGTAAACACCGCCGCAGGGCTCCACCGTGCCGACCAGGTGCTGCTCGCCAGCGGCTGCGCCACCCCGGCCCTGCTCGCGCCCCTGGGTATCCAATTGCCGGTGCAGGCCTCGCCGTCGATCCTGATCCGCGTCAATGCGCCACCGGGCCTGGTCAAGACCCTGGTCTCCAACAGCCAGCTGGAAATCCGCGAAGCGGCGGACGGCAGCCTGCTGCTGGCCGAGGACTATATCGATGCCCAGGGTCCACTGGGGCCCGAGGCCATCGCGCAACAGGCCCTGGCCAGCATCCGCCAGCTGTTCCGTGGCGCCCAGGCCATCACCTTGCGCAGCGTGGAAGTCGGCCTGCGGCCGATGCCCGGGGACCAACTGCCGATCATCGGCCCCAGCACCCGCTACCAGGGCCTGTACCTGGCGGTGATGCACGCCGGAGTGACCCTGGCCCCCACGGTGGCGCGCCTGATCAGCCAGGAACTGCTGCACGGGCAAACCTGCGCCGAACTGGCCGCCTGCCGACCGGCACGCTTCGCCTGAACACCAGCCCCTGTCGCCACACCGCGGCAGGGCCTGCAAGATTTCACGGAATCATCCGCACTCGCCTGTTGTCCTCTTTTGATTGCACGACTTCTTAAGCGGACCGCAGGAGCTCTTCATGGCGAACATCACCATCGCCCAGCAACTGGCAACCACCCTTGAACAGGCCGGGGTCAAGCGTATCTGGGGGCTGACCGGCGACAGCCTCAACGGCCTCACCGACGCTCTGCACAGCATGCAGACCATCGAGTGGATGCATGTGCGCCACGAAGAGGTGGCCGCCTTTGCCGCCGGCGCCGAAGCCGCCGCCACGGGGCAACTGGCGGTGTGCGCCGGCAGCTGCGGGCCGGGCAACCTGCACCTGATCAATGGCCTGTTCGACTGTCACCGCAACCATGTGCCGGTACTGGCCATCGCCGCACAGATCCCCTCCTCGGAGATCGGCCTCGACTATTTTCAGGAAACCCACCCTCAGGAGCTGTTCAAGGAGTGCAGCCACTTCGTCGAACTGGTGAGCAACCCGGCGCAGATGCCCGAGGTGCTGCACCGGGCCATGCGCAGCGCGATCCTCAACCGCGGCGTGGCGGTGGTGGTGATCCCCGGCGACGTGGCCCTGCAACAGGTGCCCGCCGCCAGCAAGCCATGGCCGGCCCTGCACGCACCGCGCACCCTGCCCGCCCCCCACGACCTGGACAAGCTGGTGGAACTGCTGAGCCAGAGCAAGGCCGTGACCCTGCTCTGCGGCAGTGGCTGCGCCGGCGCCCACGATCAGGTGGTGGCCCTGGCCGACGCCCTCGGCGCACCGGTGGTGCATGCCTTGCGCGGCAAAGAGCATGTGGAATGGGACAACCCCTTCGACGTCGGCATGACCGGCCTGATCGGCTTCAGCTCCGGCTACCACGCCATGCTCAACTGCGACACCCTGGTGATGCTCGGCACCGACTTTCCCTATCGCCAGTTCTACCCCAGCGACGCCTGCGTCATACAGATCGACCGCAACCCCCAGGCCCTGGGCCGGCGAGTGCCGCTGGACCTGGGGATCGCCGCCGACGTCGGCGAAACCCTCGCCGCACTGCTGCCGCGCCTGCCCTATAAGGGCGACCGCCGCTTTCTCGAAGAATCCCTCAAGCACTACGCCAAGGCGCGCCAGGGCCTGGACGACCTGGCCCAGCCCTCGCCCGCTGGCCGGCCGATCCACCCGCAGTACCTGACCCGGCTGCTCAGCGAACTGGCAGACGAAGACGCCATCTTCACTGCCGACGTCGGCACCCCCACGGTGTGGGCCGCGCGCTACCTGAAAATGAACGGCCAGCGGCGCCTGCTGGGCTCTTTCAACCACGGCTCCATGGCCAACGCCATGCCCCAGGCCATGGGCGCCCAGGCCGCCTTTCCCCAGCGCCAGGTGATCTCGCTGTCCGGCGATGGCGGCTTCAGCATGCTGATGGGCGACTTCATCTCCCTGGCCCAGCTCAAGCTGCCGGTGAAGATCGTGGTCTACGACAACGCCTCCCTGGGTTTTGTCGCCATGGAAATGAAATCCGCCGGCTACCTGGACACCGGCACCGACCTGCACAACCCGGACTTTGCCGCCATGGCCAACGCCATGGGCATTCTCGGCCTGCGGGTGGAAAACTCCGAAGAACTGGAAGGCGCCCTGCGCACCGCCCTGGCCCATGACGGCCCGGTGCTGGTGGACGTGGTCACCGCCACCCAGGAACTGGCCATGCCGCCGGCCATCAAGCTGGAACAGGCCAAGGGCTTCAGCCTGTACATGCTCAAGGCGGTGATGAGCGGGCGTGGCGACGAGGTGATCGAACTGGCCAGGACCAATTGGCTCAAGGACAGTTGGTTCAAGATCACCTAGAAAGGCTCTACCCCCGGGCATGCCATCGCAGCCTCTAATGCACCCACATTAGAGGCCTGTGTCCATGAAAAGGGTGGCAGTAGCATCCATCGAGGGTGGCGTTGGGAAAACCACCTCCCCAGGCCTCGCTTCTCATCCATCAAGACGTTTCGACTGCACGCCAACGGATTGGCCGTAAGCACAAGCGGGACAAGAAAACCGTCGCGTTCCTTCAGTGATCCGATCATTTTTGAGCGGCTCGCCTCTTTCAAGATCGGCAGCGGATGAAGGCATGCCCAAACTTCAGCCCCCCCTCAGCGGCCGACTGATCAGGCGCAAAAAACCTACGCAATATTTTCCTTTAGACCAAATGCCTTTGCTTTTTTGAATGCTAATTCGGAAACGGAAGGTGCATCGCTTTTCCGGCAGGCTAGAGTCTAAATCCGACAAGCACATTGATGTGCCTCTTGCACGGATGCACAGAGACTGGCGGCCTTCCCCTCCTCACAGACAGCCCGCCTCGAAACAGGGAGTGTTATGAACAAGCCGATCAAGAATATCGTCATCGTGGGCGGCGGCACCGCGGGCTGGATGGCCGCTTCGTACCTCGTCCGGGCGCTCCAACAGCAGGTAAACATCACGCTCATCGAGTCTGCGGCGATCCCCCGGATCGGCGTGGGCGAGGCGACCATCCCGAGTTTGCAGAAGGTGTTCTTCGACTTCCTCGGGATACCGGAGCGGGAGTGGATGCCCCAAGTGAACGGCGCCTTCAAGGCCGCGATCAAGTTCGTGAACTGGAGAAAATCTCCCGACCCATCGCGCGAAGATTACTTCTACCATTTGTTCGGCAGCGTGCCGAACTGCGACGGCGTGCCACTTACCCACTACTGGCTGCGCAAGCGCGAACAGGGCTTCCAGCAACCGATGGCGTACGCGTGCTACCCGCAGCCCGGGGCCCTCGACGGCAAGCTGGCACCCTGCCTGGCCGACGGCACCCGCCAGATGTCCCACGCGTGGCACTTCGACGCGCACCTGGTGGCCGACTTCTTGAAGCGCTGGGCCGTCGAGCGCGGGGTGAATCGCGTGGTCGACGAGGTCGTGGAGGTTCAACTGAACGACCGCGGCTACATCTCCACCCTGTTAACCAAGGAAGGGCGGACGCTGGAGGCGGACCTGTTCATCGACTGCTCCGGCATGCGAGGGCTCCTGATCAATCAGGCCCTGAAGGAACCCTTCATCGACATGTCCGACTACCTGCTGTGCGACAGCGCGGTCGCCAGCGCCGTGCCCAACGACGACGCGCGCGAGGGGGTCGAGCCGTACACCTCCGCGATTGCCATGAACTCGGGATGGACCTGGAAGATTCCGATGCTGGGCCGGTTCGGCAGCGGCTACGTCTTCTCGAGCAAGTTCACCTCGCGCGACCAGGCCACCGCCGACTTCCTCAAACTCTGGGGCCTCTCGGACAATCAGCAGCTCAACCAGATCAAGTTCCGGGTCGGGCGCAACAAGCGAGCGTGGGTCAACAACTGCGTCTCGATCGGGCTGTCGTCGTGCTTTCTGGAGCCCCTGGAATCGACGGGAATCTACTTCATCTACGCGGCGCTTTACCAACTCGTGAAGCACTTCCCCGACACCTCGTTCGACCCGCGGTTGCGCGACGCATTCAACGCCGAGATCGTCTACATGTTCGACGACTGCCGAGACTTCGTCCAGGCGCACTATTTCACTACATCGCGCGAAGACACGCCGTTCTGGCTCGCGAACCGGCACGAACTGCGGCTCTCGGACGCCATCCAGGAGAAGGTTGAGCGCTACAAGGCCGGGCTGCCGCTGACCACCACCTCGTTCGACGATTCCACGTACTACGAGACCTTCGACTACGAATTCAAGAACTTCTGGTTGAACGGCAACTACTACTGCATCTTTGCCGGCCTGGGCATGCTGCCCGACCGGTCGCTGCCGCTCCTGCAGCACCAACCGGAGTCGATCCAGAAGGCCGAAGCGATGTTCGCCAGCATCCGGCGCGAAGCCGAGCGCCTGCGCACGAGCCTGCCGACGAACTACGACTACCTGCGGTCACTGCGTGACGGCGCGCAGGTGTCGCGCAACCAGCACGGGCCGACGCTCGCGGCTCAGGAACGCCAGTAGTGGAACGCACCTTGAACCGGGTATCCGCATTCGCGGCCACACACGCTGCCGTGGCGGCCTGCGATCCACTACAGGCGCGCGCGCTGGTTCTGCAGCTGCCGGCCCTGAACCGTGACAAGGACGTGCCCGGCATCGTCGGCCTGCTGCGCGAATTCCTCCCGGTGCGCGGCGTGCCCTCCAGCTGGGGCTTCGTCGAAGCCGCCGCCGCGATGCGGGACATCGGTTTCGTCCTGGGGTCGCTCAAGCGGCACGGACATGAGCCCGTGGACCTGGTGCCCGGGCTTGAACGGGTGCTGCTCGACCTGGCACGGGTGACCGACTTGCCGCCGCGCGAGACACTCCTGCATGTGACGGTCTGGAACCCGGCGGCGGCCGATGCGCAGCGGAGCTACACCGGGCTGCCCGACGAAGCGCACCTGCTCGAGAGCGTGCGCATCTCGATGGCGGCCCTCGAGGCGGCCATCGCGTTGACCGTCGAGCTGTCCGATGTATCCCTGCGCTCGCCCGCGTTCGCACAAGGGTGCGATGAGCTGGAAGCCTACCTGCAGAAAATGGTCGAATCGATCGTCTACGCGTATCGCTTCATCTCGCCCCAGGTCTTCTACGATGAGCTGCGCCCCTTCTACGAACCGATTCGAGTCGGGGGCCAGAGCTACCTCGGCCCCGGTGCCGTAGAAATGCCCCTCTTCGTGCTGGAGCACGTCTTGTGGGGCTCGCAATCGGACGACCCAGCTTATCGAGAATTCAAAGAGACGTACCTGCCCTACGTGCTTCCCGCGTACAGGGCGGTCTACGCTCGGTTCGCCACAGAGCCGGCGCTCATCGACCGCGCGCTCGACGAGGCGCGAGCGGTGGGTACGCAGGGCGAGCACGTCCGGGCTGGGCTGACGGCCCTCGAGCGGGTCTTCAAGGTCCTGCTGCGCTTCCGGGCGCCTCACCTCAAATTGGCGGAGCGGGCATACGAAGCCGGGCGCAGCGGCCCCACAACCGGCAGCGGGGGCTACGCGCCCAGCATGCTCGGCGACCTACTCACGCTCACCCATGCCGCGCGGTCCCGCATCCGCGCCGCGCTCGATGAATCCTGATGCGCGCGACCCAGTGTTATCTCACAAGGAGAGTTTGCCCCCATGACTCAGAAGAGCCCCGCGAACGGACACGATAGCAACCACTTCGACGTAATCATCCTCGGTTCGGGCATGTCCGGTACCCAGATGGGGGCCATCCTGGCCAAACAACAGTTTCGCGTACTGATCATCGAGCAGTCGTCGCACCCGCGGTTCACGATCGGCGAATCGTCGATCCCCGAAACGTCTCTCATGAACCGCATCATCGCTGATCGCTACGACATTCCGGAGCTCGGCCACATCACCTCGTTCTACTCGACGCAGCGTTACGTTTCGTCGAGCACGGGCATCAAGCGCAACTTCGGCTTCGTGTTCCACAAACCTGGCCAGGAGCACGACCCGAAGGAGTTCACCCAGTGCGTCATTCCCGAGCTGCCGTGGGGGCCGGAGAGCCATTATTACCGGCAGGACGTCGACGCCTATCTGTTGCAAGCGGCCATCAAATATGGCTGCACGGTCCGCCAGAAGACGAGCGTGACCGAATATCACGCGGACAAGGACGGCGTCGCGGTGACCACCGCCGAGGGCGAACGGTTCACCGGCCGGTACATGATCGACTGCGGAGGACCCGGCGCGCCGCTGGCGACCAAGTTCGGGCTCCGCGAAGAGCCGTGTCGCTTCAAGACGCACTCGCGCAGCCTCTACACGCACATGCTCGGGGTCAAGCCGTTCGACGACATCTTCAAGGTCAAGGGGCAGCGCTGGCGCTGGCACGAAGGGACCTTGCACCACATGTTCACGGGCGGCTGGCTCTGGGTGATTCCGTTCAACAACCACCCGCGGTCGACCAATAACCTGGTGAGCGTCGGCCTGCAGCTCGACCCGCGTATCTACCCGAAAACCGACATTCCTGCGCAGCAGGAATTCGACGAGTTCCTCGCGCGGTTCCCGAGCATCGGCGCTCAGTTCCGGGACGCCGTGCCAGTGCGCGACTGGGTCAAGACCGACCGCCTGCAGTTCTCGTCGAACGCCTGCGTCGGCGACCGTTACTGCCTGATGCTGCACGCGAACGGGTTCATCGACCCGCTCTTCTCCCGGGGGCTCGAAAACACCGCGGTGACCATCCACGCGCTCGCGGCGCGCCTCATCAGGGCGCTACGCGACGACGACTTCTCCCCCGAGCGCTTCGAGTACATCGAGCGCCTGCAGCAAAAGCTTTTGGACCACAACGACGACTTCGTCAGCTGCTGCTACACGGCGTTCTCGGACTTCCGCCTATGGGACGCGTTCCACCGGCTGTGGGCGGTCGGCACTATCCTCGGGCAGTTCCGGCTGGTGCAAGCCCACGCGAGGTTTCGCGCGTCGCGCGACGAGGGCGACCTCGATCACCTCGACAACGACCCGCCGTACCTCGGGTACCTGTGCGCGGACATGGAGCAGTACTACCAGTTGTTCAACGACGCCAAAGCCGAGGTCGAGGCCGTGAGCGCCGGGCACAAGTCGGCCGAGGAGGCCGCGTTGCGGATTCACGCCCTCATCGACGAACGAGACTTCGCCAAGCCGATGTTCGGCTTCGGGTACTGCATCACCGGGGACAAGCCGCAGCTCAACAACTCGAAGTACAGCCTGATACCGGCGATGAAGCTGATGTACTGGACGCAAACCCGCGCGCCGGCAGAGGTGAAGAAGTACTTCGACTACAACCCGATGTTCGCGCTGCTCAAGGCGTACATCACCACCCGCATCGGCTTGGCTCTGAAGAAGTAGTCGGCCAAGGACGGCACACACGCGATGAACAACATTCAATTGGATCAAGCGAACGTCAAGAAGCATCCCCCGGGGGCGTACGACGCGACCACACGCGTGGCCGCGAGCTGGTACGTCGCGATGCGCTCGAACGGCCTCAGGGACAAGCCGAAGGAGTTGACGCTTTTTGGCCGTCCGTACGTGGCGTGGCGCGCAGCGACGGGGCAGGCCGTGGTGATGGACCGCCACTGCTCGCACCTGGGCGCGAACCTGGCTGACGGGCGGATCAAGGACGGGTGCATCCAGTGCCCGTTTCACCACTGGCGCTACGACGAGCAAGGCAAGTGCGTTCACATCCCCGGCCACAGCGAGGTGGTGCGCCAGCTGGAGCCGGTGCCACGCGCGGCGCGCCAGCCGACGTTGGTCACCACCGAGCGATACGGCTACGTGTGGGTCTGGTACGGCTCCCCGCAGCCGCTGCACCCGCTGCCCGAAATCACCGCAGCCGACGTCGACAACGGCGACTTCATGCACCTGCACTTCGCGTTCGAGACGACGACGGCGGTCTTGCGGATCGTCGAGAACTTCTACGACGCACAGCACGCAACCCCCGTGCACGCGCTCCCGATCTCGGCCTTCGAGCTCAAGCTCTTCGACGACTGGAGCCGGTGGCCGGAGGTTGAGTCGCTGGCCCGGGCGGGCGCGTGGTTCGGTGCCGGGATCGACTTCCACGTGAACCGCTACTTCGGCCCCCTCGGCATGCTGTCGCGCGCGCTCGGCCTGAACATGTCGCAGATGAACCTGCACTTCGATGGCTACCCCGGCGGGTGCATCATGACCGTTGCCCTGGACGCAGACGTCAAATACAAACTGCTCCAGTGTGTGACACCGGTGAGCGACGGCAAGAACATCATGCACATGCTCATCTCGATCAAGAAGGTGGGCGGCGTCCTGCGCCGTGCGACCGACTTCGTGCTGTTCGGGCTGCAGACCAGACAGGCAGCGGGGTACGACGTCAAAATCTGGAACGGGATGAAGCCCGACGGCGGCGGCGCGTACAGCAAGTACGACAAGCTCGTGCTCAAGTACCGTGCGTTCTACCGCGGCTGGGTCGACCGTGTCGCGAGTGAGCAGTAATGCGTGAGGCCGAGCCGGTAGCGGCCGCGTCGCGCTGCCCGGCGCTTGCGAACCTTTCGAGCTGCGTCACGGAGATCACGGCGTACGGCGCGGCGGGCCCGCTTGGGCTCGCGGCCACCCGCTTGGTGTCGGTGTCGCTCTTTGCGAGGTATTCATGACCATCTGGCTGTTGCAACTCGTGCTGGTGATCGCGCTCTGCAACCTCTGCGGCCGCCTTGCCGAACGGCTCGGCCAGTGCGCGGTGGTCGGCGAGATCGCGGCCGGCCTGCTGTTGGGGCCTTCGCTGTTCGGCGTGATCGCACCGAGTTTCTACGACCTGTTGTTCGGCCCACGTACGCTGTCAGCCATGGCGCAAGTCGGCGAAGTCGGCCTGATACTGCTGATGTTTCAGATCGGTCTGCATATGGAGTTGAGCGAGACGCTGCGCGGCAAGCGCTGGCGCATACCTGTCGCGATCGCGGCGGGCGGGCTCATCGCGCCGGCCGCGATCGGCATGATCGTCGCCATCGTCTCGAAAGATACGCTCGCCAGCGACGTGCCGGCGCTGCCCTACATACTCTTTTGCGGTGTCGCACTTGCGGTATCAGCGGTGCCGGTGATGGCGCGCATCATCGACGACCTGGCGCTCGGCGCCATGGTCGGCGCACGGCACGCAATGTCTGCCGCGATGCTGACGGATGCGCTCGGCTGGATGCTGCTGGCAACGATTGCCTCGCTATCGAGCGGGCCTGGATGGGCATTTGCGCACATGCTCGTCAGCCTGCTCGTGTACCTGGTGCTATGCGCGCTCCTGGTGCGCTTCGTGGTGCGACCGGTGCTTGCGCGGCTCGCCTCGACTGCGCATGCGACGCGCGACCGCTTGGCCGTGTTGCTCTGCTTTGTAATAGCCTCGGCACTCGCGACGTCGCTGATCGGATTCCATAGTGCATTTGGCGCACTTGCGGCGGCGCTATTCGTGCGGCGCGTGCCCGGCGTCGCGAAGGAGTGGCGCGATAACGTCGAAGGTTTCGTCAAGCTTGTACTGATGCCGGTGTTCTTCGCGTGTGCGGGGCTGCATGCGTCGGTCGGCACGATAGACGACGCGGCATCCTGGATGTGGTGCGGGGTATTCCTCGTGGGCGGATTCATCGGCAAGTTCGGCGGCAGCTATCTGGGCGCGCGTGGCACTGGGCTGGCGCCGCACGATGCGATGCTGGTGAGCTCGTTGATGAATACGCGCGGGCTGATGGAGCTAATCGTCCTGTCAATCGGCCTGCAGATGCAGATTCTTCCGCCAAAGGTCTACACGATCCTCGTGGTGTTCGCGCTGGTGACGACGGCGCTGACCGCACCGCTGGTTCGATTCACGCTGCGCATGCAAACACGCGCAATGAGCCAACAGGCCGCCTGAGCCAGCTTGAGGGGAGAGCTCACCATGATTGCTGCCACCGAAACCAAAGTTCACGATTTGCTCGATGCCGAGGGCCGCGATGTCCGCGATGCCCGTGAACTGCGCAACGTGCTGGGGCAGTTTGCTACCGGTGTGACCGTGATCACCACCCGCACCGCAGACGGCCGCAACGTCGGTGTGACGGCCAACTCGTTCTCCTCACTGTCGCTGTCACCGGCGCTGGTGCTCTGGAGCCTGGCACGCACGGCACCGAGCCTGAAGGCCTTTTGCTCGGCGAGCCACTTCGCCATCAACGTACTGGGCGCGCACCAGCACCACCTGTCGGAGCAGTTCGCACGGGCAGCAGCCGACAAGTTCGCCGGTGTAGCTCATTCCTATGGCAAGGCGGGAGCCCCGGTGCTGGACGATGTGGTGGCAGTGCTGGTGTGCCGCAACGTCACCCAGTACGAGGGCGGTGACCACCTGATCTTCATTGGCGAGATCGAACAATACCGCTACAGCGGCGCAGAACCGCTGGTCTTCCATGCAGGCCAGTACCGAGGTCTAGGGAGCAATAGAGCAGAAAGCGTCCTCAAGCACGAATAGCCCGGCTCATGTGATCTTTTGCCGGGAAGGGTCACTGATCCAGGTGCCCCTTGATGTGGCAGCAGCTCGACCTCAGTGGCTCGCTGCGCAGCGCCCCAGCGAACAACCAGCCCGATCGGCCAAGCGCCCGCGACAGCTATTTGTAGTTTCCCTCCTCCTCCTCCTCCTCCTCCTCCTCCTCCTCCTCCTCTGAAGTCGATCCGTCACCCACGCCAGGAAATAAATAATCACTAATGGGTTTGTGCCCAATGAGAAAGCCCTTGTAGTACGTTTTTTTCGAATGCCTTAGGCCCTTGAAGCCTGGCCATCCCAGCGCGAGGCTTGCCCAGGCGGTGCTGATTGAGGCTCACAAAATGCATTTGATAATCATTTGCAATCAAGGATAGAATCCCGCCCCCTCGTCTGATCCCGCCTTGAATGATCGCCGCCGTGTCTTATCTCAGCGATAAACTCGAGCTCTACCTTTCCCACCGTACCGCGCTGGTCGACTATTCGGCGCCCATTGTCGGTTGTCGGGCTCAAGCCGAAGAAGTGGTCCAGGAGGCCTGGCTGCGCTTCTGCGGCCAGGCCGATAGCGCCGCCCAGCCGAGCAACCCGGTGGGCTACCTGTACCGCATCGTGCGCAACCTGTCCTTTGACCTGCTGCGGCGCTCGACCCTGGAAAATCGTCATCCCGATGGCGCCGATCTGCTGAACGAGCTGCCCTCGAGTACGCCATCACCGGAGCATCAGGCGCTGCACAGCGACCAGTTGCGCCTGCTGCAAGATGCGCTGGCACTGCTGCCGGAGCGCACGCGCCGGGCCTTCCACATGCACCGCCTGCAACACCTGACCTTCCAGGAAATTGCCGCTGAGCTGAAGATCTCCTCCAGCTTGGCGCACCAGCTGGTGCGTGACGCACTGACCCACTGTGCGGAGCACCTGGCCGATGACTGATACCCCCTTGCCTCAACCTGTATCCGGTTCACTGAAGGACGACCCCGTGTGGCAGGCGGCGATGGATTGGCTGCTGCAATGCCACTCGGCGCCGGATGACGCCTTGCTGCAACAGGCCCATGCGCGCTGGCTGGCCGCTGACGAGCGCCATGCTGTCGCCTGGCGCAAGGCCGAGAAAGTCTGGTTGCTCAGTGGCGGCCTGGCGCCGCTGGAACCACCCGTGCCCCAGCCTTTGCCCACCCCGCTCCGGGCTCGGCGCAACAGGCCGCGGCGGGCACTGAAGGCGCTTGCACTGGCAGCCTGCCTGCTGTTGCTGGCCGGGCCGACACCACCGACCGCCCATACCAGCCCAGCCGGCGAGCACCGACAAGTGCTCTTGAGTGACGGCAGCCGTATTGAACTGGGCAGCGATAGCGCTATTCGAGTGGACTTCGAACCTAGTACGCGGGCGGTCACCCTGCTCAGGGGGCAGGCGTTCTTCGAGGTCAGCCACGATGCCTCGCGCCCGTTCACGGTGCAGGCTGCGGACGTCAAGGTCAGGGTCATAGGGACCGCGTTCGACGTGGACCTCAGCCGCACCGCCGTGGTGGTAGCCGTACAGAGCGGCGCTGTCCAGGTTCGCGATGGGCGCGGCGAACTCGCGGTGCCGGCCCTGGGCCCGGGCGATAGCCTTCGCCTTGGCCTGGACCAGGGCCCGCCGCAGCGCGGTCGGCTATTGCCTGGCCAGGTTGCCCCCTGGCGCCATTGGCAGTTGCTGGTCAATGACCGGCCACTCTCCGAGGTGGTTGAAGCGCTGCAGGACTATTACCCCGGTGTACTGCTATTGACGGACCCTGCTCTGGGCGAGCGGCGCATCACCGCTTCGCTGAACCTGCGCTCGCCAGTCAGCGCACTGCAACTGGCGATCGCTCCGCTGGGTGGGCATCTGCGGCAATGGGGCCCCTACCTCACGCTGATCCGCAAAGAGCCGCAAGTGCCGGCAAAACAATAAATTTCAAAATTTTCTGGAAGTTCTCGATCGCCGTTCGTTTATTGCCCCGCTGAGTTAATCATAATTATTCTCATTAGCATGTGCGTATTGTTCGCACTGAACGGGGAGTTCACCAGAGCATGTCCATTTTCCCCCAACAGGGACTTCAGGGTTGCCGACGCAGTGCGCGGCTGTTGTGGCTGTCAGTGGGGCTGGCGGTGTCCCTGCCGGCCTTGGCCAGTGACCATCGGACACGGCATAGCATCGACATCGCACGCCAGCCGTTAAGCACGGCGCTGATGGCGCTGGCACAGCAGACCGGCCTGCAGATCAGCGTCGAGAGCCAACTGCTGCTCAACCTGAACGCTCCGGCGGTGCAGGGCGAACTGAGCGCCGAGCAGGCGCTGGCGAAGCTGCTCAAGGGCAGCCAGCTGGAGTGGATCTACATCGGTGACGACGCGCTGATGGTGCAACGGGCGACTCGCCCGCGTACCGACCCGGTCCGCCTGGGCAATACCAAGGTGCCTGGCGAGTTCTCGCTGCCCCAGGGTGAAACCCGAGTGGACCGCGCGACGATCGAAGCAATGCCGGCGGGCAATGGCGACATCACCAGCCTGTTGCGCAGCCATCCCAACGTGCAGTTCGACGACGCTCAACTGAGCAGCAAGACCCCTGGCGAAATCGGCCCGGCCAACATCAGCATCAACGGGGCGCAGTTCTACCAGAATGCCTTCCTGGTCGATGGCATCAACATGAACAATGACATCGATCCGGCCGAATACCGGGTGCAATTGCTGGACGCGGTACCGGGGCGCAGCCAGGGCCTGGCACTGGACACCGACCTGCTGGAGAACATCACGGTCCTGGACAGCAACGTGCCAGCGGCCTATGGCGGCTTCAACGGTGGCGTCATCGATGCACAGACCCGTGCACCGACCCAGGCGCTGCACGGCAAATTCTCGGTGCAGACCACCCGCTCCGCCTGGACCCAATATCACGTCGACGAAAGCGAAGAACAGCGCATGGAAAACTCGGGCTCTCCCGACGAGCAGCCCAAGTTCGACAAGGTCACCGTTCGTGGCACGCTGCAGGGCCACCTGACCGACAATTTCGGCCTGCTTGGCAGCTTCAGCCAGAAGCGCTCGACCATCCCCCTGGGTTTCTACTCCTACAACAATGTCGAGGAGATGGGCTTCCACGAGGAGAAGCAGCAACGGCGCATCGACAACTACTTCCTCAAGTCGGTATGGAAAGCCAGCGATCAACTCACTGTTGAGACCAGCGTGACCCATGCCCCCGAGGAGAGTCACTACTTCCGTGCCAACGTGGCCAACTCGGGTTATGACAACAAGGCCGGCGGCACCCAAGTGAACCTGCGCACCGTCTGGGATGGCGACCTGGCGCGCGTCGAACAGAACCTGGCGTGGAGCGGCCAGGAACAGAGCCGCCAATCCGACTCCGCCGATTACTGGACCTGGCGCAAGTCGGCCACCAAGGATTGGGGCATCGGCAACAAGGCCACCTCCAATACCCTTGAAGGCGGTTGGGGCGATATCGAGCAGCAGCAACGTACCTGGCAGTACAAGCTCAATGCCGACTGGCGCAGCGTCGACTGGCTGGGCATGACTCACCGCCCGCAGACCGGCCTGGAGTTCTCCCGCCAGTACGTGCGCTACGAGCGCCTGACCGACAGCAGCACCTATGTCACACCCGCGGCCACCACCACCTGCACCAACAGCTCCGGGGTTACCGACAGCGTCGCCTGCAACATCGGCCAGACCCTGAACGGCTGGGCGGGCCAGTACATGAAAAGCCGTACCCGCTATGCCACTGGCGAATTCGACTTCACCACCACCTCCTGGGGCAGCTGGCTGCAGGACGAGATCACCCTCGGCCAACTGACCTTGCGCCCCGGCGTACGCGTGGACAGCGACGACTACATGGACAAGACCACCTGGGCGCCGCGCTTCTCCCTGGAATATGACCTGTTCGGTGACCGCACCACCTTGCTCAATGCCGGCGTCAACCGTTACTACGGGCGCAGCGTCAGCAGCTGGCAGCTGCAGGACGGGCGCAACCGCCTGCGCTTCAACGAAACCCGCGACAGCCTGGACAAACCCTGGGTGGTCAAATCCAACGCGGCCAACCAGGTGCGCTTCAATCAGCTGGACATCCCCTACGACGACGAGCTGATGCTGGGCGTGGTGCAGCAATGGGCCGGGGTCGAATATGCCCTCAAGTATGTCAATCGCAAGGGGCGCGACCAGGTGGTTCAGGTGTCCGGCAAGACCTTGGGCGAGCCCTCCACGGACCCGACGCTGGCGAGCAACTACACCACCTACACCAACGACGGCAAGAGCGAGACCGACACCTACACCCTGACGGTGACACCGTTGCAGCGCTGGACACTGCTGGGCACCCAGACCGGCGGGCAACTGGCGCTCAACTGGACCGACAGCAAGGCCTCCGCACCGACCTACGTCGCGGCCGAGAACCTGTACTACCAGAACAGCGTCATCCAGTACCAGGGCAGCTTCATCAATTATGACGACCGCCCGGCCAGCAACTTCAACCGGCCCTGGACGGCCCGCCTGACGACCATCACCGAGATCCCCCAGGCCAATCTGCAGTGGAGCAACTTCTGGCGCTACCGCGCCGGCTACAAGCGCATTGGCGACACGGGGCGCAATGTGGACTACATGGGCACCTCGGTGGATGTCTGGGAGGAACAGAAATTCCAGGCGGCGCTGACCTGGGACACGCGCCTGGGCTGGCGTATTCCCACCGCCAGGGACCAGAACGTGTTCATCAATGTCGACGTGTTCAACGTGCTCGACAAGAAGTCGGTCAATGCCAACCAGACGGTCAACAGCAACTCGGTCTCGACCTATGAGGTGGGCCGCCAGTACTGGCTCGAAGTCGGATACGCGTTCTGAAATGCGCCGGTCCCTGAAGAGCCTGCAGATCATGCTCGGCATGGTGCTGGTGATTGGCCCGCAGCACGTGCTGGCCTGCGCCACGAGCGAACCGTCTTGCCTGCGCGAGTTGTACAGCCGCCCCCCCGCGCAGTGGCCGGCGCCGCAGGTGGATGCCGGCGTGGCCTGGCAAGAGCTGGGCCCCTTGCCCGAGCGGGCGCCGTCCCCGGCGTACAACCCCTACACGCAGCAGAAGGCCGATCTGGGCCGCCGGCTGTTCTTCGACCCGCGCCTGTCGCGTTCGGGGCAGATTGCCTGCGCCTCCTGCCATGAACCGGACCTGGGGTTCGCCGATGGGCGTCGGGTTTCGTTCGGGCATGACCGTGCCGCGGGCCGGCGCAATGCACCGAGCCTGGTGGCCAGCGGCCTGGCCAAGAGCCTGTTCTGGGACGGGCGCGCCGACAGCCTGGAGATGCAGGCCCTGATGCCGGTCGTCGACCCCAAGGAGATGGCCTTCAGTGTCGCGCAACTGGTGGCCCGGCTGCGTGACACCACGGACTACCCGGCACAGTTCGCCCAGGTATTTCCCGGACAGGCGCTGGGTGCCGAGCAAGTGGCGGCGGCATTGGCGACTTATCAGCGTGGCCTGCTGCGGGTTGCCCAACGCACCCCCTTCGAGCGTTTTCTACGGGGGCAGGCGAAGGCGCTCAGCGACCAGCAATTGCAGGGGCTGCACCTGTTTCGCACCAAGGCACGCTGCATGAACTGCCACTTCGGCCCGGGGATGCAGGACGACCGCTTCCACAATGCAGGCCTGACCTTCTATGGGCGCCTGCGCGAAGACCTCGGGCGCTATGAAGTCACCGGGCTGGCGCAGGATGTCGGGCGCATGCGCACACCTTCACTGCGGCTGGTGAGCCATACCGGCCCCTGGTTTCACAACGGGCTGGCCAGCAGCCTCGATCAGGTGCTGTTGTTCTACAACGCAGGCATGCCCAGGCCCGTACCCAAGGAGGGGCAGCTGCAAGACCCGCTGTTTCCCGTGACGTCGGCGCAATTGAAGGTATTGGAGCTGGACCGGACCGAACTGAAGGCACTGAAGGCTTTCCTGGAGGCCCTATGAGAGGTTGGCCGCGGCGGCTGCACATCGGTGTGGCCACACAGGGCCAGCGCCAGGGACTTGATCACCTCCTGCCCGCTGCGGATACCGCTGTCGAGCCAGACTTCGAGGCGCTGGGCAACAGGCGCCTGGCGGCAGCGGGCCGGCGGCTGGCGATCTAAAGAGTTCGTAAAGACTGCCCGCCCGCCCCTCCCGGCACCTGGCAAATGCGCTTCAATAGCCTGCAAGCCAAGCCTGAAGCTCCCGGAGAAGCCCATGAGCAAAGTCGCCCGCTATCTGCAGGTCGAAGACATCCTCCTGGCGGTCAATGTCACGAACAAGCAGCGCCTGTTCGAGCAGGTCGGCCAGCACCTGCAAGAGACCCGGCAACTGCCGGCGGAGTGGGTGGCCGCCAGCCTGTGGCGCCGGGAGCTGGCCGCCAGTACCGCCATCGGTGAAGGGGTGGCGGTGCCCCACGCGCGGCTCGCCGAGCTCGATCGCATTCATGCGCTGTACCTGCGGCCGCAGACCGCCATGGCCTTTGCCGCCCCGGACCAGCAGCCGGTCAGCGATATCCTGGTGCTGCTGGTGCCCGCTCCCGCCGATCAGCAGCACCTGGACCTGCTGGCCGACACCGCACGGCTGTTTACCAACCCGCGGTTTCGCCAGGCCCTGCTGCGCTGTACTGCGCCGATGCAGGTCAAACAGCTGTTCGATCACTGGTAGCTTGACCCAGACACCTGCTCCAGCACGCAATACCCATTTGCCGCTCCCCCGCGGCAAATGGGATAGCCCAAGCCCCACCGATCACCTTCCGGCACAAGATTTCATCTATTGGCGGTTAGCCGACTCATCCATTAACGTTCATTACACTTCGCGCAGCCCAGTGCTTGAGGGGGTGCCTGCCCTGCCGTCGCGCCGCTCTCCATATTCCTGTTGAACTCACTCACTGATTGCTCAATTAGAGAGAATATGAACAAGCCACAGCTGCTGCCTGTAGCCACTGGCGGCCGGCGTCCTCACAGGGACGAAGGTACCGGTCGAAAATCCTCTGGGCACCTGTCTCTTCTGTTGCTTGCCCGCTCGTCCCTGAACCTGATCTGCATCGCAGCCCTCGCCAGCTGCGCCGTGGGGCCGGATTTCAGCCGCCCGGAACTGAGCCGGGACGCCGGCTACAGCGCCACGCCCCTGCCGCCCGGCACCGTCACGGCGGGGGTCGCCGCCGGTGGCGCGGCGCAGCGACTGGTGAACGGCATGGACATTCCCGGGCAGTGGTGGACGCTGTTCCGCTCGCCGCAACTCGATGCCCTGGTGCAGGAAGCGCTGCAGGCCAACCCGGATATCGACGCCGCCCAGGCCGCGCTGCGCCAGGCCAATGAACTGCTGTACGCCGAACAGGCGTCGCTGTTTCCCTCCCTCAGCGCCTCGGCCTCGAAAACCCGCGAGAAGGTGTCCGCCGCCAGCGCCCTCGGCTCCAGCGGCGGTGCGGCAGCGGCCGGGGGCTCTGCGGCGCAGATCTTCACGGTCAACTCGGCGTCCCTGAGTGTGTCCTACGCCCCCGACGTGTTTGGCGGCACCCGCCGGCAGATCGAGGCCAGCGGTGCCCAGGCCGACTACCAGCGCTACCAGCTGGAGGCGACCTACCTGACCCTCACCGCCAACCTGGTGAACACCGCCATCAGCCTGGCCTCGATCCGTGACCAGATCGCCGCCACCGAAACCGTGATTCGCCTGCAGAGCGACCAGCTCGACCTGCTGCAGGCCCAGCGTCGACTGGGTGCCATCGGCGACAGCGATCTGCTGACCCAGCAAGCGACCCTGGCCCAGACCCGCGCCACACTGCCGCCCTTGCAGAAACAGCTGGCCCAGGCCCGCAACCAGTTGCAGGCCTACCTGGGTCGCTTCCCCAGCCAGGACCGTGGCGAACACTTCCAGCTGGCCTCCCTGCACCTGCCCGAGGAACTGCCCCTGAGCCTGCCTTCGGCCATCGTCGAGCAGCGGCCCGACGTGCGTTCCGCCGAGGCCCAGTTGCATCAGGCCAGCGCCGATATCGGCGTGGCCATCGCCAACCAGTTGCCGCAGTTCAGCATTACCGGTTCCCTGGGCTCCACGGCGCTGGCGGGCACCAAACTGTTTTCCTCCGGCACCGGGGTCTGGAGCCTGGCCGGCTCCATCGCCCAGCCGCTGTTCGACGCCGGCGCCCTGGAGCATCGCAAGCGCGCCGCGGTGGCCGCCTATGAGCAGGCCGCAGCGCGCTATCGCGGCACGGTGATCACCGCCTTCCAGGACGTAGCCAATGCCCTGCGTGCCCTGCAGGCCGACGCCGAGGCCCTGCAACAGCAAGTGCTGGCCGAGACCGCCGCGCGCCAGAGCCTGGACCTGGCCCAGGCCCAGTACCGCCTGGGCGCGGTGGGCTACCTGAACCTGCTGACTGCGCAGCAGACCTACCAGAACGCGATTGTCAGCAGGGTGCGGGCCCAGGCCGCCCGCTACAGCGACACCACGGCGCTGTTCCAGGCCCTCGGGGGCGGCTGGTGGCAGCGCCAGGATGTCGACCCCGACAGCCTCGGCAGCCCCGATCGTTTCGGCTGGCCGTCGCTCAAGGAGATGTACCCGCCGCCCGCGGCCCAGCACCGCGAACAGGCTCAAGCCGGCCAGCCGGGCCGGCTCCAGGGGCCGGCAGCCGCCGCGCCGTCCACTCGACCTGCACCCTTGCCTTAAGTGAGATCCGCCATGGCCGATGTCCATTCCAGCCCCTCCCCTGCGCACCCCGGCACGGCCCCCCAGGCGCCGCGCAAGCGCCGGCTGCTGCGGCCGATGCTGATCATGCTCGGCGTGGTGCTGCTGATCGTCGCGGTGATCGGCGGGGTCAAGTTCGCGCAGATCTCCAAGCTGATCGCCCAGGCCAAGGTGCCCCTGCCGCCCGCGGTGGTTACCGCCATCAAGGCCCAGTACGAAGAGTGGCAGCCCAGCGTCTCCGCGGTGGGCTCGATGAAGACCGTGCGCGGGGTGGACGTGACCACCGAGGTCGGCGGCATCGTACGCAGCATCGGCTTCAAGCCCGGCCAGGAAGTGGCCGCCGGCGACCTGCTGGTGCAGTTGAATGCCGACTCCGACATCGCCCAGCTGCACTCCCTGGAAGCCACCGCGGCCCTGGCCGGCACGGTGCTCAAGCGCGACCGGGCGCAACTGAAGGTGAGCGCGGTGTCCCAGGCCCTGGTCGAGGCCGACGAAGCCGACCTCAAGGCCAAGCTGGCCGCTGCCGAACAGCAGCGCGCGCTGGTGGCGAAGAAGAGCATCCGCGCGCCCTTTGCCGGGCGCATCGGCATCACCGCGGTCAACCCCGGGCAATACCTCAACCCGGGGGACAAGATCGCCAACCTGCAGACCTTCGACCCGATCTACATCGACTTCAACGTGCCCCAGGCCCAGGTGCAGCAGGTGGCCCTGGGCCAGAGCGTCACGGTCAGCGCCGACGGCCTGCCCAAACAGACGTTCACCGGCCGGGTCAGCTCCATCGACACCCAGTTCGACCCCAACACCCGCAACGTCACGGTGGAAGCCACCATCGACAACCCCAAGCGCAGCCTGGTGCCCGGCATGTTCGCCCGGGCCGTGGTGGCCTCCGGCGGCACCCAGCGTTACCTGACCCTGCCCCAGACCGCGGTCACCTATAACCCCTACGGCACCACGGTGTTCATCGCCAGCCAGAAGAACAACGACCAGGGCGACGCAGTGCTCACCGCGCAGCAGACCTTCATCGAAACCGGCCCCAACCGTGGCGACCAGGTGGCGGTGCTGTCAGGGGTCAAGGAAGGCGACCTGGTGATCACCAGCGGCCAGATGAAACTCAAGAACGGCTCGCTGGTGAAAGTCGACAACAGCCACGCGCCGCGCAACGATCCTTCGCCGACGCCGCAAGAGCACTAGGGCCCGCCATGAACTTCACCGATACCTTTATCAAGCGCCCGGTCTGGGCCGTGGTGGTCTCGCTGTTCATCCTGATCCTGGGCCTGCGCTCGATCTTCGAGCTGCCGGTGAACCAGTGGCCGCGCACGGAAAACACCGTGGTCACCATCAGCACCTATTACTACGGGGCCGACGCCGCCACCGTGGCCGGTTTCATTACCCAGCCCCTGGAGGCCGCCATCGCCCAGGCCCAGGGCATCGACTATCTGTCGTCCACCAGCATCACCGGGCTCTCCACCATTACCGCGACCCTGCGCCTGAACTACGACTCCAGCAAGGCGCTGACCGAGATCAACACCCAGGTCAACTCGGTGAAGAACCAGTTGCCGGCCCAGTCCCAGGAACCGGTGCTGACGGTAGCGGTGGGCCAGACCACCGACGCCATGTACCTGGGGTTCTACAGCGACACCCTGGCCACCAACAACATCACCGACTACCTGGTGCGGGTGGTCAAGCCCAAGCTCGATTCCCTGGAAGGCGTGCAGACCGCAGAGATCCTCGGCGGTCGCCAGTTCGCCCTGCGGGCCTGGCTCGACCCGGACAAGCTGGCGGCCCACAACGTCACCGCCCAGGACGTGGCCACGGCCCTGGGCAACAACAACTACCTGTCCGCCGTGGGCTCCACCAAGGGGCAGATGATCACTGTGGACCTCACCGCCGGCACCGACCTGCACACGGTGGACGAATTCAAGCGCCTGGTGGTCAAGCACAACGGCGACGCCCTGGTGTACCTGGAGGACCTGGGCAACGTCACCCTGGGGGCGGAAAACTACGACAGCAGCGTGGCTTTCTCCGGCAAGCGCTCGGTGTTCATCGGCATCAAGGCAGCGCCCACCGCCAACATCCTCAACGTCGCCGACAACGTGCGCAAAGCCTTCCCCGAACTGCAATCGCAACTGCCGGCCGGGGTGCGCGGCGAGATCGTCTACGACTCCACGGCCTTCATCAACACCTCGATCTTCGAGGTGGTGAAGACCCTGGTGGAAGCCATGATCATCGTCTCGGTGGTGATCTACCTGTTCCTCGGCTCGTTCCGTGCGGTGATCGTGCCTCTGGTGGCGATCCCGCTGTCGCTGGTGGGCACCTTCTTCGTCATGTACCTGCTGGGTTATTCCATCAACCTGCTGACCCTGCTGGCCCTGGTGCTGGCCATCGGTCTTGTGGTGGACGACGCCATCATCGTGGTGGAAAACGTCGACCGGCATATCAAGGAGCAAGGCCGCGGCGTACTGGAGGCGGCGCTGCTGGCGGCCCGCGAGCTGGGCGGCCCGATCATCGCCATGACCGTGGTGCTGATCGCCGCCTACGTGCCCATCGGCCTGCGCAGCGGCCTGACCGGGGCGCTGTTCAAGGAGTTCTGCTTTTCCCTGGCCGGCGCAGTGACGGTGTCGGCGGTGATCGCCCTGACCCTGTCGCCAATGATGACCTCGCGGCTGTTCAAGAGCGGCCAGGAGGAAGGCCGGTTCGCCAAGCGCCTGGACCGCTACTTCGACTGGCTGCGGGGGCGCTACCACCGGGTGCTGGCGGCCGGGCTGGATAGCTGGCCGGTGCTGGTGACCTTCGGCTTCCTGCTGTTCGTGCTGGTGGCCGCCAGTGGCCTGACCGCCAAGAGCGAGCTGTCGCCCACCGAGGACCAGGGCCTGGTGTTCATGCAGATCAAGGGCGCGCCCACCGCCTCGCCGCAGCAGATGGAGTGGATTGCCGACCAGGCGTTCCAGATCGCCAACAAGGAGCCCGAGTACCTGCAGATGTTCCAGCTCACCGGCCTGCCCTCGCTGAACCAGGGCCTGGGCGGGGTGCTGCTCAAGTCCTGGGAGGATCGTGACCGCTCCCAGGCGCAGTTGATCCTCGACCTGCAACAGAAGTGGAACCAGGTGCCCGGCGCCACCATCGCCGCCTTCCCCCTGCCCTCGCTGCCCGGCGCCCAGGGCCTGCCGGTGCAGTTCGTGATCAGCACCACCGAGTCGGTGGCCAACCTCAACGAGGTGGCCCAGGCGGTACTGGCCGAGGCCACCAAGCAGCAGCTGTTCTGGTTTTCCGACCTGGACCTCAAGCTCGACAAGCCCCAGGCCAAGCTGGTGGTGGACCGGGAAAAGATCGCCGCCCTGGGCATGACCCAGGCCGACGTCGGCGCCGCGCTCTCGGCGGCCCTGGGGGGCAACTACGTGAACTACTTTTCCACCGCAGGGCGCTCCTACAAGGTGATCCCCCAGGTGCTGCAGGTGGACCGGCTGAACCCCGAACAGATCCTCGACTACTACATCCGTACCCCGTCGGGGGCGATGATTGCAGCGCGCACCGTGGCCCATATCGAAACCTCCACCGAGCCTGAGTCGGTCAACCACTTCCAGCAGCTCAACTCGGCGACCCTGTCCGGGGTCAGCGGCGTGTCCCAGGGCGAGTTGCTGGCCCGGCTCAAGGGCATTCTGGAACAGGTGGCGCCGTCCGGTTACTCCAGCGACTACGCCGGCGAATCACGGCAGTTCATCCAGGAATCGGGGGGGTTCGTCGGCCTGCTGCTGTTCTCGATCCTGATCGTCTACCTGGCCCTGGCGTTCCAGTTCGAGAGCTACCGCGACCCGGTGGTGATCCTGTTCTCGGTGCCGCCGGCGCTGTTCGGCGCCCTGGCGTTCATCACCATGGGGTTCGCCTCGATCAACGTCTACACCCAGGTCGGGCTGGTGACGCTGCTGGGGCTGATCACCAAGCACGGGATCCTCATCGTGCAGTTCGCCAACCAATTGCAGCGCGCCGGCCACAATAAGCGCGAAGCCATCGAAGAAGCCGCCGCGGTGCGCCTGCGGCCGATCCTGATGACCACCGCGGCCATGGTCCTGGGGGTGGTGCCGCTGGTCTGGGCTTCCGGCGCCGGCGCGGCGGGCCGCCACGACATGGGCCTGGTGATCTTCGCCGGGCTGTCCATCGGCACCCTGTTGACCCTGTTCATGGTGCCAGCCATGTACCTGTTCATTGGCAGTACGCACTCTGCCGCAAGCGTCGAGAACCCGGGGGCGCAGGCGGATGCCGGAGCTTCCGACAGCGCCTGAACCCCTGCTCGATCGAAACCGCCGGGTATCAGGCCGGCACGCCCAGGATGATGTGGGACGCCTTGATCACCGCCGTGGCGCTGACGCCCGGGGCCAGGCCCAGTTCGGTCACCGCATCGCGGGTGACGATGGAATACACCTGGCTGCCGCCGCTGAGCTCCAGCACCACTTCGGCGTTGACCGCACCATCGGTGACGCTGATCACCTTGCCCTGCAGGCAGTTGCGAGCGGACAGGCGGATGCCCTCGGCATCGGTCATGAGCATCACCCAGGGTGCCTTGACCAGGGCCAGGGCCTCGGTGCCCGGGGCAATGCCCAGGCTACGCAGGCTTTGCAGGGTCACCACCGCCACCAGTTGCTCGCCGCCCTCCAGGGACAGCACCACCTCGGCGTTGACCGAACCCTCTTCCACCTGGCTGACCCGGCCTTTGAACACGTTGCGTGCACTGACTTTCATGTTGCATTCCTTTTATTGACTGCGGGGTTAGGATCGCCCGGCATGATCCGGGCGCACGTTGTGTAGAAACAACCATAGCGCCCGCCCCCCCAAGGCCGGAGATTTCTCGCAGGCCCCGGGTCAATCCTGCTCTTGCAGGTGTTCGATAAAGGTCGTGCCGCTATAGCGCTCGCGAAACAGCCCCGCCTCCACCAGCATCGGTATCACCTGTTCCAGGAAAATGTGCATCGAACGAATCGAGCCCCCCGGCGCGGCGATAAAGCCGTCCATGGCGCCGGCCTCGGCCCATTCCACGATCTGTGCAAATGCATCTTCGGCGGTGCCTATCACTTGCCAGTGGGCCGCGGAAATCACTTCCGGGCGCAGCAGCAGTTCGTCCAGGCGCAGGGTTTCGCGCTCGATCAACCGCCGCAGCAGGTTGGTGTGGGTACGGCTGCCGGGGTTGTGCACCGGGGCCGGCAGGTCGGCGGCGCTCACCGGGCGGTCCAGGGGCCAGTCGCTTAAATCGAGGCCGATCATCTGCTGGATCGAGGCGAACTTGCGCGCGTTGTCCGGGCGCCCGTGGGTTTGCATGAACAGCTCGCGGGCCTGTTCCCGGGTCGGCGCCAGGTACAGGCTCAGGCCCGGCAGCAGGCGGATGTCCTCGGGGCGGCGGCCGTGGCGCCGGGCCCGTTGCGAGAGGTCGCGACGCAGTTCCAGGGCCGCATCCTTGTCCGGGGTCGGGGCGAACACCAGGTCGGCCACCGAGGCGGCAAAGTCGCGACCGGTGTCCGAGGCGCCGGCCTGGACCAGGGGAATCCGTGCCTTGCCGAACGCCGGCAGGTTGAGCGGGCCGCGCACCCGGAAGTGCTCGCCGGCATGGTCCACCGGGTGCACCTGGCTGCGGTCGGCGTAACGGCCGTTCTCCCGGTCCAGTAGCAGCGCCTGGTTGGGGTAGCTGGCCCACAGGTCGTGCACCAGGCGGGTGAACTCTGCCGCCCGGGCATAGCGCTCATCCGCACCGGGCATGGCCTCCAGGCCGAAGTTCTCGTGGCCCTGCAAGGCGGTGACGATGTTCCAGCCGGCGCGGCCGTTGCTCACCCAATGCAGCGACTGCAACTGGCGCGCCACCACATAGGGCGGGAAGAAGGTGGTGGAAACGGTGGACACCAGGCCGATGCGGGACGTCTCCCGGGCGATGCACGCCAGCAGCACCGTGGGATCGAGGCTGGCGAAACCCGAGCCGCTTTCCAGGCCGTCCATGTTCAGGCAACTGACGTCGGGGCGGAACACGAAATCCAGGTGCGCGGCCTCGGAACGCTTGGCGATGTCCACGGCGAAGTCGGCGCTGTAGATGCCTTCGATATTGCTGTCGGGCTGGCGCCAGGCATCGCCACTGAGCCAGGTGGGGGCCAGGGACATGCCGATATGCAGGCGTTTGCGGTTACTCATCTGTTGCCAATCTCCTGTGTACGAATGAACGCCGGCAGCGCCTCGGGGGGCGGCCGGCGACGGGTTCCCGGGGCCTCAGAACGCCCCTTTGACGCCGATGCCCAGGGTCCGTGGCTGGGTCATGCTGGCCTCGATGCCGCCGATGCCGCGGTTCTGCTGCATGTAGGTGGGCGAGCGGTCGTCGAAGACGTTCTTGACGTAGCCATAGAGCTGCACCTGGTCGTTGAAGCGGTAGCTCATGCGCGCATCGGTCAGGGTGTAGGGCTTGATCGAATAGGCCGAGGTGTTGGCGGTATCCGAGTAGTAGCCGTCCAGGTAGCGCACCTGGGCATTGAGGTTCAGGCGCTCGGTGATGTCCCAGCTGGGGCCGACGCTCAGGGTGTAGCCCGGCGAGCGGGCAAACTCGTTGTGGGCGTAGTCGGCGTTGCTGGAAATCTTGTCGATGCGGGTGCGCAAGGTGCCGGCGCTGGCCTTGAGCCGCAGGTTGTCCAGCAGGCGATAGTCCAGATCCAGCTCCAGGCCATAGGCGTGGGCCTTCTCGGCGTTGATGGTGTAGGACTGTGCCACCCCCGGGGAAATCACCACCGGGATGTTGTACTGGGCGTCCTTGAAATCCATGTAGAACAGGTTGGTGTTGATCAGCAGGCGGTCGTCGAGAAAGCTCGCGCGGCTGAACAGCTCATAGTTCCAGATCGACTCTTCCTTGAAATAGGCCCATTGCCGGGTCGTCAGGTTCAGCGACACACCGCCCGGGTTGTAGCCCCGGCTGACCAGGCCACCGACGGTCCAGTGCGGGGTGGCGGCGTAGGCCAGGGAAACCTTGGGCAGCACGGTGGAGAAGGTCTTGTCGTAGTTCAGCGCGCCGGGAGCCAGCACCGAGTTGCCCGTGCGCTCGATGTGGTCCTGCTGGTAGCGCAGGCCGGTGCTCAGGGTCCACAGGTCGGTGAGCCGGTAGTTGAGCTCGCCGAAGATCCCCAGGTTGGTCTTGGTGTCGTCGAAGGCCGAACGGCCCCGCAGGTTGAGGGTTTCGTCGGTGCGGGTGCGGGCGTAGTAGATCCCGCCCATGCCACTGAGCAGGTCCTCTTTCTCACCGAAGGTCAGGCGCGACTCGTTGGAGGCGTTCTTCTGGTGGATGTCGGCATCGCCCTCGCCCGCCGCCCCAGTCACCCGGTGCACCGACGACAGCGAATACTGCGCCTGGTTGAACAGCTTGAGGCCATTACCCAGCTCATAGGAGACGTCGAGGATGCTGGTGTTGGTGTCCTGTTCCCAGGACGGCATGGTGGTGGAGCTGTGCTCCAGCTTGTGGAACGGCGCCGAGGCGGCTTCCTGGGTCGGGCGGTTGCTGTCGTTGTGGGCGAAGGTGAACTGGCTTTCCAGCCCTGGAATGTCGGTGGGCAACCACAGCAGCTTGGCCCGGGCATTGAGGTTGCGAAAATCCTGGTCGGTCTTGCCGCCCTGGAACTTCGGGTTGTCGTAGTCGATGAAGGTGTCGCGGGCCGAATAGTCCACTGCCAGGCGCCCGGCAAAGTCCTGGGCCAGGGGCCCGGACACCGCCACCGAACTGCGCCGCGAGTGGTAGCTGCCGATCTCTGCCTGGTAGGCCGCCTCGGGGGTGAAGGTCGGGTTCTTGGTGTTGACGATGATCGCCCCGGCAATCGCGTTGGCGCCCTGGGAGGTGGTCTGCGGGCCGCGGAACACCTCGATGCTGTCCAGGTCCCAGACCGAGGTCGCGCCGAAGAACATCTCGTTGTAGTTCAGGTAGTGGCCGTCCAGGTTGATGGTGGCCCGCGGCACCGTACCGCCCCAGAACACGTTCTGCCCGTTGTTCGGGCCCTGGGTGTCCTGGCCGCGGATGATCGGCGCGCCCACCGAATCGGTGTAGATCACGTTGGGGCTGCCGTTGATGACCTCCGACACCGACGCATCGCCGGTCTTGTTCTGGTCGATATCGCGGTCGGTGATGATCGACACCGAGGAGGCGGTGTCCTTCAGCTCGCGGTCGAGTTTCTCACCGGTGACCACCAGCGATTCCAGGGCCAGGCTGCCTTTCCCCGGCTTGTCCGGCTGCCTGCTGTCCTCGGCCATCAGCGGCGGGCTCGCCAGCAGGGTGGACAAGGTGAGAACGCCAATACCGTGACTGAATGTGCGGTGCGTAAGGGCCATCAAAACTTCCTTCCAAATGAGAATGATCCTCTTTCACGATTAGGCTATCACGCTGCCATGATATTCCTCAATACGGAATACGTTCTGCAAATTGGAATGATCTACACTTTTGGCCCGGGCGCATTCCCCCGTCCCAGGCAGGCGGTGGAACCGGTATCATGGCCGCCGCTAGCGCCAGCGCCGCGCAGGCCGTAGCCTGCGTACCCCACGCGGCCAGACATTGGTGAGGAGACCCAGCCGTTGAACAGTTCGCAGCCCCCGTTGGACGAGACCCTGGATGCACCGCCGGAAAAACGTTCCGGGGTGATCCAGTCGGTGTCGATCGCCGCGCGTTTTCTCAACACCCTGGCCAATGCCGAGGGCGAGCTGGCCCTGGGGGAAGTGGCCCGGCGCACCGGCACGGGTGGCTCCACCGCCCACCGCTACCTGCAAAGCCTGGTCAAGGAAGGGCTGGCCAAGCAGGACCCGCTCAGTGGCCTGTACGACCTGGGCCCGGCGGCCCTGAGCATCGGCATTGGCGCGCTCAAGCGCATCGATGCGGTGGACATCGCCGCCCAGCGCATGAAAGCCCTGGCCCAGCGGCATGCCGCCAGCGGGGGCGTGGCGATCTGGACCGACCGCGGGCCGACTCTGGTGCGCTGGTACCGCAGCGCCTATTTCTCCATCAACCCCCTGGCCCTGGGGGACATCCTGCCCATCGACAACACCGCCTGCGGCCTGGTGTTCCAGGCCTTTCTGCCCAAGGCCGTGATCGACGCGGCGCGCAAGCAGCAGCCGGCGCATTTTCGCGGCACCCCGCCCAGTGCCGCGGTGCTCGACGAGGTACGACGCCGGCATTGGGCCGAACTCACCAGCCACCTGCTGTCCAACGTCACCGGGCAGGCCGCGCCGGTATTCGACGCCCAGCAGGAGATCGTCTGCGTGATGACCACGGTCACTGACCTGGGGCAATTGCAGGCCCCGCAAGACCGCGATGCGCTGTTCCATGAAGCGGCCCAGGTCAATCAGGCCACCGGTGGCCAGCGCGTGCCCCAGGAAGCGTTGCCGGCGCGCCCCTGAGCCGTGGCTTCAGGCCGGGTCGATTCGGCCCTTGGGCACCATCAACGGCGTGCCGCTGACCGGGTCGCGGATGATCACCGAGGCCAGGCCGAACACCTGCTCCACCAGGGCCTCGGTGAAGATCGCCGCCGGCGCGCCCTGGGCGACGATGGCGCCGTCGCGCAGGGCGATCAGGTGGCTGGCATAGCGGCAAGCCTGGTTCAAGTCATGCAGCACCGCGACGATGGTCCGGCCCTGGCGGTTGAGCTCGGCCAAAAGCTCCAGCAGCTCGATCTGATGGACGATATCCAGGTAGGTGGTGGGCTCGTCCAGCAGCAGGATCGGCGTTTCCTGGGCCAGCACCATGGCGATCCACACCCGCTGGCGCTGGCCGCCGGACAACTCGTCCAGCAAGCGTTCGGCCAGCGCCTCGACCCGGGTCGCGGCCATCGCCCCGCGCACCGCCTGCTCATCCTCCTTCGACCACTGGCGCAGCAACGACTGGTGCGGATAGCGCCCGCGCGCCACCAGTTCGGCGACGCTGATGCCATCCGGCGCCATGGCGCTTTGCGGCAGCAGGCCCAGGCGCCGGGCCACTTCCCGGGCCGGCAGTTGGCGGATGTCCTTGCCATCGAGCACCACCCGCCCTTCAGCCGGTGCCAGTAGCCGGGACAACGCCGCCAGCAAGGTGGATTTGCCACAGGCGTTGGGCCCGACAATGACCGTGAACGAGCCGTCGGGAATGCTCAGGGACAGGCCCTGGGAAATGATTCGCGCGTCGTGGCGCAAGGTCACGGCATCGGCGTGCAAACGGTGAGTCATGGCGGGGTTTTCCTTGGGAGACAAGCGCTTGCAGTATTGCAATTGCGGAATGGATTCTACAATATGGAACGCATTGCATGAGAAGCATTATCATATGGTTCTGCTGTTCAGGCCCCTGCGCCCCACCCTTTACCGTCCGATGGATCGATGATGAACCCACGCCTTTGCGCCCGGCTGCTCAGTGCAGCGGTCCTGGCCCTGAGTTGCCAGCTGGCCCTCGGGGCAAGCACCACCCCCACCCGCATCGTCTCCACCAGCCCCAGCGTCACCGGGATCCTGCTGGCCATGGATGCGCCGCTGGTGGCCAGCGCCGCCACCACCCCCAGCCGCCTCACCGATGAGCGCGGGTTCTTTTCCCAGTGGGCAGAAGTGGCCAGGCAGCGCGGCGTAGCGGTGCTGTACCGCAACCTGCAATTCGATATCGAAGCGGTGATCGCCGCTGACCCGGACCTGCTGGTGGTGTCCGCCACCGGCGCCGACAGCGTGGTCGCCCACCGCAGCGAGCTGCAGGCCCAGGGCCTGGAGACCCTGGTGGTGGACTACTCGAACCAGAGCTGGCAAGACATCGCCACCGCCCTGGGCCAGCGCACCGGCCTGGAGCAACAGGCCCGGGCGGCGATCCAGCGCTTCGACCAGTACACCGCGCAAACCGCCGCCCGCATCACCCCGCCCCCGGGGCCGGTGAGCGTGGTGGGCTACAACATTGCCGGCAGCTATTCCATCGGCCGCCTGAACAGCCCCCAGGCCCGGCTGCTCGGCGCTCTTGGCTTCAAGGTCGCGGAGCTGCCCGAGGCGCTGGCGGGCAAGGTCACCCGGGCGTCGGACTTCCAGTTCATCTCCCGGGAAAACCTGCCGGCGGCGATCACCGGTGACAGCGTGTTCCTGCTCAGCGCCACCGACGGCGACGTGCAGGCGTTCCTCGCCGACCCGGTGCTGGCCAACCTGCCAGCGGTGATCAACCGGCGGGTGTATGCCCTGGGCCCGAGTTCGTTTCGCATCGACTATTACTCGGGACGGCAGATGATCGATGCCGTCGCCGCGCACTTTCGCTAAGCCATGAACCTCGTTGCCCAGCCCCTGGCCCGACCGCTGTCGCGCCCTCACCACCGCACCTGGGGCCTGCTGGCCGGGCTGGCGCTGTTGCTGGTGCTGGCCCTGCTGAGCCTGGCCATCGGCTCCCGGGCGATCCCCCTGAGCGTGACCTGGCAGGCGTTGCAGGCACCCGACCTGCACAACGACCAGCACCTGATCCTGCGTGAACTGCGCCTGCCCCGGACCCTGATCGCCCTGCTGGCCGGCCTCGCCCTGGGGGTGGCCGGCGCGGTGATGCAGGCGGTGACTCGCAACCCGCTGGCCGAACCGGGCCTGTTGGGCATCAATGCCGGCGCCGCCGTGGCGGTGATCGGCGGCGTGGCGCTGCTGCACTTGACCAGCCTGGCCGAGTACCTGTGGCTGGCGTTCGGCGGCGCCGGGCTGGCGGGAGTGGTGGTGTTCCTGCTGGGGCAGGCCCATGAGACCGGGACCAACCCGGTGCGCCTGGTGCTGGCCGGCGCCGGACTGTCAGTGATGCTGACTTCACTGACCGGGATCATCGTGCTCAACAGCCCACCCGAGGTCTTCGATCACTTTCGCCACTGGGCCGCGGGCTCGCTGTCCGGCAGCGGCTTCGCCCTGCTGCAGGTTCCGGCCCTGGCCATCGCGCTGGGCCTGGCCCTGGCCCTGGGGATCGCCGCCCAGCTCAACGCCCTGGCCCTGGGCCAGGACCTGGGGCGCGCCCTGGGAGTGAACCTGCGCCTGACCTGGCTACTGGCCTGCCTGGCGGTGATGCTGCTGGCCGGTGCCGCCACCGCCGTGGCCGGGCCGATCGGTTTTGTCGGGCTGGTGGCGCCCCATCTGGCGCGGATGCTGGTGGGCACCGACTACCGCTGGATCCTGCCCTACTCGGCGCTGCTGGCCGCCGGCCTGCTGCTGGGGGCGGACGTGCTCGGCCGGGTGGTGGCAGCGCCGGAAGAAATCGCCGCCGGCATCATCACCCTGCTGCTGGGTGGGCCGTGCTTCATCGTACTGGTCAGGCGCTTTCGCCTGAGCCGCCTGTGAAGGGGCTCAAGGCCCTGCGCCTGGGCTCGCTCTCGCTGCGCTGGCAACCGCGCACGGCCCTGGTCTGCGCCGTGCTGCTGGTGGCGATGCTGCTGCTCTGGGCGCTGCTGCTGGGTACCGGCAGCCTGTCACTGGGCCCGGAACAGGTACTGGCCAACCTGCTGGGCCAGGGCCAGGACCCCACCGCCCAGCGGGTGCTGCAACGCGTGCGCCTGCCCCGGGCCCTGACCGCGACCCTGGTGGGCGCGGCACTGGGCATGGCCGGGGCGATCTTCCAGTCGATCTCGCGCAATGCCCTGGGCTCGCCGGACGTGATCGGCTTCACCACCGGCGCCGCCAGTGGCGCCATCGTGCAGATCATGCTGTTCGATGCCGGCCCCCTGGCCACGTCCCTGGCGGCAGTGGCGGCCGGCCTGGGCACCGCCCTGCTGGTGTTGCTGCTGGCGCGAAACGGCCACAGCAGCGGGGGTTATCGCCTGGTGCTGGTGGGCATCGGCGTGGGCGCCAGCCTGTCCGGCCTGAACAGCATCCTGCTGGTCAGCGGCAACCTCGACCAGGCGATGTTCGCCCAACTGTGGCTGGCCGGCTCGCTGAACACCCGCACCTGGTCCCATGTACTGCCGGCGGCCCTGGGCCTGCTGCTGATCGCCCCGATCGCCCTGTACCACGCCCGGCGCATCAACCTGCTGGAAATGGGCGACGCCACCGCCAGCCAACTGGGGGTCGCGGTGGAACGCACCCGATTGATCATGGTCCTGGCCGCCGTCGGCCTCACTGCCATCGCCACCGCCGCTGCCGGGCCCATCGCCTTTATCGCCCTGGCCGGCCCGCAACTGACCCGGCGCCTGACCCGCAGCGCCGACGTGCCGCTGGGGTCGGGCGCGCTGATGGGCGCGGTATTGCTCCTGGCCGCAGACCTGCTGAGCCAGCGCCTGGCGTTCCACGCCAACCTGCCCATCGGCCTGATGACCGGCCTGCTGGGAGGTTTCTACCTGTTGTGGTTGCTGGGCCGTAGCCGGCGGGTTTGAGGGGTCCAGAATTGAGGCCGGAACACTACTGCGCCACCTTGCGAAACCTCAAGTGGCGCGCCACGCTGCTGGTCAGCACCGCGCCTTGCTCGGCAAAGCTGAGCACCCCCAGTTCCCCGGCGCTGAAACGCTCAGCGGTCAGGGGCTGCATCGGGTAGGTGTACAGGCCGATGCGTACATAAAGCTTGCCTTGCCGGGCATGGACCTTGAGCTGTCCGGGGCTGGTTTGCAGGGTATAGAGGCCGACGTAGGGGCGGATATCATCGGGCTTCCAGGGCGGGGCCAGGGCATAGGTCGAGGCCGGGTTGTTGAGCGCGATCCGCCCTCCCGGGGCCGCCGCGAGGTAGATCGGGGTGCCGTCGTTGTCCGCCACCAGCACCTCATCGCTCTGCCGGGTCAGCGGCAGGACGTCGGGGAAGGTTTCCAGGCTCCAACCCTTGCCGCTGCGCCGCAGCTGCAACTGATGGCCGCCATCGTTCAGGTAGGTGCCGGCCACCAGCGTTTTCAGCGAGGCCTTGGGCAGCGCCCGGATGCTCGGGGGTGGCGGCGGAATGTCCGCTTCCCCGGACGGCGCCGGCGAGCCCAGCAGGGTATCGAGCAACTGGCGGCCGCGCTCCGAGGCACGGCCGTCATCGCTGTTGCACAGCACCACCGTGGCCACATCGAGCTTGGGGTACCAGGCCACGTCGGTGTTGAAACCGGCCCAGCCGCCGCTGTGGGACAGCTCTTGCAGCCCGCGGTAGCTGCGGTTGGCAAGGCCCATGCCGTAATAGCCGGGATCACCGTCGTTCAGGGGCTCGGTCTGGCGCATGTTCTCCACCAGCGCCTTGCCCCCGACCCGCCCGGTGGACAGGTTGCGCAACCACCGCATCAGGTCCGCCACATTGCTGTGCACCTGGCCGTCGCCGGTCTGCTCCCAGCGCGCATCCACCGCCACCTGGGCCTTGCCCTGCCCGCCCGGTTCATAGCCCCGGGCCAGGTTCGGCAACAGCACCGGGTACTGATCGACGATGCTTGAGTGATCCATGCCCAGGGGCAAAAAGATGTTCGCCCGGGAGTAGTGTTTCAGCGACAGGCCGCTGGCTCGCTCGACGATGCTCGACAGCAGGACGTAGCCGCTGTTGCTGTAGCTGAATTCGCTGCCGGGCGGGAACATCAGGCTGTTCTGGCGCACCAGCAGGTCCAGGGCCTGTTGCTGGGTAAAGCGCTGGCTCAGGGGAATCCCCGCCAGTTCGGCCAGCAGCATGTAGTCCTGCAGCCCTGAGGTGTGGTGCAACAGGTGACGGATCCTGATGCCCTGGGCATAGGCCGGCAGCTCCGGCAGAAAGCGCCGCACCGGGTCCTCCAGGCTCAGGCGCCCCTGGGCTTGCAGTTGGAGGATGGCAAAGCCGGTGAACTGCTTGGACACCGACGCCAGGTTGAACAGGGTATCGGCCTGGATCGCCGCTCCGGTGGTCAGGTCGGCGGCGCCATAGCCTGCGCTCCAGATCACTTTGCCGCCGCGCATCACCCCGGCGGCGCAGCCGGGCTGGTCGGCCGAAATATCCTCGAACACCTTGGAAAATGGCGCTGGTCCATCGGCACGAACCAGAGAGGCCGCCCCCAGGGTCGAGATCAGCACGGCGGTCAACAGTCTACGCATGGGGTTCTCCAGTCACGTCGGTCCTTGGCGCTCCGGCGGAGCAGGCGCCAGTATCCCCAGCAGCGGTGTTGGAATCTGTCGTGGGTCGGTGATTTTCTGTGAACAAAGGTGCAGGGATGTAATGAACGCCCGGGCCGAGAGGATTGCCCTGGAAAATCCCGTTATCATCGGCCGCCATCTCACTTCACCGGCGCCCATGGGCCCGGGCAAACCCTCACCGGCAGGATTCGCCATGCACCTTCTCTACCCCAGCGACCCCTTCGACCCGAAGCGCCCGGACGAGCAGTACCTCGACGAATACCAGGCGATTCTGGCCGCCGGCCTGAGCGCTTCGCTATTTTCCTTCGAGGATTTCGAGAGCGGCAATTTCCGGGCGCGGCCAGCCCTCGAAGGAGGCACCCCGGTGCTGTACCGCGGCTGGATGCTGACGCCCGAAGGCTACCGCGAACTGGTGGAGCATCTGCAACGCCTGGGCGCCGTTGCCTTCACCAGCGTTGCCGACTACCGGGACTGCCATCACTTGCCCCAGTGGTATCCGCGGCTGGCCCGCTTCACTTGCGAAACCCGGGTGCTGGCGGCCGACGCCAACTTCACCCAGGCCCTGGCGGACCTCCACTGGCCGGGGTATTTCATCAAGGACTACGTCAAATCGCTGAACACCGGCAGCGGTAGCCTGATGCACACCCCCGCGGATATCGCGCCACTGATCGAACGCATGCGCCAGTATCGCGGCCAGATCGAAGGTGGTGTCTGCGTCAGGCGTCGCGAGGACTACCAGGATGACACCGAGCGCCGCTACTTCGTCCTCAACGGCCAGGCTTACGGTGCTAGCGGTGAAGTACCGGCGCTGGTGCACGAATGCGCGGCACTGATCGACAGTCGGTTCTTCTCGGTGGATGTGGTGTTGCGGGCCGACGGCGTACTGCGCCTCGTGGAGGTGGGCGACGGCCAGGTGTCGGACCGCAAGGAATGGCCAGCCCGGCGCTTTGCCGCGATGCTCGCCGGCGCCCTGTAGAAAGCCGCTTAGCGCAGCAAGCGGCGCAGCCCCGCTTCGAAAGCGCCCTCCAGCGCCTGCGCGCCCTCCCCGGCCAGGGCCAGCGCCAGGGCGTGGCCGTGGCTGTAGTCCACCAGCAGGTCGAACAGCGCCGGGTCTGCATCGAAGGCCCGTACTTCCTCGCGCAAGCGCTGGCTGAAGGTGGCCAGGGAGCCGCCGAACAGCTGCGGGTCACCGAGGACGCACAGGGTCAGCGCCGGATGGCGGCGGACCCGGGCCATGTACTCCCCCAGCAGCGCCTGGATTCTTGCCTCGGGTGGCCACTGCGCTGCCGGCTCGGCCAGCGGCTCGGCGTGCACCCGCTCCACCAGCAGGCGCATCAGGTTGCGCTGGTCGCCCACGTGGTAGGCCACCGACATCGGGGTAATCCCCAGCTGCCGCGCCAGGGCCCGGCCACCGAACCCCTGGGGCCCCAGCTCCTCCAGCAGCTCCAGGCCCACGTCGAGGACCTGGTCCAGGCTCAGTTCACGCCCTGCGGCAGGGCGGCCGCTGCGCTTGGGCCGGTCAGTCATGGACGGCGCCCCGCTCCACCCGGTAGCGGGTGCTCACCAGCCCATCCGGATACCACCGGGAATCGACGCAGCGCAGGTGCAGGTCCCGGGGCAGTGCGCCGAACAGGGGGCGGCCCGTGCCCAGCAGCACCGGCACCCGGGTCAGGGTCATTTCATCGATCAGCCCGGCCTGGAGAAAGGCTTGAATCAGGGTGCCGCCATCGATGTAGGCGGTTCTCCAGCCCTCGGCCCGCAACTGCGCCACCAGCTCCACCGGTTGCAGCGCGCTGATGCGTACTTTGCCCTCCAGGCGCTGCGGCACGTCCTGCGTACTGAGGGTGCGGCTGAGCACCACCACCGGCTTGTCGAAAGGCCAGGGGGTGAAACCCAGCACGCTGTCGTAGGTAGCACGGCCCATGACAATTCCGTCCACCGACGCCATGAAGGCGCCGTAGCCGTAGTCCTCGCCGGACTCGCCACTGGGCAGCCAGTCGATGGCACCGTCGTTGCGGGCGATGAAACCATCGACCGAGGTGGCGATGAATACCTTGCCGAATGCCATGGGCGTTGCCTCCTGGGGGCCTAAACATACAGCGTATGATAAACCGCTGCCGGGGCCACCTGGCAACCCTTGCCGACACCCTGGCGGTCAATCGCCCCCGGCATAGGCCGCCAGCCCCTGCACCAGCGCGGCGAAGGTCACCGCGCAGCGCGGGCTGTTGCGCAGGTCTTCATGCATCGCCACCCAGGCTTCCAGGCTCGGTGCGAACTGCTCCGCCAGGACCCGCACCAGGCGTGGATCAGCTTCGGCCAGGCGTACCTGGCAGGCACCAATGCCAAACCCCGCGCGCAATGCCGCCAACTGCGCCAGGTCACTGTCACTGCGCCAGGCGAAGGCGCCCCGGGCCAGCATCGGGTACTGCTGTTGCAGGCGGCGGATAAACGCGGTTTCACGGTCGAAGCCAATCAGGGCGTGCCCGGCCAACTGCTCCAGCGAGAGCGGCGTGCCCTGCTGCTGCAGATAGTCCCGGTGGGCATGCAGGCCCAGTTCGATGTCGGCGACCCGGCGCACCAGCAGCGCTTCCTGGGTCGGGCGGAACATCCGCACGGCAATATCGGCCTGGCGTTGCAGCAGGTCGTCGGCACGGTTGGACAGCACCAGCTCCACCACCAACTGCGGATGCTGCTGGCGCAAGGTGGCGAGAATCGGCGGCAACACCTCCACCCCGATGATTTCGCTGGCCGAGATCCGCACACTGCCCTGCACCCCGGCGCCATGGCTGCTGGCCACCCGGCGCAAGGCCGCCTCCCCCGCCGCCAGCTGCAGCAGGTAGGGCTTGAGCTCCAGCGCCGCTTCGGTGGCGGCGAATCCGTCGAAGGAACGGGTGAACAGCTTCAGGCCCAGGGCCGCTTCCAACTGGTCGATATGCCGGCCCACCGTGGGCTGGGTCAAACCCATGGCACGGCCGGCGGCAGACAGGGAGCCACTGTCCAGCACTGCGAGAAAGGTGCGGTACCAGTCCCAGTGGGGGGGAGTATCCGTGGGGCTATGCATTTTTTTATAGAAACCATCGAAGTCTGGGCAATTTCCATTTAGCCGAGGAACTCGCACTCTGCAAGCTCTGTTCATCCACGAGGAACCCCGTCATGCCCCAAGTAGCCTTGTTCGGCGCCGTCGGCGCCATTGGCCAGAGCATTGCCCGGACCCTGCGCAGCCAGGGCCAGCCCTACCGCGTGGTGGGCCGCAGCCAGAGCAGCCTGCTAAAGGCCTATGGCGCCGACCCGTTGGCCGAGCCGGTCACCTGGGACCCCGACCAGCCCGCCTCGGTCGAGGCTGCCGCAGCCGGCATCGACACCTTGATCTATCTGGTAGGGGTGGACTATTGGCGCTTCGAACTGCACCCGCAACTGATGCGCCAGACCCTGGACGGCGCCATCGCCGCCGGGGTGCGCCGGATCCTGCTGATCGGCACCGTCTATCCCTACGGCATGGCTCGCAGCAACCCGGTGGCGGAGCAGCATCCGCGCCAGCCCAACAGCTTCAAGGGCCGCATGCGCAAGGCCCAGGAAGACCTGCTATGGAAGGCCCATGCCGACGGCAAGATCCAGGCCACGGTGCTGCGCCTGCCGGACTTCTACGGGCCCGGGGTCGATAAAAGCCTGCTGCACGGCGCGTTCCAGGCCGCGGTCCAGGGCGGCACGGCGAACCTGGTAGGCCCCCTGGACCGGCCCCATGAGTTTGTCTTCGTTCCCGACGTGGGGCCGGTGGTCTGCCGCTTGATCCAGCAGCCCGAAGCCTTCGGCAAGACCTGGCACCTGGGCGGCGCCGGGGTCACCAGCCAGCGCGAGCTGCTGGAGCTGATCCGGCAGCACGGCGGTACCCGTTTCAAGCAGCGGGTGATCGGCAAGCCCCTGCTGCGCCTGCTGGGGCTGTTCGACCCGCTGCTGCGCGAGATGGTGGAGATGCATTACCTGATCAGCTCGCCGCTGATCCTCGACGACTCGGCCCTGCAAGCTCTGATCGGGCCGATCGCCAAGACGTCCTATGCCCAAGGGGTGCGCCAGACGCTCGCGGCGAGCGCCAGTGCCCCTCAGAACGTGAAGCGGTAACCGAGGTTGGCGGCCCAGGGCCGGTCGATGTTCGAGCCTTCGCTGGTCTCGACCTCGGCATACACCTGATGCTGGCGGCTCAGCTCACCGGTCACGCCAACCCCGGCATACCAGCCACCGCCGTTGCCATCGGGACGGCTGGCGATGCCGTTGGTGCGGACCTTGTTCTGCGCCGACAGATCCTCGACCCAGCCAGCCTTGAGATAGGGCTGCAAGCGTGTGCCATCTTGCAGCTGCAGGTTACGCCCGGCCCGGGCACCGGTGCGAATCTGGGTCGACAGCCCATCGCCGGGCTGCACCTGCAAGCCGTTGTCCAGGCGGTAGTTGTCGGAGCGGGCATAGAGCATGGAAACCTGCGCCTGGGGCTCGACGAACCAGCGGTTGCCCAGATCGATCTGCTTGCCGGCTTCCACCGACAGGCCCGCGCCCTTGCTGCGTGAATGCCCGGAGACCTTGGCGCCGTCGGTGCCCCATACATCCAGGCGGGTGGACCAGCGGTTCAGGGTCAGCAATGTATCGGTATACCAGCCCGAGTCATCCAGGTAGGTGGCATAGCCGCCCAGGTGGTAGCTGTCGAGCTTGCCGCTGCCCTCGCCCTTGAAGTTGCGATCGGTCTGGCTGTAGCCGGCCAGCGCGCCAAGCACCAGGGTGCCACCGGCGGTGTCGAGCCGGGTGTCCATGCCCAGTTGCGTGCCCTGTACCTGTTGGGAAAACGTCCGGCCAACGCCGTTGTCCAGGGATTGCTGCTGGCCGAAACCACGGATCCACAGACCCTGGCGATCGGCCCCCTGGCGCAGGTCGCCGAGGCGCTGTACCAGGGTTGCCCGCTCGGCATCCCAGGTGGCCCGCAAGGTGGCAATGGCGCTGCTGTTGACCGCCGCGCTGGCGCCGGTGGAAAGGTTGTCCGGCCCCGGCGCCGGCTGGGTACGGCCGACGTTCACCAGGTTCCAGTTGCCCTGGGCATCGGCCGCAAGACCGTAGCGATAGGTCCCGGCATCCACTACCCCACCGCGGTTGGCCAGGCTGAACGAACCCGGGCCGCCGGCGCTTTGCACCAGGGTCAGGCTCTGGCCCTCGGCCCCCGGTTCGCTGCCGGAGTTGCGCACCAGAATGTCGTTGTTGCCGGTGACCTGGCCGCCGATGATCAACCGGTCACCCTGCTGCAGGCCCAGGTCGGTGTTCATGATGTAGTGGCCGTCACCCTCGAGGTCGCCACTGACCTGCAACTGCTTGAAGGCCCCCGCCAGGCCGGGATCGGCGAACTCCACCACGCCGTTGTTGGCCAGGTGGGTGAGCTGGGAGTCGCCGCGCAGGGTCCAGACACTGCTGTCGTCCAGGCTCAGTTGGGTATCACGGCTGCCGCCCTTGATCGCCCCGTCCAGGCTGGAGTGGTCGGCCAGGGACAGTTGCAGGCTGCCACCGTCCACCAGCACATCACCGAACAGGTTCGAGCGCACGGCGTCCAGTTGCACCGCACCGGCCAGCACCCCGCTGGCGCGGTCGGTGATCCACAGCGCGGTGCCCTGCTCGCCACCGCTGCGGCCCACCAGGCTACTGTCGGTAAAGCGCGTGGTCAGGCCTCCGCCGTTGACCAGGATGCCGGCGCCGTCTTCAGCCTGGATATGGCTGGACGTGACCTCCACATCGTTCACCACCCCGGCGCCAGTGGCGAAACTGACGATGCCATGGGCGTTGCTGCCGTTGGTGACCACGGTCGAGCCCTGGAAGCGGGTCGTGGCGTTGTTGCTGATGGCCAGGCCGTGAGCCTGCTCGCCGGCGGTCTGCACGTCGCTGTCCTGCAGCTCCACGCTGGCACCGCGGCCCGAGGCGAACAGGCCATAGCCCAGGTCGCCGTGGGTGACGATGCTGCTGTTGCTCAGGCTGATGCTCGCCCCCGCCATGCGGGCCAGCGCCCCCACGGAGCCCCGGCCGCTGGTTTCGATCAGCACGCGGCTGACGTTGAACACCGCACCGGGGCTGTTTGTGGTGTCCGGCGAGGCGTACAGGGCATGGGAGTTGTCGCCAAGGGTGCTGATGGAACCACCGTCCATGGTGAACACGCCGCCACGGTTGTCGATGGCCACCGCACTCTGGCCACGGGTTTGCAGAATGCTGTCCTTGACGTCCACCCGGGTGTTGCTGCCCGGCATCCAGATCGCCACGCCATAGTCGCCCAGGGCGGTGACCTGCACGCTGTCCAGATCGGCCGCGGCCTGGTCGGCGTTGACGTTGATACCGTTGCCATTCTGCGAGGTGATCCGGCTGTGGCTGACCACCGCCGTGCCACCCGGTTTCTGGTACAGGCTGCTCAAGGTGATGCCGTCGCCCTTGGCATTGATGCTGCCGTTGCGAAAGGTCAGGGCGGCGCTGGTCACACCGATGCCACGGCCATTCTCGGCGGTGATGTCGACGCCGTCGGCGCTGAGGGAGGAGCCGACCCCTTCCACGGCCACCGCGCCAATGAAGCCGCTGGACTGGATGCTGACGCGCTGCAGTTCGATGGCCGCACCATCGGCGGCGCGGACCGCATTGACCGAGCCGGTCGAAGTGGCGGTCAGGGTCAGGTCCGAGGCCAGGATGCTGGAGCCCATGCCGGAGGCGGACAAGACATCGGCCTGGTTGCCCGAGGTGGTGATGGAGCCACCGGCCACCTGCACCTGGCCACCAGCGCTGGCCACCACGCCGCGGCTCTGGTTGCCGCTGGTGGTGATCTGCACATCGTTCAGGGTCAACTGGCTGCCGGCGCCGGTGGCCTGGGCCCCGGTGGCGAAATCCGAGCCGCCGGTGCTGATGGTCACGCCGCTCAGTTCGGCCTTGCCGCCGGCGTCCACCTGCACGCCCACCACCGCGCTGTTGGGGCTGTCCGCCGTGGCCCGGATATCGTAGCCCTGGCCCTGCAACTGGTTCTGAGCGCCGCTGACCCGCACCGCCGGCCCACGGCCGGTGTAATCGACAGACGCCTCATCCAGGGTCAGGGATTCACCTTCGGGCGAGGACAAATCGATTTTTTCATAATCAGCAGCGGTTGCAGACTGAGTAACAAGCGTCATCAACGACAGCGCGGAGCTAACGGCGAGGCTTATCGTTTTCTTAACCAGAACCATAACTTTCAAACCTTTGCGTTAGAGCACAAGAGGGTCGAAAGCCTGAAGTCAATAGGTGAACTAAAAAATGAGAATCTTCTTAAAGCCCCTGGCATTAAGAATATTCTGAAGAGGGATATAGATAGTTCTCCTTACTATGGGCCGATGCATACACAAGCCCACTTCCCTGCGTTTACCAGCCACTTCTCCGGGGCCTATATCCCGGTGGTCCTGCTGCGCCTTTTCATGTACAGCCTGCTGTCCTGCATCCTGATCATTGCCGGTTTCGTGGTCCACTGGTCACTTAATGAAACCCTCTCCAACTACCGCCGGCAAATGAACGCAGCGGCATTTAACGCACAACAATTCTTCAATCAACGGGAAAGCCTGTTGAAGGCCATTTCTTCTTCGGCCGTGCGCACTAGCGATGAGCGCCTTAGTTCAACGGCACGCAACTTTCTGGCAAGTAACGAGCAACTGCGGGTACTGCCCTTCGGCAGTACTCCCTCCCGGCGCTGGGCCCTGGTGCTGACTGCCCGCGACCTGGTGGAAGTGGACAGCACCCACAGCCAGCTGCTGTACCTGGTGCCGGAACAGGGCCTGGTCAGCACTCTCTACGAGCCAGCGGCCACCGGCACCGGCCAGCCCCCCAGCAAGGCCGTGGACGCGCCCTGGCTGCGCCAGCTCGACCAGCGTGCGGTACAGGACCTGCTGGCCCGACACCCCGAGGCCCGGACCCTGTGGTACTGGGCCGGCATCGATGGCAACAAGCAGGTGTACCTGTTGCGCCCGGTGGACGAGCATCACGCCAGCGAGGGCTGGCTGGGCCTGGAGCTCACCGAGATCGACCTGGCCCTGGACCCCCTGGGCCTGCACCAGGGCAAATACCTGCTGTATGACGCCGACGGCGCACTGGTGCTGCACAGCGCCAACTGGCAAGTGCCCGGCAGCCTGTCGCGCCTGCAGGCCGACGAGGACTCCTTCGGCCTGCACCGCCTGGGCGGGCTGCCCGACTACATCGTGCTCAATAAATCCGTGGGCAACGCCGGCTGGCGCCTGGTGTACTACGCACCGGTCAGCCAACTGCTGCGCGACAGCCGTGGCCCGCTGTACACCACCCTGCTGGTGACCCTGCTTCTGTTCGCGGTGGTCTTTCTCGGCGCGCGCTACATCCGCCTGCGCCTGGTGGAACCCGCAGTGCGCCACTACAGCGCCCTGGCAGACAGCGTGTCCCTCAACCGGCGCTTCATCGAGGTGGCGCCGGTGGGCCTGTGCCTGATGCGGCGCGACAACGGCCGGCTGATCCTGTGCAATGAATCCGGGCGCCGCTGGCTGGCCTCGGTGCCCGGCCTGCGCGAGCGCATCCTCGACGAGCCGCCTGCCCGGGTGCATGCCATCGAACATGCCCTGGACGACGGCACCTTCATCCAGCTGACCTGTGCCCCCACCGGCTACAACGGCGTGGCGGCGGTGCTGTGCTGCATCAGCGACGTGACCGACTTCAAGGTGGCCGAACAGTCGCTGCTGCAGGCCAAGCTGCTATCGGATCAGGCCAACCACGAGAAGACCCTGTTCCTCAGCACCCTGAGCCACGAGATCCGCACGCCCATGTACGGCATCCTCGGCTCTCTGGAAATGCTCCGCACCACCGCCCTCAGCGCCCAGCAGGGCGACTACCTGGAAGCCACCCAGCAAGCATCCTCGGCGCTGATGCGAACCATCAACGACACCCTCGACATGTCACTGATCGAGTCCGGCCGCCTGAGCCTCACCAGCGCCCCCTTCTCCCCGGTGCGGCTGGTGGAAGAAGTGGCCTTCAGTTACTCGGCCCGGGCCCGCAGCAAGGGCCTGCGCCTGTACGTGACCCTGGACCCGAATGTCGCCGAGCGAGTGGTGGGCGACGGCGAACGCATTCGCCAGATCCTCAACAACCTGGTGAGCAACGCCATCAAGTTCACCGAGTCCGGCCATGTGGTGCTGCGCCTGCATGCCGAGGCGGGCCCGAGCCAGGCGCCCCGCCTGCGCTTTCAGGTGGTGGACAGCGGCCCGGGGATCGCCCCGGAGTTCCAGGCCAACCTGTTCGAACCCTATTACCGGGTGCCCAGCTGGCTGGGCCAGAAGGCGTCGGGCACCGGCCTGGGCCTGGCCATCTGCCAACGGCTGGCGACGATGATGCAGGGCCAGTTGAGCGCCATCAGCGAACCGGGCCTGGGCTCCAGCTTCAGCTTCAGCCTGGCCCTGGAACCCTGCACCGCCGCCCCGGCGCCAGACCTGCCGCGCCTGGGGGTGACCCCGGTGTATGTGCGCGGGGATATCCAGGAAGTGAATCTCAACCTCTGCCACTGGTTGCGCCGCTGGGGCGCCCTGGCCATTCCCTATGTGGCCGAACGCGACCCGCCGACCCGCAAGGCGGTGCTGGTGGAAGCCTTTCTCGGCCCCTCGCGGCCAGTGGCCTGGAGCGGCCCGCGGGTGCTCATGCACGCCCCCGGCATGGGCCCGCCGCAGCGCCAGGCCGGCGACAGCTGGGTGGCCCGCACCTTCAGCCTCGACAGCCTGCGCAACGCCGTGGCCCAGGCCCAGTCCGGCATCGTTGCCGAACGGTGCTTCGCCTCCCCCGAAGCCCTGGCCCCGAGCCTGGACCTCAAGCTGCTGGCGGTGGACGACAGCCCCCTGTCGCTGCAGGTGATCTTTCAGCAGGGCCGCTACCTGGGCAACCGGATGGTGGCCTGCGCCAGCGCCGTCGATGCCTTGAAACGCACCGACCTGCTGTCCTTCGACGGCGTGCTGACCGACTTGCAGATGGAACACATGGACGGTCTGTCGTTTGCCCGCACCCTGCGCGAGCGGGGGTATTGCGGCCCCATCATCGGTATCACCGGTGAGCTCTCCCCGGCGCTGCGCAGCCACTGCGAGTCGGCCGGAATCCGTCATTTGCTGATCAAGCCGGTACCCCTGGACGCCTTGAGCGAGGTACTGCAATCCATCAAGAGGAAAGTCATTTGAGCATGCTCAAGCCCCTGCGAGTCCTGGTGCTGGACGACCATCCGATCCACTGCCTGCAGGCCCGGCACCTGTTGCAGGCGGCCGGGTTCGGCCGGGTGGACAGCGCCCTCGATGCGCGCCAGGCCCTGGCCATGCTGCACCGCCAGGTCTACGACCTGGTGCTGGTGGACCTGCACATGCCGGAAATGGATGGAGTGCAGTTCATCCATGCCCTGACCGGTGTCGACCAGGTGCCGATCCTGGCCATCGTCTCGTCCTGCTCGCGGCGGTTGATGAACAGCGTCAGCCTGATGGCCAAGGAGAAGGGCCTGGCGGTACTCGGCACCTTCCCCAAGCCTCTGGAAGCGATCCACGTCGAGCAGATCAGCGCCATCATCGGCAACAGCCAGGACCCGGTGCTGGCAGCCCGGCCCGAGCACGAGGCAGTGTTCGACCGCCAGGTCCTGGAGCGGGCCATCGAACGCCGCGAGCTCAAGGCCCGGTTCCAGCCCCGGCGCTCGCTGAGCACTGGCCGGATCGTCGGCGCCGAGGCCCTGGTGCGCTGGAACAGTCCGTCCTTCGGGCTGCTGATGCCGGACTCGTTCCTTGCCTCCATCAGCCGCTGCCAGCTGGACCATGCGCTGTTGCTGCTGATGCTCGACGACGCCCTCCAGGCGCAGCAGCACTGGCAACGCCTGGGCCACCGCCTCAGCGTATCGGTGAACCTGCCCACCGGACTGCTGGACGACCCCGGCCTGCCCGACCAGTTGCAGCAGATCACCCTCGCCTCGGGGCTGGCCACCAGCGATATCTGCTTCGAGCTGCTGGAAACCGAGCGGCCACTGTCCCCCGGGCAGTATCATATGGGCGCCAGCCGCCTGCGCCTCAAAGGCTTCGGCCTGGCACAGGACGACTTCGGCATGGGCTACAGTTCCATGTACAGCCTGATCTCCACGCCCTTTACCGAGATGAAGATCGACCGCCACTTCGTGCATGGCGCCGCAGCCGACGATGCCCGCGCCGCAGCTCTGGTGGCGGCGGTGCAACTGGGCCGGCAACTGGGCCTGGAAGTGGTGGCCGAGGGCGTGGAATCGGCCCGTGACCTGGAATTTCTGCGCCAGATTGGCTGCGACAGTGCCCAGGGGTATCTTATTTCCGCCGCATTGGAGCTGGACGCCTTCACACAACTGCTGGGATGCACTGTTACTCCACCCTTTTCGTCACCTACCCGGCCCGCCTCCTCTCTCCCATGCCAGACATCCCGCTACGCCGCATCGCGAAAAACTTCCGACGATTGAATCTCGTGCTGTTCCTCATTCTGCCGTTGCTGCTGGTCATGGGCGGCGCGCTGTTCTGGGGCGGCCAGCGGATCATCCGCCAGGAACAGGAACGGATTGCCGTGGACTTCCAACTGCTGACCCGCTACATGAGCGAGCAGCAAGCCCTGCTCCAGCGGCTGGCCGGCGAGAAGCGCCTGCAATACAAGGACGCGGACCAGGATCCGGCGCAGCTCTTCCACCTCATGGAGCAACAGGAGGCGGTGGGCGCGACCCTGTTCCAGGGTAACCCCTCCTCGGTGGAAACCCCCTTCACCCTGGTCTGCCAGGACCTGGCCCAATGCCCCCACCAGAGCGCCGCAGCAGCCGGCCTTGGGCGCTACCTGGCCGATCTCTACTCCAGCTTCTGGGTGCGCTCGAGCTTTCCCGCTTCGGCCCTGCTGGTGGTGGACGCCGGTGCCGGCAGCAGCTTTACCGTGCCCACCATCGGCAGCCGCTGGCCGCGGCTGACCACCCCCCTGGTCCTGGCAGGCCTGCATGCGGTGCGCGCCAGCGCTACCAGCAGCGACAGCGACGCGATCCGCTGGATCCGTCTCAAGGACTTTCCCCAGCACATGATCGCCTTCACCGCCCTGCACAACCTTGCCCCCGGCAGCGGCCTGCAGAGTTCCGGCACCTATGCTGCCTGCCTCACCTACAGGGACCGCATCAACGTCTTCACCACGCCGCAGCGGCGGCACTTCTACGACAAGTTCTGGCTGCAGGGCCGGCTCGACGGCCTGCTGCTGGGGGATGAACCGGCGCCCCTGGCGCTGCACGAGGGGGCCAACGTGCGCAACGACGGCCTGCTGTTCCGGATCAACGACGCCAGTGGCCACTGGAGCGGTTACTACCTGTTGAGCTACCGCACCCTGTTCCTCGGCCACTCCTGGTCCCTGGCGGCGATCTTCCTGCTGCTGTTGCTCAGCCCCCTGGCCGCCAGGGTCTATGCGCGCTGGTACCAGCGCCGGGTCATAGCGCCGGCGCAACAGGCTCACGCCGAGCTGGTGGAAAACCATCAGTTCAGCCGCACCCTGCTGGAGACCACGCCAGTGGCCCTGTGCGTGCTCAGCCGCGAGGACCGGCGGATCGTCTTCGCCAACAACCTGGCCCTCAAATGGTTCACCACCCAGGTCGGCCAGAGCCTGGACGCCAGCGGCCTGGACCCGGCATTGCTGGAGCGCATCGCCCGGGCCCGGGAGCCGGGGGAGATCGAAAACTTCCAGAGCTTCGACGGACGCTCGTTCTACATCGCCTTCGCCCCCACCCGCTACCGCAACCAGGATGTGCTGATCTGCGCCTTTGCCGACCTCAGTGCGCGGGCCCAGATGGAGCAGCAACTGACCCAGGCGAAACAGGCGGCCGACAAGGCCAACGGCGCCAAGTCGGTGTTCCTCGCCACCATGAGCCACGAGATCCGCACGCCGCTGTACGGGGTGCTCGGCTCCCTGGAACTGATGGGCCTGACCGACCTGGACCGCGAACAGCGCCAGTTGCTCGAACGCATCCAGGTGTCGTCCGGGCTGCTACTGCAGATCATCAGCGACATCCTCGACATCACCCGCATCGAATCCGGCCAGCTGTCCCTGGGGGATCAGCTGTTCGATCCCAGGGCCCTGGTCCAGCGCTGCACCGCAAGCTTTGTCGACAGTGCCCGGAACAAGGGCCTGCTGCTGTTTTCCTGGGTCGATCCAGAACTGCCTCCAGCCCTGCTCGGCGATCCGGGGCGGATCAGCCAGATCCTCACCAACCTGATCAGCAACGCGGTCAAGTTCACCCACTCGGGCCAGGTGATAGTGCGCGCCCGGGCCGAGCCCGGCAGCCAGGGACGGGTGCTGCTGTCGCTGCAGGTGGCGGACACCGGTATCGGTATCGGCAAGGAAGAACAGCAGCAGCTGTTCATCCCCTTCTATCAGATCGACGCCCACTCCCACACAGTGCACGGCGCGGGGCTGGGCCTGTCGATCTGCGCCAAGCTGGCGGCGCTGATGGGCAGCCAGATCCACCTCACCAGCGAGCTGGGCCTGGGCAGCAGTTTCTCCATGCAGCTGGAACTGCCGGTGGCCAGCGACCCCGACGCCGAGCGCCAGCCCGACCTGGGCGGCGCGCGAATCTACGTACAAAGCCCGCACCACGAACTCACCGACAACCTCTGCCAGTGGCTGCAGAAGTGGCACGCCCAGGCCACCCCCGTGGACGCTACGGCCCCACCTCCCCAGGGCCAGGGCGTTCTCCTGCGGCTGTTCGATGACCGCCCCGAAGCGTCCGAGGCCCTGCCCCCCGGGCTGCTGCGCATCGACCTGGGCGGCCAGCAACGCACCCCCGGTGCGGGCCTGGCCGAGGCCGGCGACTACTATGCCATCGGCCGCTTGCTGGAACGCACCCTGGGCGGCGCGCCCGACGCTCCTGCCGAACCGGAACTGCCGGCCCGGGACATCGCCACTCTGGCCCCCCTGGGCCTGAACGTGCTGGTGGCCGAGGACAACCCGATCAACCAGGCGACCCTGAGCCATCAGCTGCAGCAACTGGGCTGCCGCAATACCCTGGCCGCCGATGGCGCGGAAGCCCTGGACCTGTGGCGCATCGGCGACTACGACCTGTTGCTGACCGACGTCAACATGCCGCGCATGAACGGCTACGAACTCACCTGCATCCTGCGCGCCGCCGGGGACGACCGGCCGATCATCGGCATCACCGCCAATGCCATGTGCGACGAAGAGGCCCGCTGCCAGGCCTGCGGGATGGACGCCTGGCTGGTCAAGCCAGTGCCGTTGCAGACCCTGCGGGCCAGCCTGGCACGGCTCACCAGCCTCGCCCCGGAGCCGCTCGCCGAGCCTGCAGCCGCGCCTGGCAACGCGCCAGTTGATGGCCTGCCGCCGAACCTGCGGGAACTGTTTGCCCGCACCATGGGCCAGGACGTGGAACACCTGCGCCAGGCCCTGGACGAGGAGGATTACGAGCGCATCTTCCAGTTGCTGCACCGGGTGCGCGGGTCGCTGGCGGTGGCTGGCCAGGAAGCGCTGATCCTGCAGGTCCACGACTTGGGGCAGAGCCTGCGCCAGAGCGGTTTGACGGCTACCACGCGCACGCATAGCCTGATGCTGCTGCACGCCTTGCAAGACATCAGCCAGCTCGAATGAACGCTCCTAGTACCCGCATTTCTGCGCATTCCCTTTTGACAATGGATCGTGTCCACCATGAAAAAAATACGCGTTGCCCTGGCCGACGATCATCCCCTGGTGCTCGCTGCCGTCAGCGACCTGTTGAAAAAGACCCGCCAGTACGAGGTGGTGGCGGCTGTCACCACCCCCAGTGCCCTGGTCCAGCAACTTTCGGATGACCCGCGGATCGACGTGGTCATCACCGACTACTTCATGGAGGGCGACCCGACCTTCGGCGATGGCATACGCCTGGTGACCTACCTGATCCGGCACTTCCCCAGGGTCCAGGTACTGGTGCTGACCATGATGTCCAACCCGATGATCGTGGCCGCGCTGTATGACATCGGCGTGCGCTCGGTACTGCCCAAGCGCCATGACATGAGCGAGCTGCTCAGCGCCCTGGAGAACGTCCGCCAGGGGCGCATCCACCACCCGCCGAGCCTGGTGCAGAACGAGCTCAACAGCAGCCCGCTGCGCTCCATGGCCGACGGCCTGAGCAGCCTTACGCCCAAGGAATACGAAGTGCTGCGGCATTTCGTGCGCGGCGAATCAATGATGCAGATCGCCGCCAACCTCAAGCGCAGCGTGAAGACCGTCAGTGCGCAGAAGATCTCGGCGATCCGCAAGCTCAACCTGGACAGCGACCAGGCCCTGGTCGCCTTCTGCCTGGAGTCCGGCGAATTTCAGTAGGCCCTGGGGCCGGGGCGGCGCCGCGGCCAGGCGCTGCTGCTTCTGCATCCATGGCCTGCTCAACACTGCTGTTGCCTGCCTCGCTGGAACGCGAGCGCACGACCGAGCCGAAAGTACCTGCAGGGCAATCATTGAATAGCCCGGCACAAAAAATCGGAAATCTGATGCCGCCCTACCTGGGTAGCGGCTGGGGAATCGCCAGGCGGCTGGTGGCCTTGACCTCGCGCAGCGCCAGGCTGGACTGGATCGAGGCAATGCCCGGCTGGCGCCTGAGCACGTGCTCGACAAAGTCGCTGTAGCTGTCCAGGTCTCGGGCCAGCACCTGCAGCAGGTAGTCGGCGTCGCCGGTGATCTTGTGGCAGGCCTGGACCTCGGGCAGGCGCATGATCACCGTCTCGAAATCGTCCGGGGTCTGGTCGGAGTGGGTGGCGAACCGCACATGGACGAAGGCCAGGATGTCCAGCCCCAGCAGGCGCCGGTCGAGGTTGGCCTGGTAGTCCCTGATCACCCCCTCCTCCTCCAGGCGCTTGCGCCGCCGCCAGCAGGGGGTAAGGCTCAGGGACAGGCGCTCGCTGAGCTCGGCGTTGGAAATGCTCGCGTCCTGCTGCAACAGCGCAAGAATCGCCAGGTCGGTGTCGTCGAGGTTAACGCTGCGAGTCGTTTTTTTCACAATCACCACCAACGGGGAAAATATTACCCAAAACTCTAATTGCACCCGAACAAAAAGCAAAGAATTCGCAGCCATGCCGGAACAAACTATTTGCACCGGACAATAACAATGGATGCGTTCAGCATGCTTACCGTCTTCAGCGAATCCCACCGCCTGCACCATGGCACCGAATTGAAGGATGGCGTGCTCAAGCCCTCCTTCGAGCAACCCAGCCGCGCCGACACGGTGCGAGACCGGGTGCGCCACGTGGGGCTTGGCGAGATCATCGGCCCGCGGCGCTTCGACCGCGCCTGCTACGTGGCCGCCCACAGCGAACGTTACGTCAGCTTCCTGGAAAACGCCTGGAGCGAATGGACCGCCACCGGCCGCAGCCACGACGCCCTGCCCCTGGTGTGGCCGGTGCGCGACCTGGCCAACCAGCAGGTGCCCGAATTCATCGACGGCAAGCTGGGTTTCTTCGCCATGGACGCCGGCTCGCCGATCACCGCCACCACCTGGGATGCGGTGCGCACCAGCGCCGATATCGCCCTCACTGCCCTGGCCCTGATCGATGAAGGCCAGGACAGCGCCTTCGCCCTGTGCCGCCCGCCGGGGCATCACGCCGCACGGGAATACATGGGCGGCTACTGCTACCTGAACAACGCCGCCATCGCCGCGCAGCACGCCATCACCCGGGGCGCCAGGCGGGTGGCGGTGCTGGACGTGGACTTCCACCACGGCAATGGCACCCAGAACATTTTCTATGACCGTGGCGACGTGCTCTTCGTCTCGCTGCACGGCGACCCGGCCGTGTCCTACCCCTACTTCTCGGGCCATGCCAGCGAGCGCGGCAGCGGGGCCGGCGAAGGCTGCAACCTGAACCTGCCCCTGCCGAAGAACACCAGCTGGCAGCACTACCGCCAAGCGCTGGAGCTGGCCTGCAAACAGTTGCGGGCCTTCGCTCCCGAACTGCTGGTGGTGTCCCTGGGCGTGGACACGTTCAAGGACGACCCCATCAGCCACTTCCTGCTGGAAAGCGAAGACTTTCTCGGCATGGGCCAGATCATCGCCACGGTGGGCACGCCCACCCTGTTCGTGATGGAAGGCGGCTACATGGTGGATGAGATCGGCCTCAATGCGGTCAATGTGCTGCACGGCCATGCCAACCGCTAGCGCGCGCCAGGCGCGCTCCCCCGCAGTGTTCAACGTTCCGACCGAGAGGGAAATCACCATGACCTTGTTTATCGATGTGGATCAGGCAGCGGCGCTGTACAAGAGCCTGGGTGTCGCCAGGGCGATCCGTGAAATGGCCGGTTATATCCAGGCCGACTACCTGCGCTGGCAAGCCTTCGAAAAGTCCCCGCGCACCGCCAACCACTCGCCCACCGGAGTCATCGAACTGATGCCCGCCGACGATGGCCAGCAGTACGCCTTCAAGTACGTCAACGGCCACCCTGGCAATCCGGCCCGGCAGTTGCTCACGGTCATGGCCTTCGGTGTGCTGGCCGAGGTGGACAGCGGCTACCCGGTGCTGCTCAGCGAACTGACCCTGACCACCGCGGTACGCACCGCCGCCACCTCGGCCCTGGTGGCCCGTGCCCTGGCGCGCCCGGACAGCCGAACCATGGCGCTGATCGGCAATGGCGCCCAGAGCGAGTTCCAGGCCATCGCCTTCCACGACATGCTCGGCATCGACGAGCTGCGGATCTTCGACATCGACCCGGCCGCCTCCCGCAAGCTCAAGCACAACCTGCAAGCCTGGCCGAGCCTGAAGGTGCACATCGCCGAGTCGGTGGCCGATGCGGTCAAGGGCGCCGACATCGTCACCACGGTGACCGCGGACAAGGCCTACGCCACCATCCTCACCCCGGAGCTGATCGAGCCCGGCATGCACCTCAATGCGGTGGGCGGCGACTGCCCGGGCAAGACCGAGCTGCACGCAGAGATCCTGCGCAATGCCCGGGTGATCGTCGAGTTCGAGCCGCAAACGCGCATCGAGGGTGATATCCAGCAGTTGCCGGCGGACTTTGCGGTGACCGAATACTTCCGCATCGCCCAGGGCCTGGAACCGGGCCGCGAGCATGCCCGGCAGGTCACAGTGTTCGACTCGGTGGGCTTTGCCCTGGAGGACTTCTCGTCCCTGCGCTACCTGCACGACCAGGCGCGCGAACACGGCATAGGCGAGCGGATCCACCTGGTGCCGACCCCGGCCAACATCAAGGACCTGTACCAACTGATCGGCCAGGGCCCCGACGCCGCCACAGGCGCCCCGCGCCGGCTGGCCAGCGGCTGAGGCAATACCCCCATGGCCGCTGCACGGGAAAACGCCCCGTGCCCCTGTGCAGCGGCCCAACCCGAACCGGTTGCGCCACCCCGACCTACAACCACAGCGCGCAGCCCCAGCCACCCTGCACTGCCAAAACTCGACAACTATAAAATCAAGAGGTTTTGTGATGACTCCAGATACCCTCGGGGCCCCTGCGCGCCCCGTGCTGCAACGCACCCTGCATAACCGTCATATCCAGCTCATGGCCATGGGCGGCGCCATCGGCACCGGGCTGTTCATGGGCTCGGGCAAGATCATCGCCATGTCCGGTACCTCGATCATCCTGATCTACATGATCATCGGCCTGTTCGTGTACCTGGTGATGCGCGCCATGGGCGAGCTGCTGCTGTCGAACCTGCAATTCAAGAGCTTCGCCGACTTTGCCGGCGCCTACCTGGGGCCGCGCGCGGCGTTTTTTCTGGGCTGGTCCTACTGGCTGAGCTGGAGCGTGGCGGTGGTGGGCGACGCCGTGGTGGTGGGCGGTTTCTTCCAGTACTGGTTCCCCGGGGTGCCGGCCTGGATGCCCGCGGTCAGCATGATGCTGACGCTGTTCGCCCTCAACGTGCTCACGGTGCGGCTGTTCGGCGAAGTGGAGTTCTGGTTCGCCATCATCAAGATCATCGCCGTGGTCACCCTGATCGGCGTCAGCCTGGTGCTGATCGCCAGTTCGTTCGTCTCGCCCTCGGGCGTGACCGCCTCGCTGGGCCACCTGCTGGACCGGCAAGCGGCCTTTCCCCACGGCCTGCTGGGCTTCTTCGCCGGGTTCCAGATGGCGATCTTCTCCTTCGCCGGCACCGAGCTGATCGGCACCGCCGCCGCGGAAACCCGTGACCCTCACAGCACCCTGCCCAAGGCCATCAACGCCATACCGCTGCGGATCATCCTGTTCTACGTGCTGGCCCTGGCCTGCATCATCGCCGTGACCTCCTGGCAGCAGGTGTCGCCGAACAAGAGCCCGTTCGTCGAGCTGTTCCTGATTGCCGGCTTCCCGGCGGCGGCGGGCATCGTCAACTTCGTGGTGCTGACCTCCGCCGCTTCCTCGGCCAACAGCGGCGTGTTCTCGGCCAGCCGCATGCTCTTCGGCCTCGCCGACCAGGGCAATGCGCCGCGCCTGTTCAAGCGCCTGTCGGGCCAGAGCGTGCCGGTCATCAGCCTGAGCTTCACCACCCTGCTGATGCTGCTGGGGGTGTTGCTGCTGTACGTGGTTCCCGAGGTGATGACCGCCTTCACCCTGGTGTCCACGGTGTCGGCGATCCTGGTGATCTTCACCTGGTCGACCATCCTCGCGTCCTACATCGCCTACCGCAAAAAGCACCCGCAACTGCACGCCCGTTCGCGCTACAAGATGCCCGGCGGCGTGCCCATGGCCTGGTTTGCCCTGGCCTTCCTGCTGTTTGTCCTGTGCCTGCTGGCCCTGCGCCCGGACACCCGCCTGGCGCTGTGCGTGATGCCGGCGTGGTTTGTCTGGCTGGGCATTGCCTATCGCCTGACGGCGGGGCGCAAGGGGCGGGTTCATGGCCGGGCGGCCGCGTACCCGCGATGATGCAGGAACGCGCCAGGGAGGGCGCGGTTGCCAGCGGGCCAGCGTGCAAAAGCATCGACACAGCCCATGAGGTCTTGCTCTACTCCCGCGCCATCAACGTCGCCAGGGAGTGCCCACATGCAAGTCGCAGGACCAGCCTTTGAAGAAGTGTTCAGGAGAAATTTCAAGCGCGTGCTCACGTACTGGGGACCGATCGGCACCCTCATCGGACTGGGCGCAGCCGGCCAGGGCCTGCTGAGCCTGTACCTGTACACCCGTGCAATAGGCCGCACCGACCTGTTCATGGCCGCCATCGATGCCAAATCGGCGCTGGCGGTGTGGCTGGTCATCGTGCTGGTACTGATGGTGCTCTACCTGATACTGCTGGCCACCACCACCTTGCTCTTCGGACTGGCGTGCAGCTTGTTCCACTCCACGCCCGAACACCTGAAGAACGTCGTGGTGTGGCTGACCCTGCCGGTCCTGGCGGGCTTTGGCGGCTTCATTCTGATCAGCTACTACCTCAGCGAATGGCTTGATCCGGGCCTGGCCATACTGCTGGTGGTGACACTGGTGCTGCTCGCCTGCTGGGGGGTGCTCTCGCGCCCGGCCTTCAAGGAGGTGCTCGACAGCAACGTGAACAAACCAGGCAGGGCGACACGGGCCTCAAGGATCGGCTTTACCTACCTCATCACCTTCTGCCTGACCAGCACGGTGATATCGGGAGTCTTTCCCAGCCTGTTGCTGCTCAATGCCTATAGCAACGAGGTGCTGAGTGAAGCTCCCCATTTCCCGGCAATCCTGAACCTGCTGGTGCTGGCCTTTACCCTGCTACCCGTCGTGATTTTCTACTGCCTCAACGCGGACCTCTACAAACGCATCGCCTACTCGGTAGCCTGCGCACTGTTGATGGCCTGCACCTTCCTGCTGATGCTGCCCGGGGCCATGAGCCAGATCACCTACAAGGCCGCAGGCGGCCTGGAGGTTCGCCAGGGAGCCGTGGAACGCTACTCGGTGCAGCAGGAGTTTGAGCTACAGGACCTCGACCCGCTGATGTGGAAAACCCGACTCAGCCCTCAGGGCCGCTTGGAGATCCAGGGATTCCAGCAGTTCTTGTTCGGTGATGCACTGCTGATCTGCCCCCAGGACCTGATCGACGTCAGCCTCAACCAGATCCGCAACTACACCCGCTACTGTATCAAGGTGCGCGACAGCAAGGTGACCCACAAGCCGCCAAAGCCATTGCTCGCTCATAAACCCTTCTACGTTGGCATGTGCCAGGAACCGGGGTACTGGAGAGTGGCCCGCAGACTGGACTGGGGGCCCCTGGGCGCTACGCCGGCACACTGAACGCCGGCGTGGCCGGAACCCCTTACACCCTGACGGCCTGCAACACCGAGGCGTAGTTGGCCACCGCCATGCCGCCCATGTTGAACAGCAGGCCGAACTCCGGCGAGCGCGCGGCGAGGCCAATGGGCTCGCCGGTCAACTGGCGAAAGCCCAGGGCATGCATCGACACACCGGTGGCGCCCACCGGATGTCCCTTGGCCTTGAGCCCGCCGGAGAGGTTCACCGGCAGGCGTCCGTCGGCATTCACCCAGCCTTCGTCCAGGGCTCGATGGCCTTCACCCTTGGGCGCCAGGCCCATGGCTTCGTAGATCAGCAGTTCGGCGATGGTGAAGCAGTCGTGGACTTCGGCGAACGCCAGGTCGTCCAGGCCCAGGCCGGCTTCGTGCAAGGCGCCCTGGATCGCCAGTTGCGGGCCTTCGAAGGCCAGCACGTCGCGGCGCGCCATGGGCAGGAAGTCGTTCACCTGGCTCAGGGCGCGGATCGCCACTTCACGGCGGAACTCCCGGGCCCGGCGCGGCGACGCGAGGAGGATCGCCGCCGCGCCATCGCTGATCAGCGAACAGTCGGTCAGGCGCAGGGGCTCGGCGATCAGCGGGTTGCCGGGCGAGACGCTGTTGCAGTGGGCAAAATCCATGGCCCGATGCATCTGCGCCAGGGGGTTGGCCATGGCGTTGGCGTGGTTCTTCACGGCAATCGCCGCCATGGCAGCCAGGGGGCTCTGGTAGCGCTCCGTGTAGCGCTGGGCCACTTGGCCGAACAGTTGGGCAAAGCTCAGGCCGGCCTCTTGCGGGTCGTTCTGGTAGCCGGCCCCGGCCAGGGCCCGGGTGACCTCGGCGGTGCTGTTGCCGGTCATCTTTTCCGCCCCCACCACCAGCACCAGTTCGGCGGCGCCGCTGCGGATCGCGTTGATCCCGGCCTGGATCGCCGCCGAGCCGGAAGCACAGGCGTTTTCGCAGCGGGTGGCCGGCTTGAAGCGCAACTGCGGGTCGGCCTGGAGCATCAGGGACGCGGGAAAACCATCAGGCACCAGCCCGGAGTTGAACTGGCCGAGAAACAGCGCATCGATCGCCCCGGCGTCAATGGCGGCGTCCACCAGCACGTCGCGGGTGACCTGGACAACCAGGTCTTCCAGGCTGCCATCGAGGCGGCCAAAGCGGGTGTGGGCCGCCGCGACGATGCAAACGGATTCATGGTTCATGGGGGTTCTCCTGTACTGAAGGCGGGTGGTCCCGGCCAGCGGCCTGCGTGCGCAAGGGTTCTCGGCCGGGGTGACTGCCCATCAGTGTAGGTAGTGTTGCACCAGGTGCTCAGGTCAGCGCGGCCTGGGCATCCAGGCGCAGCAGCTGCAAGGGTTCCAGAGTGGAGCCCTGCAAAGATTCCCCGGCATACAGCGCCTCGTTGGCCATGGCCATTTCAGCGCTGCGGCCAGCCACCATTTCGTAGGTCTTGCGCGGCAGGACCTCGCTCCAGCCGTTTTCAAAGGTGTTGTAGGCCAGGGTCAGCGCGGCGGTGAAATAGTGCTGGCCGGCCACTGGAACCCGGACCTCCTCACCCTTCTCATCCAGGGCGATGAAGTGGTTGGGCAGGTGTTTCACCCCCAGGCGCTTGAGCACGATCCAGGCCAGGGCCGATGGCACGAAGGCGTTGAGTTTTTCCGCGGCGATGGCCGAGTAGCCACGCGCCTGCAGCAGTTGGACGATGTCGTCCTCGCTGGCCTCGGGGTGGTCGGCCATCAACCCCAGGGTATCGAGCACGCCCTGATGGGCATTGGCGTGATCCAGGCAGCAGCTGCAGTCCGGCGAATGTGAATCGTCATGCATGATCGGTCGATGATCCCTATCGGTCTTGGTGAGGGGGCGCAGGATAAACCCTGCGCCTGCCTCGCCACCAGCAAACAGCGGTTACTTGATGACGATGGGGTTCACCGGCGCTCCGCTGCCGCCGACGATCTTCAGCGGCGCGGCGGTGTAGAGGAAGGTCCACTGGCCATCGGCGGCGCAATCCTCGGCCAGTTCTTCAAGCAGCACGATCTCGGTGAAGGCGATCCCCAGGTTGCGCATCAGCGCGCAATGCAGGGGAATCTGCACCCCGGACACCGGGTCGGTGATCACCTCGTTGGCGATGGTGTCGGTGACCAGATTGGGGATCTCCATCTGGTTGAACCAGTCCACCAGTTCCCGGCTGTAGGTCAGCCCGGGTTCCACCAGGTCCTTGAAGAACTCGGTCTTGCCGTACTCGTAGAAGGCGCCCATGGAACCGGTGCGGATGATGAGGATGTCGCGCTTCTCGATGGCCACGCCCTGGGCCTGGGCAGCGGCCAGCAGGTCCAGATGGTTGAAGGTCTCGCCGCGCCCCAGGTACTTCTTGCCGCGGTGCCGGGCCATGTCGATCAGCACCGCACGGCCCACCACGCCGCGCTCGGCAATCGGCAACACACTGGCCTTGGCCATGCCGCCGACAGTGCTGCTGGCGTCGTAGCCGTTCCACAGCTGGTTGTCGTACCAGGCATGGCCCAGGGCGTCGTACTGGGTCGAGCCCTGCAGCTGCATGAAGATCACGTCGTCGCAGTACTCGGCACCACCGGTCATGGAGGGCTGCTTGCCGGCCTGATAGTGGCTGCGGTCCAGGGTATTGAAACGCATCGACGGGTTGCGTGCCGGCCACATCGGGTCGCCGCCGGGATGGCCGATCTGCACTTGCAGGGTGAAGGTCTTGCCCTGGCGCACGGCGGCCACGCCCCGCAGTACCTCGGCCTGTTGCAGGTAGTTGAGGGCACCGACTTCGTCGTCCGGGCCCCACTTGCCCCAGTTCTTTGGCAGGCCTTCAAGCAGTTGCCGGGTATTGGGGTGGTTCTTGTTGTTCTCGATCCCACACATGTCGAATGCACTCCATTGATTGGGTTGAAACGGGCGAAAATGCTCGCGTGGCCTTGCCTGGCGATCAACCGTCAAGCCCCGGCGCCCCTCTGGAACCTTGCGGCCCTGTGGGCCGTTCGCAGCCTGCGGCAGCGGCTACACGAAGCCCGGATCACACGCGCCGGGGGCTCTGGCCTGGAGGGTTTTACAGATCATCAGACGCAACGTCCACCATCCACTTCCAGACAGGTGCCGGTGATGAAGGCCGCCTCGTCAGAGGCCAGGTACAGGCAGGCGTTGGCCACATCCTGGGGGGTGGAGAAGCGCCCCAGGGGAATGGTGGCCATGAACTTCTGGCGGTTTTCCGGGGTGTCCGGCACCCCCATGAATTCACTGAGCAGGGCCGTGGCGCCCACCACCGGGTTGACGCAGTTGACGCGGATGTTGTCCGGCCCCAGCTCGGCGGCCATGGTCTTGCTCATCACCACCACCGCGCCCTTGCTGCCGTTGTACCAGACCAGCCCCGGACGCGGCCGGATCGCCGCCGTGGAGGCGATGTTGATGAACACCCCGCCACCCTGGCCACGAAAATGCGGCACGAAGTGCGTCGCGCTGAGGAAAATGCTTTTGACGTTGACCGCGAACACCCGGTCGAACTCGGCCTCGTCCACTTCCAGCATCGGCCGGTTGCGGTGGGTGGTGCCGGCGTTGTTGACCACGATGTCCAGGCCGCCGTATTGCTCCAGGGTGTTGCGCAGCAGCGCGGCAACGCTGGCGTCCTGGGCCACGTTGACCTCGATGAAGTGGGCCTGGCCGCCGGCATCGCGGATTTCCTGCGCCACCCGCTGGCCGCCCGTGGCGTTCATGTCGGCGATTACGACCCGGGCGCCCTGCTGGGCGAAGGTCTTGGCGATGCCTTCACCAAAGCCGGAACCGGCGCCGGTGACGATGGCAGTTTTATGGGCTAGACGCATGCTAGTGACTCCTTTTTTTGTTGTTATTGGCCGCCGTAGTGGCGGCCCTCAGTCGTGACGAATGGCGATGGTCTTCAAGGCGGTAAAGCCCAGCAGCGCCTCGAAGCCCTTCTCGCGGCCATAACCACTGGCCTTGACCCCGCCGAAGGGCAGTTCGACGCCGCCACCGGCGCCGTAGTTGTTGATGAACACCTGGCCACAGCGCAGCTTGTGGGCCATGCGCAACTGACGCGCGCCGTCCCGGGTCCAGACCCCGGCCACCAGGCCGAAGGCGCTGTCGTTGGCCAGGCGGATGGCGTCGGCCTCGTCCTCGAAGGGCATCACCGCCAGCACCGGGCCGAACACTTCCTCCCGGGCCAGGCGACTGTCTGGCGGCACATCGCGAAACAGCACCGCTTCGTGGAAGTAGCCGCCGCTGCCGGCCTCGGCCACCACCTGCCCACGGGCCGCCACCGGGATGCCGGCGGCCTCGGCCTCGCGGACGAACTCCCGGACCTGGCGCAGCTGTTTCTGGTTGATCAGCGGGCCCATGTCCAGGTCCAGCTCCGAGGGCCCGGCACGCAGTTGGCCAAAGCACTGGGCCAGGCGTTCCAGCAGCGGTTCATACAGGCTGCGCTGCACCAGCAGGCGGCTGCCGGCGGAACAGGTCTGGCCGCAGTTCTGCACGATGGCGTTGATCAGCACGGGCAGCGCCCGCTCCACATCGGCGTCGGCGAAGACGATCTGCGGCGACTTGCCGCCCAGCTCCAGGGTTACCGGGCAATGCCGTTCGGCCGCCGCCTTGGCCACCAGGGCGCCGGTGCCGGTGGAGCCGGTGAACGAGATATGCGCGACGCCAGGATGGGCGCACAACGCGGCACCGGCTTCGTGGCCATAGCCGCTGACCACATTCAGGCTGCCCGCCGGGAAGCCGACCTGGGCCGCCAGCTCCGCCAGCCGCAGCAGCGACAGGCTGGCGTCCTCGGCGGGCTTGACCACGCAGGCATTGCCCGCCGCCAAAGCGGCGCCGACGCTGCGGCCGAAGATCTGCATCGGGTAGTTCCAGGGAATGATGTGCCCGGTAACGCCATGGGGCTCGCGCACCGTTAGCACGGTATAGCCGGCCTGATAGGGCAAGGTCTCGCCGTGGAGTTTGTCGGCGGCCCCGGCGTAGTACTCGAAATAGCGCGCCAGGGCGGTGGCGTCGGCGCGGGCCACCTTGAGTGCCTTGCCGGTGTCCCGGGCTTCGATCTGCGCCAGCTCTTCATGGTGCTCCAGCACCGCCTGGCCCAGGCGCGCCAGCAGACGCCCGCGCTCCAGGGCCGAGAGGCTGCCCCAGGGGCCGTCGAAATTGTCCCCCAGGGCCCGTTGCGCGGCCTGCACCGCCAGGTCGATATCGTCGGCAGTGCCCCGGGCGATCCGCGCGTAACTGATGCCGGTGCTGGGGTCCTGCACCGGAATGTCCTCGGCCCAGGACGAGGCTTGCCATTGGTTGTCGATGTAGTGTTCGAGGGTCATCTGTTCAGCTCCTGTTTCCAGCCAGACACTCGGCAATCGCCCGCCCCACTTCCACGGTGCTGGCGGTGCCGCCCATTTCCCGGGTGCGCGGCCCTTCGGCGAGCACCGTCTCGATGCTTTCGACAATCGCCGCCGCGGCCCGCTGGTAAAGTTCATCGCCCTGCCCCAGGTGTTCGATCATCAGGGCCGCCGACCAGATCTGGCCGATCGGATTGGCCACGCCGAGACCGGCGATATCCGGCGCCGAACCATGCACCGGCTCGAACAGCGAGGGGTACAGGCGCTCCGGGTTGAGGTTGGCCGAGGGCGCAATGCCGATGGTGCCGGTGCAGGCCGGGCCCAGGTCGGAGAGGATGTCGCCGAACAGGTTGGAGGCCACCACCACGTCGAACCAGTCCGGGTGCTGGACGAAGTGCGCGCAGAGAATGTCGATGTGGAACTTGCGGGTCGCGACCTGAGGGTAGGCCTGGGCCAGCGCCTCCACCCGTTCGTCCCAGAACGGCATGGTGATGGCGATGCCGTTGGACTTGGTGGCCGCCACCAGGTTGCGCCGGGGCCGGCGGCTGGCGAGTTCGAAGGCGTAGTTCACCACCCGGTCCACACCATGGCGGGAAAACACCGACTCCTGCAGGGCAATCTCCCGCGGGGTGCCCTCCCACATGCGCCCGCCGACGCTGGAATACTCGCCCTCGGTGTTTTCCCGCACCACGATGAAATCGATGTCCCCCGGCGCCCGGCCGGCCAGCGGGCACGGCACCCCGGGCATCAGCCGCACCGGGCGGATGTTCACGTACTGGTCGAACTGGCGGCGGATCTTCAGCAGCGAATCCCAGACCGCAATATGGTCGGGCACGATGTCCGGCGCGCCCACGGCGCCGAAGAAGATCGCCTCGTGGCCACCGATCTGCTGCGCCCAGTCGTCGGGCATCATGCTGCCATGGGCCTGGTAGTGCTCGCTGCACCAGTTGAAATGATCGAATTGCAAGGCGATGCCGAAGCGCCGGCTAACGGCTTCCAGCACACGCAGGCCTTCGGGGACCACTTCGCGGCCGATGCCGTCACCGGCGATCACCGCAATGCGATGGGGAGGTTTTACAGCGGGATTGATCCTGGACAAGCCGTCTCTCCTGGTCTGACGTGTTGTTGTTATGGAGGCAGGTCAAGCGCATGGGCGAGCCCATTCTGGCCACAGCGCGGGGCCAGTGGGAATTGCTCATTATGGAAACCGCCTTCGCAAAATTCGAAGGCACGCGGGAAGAGTCCTGCTATGACCGGCGGCTAGCCCGCGGCTGCCGCGGCCTGCCCGCAACCGGCCAGGTAGTCGAACAGCTCGCGACTGGCCAGGGACGGCTGTTCCTGGCGCCGGCAGAGGTACATCTGGCGGTCGGCCCAGGGGTCGTCGATTTCGATAAAACGCAAGGCCATCTCCTTGCGAAAGATCTGCACCGCCCCCTGGGGCAGCACCCCCACGCCCTGCCCTGCGGCGATCAGCCGGCACACGGCCTCGAAGCTGCGCACCTGCACCCGCAGGCGCAAGGGCATGCTCACCGCCGCGGCCGCCTCGCTGATCAGGGGAGTGATCGCGGCGTTGTCCTCCAGGCCGACGAAGTCATAGCCCAACAGGTCCTGAAAGCGCGCGCGGCTCATCTTGAACGGGTGGTCCTGGGGCACGATCAGGCACAACCGGTCGCGGCAATAAGGGATGAAATGCAGGTCCTGGCCCCGTGGCCGGGTGGTGACGATGCCCACATCGGCCACGCCGTCACGCACCGCCAGGAGGATCTCGCGGCTGCGCTCCTCGCGGATGTCCACGCGAATGCCCGGGTGCAGGTCGCTCCACTGGGTCAATTGCCGGGGCAGTTCCTGGCTCATGGCCGAACTGTTGGCGTACAGGCTGACCCGGCCGGTGGCGCCCTTGGCGAAGTCGGCCAGGTCGGCGTGCATCACATCCACCGCCCGCAGCAGGCTTCGCGCGTGCTCGGCCAGGGCCTGCCCCGCCGCCGTCGGCAATACCCCGGTGGAGGTGCGGGTCAGCAGCGCCACCTTGAAATGCTGCTCCAGCAGCGACAGGCGCCGGCTGGCGGCGGACAGCGACAGGTGCGACTGCTCGGCGGCCCGGGACAGGTTGCCCAGGGTCAGGGCCTTGAGAAACAGCTCGATGGAGGTCAGGTCCGGGGCCATGGCAGGGTCCTTGTGCGCGGTCCGTGAAAACTACCCAGTCGGGCGCGCCCTGTCCAACCTTGTGGCGGCTGCTCGCAGCCCCGGTCAGCGCCCGGAAAAACGCAGCCGCGACAGCTGGCGCAGATCCCCTTCCAGGTAGTAGGCGTTGCTCCAGCTGTCGTCCACCGCCAGGGGCTGGACCTGCTTGAGGGCCAGTTGCCTGGCGAAGTAGCGGAAGCGGTAGTGTTCGTAGAACCGCAGCAGCTCCAGGCCGTAGCGGTCCGCCAGGTCGATGTCGCCGCGGATGATCAGGAAGTTCTCGTCATTGCTCTGGCTCGCGCCGACGCTGAGGTTGTGACTGCCGCTGATGATCACCGGCGCCTCGCTGGTGAAGTCGGTGACGATGGCCTTGGTGTGCACCAGCAGGTTGCCCTTCTGGCCTTTGAGCCCCTCCTTGAGCCAGCCCTCCAGGCCATTGTTGAGCAAGGCGGTGGCGGCGAACTCGGCCGTGCGGTCGGCGTGAAAACCGGTGATGCGGCTGGCGGTGTTCTGCAGGCCGTAGCGCAACACATCGTCGTGGGGCTGGCCGAGCAAGGCATCGAGAATGCTGTCGGGCAAGGCGAAGGCGGTGACGAACAGCAGGTCGCGGCGGGCGCCGTTGATGATATCGACGAACTCCGCGAGGTCGCCCTGGCCGCTGCGCGGGGAAAACCCGGCGAACAGCGGCGCCTGCGGCTGCACCGGGTTGTTCCGGGTCAGCCAGGTGCGCGTGGCGCCGACATCCGCCGGCGTCGCCCAGACCTGCTCGAACACCTCCAGGTAGCGCGTGGCGATGTCCACGTGGTCGAGGCTGTGCAACACGTTGGCCTGACGGTAGACACCATTGGCGGTGAAGTTGGTGCTGCCGCACAGCACCGATTGCGGCTGGCGCTGGCCGGCGGCGTCGAGGCGGCCGAGGACGATGAACTTGTCGTGGAAGATCGCGTGGGTCACCCGCCCGCACTTATTGGCCTCGGGCAGGTGCTGCAGGCTGGCCTGGTTCATCGTGGTGTCGGCATCGCCGGGGGCGGCGTGGTACAGCACCCGCACCTGTACGCCGCGGTCGAAAGCCGCGTTGACGGCATCGATGATCGCCTGCAACTGGTACTCGTAGATGGCGATGTCCAGGCTCCAGCTGGCGTCCGTGGCGCGCTGAATGAACCCCAGCAGCGCCTCCAGCAGGCCGTTTTCCAGCCACTGGCGGGGCGCGTCCGGCCACTTTTCGATGGGCAGGTTCTTGTTGGCGCTGAGCAACGCATCGAGCTCGGGAAACTTGCGCGAGAACGCCTGGCTGGCAGCCACCGCACGGTTGAAGATCACCCGCTGGCCGGGAGGCTGGCCGTTGTCGGCGGTGATGCTCAACTGCAGGGACTCGCCCAGTTGCGGCGCGTCCGGGCTGCCATAGGCCAGGTGCACCCGGTAGTTGAGGGTGGCACCGGGGTTGACCGCGTAGTCGGCCCAGCGGAATTTCTGCAGGGGCGCCTGATCGCTGGGGGTGGCGTTGTATTGGGGGAAGGTATGGGCCTTGCCGGGGAAAGTCAGGCTGTTGAACAGAAACAGCCAGGGCTTGCTGCCGGTCTGTTTTTCGATGGCAAAACCCAACAGGCCCTGGCGCCGCGACGCATCCAGGTCCATGGCCAGCAGCACCCCGTTGGTTCCGGCATAGGCCTTGACCCGGAAATCGTCCTTGTCGTTACGCACCAGTACCCGCATGAAGTCACTCCTGTGAAAGACAGCGCAAAGCGTAGCCGCTTCCCGCTCCGGCATGCCAAGGCAAAACCCTGTAGGAGCCGGCTTGCCGGCGAAGAGGCCCGTGTGACTTGCACCGCCAGGCCGGACGCTTTCGCTGGCAAGCCAGCTCCTACGGGGGATGTGCGGTGTGTCGGGGAGGTAGTCAGTCGATATGCTGGTAGACAGCGTTGAGCCGAGTCGCCAGTTCGCGGGCGCGGCCCAGGCGGATCGGGCCTCGTTCGATGTCGAGCAGCAAGGTCGGGCAGTTCAGGGGCCTGGGCGGTGGCAGGTTCTTCAGCCGGCCATCGGTGATCAGCAGCACGCGCTGCTGCTCCGCCGGCAGGCGCCGTTGGCGTTGTTCCAGCCACTGGGCCGCTTCGTTCAGGGCTTGGGGCAAGGGCGTGCCGCCGCCGGCACCCAGGCCGTCGAGCCAGTGCCGCAGGTCCCTGGAGGCCTTCAGGCCCTGGACCTGCCAGCTCGGCGCACGGCCGCTGGCAGTGAGCAGGGCCAGGCGTGCACGCTGGCGGTAGGCGTCGTCGAACAGTTGCGCCAGCAGGCCCTTGGCATCGCTCAGGGCGCTGTGCCGGCGGGTCGAGGCCGACGCGTCGACTATCACCAGCCACAGCTCATGGGGCGAGCGGCTGCGCAAGCGAAACAGCAGCTCTGCACGCAACCGTGGACGGCCTTTGAGCAAGGTGCCGGGCCAGTTGACCGAACCGGCGCTGGCCTCGCGGCTTTTGCCTTGCCGGCCGTGATCCAGGTGCCCCGCCCGGGGCTTGGCATCCGCCCCCCGGTCAGTGCGGGGGCGGATGCCTAGGGCTTTTTTGGCCAGCTGGGCACTTCACGACGGGCGCCGGTGGGCAGGGCCTGGGCCGGCATTTCGCCCCATTGGCCCTGGCCTTCGCTGGGGTTGGCGTTGGCTGGCGCCGGTGCCTGGGGGCTTTGCCCGGACTGTGGCGCGCTGGGCGGTGTCTCCCGCCGCCGGTGGCGCAAGGCGAACTCGGCCACAGCATCGATATCCTCCTCGGCAATCGCCGGGGCGCCACGCCAGGCGGCATGGGCGCGGGCCGCGCGCAGCCAGACCAGGTCGGCGCGCAGGCCGTCCACGGCAGCAGCAAAGCAGCGCTCGGTAATCAGCGCCAGGGCCTGGTCGTCCAGCGGGATGCTGGCCAGCGCGGCCCGCGCCCGCTGGCAGCGCTCGCGCAATGCCGCCTGGGGTTCGGCCCACTGGGCGCAGAAGCCCTGGGGATCGCTGTCGAAATCCAGGCGGCGGCGAATGATCTGCCCGCGCTCCTGGGGCGCGGGCTGGCCGCTGAGGGCGACGTTGAGGCCAAAACGGTCCAGCAGTTGCGGACGCAGTTCGCCCTCCTCCGGGTTCATGGTGCCGATCAGCACGAACTTCGCCGAATGGCGGTGGGAAATACCGTCGCGCTCGATCAGGTTGGTGCCGCTGGCGGCCACGTCCAGCAACAGGTCCACCAAGTGGTCAGGCAGCAGGTTGACTTCATCGACGTAGAGCACGCCGCCGTCGGCCTTGGCCAGTACCCCCGGAGAAAATTGCGCCCGGCCCTGGCCCAGGGCGGCGTCCAGGTCCAGGGTGCCCACCAGGCGCTCTTCGGTGGCGCCCAGGGGCAAGGTGACGAACTGCCCGCTGGCCAACAGGTCCGCCAGGCCCCGGGCCAGGGTCGACTTGGCCATGCCCCGTGGGCCTTCGATCAGCACGCCGCCGATCTTCGGGTCGATGGCGGTCAGGCACAGAGCCAGTTTCAATGCTTCGGCGCCGACCACGGCGGACAGCGGGAAATGTGGGGTGTCGCTCATGTCAGGGTCTCGCTTGGGTCGGGGGATGTCCGCAGGACGCTTTTGCGAGCAAGCTCGCTCCTACAGCGGCAATGCCAGCCCTGTAGGAGCGAGCTTGCTGGCGATCGAGTGCGCAGCACTCGCCGCCTCAGGAATCTTCTTCTATATCCAGCAGCAGGTGTTCCAGGGCTTCACGATAATCGCCAGGCTCTTGCCACAGGCCACGCTGCTGAGCTTCCAGCAGGCGCTCGGTCATGTCCCGCAGGGCGTGGGGATTATGCTGGCGGACGAACTCGCGGGTCGAGCCATCGAGCAGATAGGCATCGGCCAGCAAGGCGTACTGGTGATCGTCGATCAGTTCGGTGGTGGCGTCGAAGGCGAACAGGTTGTCCAGGGTCGCGGCCATTTCGAAGGCGCCCTTGTAGCCATGGCGCTTGACCCCTTCGATCCACTTCGGGTTGGCCGCCCGGGAACGGATCACCCGGTTCAGTTCTTCCTTGAGGGTACGGATCTTCGGCAGGTCCGGCTGGCTGTGGTCGCCGTGGTAGCTGGCGGCCTTGGCGCCGCTGAGGCTTTCCACCGCCGCCAGCATGCCGCCCTGGAACTGGTAGTAGTCGTTGGAGTCCAGCAGGTCGTGCTCGCGGTTGTCCTGGTTCTGCAGCACCGCCTGCACCCGGCTCAGGCGGGTGGCGAACTGCTCGCGGGCGGCAGTGCCTTCGTCGCTGCCACCATAGGCGTAGCCACCCCAGTTCAGGTAGACCTCTGCCAGGTCCTCGCGGCTCTGCCACAGGCGGCCGTCGATGGCGCCCTGGACCCCGGCGCCATAGGCCCCCGGCTTGGCGCCGAAGATCCGCCAGCCGGCCTGGCGCGAGGCGGCGTCGGCATCCAGCCCCGACGCCTCCAGGGCCGCGCGCTCGGCACGCACCCTGGCCGCCAGCGGGTTCAAATCCTCGGGTTCATCGAGAGCCGCTACCGCCTGCACCGCCGCATCGAACAGGCGGATCAGGTTGGCGAAAGCATCGCGGAAGAACCCGGACACCCGCAGGGTTACGTCGACCCGCGGCCGGTCCAGCAGGCTCAGGGGCAGGATCTCGAAGTCATCGACCCGCTGGCTGCCGGTGGCCCACACCGGGCGTACCCCCATCAGGGCCATGGCCTGGGCGATGTCGTCACCGCCGGTGCGCATGGTGGCGGTGCCCCAGACCGACAGGCCCAGTTGCAGCAGGTGGTCGCCGTGATCCTGCAAGTGGCGTTCGAGGATCAGGTTGGCCGACTGGAAACCGATGCGCCAGGCGGTGGTGGTGGGCAGGTTGCGCACGTCCACCGAGTAGAAGTTGCGCCCGGTGGGCAGCACGTCCAGGCGCCCGCGGCTTGGCGCACCACTGGGGCCGGCAGGCACGAAACGCCCGTTCAGGGCGTCCAGCAGGCCGCGCATTTCCGCCGGGCCACAGGCGTCCAGACGCGGTGCGACCACCTCGCGCAGGCCGTCGATGATGCTCTGCACCGGCTCCCAGCCGGGTTCGTCCAGCTGTGGGACGGGCCCTTGCAGCGCCGCTTCGATCAACCCGGCGGCGTAGAGCTCCAGGCGCTCGCGAACGTCACCGGCGGTGCGCCACAGCGCCTCGCTCAACTGTTGCAGCACGGGCGGGCGGCGCCCGGTCCAGGGCTCGGACAGGGCACAGTCCAGGGGGTCGAAGCCCAGGCCGAAAGCCTTGGCCAGGGCCCGCAGCAGGCTGGCATGGGCGCCCTTGCCGTCGCCCCGGGGAATGCGTAGCAGGGCCAGCAGGGTGTCGATGCGCAAGCGCCCCTCGGGGGACTCGCCGAACAGGTGCAGGCCATCGCGGATCTGCGATTCCTTGAGGTCGCACAGGTAGGTGTCCAGGCGCGGCAGCCAGAGCGCGGCGTCGGCGTCGCTGTCGAGCTGTTCGCCCAATTGCAGCTCGCGGTCGATATGGGTCTCGCGCACCAGCTTGAGAATGTCCCGCTGCAGCTCCCGGGCCCGGCGCGGGTCCAGCAACTGGGCTTCGTAGTATTCGTCCGCCAGCAGTTCCAGGTTGCGCAGCGGGCCATAGGTCTCGGCGCGGGTCAGGGGCGGCATCAGGTGATCGATGATCACCGCCTGGGTGCGGCGCTTGGCCTGGGCGCCCTCCCCCGGGTCGTTGACGATGAACGGGTAGATGTTCGGCAACGGCCCCAGCAGCGCATCCGGCCAGCATTGCTCGGAAAGCCCCACGCCCTTGCCCGGCAGCCATTCCAGGTTGCCGTGCTTGCCGACATGGATCAGCGCGTGGGCGCCGTAGGCCTGGCGCAGCCAGAAGTAGAACGCCAGGTAGCCATGGGGCGGCACCAGGTCCGGGTCGTGGTAGACCGCGCTGGGGTCCACCTGGTAACCCCGGGCCGGCTGGATACCGACGAAGGTCAGGCCAAAGCGCAGGCCGGCGATCATCATCCGCCCGTTGCGGCACATCGGGTCCTGCGGCGGCGTGCCCCAGCGTGCCAGCACCGCTTGGCGGTTGGCTTCGGGCAGGGCCTGGAACAGCGTCAGGTAGTCGGCCATGGCCAGGCTTTGCTGGCAGGGGCGCTGGTCGAGGCTGTCCAGGTCGTTGCTGACCCCACCCAGCAACTGCTGGATCAACTCGGTGCCGCTGGCCGGCAGTTCGGCCGGCAGCGGATAGCCTTCGGCGTGCAGTGCCTTGAGGATGTTCAGCGCCGCCGCCGGGGTGTCCAGGCCCACACCGTTGCCGATGCGCCCGTCCCGGGTCGGGTAGTTGGCCAGTACCAGGGCCACGCGTTTGTGGCCGTTGTCCAGGCGCCCCAGTTCGACCCAGCGCCGGGCCAGTTCGGCGACGAAATCCATGCGTTCGGGCTGGCCGCGATAACAGACCACGTCCGACTGGCTGCGCTCGCTGCGCCAGGCCAGGTCCTTGAAGCTGATGGGCCGGCTGATGATGCGCCCGTCCAGTTCCGGCAAGGCGATGTGCATGGCCAGGTCCCGCGGCCCCAGGCCCTGCTCGCTGTCACGCCAGCCCGGTTCGTTGTCCTGGGCGCAGATCGCCTGGATCACCGGGATATTGCGGCGGAACGGCCGCAGGTGCGGGGCTTCGGGGCTGGACTGGGCGAAGCCTGTGGTGTTGAGGATCACCCCGGCCGCGGTTTCATCCAGCCAGTCTTCCACCTGGCTCAGGCAGCCCGGTTCCTTGAGGCTGGCCACCGCTATCGGCAAGGGGTTGAGGCCCGCCGCCAGCAAGCGCTGGCAGAACAGGTCGATAAAGCCGGTGTTGGCCGCCTGCAGGTGGGAGCGGTAGAACAGCAGCGCTGCCACGGCTTGCCCCGGCTGCCAGTCGGCCTGCCAGTCACTGAGGGCAGCCTGGCTTTTGTGCGGGTGGTAGATCGCCGTGCGTGGCAGGGCCTGCGGTTCGCTCCAGGGGTAGTCGCGCCCCAACAGGCCGCTGGCCAGGCAGCGGTAGAAGTTCAAGGCGTTATCGCGGCCGCCCTGGCGCAGGTATTGCCACAGGCGATCACGCTCGATGGGGCCCACGGTGCTCAGGTCGCCGAGTTCCGGGTCGGGGCGGTCGTCCCCCGGCACCAGGATCAACTGCACCCCGCGCTGGGACAGCTCCACCAGCCGCTCGACGCCGTAGCGCCAGTAGGCGATGCCACCGTGCAGGGAAATCAGGATGACCTTGGCGTGGCGCAGCACCTGGTCCACATACAGGTCCACCGAGGCGTGGTTCTGCACCTGCATCGGATTGGCCAGGCGAAAGCTGGGGTAGTCCTCGGGCAATTGCTCGGCGGCGTCCGCCAGCAGCGCCAGGCTGGAATCGCCGCTGCACAGGATCACCAGCTCGGCGGGGGTTTGTCCCAGGTCGGCAATGTTGTCATCCGACACGAAACCGCCGGGCTGGGTCCTGAGCAGGTGCATGGCTTAGACGCTGAGTGCGGCGCGCAGTTGCGCTTCGAGCTGGGCGGCGTCCAGTTCCTGGCCGATCAGCACCAGGCGCGTGGTACGGGCCTCGTCGGCGCCCCACTTGCGGTCGAAGTGCTTGTCGAAGCGCGTGCCCACGCCTTGGATCAGCAGGCGCATCGGCTTGTTGGGGATGGCGGCGAAACCCTTGACCCGCAGGATGCCGTGCTTGACCACCAGTTGGGTCAGGGCGTCCAGCAGCAGGCTTTCGTCGGCCTGGGGCAGCTCGATGGAGATGGAATCGAAGGCGTCGTGATCGTGGTCGTCGTGATCGTCATCGCCGTCATGGTGATGGTCGTGATGGCTGTGGCGGCCGTCGATGTGTTCCTCGGAACCGGCACCCAGGCCCAGCAGCACATCCAGGGGCAGGCGACCGCTGCTGGCTTCGATGACCTTGACCGCCGGCGGCAGCTCCTCGGCCACTTCCAGGCGCACCTTGGCCAGGTCTTCGGGGCTGATCAGGTCGGTCTTGTTGAGGATCACCAGGTCGGCGCTGGACAGCTGGTCGGCGAACAGCTCATGCAGCGGCGATTCGTGGTCCAGGTTGGGGTCGAGCTTGCGCTGGGCGTCCACTTGATCGGGGAAGGCGGCGAAGGTGCCGGCGGCCACGGCCGGGCTGTCGACCACGGTGATCACCGCATCGACGGTGCAGGCACTGCGGATTTCCGGCCACTGGAAGGCCTGGACCAGAGGCTTGGGCAGCGCCAGACCGGAGGTCTCGATGAGGATGTGGTCCAGGTCGCCACGGCGCGCCACCAGTTCGCGCATCACCGGGAAGAACTCCTCCTGCACGGTGCAGCACAGGCAACCGTTGGCCAGCTCGTAGACTCGGCCGCTGGCCTCTTCCTCGGTGCAGCCGATGGCGCATTGCTTGAGGATTTCGCCGTCGATGCCCAGCTCGCCGAATTCGTTGACGATCACCGCAATGCGCCGGCCCTGGGCATTGTCCAGCATGTGCCGCAACAGGGTGGTTTTGCCCGAGCCGAGGAAGCCGGTGACGATGGTGACGGGAAGTTTGGCCAGTGTTTTCATCGGATGCCCTTTGGCAAAAGGAGGCGGGCAAACGGGACGAGAACCGCAACGCCGGGCGCGCGGAGATTTCGCCACCGGATCACCCCGCCCGGTTGTAGTGAGAATCTTGGATCGAGGCAGGTCTCCTGGCTGAGGGCTTGCCAGTCGTCGGACCGGCGATTGCTGCGCCTTCCCACCGGCGTCGTCGACACCCATGCAGTGGCCTTGCAGCAATCGAACCCTTCACAGTTGCGGGGGCAGCCGCGGCATCGACCGCGTTCCCTTCTTAGCTTCGACCCGTGGCCGAAGAACCTCGAAAGCGCAAGGCTACGCAGAGCCAGGGGGACGGTCAATCGACAATGCGCCCGTAGCAGCCGGCTTGCCGGCGAAAGAGCCATTGAACCTTGCACGAGCACGGCGCACACCTGCGCAGCGGTCACGGCAATTGACGCCCCTGCCCCGCCCATGATCTCCTACACACCTTGTTACGGGTGCCCCTTACAGGGTGAAACGGGAAACCGGTGAATCACGTGCTTAACTAAAAAGCCGTGGCCAGTCCGGTGCTGCCCCCGCAACGGTAAGCGAGCGAAGTGTCAGATCCACTGTGCCAAGGCATGGGAAGGCGACACTTGCCGGCACGGCATGACACAGCCCTGCCCCTCGCAAGCCCGGAGACCGGCCCGCAACACTTACATAACAACCCGCGGTGGGCGGGCGCTGTTGCAAACCCTGCGTGGCCATCACGCGGGGTTTTCCTGCGCCTCTACCCCGCTGACACTCCAGAGGGAAGCGCCATGTCGATCATCAGCAGCACCAGCCACTCCGCCAGCACGACCTCCACCCTGAGCCAGCGCCTGGTGGCCGCCATCGGCGCCTCGATCCTCGGCGCGTGCCTGGTGTACTTCGCCGGCTTCTCCCACATCGAGGCGGTGCACAACGCGGCTCACGACACCCGCCACAGCGCCGCCTTCCCTTGCCATTGAGACCTGCCGACATGATCAAGCGTATCGCGCAAACCGCAGGTTTCACCGGCCTCTTGGCCGCCCTGCTGCTGACCCTGCTGCAAAGCTTCTGGGTCGCCCCGTTGATCCTGCAGGCGGAAACCTATGAAAAGGCCCCCGCGGCCGAAGTCCATGAGCACGCCGAAGGCGCCATGGCCGTCCACAGCCACGATGCCGAAGCCTGGGAGCCGGAAGACGGCTGGCAGCGCGTGCTGTCCACCACCGGAGGCAACCTGGTGGTGGCCGTGGGCTTCGCCCTGATGCTGGCCGGCCTCTACACCCTGCGCGCGCCGAACCGCACGTCCCAGGGCCTGCTCTGGGGCCTGGCCGGCTATGCCACCTTCTGCCTGGCGCCGACCCTGGGCCTGCCGCCGGAACTGCCGGGTACCGCCGCAGCCGACCTGGCACAGCGGCAGATCTGGTGGGTCGGCACCGCCGCCTCCACCGCTGTGGGCATTGCCCTGATCGTGTTCGCCCGCAACTGGCTGCTGAAGATCCTGGGCGCGGCCATCATCGCCGTACCCCACGTGATCGGCGCGCCGCAGCCGGAAGTGCATTCGATGCTGGCCCCGGAAGAACTGGAAGCGCAATTCAAGATCGCCTCGCAGCTGACCAATGCGGCCTTCTGGCTGGCCCTCGGGCTGATCAGCGCCTGGTTGTTCCGGCGCAAGAGCGCGGGCCAGTACTCGGCATGATCGAAGTGAGCGCAGCGCCGACCCTGGTGGTCGGCCTGGGCTGCCAGAAAGGCTGCCCGGTGACCACGCTGCGCGCCTTGCTCGACCAGGTCCTGGCGGCGCACCAGTGGCAGGCCCGGCAGGTCCTGGCCCTGGCCAGCATCGACCTCAAGCGCAACGAACCCGGCCTGCTGCAACTGGCGGAGCAACTGGAACTGCCGCTGACCTGTTTCAGCAGCGGCCAGCTCGCCCCCTTTGCCCTGCGCCTGAGCCACCGCTCGCAAATCGCCTTCGAACGTACCGGCTGCTACGGCGTGGCCGAAAGTGCCGCCCTGGCCCTGGCCGAACAGCTGTCACCCGGCCCGGCCACACTGCTTGTTCCCCGGCAAAAATACGCCCAAGCCACCCTGGCATTGGTCGCCGCCCGGTAGAATCCCCGATAATTCCCGCCTTCGATCATGAGCAATCTTCATCTGAAGCACGGCTCCCGACCTTTTTTCACAGGACACAGCCATGACTGTCTATTTCATCGGCGCCGGCCCCGGCGACCCGGAACTGATCACCGTCAAGGGCCAGCGCCTGATCCATCGTTGCCCGGTGATCATCTACGCCGGCTCCCTGGTCCCCCAGGCAGTGCTCGACGGGCACCGCGCGGAGCGGGTGATCAATAGCGCCGAACTGCACCTGGAGCAGATCATCGAGGCCATCAAGCAGGCCCATGCCCGGGGCCAGGACGTGGCCCGGGTGCATTCCGGCGACCCGAGCCTGTATGGCGCCATCGGCGAGCAGATCCGCTGCCTGCGGGAGCTGGGCATCCCCTTCGAGATCATCCCCGGGGTCACCGCCACCGCCGCCTGCGCTGCCCTGCTGGGGGCCGAACTGACCCTGCCGGACGTCTCCCAAAGCGTGATTCTTACCCGCTACGCGGACAAGACCGCGATGCCTGCCGGCGAGGATTTCGCCAGCCTGGCGGCCCACGGCGCCACCATGGCCATCCACCTGGGGGTCAATCACCTGCCGAAGATCGTTGCCGAGTTGCTGCCCCACTACGGCGCAGACTGCCCGATTGCAGTGGTGCACCGCGCCACCTGGCCGGATCAGGACTGGGCCCTGGGAACCTTGGCGGACATCGTCGATCAGGTGGCGGCCAAGGGTTTTCGGCGCACGGCACTGATCCTGGTGGGCCGGGTGCTGGCCACGGATGCATTCAGCGAATCGTCGCTGTACCGCGCCGGGCACGCACATCTCTACCGCCCTTGACTCCCTTTGCGGGAACTGGCTTGCCAGCGAAGGCGATCTGGGAATTGGTACAAGACTCTAGGGCCCTTTCGCCGGCAAGCCGGCTCCTACGGAGGCTTTGGGGGGAGCTGGCTTGGGGGCATAAAAAAACGGCGCTCACGGGGCGCCGTTTTTTCAAGTCGCAGCGAACGCCTTAGTAGTAGGCGTTTTCTTTCTGCGTGTGGTCGGTGACGTCACGTACGCCCTTGAGCTCCGGAATGCGCTCGAGCAGGGTGCGCTCGATGCCTTCCTTCAAGGTCACGTCGGCCTGGCCGCAGCCCTGGCAACCGCCGCCGAACTGCAACACGGCAATGCCGTCCTCGACCACGTCGATCAGGCTGACCTGGCCGCCGTGGCTGGCCAGCCCCGGGTTGATCTCGGTTTGCAGGTAGTAGTTGATGCGCTCGTTGACCGGGCTGTCGGCATTGACCATCGGCACCTTGGCGTTGGGCGCCTTGATGGTCAGCTGGCCGCCCATGCGGTCGGTGGCGTAGTCGACCACCGCATCATCGAGGAAACCTTCGCTGAAGGCGTCGATGTAGGCGGTGAAGCTTTTCAGGCCCAGGGCCTTGTCTTCGGGTTTCTCTTCGCCCGGCTTGCAATAGGCGATGCAGGTCTCGGCGTACTGAGTCCCTGGCTGGGTGATGAAGATGCGGATGCCAATCCCCGGGGTGTTCTGCTTGGATAGCAGATCAGCCAGATAATCGTGGGCGGCGTCGGTAATGGTTATGGCGCTCATGGTGGTTCCTCGCAGACGTGGGCGCAGTTTACGCCAATCCAAGCCGCTGACAAAGTCCTAGTATTTTTGTCGGGATAGACTTTGGTATAGAGCGTCCCCGGGCCGCGCCAAGGCGCAGTCCGGGGGCGATGACAGCTCTATGTCAGAGGTTTTCGTAACGGTTCATGTCCAGGACCCCGGCTTCCACCGGGTCGGTTTCCTGCAGGTAGCGGGTCTGGTCATGGAAGTACTGCCAGAACTGCGGATGGCTGCGGCGGATGCCCCAGCGCTCGACGATCTTCTCGAAGCTGGCGGCGTCCCGGGCCGCCTGCATGGCGTCGACGAACTCCGGCACTTGCCCGGCCGGTACGTTGAACATGAAGTTCGGATAGCTGCTGAGAATCCCCGGGAATATGGTCAGGGTGTCCAGCCCCGGCTGATAGCGCAGCGACTCGCCGAGCATGAAGGCCACGTTACTGTGGGCGCGGTTGCGCAGCATGCTGTAGAACTCGCGCTTGCCGCTGGCGGTCTGGACACGCAGCAGGGTCGCTTCCGGCAACTGTTCGATGACCTTGAGGCCCGCCGCCGGGCGCGATGCCAGGCGGCTCAGGGCCTGCTCGGCATCCTGCAGCGCCGGGTCGATGTTCGGGCGTGAGCAGTAGGCGCTGTCACAGCGGTTGATCGGATCCGGCTTGGCGTTGAGGTCGCCATAGCGGGCCAGCAACTGGTTGGCGAAGTCCTTTTTTGGGTCCTTGAGGTCGAGCTTCAGCGCGCTGCGCTTGTCGTCGTCGATGGACTCGTAATCCAGCCACATCTTGAACTTGCCACTGTTCTGGTACCAATCGTCGAGGAAATCCTCGCGGGTGCCGGCGGGCATCAGGCGCAGGAAGTTCTGCTCCGCGCCATTGCGGATCAGGTCGAAGTACAACCGGGTCTGGGCCTGGTGGGAGACGTTGCCGAACACGTCGAAGTTCACCGCCAATTGATAGTAGGTGCGCTCCAGCAGCGGGTAGTCGAACAGCCACATCGTCTGTGGCACTTCGCCGATCAGGCCCTTGGTCACCGAGGCGCTGTCGAAGTGGCGGAAGATGCTCAGCAGCGCGTTGTCGTTGCCGGCCCACAGGGTCGACCAGCTGGGCGCCGGCGAATCGGCATAGGAATCGCGGCGCAGGGCCTCGTACTCGTTGCGCTTGTCGCGATAGGCCAGCCACAGGCTGAGCACGCTGCCGACGTCGTCGTTCTGCCCGGGCATGGCCAGCAACGGCGTGGCCTGGCCGCGATAGGCCGGGTCGGTGATGTACAGGTCATGTTCGGGGGCCTGGAACAGCGCCCAGAAGTTGTCGCGAATCACGTCGGTGGCGATCTGCCCGCGGCACACCGGGCCACGGATAAAGGTGCGCACGAAGTATTCGGCGTTATCCAGCATGAACTGGTAGCGGGCCTTGGCCGGAATCGCCTCGAAGGTCTCGAACGGGTTGGCCCGGCGCGCCGGCCCGTAGCCCGGCAGGGCCGTGACCTGCCAGTCGCCGCTGTAGAACAGGGTCTTGACCCGGGCCATCTTCGCCGCGCTCAGCGGGTAGGTGATATGGGTCTTGTGCACGATCACCCCTTGCACCGGCCACAGGCGGTAGTACACCTGGGTGCCCGGGTCGTCGTTGGGGCGACGGGTGTTGATCAGGTCGATGGGCTGGCCACTGGGGGTACGGGAACGCACCCACTGGAAGAAATGCCCCGGCTCGCCGCCTTCAAAATAGAGGTGGGCGAGGAACAAGTGTTCATAGAGCCAGCGCGCCACCAGGCTCTCCCGGGCGCCAGGGGCGTTGAGCAGGTTTTCCCACTGAGCCACTTGCAGGCTTTCCCGAGCACTGGGGGCCAGGCCTTGCTCGTCGATGGGCGCGCCCGAGGCCAGCCAGCGTTGCAGGGTCAGGTATTGCTGATCGGTCAGGCCGGTGACCGCCAGGGGCATGCCTTCCTTGGGGTGAGCCCCGGCATAGGCGTCGAACTCCGCCGGCTGCGGGCACATGTTCTCGCGGCTCAGGCCCAGGGCGATCTCGCTGGGCAACTTGGCGTTGGGTTGCAGCGGGGTGCGATGGCCCAGTTCCAGCATGCGCGCCATCAGCGCCGCCTGGCTGCCCTGGGCGTCAAGCACCGAATAGAAGCCCTTCTGCTGCCAGGCACGCTGGCCAGTGGCGTCATAGAACAGCCGCGTAGGCGCTTGGGCCTTGCTGCGCTCGCCGTCGTACACCGGAATCTTCGAAGCACCGCGGCTGGCCCCTTCACCACTGCCCAGGTTGAGCTGACAGGCGGAGTCGTAACAGGCATGACAGGCCACGCATTTCTCGGTAAAGATCGGCTGGATGTCGCGGGTATAGGAAATCGCCGGCGCCGGACCTTGTGCCAGGCACACTGAACTCAGAAGCAGCAGCGCGCTGCTGACGATAAAACGAAACGGCATGTCCCTGGTCCCGAAAGAAAAAAACGCCGCGATTCTACCGGTCTCACCCCTCGACCAACATGAGCGATATTCATGCAAAAACCACGCATGCCGCAAAACCATGCAGGTTTGCTATGATCGCCGCCCTTCGCAATGGCCTTACCAGGTAGTTCTCATGTCCGATCGCAGTGCTCGCCTCCACGCCCTCCAGCAAGCCCTCAAAGAGCGCATTCTGATTCTCGATGGCGGCATGGGCACCATGATCCAGAGCTACAAGCTCGAAGAACATGACTACCGTGGCAAGCGCTTCGCCGACTGGCCCAGCGACGTCAAGGGCAACAACGACCTGTTGGTGCTGACCCGCCCGGACGTGATCGGCGCCATCGAAAAAGCCTACCTGGATGCCGGTGCCGACATCCTCGAGACCAACACCTTCAACGCCACCCAAGTGTCCCAGGCCGACTACGGCATGGAAGAACTGGTCTACGAATTGAACGTAGAAGGCGCCCGCCTGGCGCGCAAGGTGGCGGACGCGAAAACCCTCGAGACCCCGGACAAGCCACGTTTCGTCGCTGGCGTCCTGGGCCCGACCAGCCGCACCTGCTCGCTGTCGCCGGACGTCAACAACCCCGGCTACCGCAACGTCACCTTCGATGAACTGGTGGAAAACTACACCGAGGCCACCAAGGGCCTGATCGAAGGCGGTGCCGACCTGATCCTGATCGAGACCATCTTCGACACCTTGAACGCCAAGGCCGCGATCTTCGCCGTGCAGGGCGTGTTCGAGGAGTTGGGCTTCGAACTGCCGATCATGATTTCCGGGACCATCACCGATGCTTCCGGGCGCACCCTCTCCGGCCAGACCACCGAAGCCTTCTGGAACTCCGTGGCCCATGCCAAGCCGATCTCGGTGGGCCTGAACTGCGCCCTGGGCGCCAGCGAGCTGCGCCCCTATCTGGAAGAGCTGTCGAACAAGGCCAGCACCCACGTCTCGGCGCACCCCAACGCCGGCCTGCCGAACGAGTTCGGCGAGTACGACGAGTTGCCGGAACAAACCGCCAAGGTCATCGAAGAGTTCGCCCAGAGCGGCTTCCTCAACATCGTCGGCGGCTGCTGCGGCACCACCCCGGGGCATATCGGCGCCATCGCCAAGGCCGTGGCCGGTTATGCCCCGCGACAGATCCCGGACATCCCCAAGGCCTGCCGCCTGTCGGGCCTGGAGCCCTTCACCATCGATCGCAACTCGCTGTTCGTGAACGTCGGCGAGCGCACCAACATCACCGGCTCGGCCAAGTTCGCCCGGCTGATCCGCGAGGACAACTACACCGAGGCCCTGGAAGTCGCCCTGCAGCAGGTGGAAGCCGGCGCCCAGGTGATCGACATCAACATGGACGAGGGGATGCTGGATTCGAAGAAGGCCATGGTCACCTTCCTCAATCTGATCGCCGGGGAGCCGGACATCTCCCGCGTGCCGATCATGATCGACTCTTCCAAGTGGGAGGTGATCGAGGCCGGCCTCAAGTGCATCCAGGGCAAGGGCATCGTCAACTCCATCAGCATGAAGGAAGGCGTCGAGCAGTTCATTCACCATGCCAGGCTGTGCAAGCGCTACGGCGCCGCCGTGGTGGTGATGGCCTTCGACGAGGTCGGCCAGGCCGATACCGAGGCGCGCAAGAAGGAAATCTGCAAGCGCTCCTACGACATCCTGGTCAATGAAGTGGGCTTCCCACCGGAAGACATCATCTTCGACCCGAACATCTTCGCCGTGGCCACCGGCATCGAGGAACACAACAACTACGCCGTTGATTTCATCAACGCCTGCGCCTATATCCGCGACGAGCTGCCCTATGCCCTGAGCTCCGGCGGTGTGTCCAACGTGTCGTTCTCGTTCCGCGGCAACAACCCGGTGCGTGAAGCGATCCACTCGGTGTTCCTGCTGTACGCGATCCGCAACGGCCTGACCATGGGCATCGTCAACGCCGGCCAGCTGGAGATCTACGACCAGATCCCGCAACAGCTGCGCGACGCCGTGGAAGACGTGGTGCTCAACCGCACGCCCAACGGCACCGACGCGCTGCTGGCCATCGCCGACCAGTTCAAGGGCGACGGTAGCGTCAAGGAAGCGGAAACCGAGGAATGGCGCGGCTGGGAAGTCAACAAGCGCCTGGAACACGCGCTGGTCAAGGGCATCACCACCCATATCGTCGAAGACACCGAAGAGTCGCGCCAGAGCTTCAGCCGCCCGATCGAGGTGATCGAAGGCCCGCTGATGTCCGGCATGAACGTGGTCGGCGACCTGTTCGGCGCCGGCAAGATGTTCCTGCCCCAGGTGGTTAAATCCGCCCGGGTCATGAAACAGGCGGTGGCCCACCTGATTCCCTTCATCGAGCTGGAAAAAGGCGACAAGCCGGAAGCCAAGGGCAAGATCCTCATGGCCACGGTCAAGGGCGACGTGCACGACATCGGCAAGAACATCGTCGGCGTGGTCCTGGGCTGCAACGGCTACGACATCGTCGACCTCGGGGTGATGGTGCCGGCGGAGAAGATCCTGCAGGTGGCCAAGGAGCAGAAGTGCGACATCATTGGCCTGTCCGGGCTGATCACCCCGTCCCTGGACGAGATGGTCCACGTCGCCCGCGAGATGCAGCGCCAGGATTTCCACCTGCCGCTGATGATCGGTGGCGCCACCACCTCCAAGGCCCACACCGCGGTGAAGATCGAGCCCAAGTACAGCAATGACGCGGTGGTCTACGTCACCGACGCCTCCCGCGCGGTGGGCGTGGCCACCCAGCTGCTGTCCAAGGAGCTCAAGGCCGGCTTCGTGCAGAAGACCCGCGAGGAATACGTGGAAGTGCGCGAGCGCACCGCCAACCGCAGCGCCCGCACCGAGCGCCTGAGCTACCCGGCGGCCATCGCCAAGAAGCCGCAGTTCGACTGGAGCAGCTACCAGCCGGTCAAACCGACCTTCACCGGCGCCCGGGTGCTGGACAACATCGACCTCAAGGTGCTGGCCGAATACATCGACTGGACGCCGTTCTTCATCTCCTGGGACCTGGCCGGCAAGTTCCCGCGCATCCTCGAAGACGAAGTGGTGGGCGAAGCTGCCACCGCGCTGTACAAGGACGCCCGGGAGATGCTCGACAAGCTGATCAACGAAAAGCTGATCAGCGCCCGCGCCGTATTCGGCTTCTGGCCGGCCAACCAGGTGCAGGACGACGACCTGGAAGTCTACGGCGATGACGGCCAGCCCCTGGCGCGCCTGCACCACCTGCGCCAGCAGATCATCAAGACCGATGGCAAGCCGAACTTCTCCCTGGCCGACTTCGTCGCGCCCAAGGACAGCGGCGTCACCGACTACGTCGGCGGCTTCATCACCACCGCCGGAATCGGCGCCGAAGAAGTGGCCAAGGCCTACCAGGATGCCGGCGACGACTACAACTCGATCATGGTCAAGGCCCTGGCCGATCGCCTGGCCGAAGCCTGCGCCGAGTGGCTGCACCAGCAGGTGCGCAAGGAGTACTGGGGTTATGCCAAGGACGAACAACTGGACAACGAGGCACTGATCAAGGAGCAGTACAGCGGTATCCGCCCTGCCCCGGGCTACCCAGCCTGCCCGGACCACACCGAGAAGAGCACCCTGTTCGCCCTGCTCGACCCCGAGGCCAGCGAAGGCCGTGCCGGCCGTAGCGGCGTGTTCCTTACCGAGCACTTCGCCATGTTCCCGGCGGCGGCCGTCAGCGGCTGGTACTTCGCTCACCCGCAGGCGCAGTACTTCGCCGTGGGCAAGGTCGACCAGGACCAGGTCCAGAGCTACACCGAACGCAAGGGCCAGGACCTGGCCGTGAGCGAACGCTGGCTGGCACCCAACCTGGGCTACGACAACTGACCCACGTTGTGCAGGAGCCGGCTTGCCGGCGAAGGCGGTCCCCTGGGCCTCTTCGCTGGCAAGCCCATTCCTGCAGCCGCCCGCCACCCCGGGCGGCATTGTCTATGCTCTGTTGACACCCAACCGTGTCGAGGGATTTATGGACGATCCAAGCAAGGACAATCAGCCTCCGACCTTCCTGCAGATGCTGCAAAGCGTGCTGGCCGCCGCCTTCGGCGTACAGAGCGGGAAGAACCGCGCCCGCGACTTCAGCCACGGCAAGCCCAGCCACTTCATCGTGCTGGGCATTCTGTTCACCACCCTGTTTGTTCTGGTGCTGCTGGGCATCGCCAACCTGGCGATGCACCTGGCGGGGGTCTGAAGCGGCGTCAGCGCAGCAACAGCTGCAAACCGAAGGGATAGCGGTAGCTGTCCGGCTTGCCTTGGGCGGACAGCCCGCGAAAATCGACCCTGGTGCCCACCTGATCCCCCAGGCGCAGCAACTGCCGGGCCTGGGCCGGGGTCAATGCCTGGAACAGCGACAGCTGCCAATCCGGCCCGCCCAGGCGCCGGGCGTCCAGCCCCAGGGCATCATCGTGCAATGCCACCAGGGCCCAGCCCCCCAGGGTGAAGTGCCCCGCCTCCAGCACCGACAACTTGCCGTCGATCAGGGCCTGCAAGGCCTCGGGCGAACTGTTGACTCCACTGAACAGCAGATCCGTTCCCGGCTTGCGGCCCAGTTCCCGGGCCGCTTGCATGGCCCCCAGGGCCATTTCGTCATTGGCCGACCAGACCAGTTGGGTTTTCGGGTAGCGCTTGAGCAACTGTTGCGCCTGGCGGTAGGCGCGCTCCCGGTTCCATTCGCCATAGACCAACTGACGCAAATGCACCTGCGGATGTTCGGCCAGGGCCCGGCGCAAGCCGCGCTCGCGCAACTGCGCCGCAGGTGTGACCTTGAGCCCGGAAAATGCAAGCAGTTCGATGCCGTGCCCTGCCGGGACCGGCCCAAGCTTGTGCAGCAGCTCCTTGAGCATGCGGTAGCCGGCTTCCTCATCGTCGCCCACCATGCTGCCGATCCAGTCCGAATAGTTCTGCCGGCTCTGCCCGATCAGTTCCCGCTGGTCCAGGGTCAAAGGGCTGTTGACGATAAACAGCTTGATCCCGGAGCCCTGGGACAGACGCAGGATCTGCGGAGCCACGTACTGTTCGTTCACCAGCATCAGGTAATCGGGTTTGTCGCGGCCCTGGAACAGCTCCCGGGCCTGCTGCAGAGTGTTCTGCGGATCGCGCTCGGCATAGAGGATGCGCAGGTCAAGCCCCAGGTCCCGGGCCGCGGCCTGCATGAACTGCGAATAACTGACCCAGAAGGTCTCCGTGGAATTGCCGGGATTGAGAAACACCACCGATGTGGCATGAGCGACCGCCCAGAACGGCAGACTCAGGCACAACAGCCACTTGCACAGACGCTTGAACATTACGAGAAGAGCCCCAGAATTTCGCCCAGGCAGTATAACTGGCAAAGTGCTGGCCAACGGCGGCAAATTGTCATGATTGTCCGACAATTCAGGCTCTTTTTTATCGCTCGACTACTGGTGACTGACCCAGAACACGGCCGTACCCACGACCAGTATGATCAGAAAGAGAATGGCCCAAGCATCAACGCTACTGTCACTTTTCCTTACTTTGGTTGGATGGCTCATAGCATCGCCTCTAGTAGATTTTGTCGGTGACTGCTCAAAGACACGTCCACAGTTAAGACCAGGATTGCCCCTACCACAAATGGGGTTACTCTCACGCCCCTACCGTTAGTCGTTTTGGTTCTGTGCATATACTCAAACATCACTTTTGCGCATAACCGCAAACTGGTATCGTTCGGCGGCTCCGTTGGGAGTGCGCGGCCGTGCGCGCAGATTTGCTTACATGGGTGGCGTGAAGCGTGAACGAAGGCAAGACGAGGTGAGACCGGCGAAAACCGCGCTGGACGCCAGTCCGAGCAGCGTACCGAAGCCGTTCACCGCAGTATTTGCCAAGTGCGCTTGAGCGCCGCCTGTAGCCTGAGAACTGGACCTATATGTACGTATACGACGAGTACGATCAGCGGATCATCGAGGACCGCGTCAAGCAGTTCCGTGATCAGACCCGACGCTATCTGGCAGGCGAGCTGAGCGAAGAAGAATTCCGCCCCCTGCGCCTGCAGAATGGCCTTTATATCCAACGTTTTGCCCCGATGCTGCGGGTCGCCGTGCCTTACGGCCAACTGACCTCGCGCCAAGCGCGGATGATGGCCAAGATTGCCCGCGACTACGACAAGGGCTACGCGCACATCAGTACCCGGCAGAACGTGCAGTTCAACTGGCCGGCCCTGGAAGACATCCCGGACATCCTCGCCGAACTGGCCACCGTGCAGATGCACGCGATCCAGACCAGCGGCAACTGCCTGCGCAACGTCACCACCGACCAGTTCGCCGGTGTCGCCGCCGACGAGCTGATCGACCCGCGGCCCTGGTGCGAGATCGTCCGCCAGTGGACCACCTTCCACCCGGAATTTGCCTACCTGCCGCGCAAGTTCAAGATCGCCATCAACGGCTCGACCTCTGACCGCGCGGCCATCGAAGTCCATGACATCGGCCTTGAGCCTGTGTACAACGCCGCCGGTGAGCTGGGTTTCCGCGTGCTGGTGGGTGGCGGCCTGGGCCGTACCCCGGTGGTCGGTGCCTTCATCAACGAGTTCCTGCCCTGGCAGGACCTGCTGAGCTACCTCGACGCCATCCTGCGGGTCTACAACCGCTACGGCCGGCGTGACAACAAGTACAAGGCGCGGATCAAGATCCTGGTCAAGGCCCTGACCCCTGAAGTGTTCGCCGAGAAGGTCGAGGCCGAGATGGCCCACCTGCGCGGCGGCCAGACCACCCTGACCGATGCCGAAGTGCATCGCGTGGCCAAGCACTTCGTCGACCCGGACTACAAGACCCTGAGCAACCAGGACGCCGAACTGGCCGCCCTGGACCAGCAGCACCCGGGCTTTGCCCGCTGGCGCACGCGCAACACCCTGGCCCACAAGAAGCCGGGCTACGTGGCCGTGACCCTGTCGCTCAAGCCCACCGGCGTAGCGCCGGGAGACGTTACCGACAAGCAGTTCGACGCCATCGCCGACCTGGCCGACCGTTACAGTTTCGGCCAGCTGCGCACCTCCCACGAGCAGAACATCATTCTCGCCGACGTCGAGCAGAGCCAACTGTTCACCCTGTGGGGCGAGTTGCGGGAGAACGGCTTCGCCACGCCGAACATCGGCCTTTTGACCGACATCATCTGCTGCCCGGGCGGCGACTTCTGCTCCCTGGCCAACGCCAAGTCGATCCCGATCGCCGAATCCATCCAGCGCCGTTTCGACGACCTGGACTACCTGTTCGACATCGGCGAACTGGACCTGAACATCTCCGGTTGCATGAACGCCTGCGGCCACCACCACGTAGGCCACATCGGCATCCTCGGGGTGGACAAGAAAGGCGAGGAGTTCTACCAGGTGTCCCTGGGTGGCAGCGCCAGCCGCGACGCCAGCCTGGGCAAGATCCTCGGCCCGTCCTTCGCCCAGGACGACATGCCCGACGTGATCTCGAAGCTGATCGACGTGTACGTGGAACAACGTACCGAAGACGAACGCTTCATCGACACCTATCAACGTATTGGCATCGACCTCTTCAAGGAGCGCGTCTATGCAGCGAATCATTAAGAACAACGAGGTCATCGACGAAACCTGGCACCTGCTGCCCAAGGACGCGACCCTCGACGGCATTTCCAACTGCGACGACCTGATCGTGCCACTGGCCCTGTGGCGCGAGCATGCTCACGCCCTCAAGGCCCGCGATGGCGGCCTGGGTGTATGGCTGGATGCGGACGAAGAAGCCGAGGAAATCGGTGACGACGTCGAGCAGTTCCAGGTGATTGCCCTGAACTTCCCGGCCTTCACCGATGGCCGCAACTACTCCAACGCCCGCCTGTTGCGTGACCGCTACGGCTACAAGGGCGAGTTGCGAGCGATTGGCGACGTGTTGCGCGACCAGCTGTTCTACCTGCACCGCTGCGGCTTCGACGCCTATGCACTGCGGGCCGACAAGGACCCCTACGAAGCCTTGGAAAGCCTCAAGGACTTCTCGGTGACCTACCAGGCCGCCACCGACGAACCGCTGCCGCTGTTCCGTCGCCGCTAAGCCCTGGCGCCAACAAAAAGCCCTGGAACGGTTTCCCGCTCCAGGGCTTTTTTGTTTCCGCGCCTCCCACCTACCGCAGGAACCGGCTTGCCGGCGAAGAGGCCCTCGGGCCTTGTGCAAGTCTTGCGATCGCCTTCGCTGGCAAGCCAGCTCCTACAAAGCCAGCTCCTACAAAAAGCCAGCGCCTACAAGGCCGGGGGGGTTACCAGAAGCGCTGTTGGGTCAGGCGGCTCCACCAGGTCAGCAGCACGCGGTCGATGGAGCCGCTGGCCGCCAGCCCTACCCGCTCTTGCAGGCTCTTGCGCTCGGCATAGTGCAAGTGGAAGACATCGGCACTCTTGGCCTTGTCCGCCAGGTATTCGTCACTGGTCTGCAACTCGTCCACCAGCAGTTTTTCCTGCGCCGCCACGCCCAGCCAGACTTCACCAGTGGCCACTTCATCAATGGCCAGTTGCGGGCGATAGCGGGAAACGAAGTTCTTGAACAGTTGATGGGTGACGTCCAGGTCTTCCTGGAATTTCTCCCGGCCCTTCTCGGTATTTTCGCCAAACACCGTCAAGGTGCGCTTGTACTCACCAGCGGTCAGCACTTCGAAATCGATGTCGTGCTTCTTCAGCAGGCGGTTGACGTTGGGCAACTGGGCCACCACGCCAATGGAACCGAGGATGGCGAACGGCGCGCTGATAATCTTTTCACCGATGCAGGCCATCATGTAGCCGCCGCTGGCCGCTACCTTGTCGATGCACACCGTCAGCGGCACACCGGCCTGGCGGATACGCGCCAGCTGCGACGAAGCCAGCCCGTAGCTGTGGACCATGCCGCCACCGCTCTCCAGGCGCAGCACCACTTCATCCTTGGGCGTTGCCAGGCTCAGCAGGGCAGTGATTTCATGGCGCAGCCCTTCGGTGGCCGAAGCCTTGATGTCGCCATTGAAGTCCAGCACGAAGACCCGGGGCTTGGCCTCGGCCGGCTGTTTCTTGTGCTTCTTCTGGCTCTTTTCGGTCTTGCTCTTGGCCTTGCGCAGGGCCTTGAGCTGATCCTTGTCCAGCAGGCTCTGCTCCAGGCGCTCGCGCAGTTCCTTGTAGAAATCATTCAGCTTGCTGACCTGCAACTGCCCCACACCCTTGCGCCGCCCCTTGCTGCGCAGCGCAGCGGCGGTGATCAGCACCACCAGGATGGCGACCACCAGGGTCACGGTCTTGGCCAGGAAACTGGCGTATTCGGCGATAAACTCCACAGGGACTCCTCAAACATGGACCGCTGCCAACGAGCGGCGTAATGGGCTAAAGCATACCGGCGCGACTGGTCGGCCACCAGTCGGGAAACCTTGTGTAACCAAGCTCCAACAATCATTTCAAACAAGCGTATGTTTTTTCATTGACAGCTCACCGGCATCCTCATAACCTCGCAAAACTTTCAACGTACCGGGATGACGCGGACGTGGGCAGCATCTACTTGATTCGACATGGCCAAGCCTCCTTCGGTGCAGACGACTACGACGTGCTGTCGGCTACCGGCGTGCGCCAGGCGGCGGTGCTCGGCGAACATCTGGCAGCGCTGGGCATCGGCTTCGATCGCTGCCTGTCCGGCGATCTGCGGCGCCAGCAGCACACCGCCCAGGCCGCTCTGGAACAGATGAGCGCCGCAGGCTTTGACAGCCCGGCCCTGGAAATAGATTCCGCCTTCAACGAATTCGATGCCGACGCCATCATCCGCGCCCTGCTGCCCGACCTGCTGCCCCAGGAACCCGAAGCCCTGAACATCCTGCGCAACGCCGCGCAGAACCGCGGTGAGTTCCAGCGCATCTTCGCCCTGATCATCCAGCGCTGGCTGGCCGGCACCTACGACCCACCTGGCCTGGAAAGCTGGCTGGGTTTTGTCGAACGCGTCCAGGGCGGCCTGCAACGGATTCTCGAAGCAGCCAACAACCAGCAGAAGATCGCCGTGTTCACCTCCGGCGGCACCATCACCGCCCTGCTCCACCTGATTACCCGGATGCCCGCCCAGCAGGCTTTCGAACTGAATTGGCAAATCGTCAACACCTCGCTCAACCAGCTGAAGTTCCGCGGTCGCGAGGTGTCCCTGGCTTCCTTCAACGGTCATGCCCATCTGCAACTGTTGAAGGCCCCGGAGCTCATCACCTTCCGTTGAGCCCGGCTTACTGTGACCCTTGCTGTAACCACCCCATAAAAGGATCGAACCATGACCTCCGTAGCTGACGCCGTACAAGCCATGCAAGCCAAGTTCAACCCAGCTGCCGCTGCCGGCCTGGACCTGGTTTTCGGTTTCCGCATCGATGACTCCAAGCATTTCTCGCTGGTCGTCAAGGACAGCACCTGCGAACTCAAGGAAGGCGAGAACCCGGACGCCCAGGTCACCCTGGTGATGGACGGCGAGACCCTGGACGGCATCGTCAGCGGCGAGACCGACGGCATGCAAGCCTTCATGGGCGGCAAGCTGCGCGCCGAAGGCGACATGATGCTGGCCATGAAACTGAGCGAGCTGTTCCCAGCCTAAGACCGCGCAAGGTCCGGCTGTACCCGAATCCCGCCCCTGTGGCGGGATTCGTCGTTTCTGGCTGCCGCAACCGCTCTGGCCCGTGCCTTTGCCCTGAATCAATACCGCTGGGCGGCTGGCATTTCAGGCGAGACGCTTGATTGATCTCGGTCAGTTCCCACCCCGCAACGCCCCTCTACTCTTGCGCCTTCCATCGCGGCCAGGGACGGCTCAGCCGGAGCCACCTGCCATACCGCCATCACTCACGGAAGAGTCTGCATTATGCGATCACTGAAGATCATCCTGCTGTCTACCGCCTTCAACGGCCTGACCCAACGCGCCTGGCTCGACCTGCGCCAGGCCGGCCACCGCCCTAGCGTGGTGCTGTTCACCAGCGAAGAAGAGGTCTGCCGGCAGATCGAAGAGGCCGAGGCCGACCTGGTGATCTGCCCGTTCCTCAAGGACCGGGTCCCCCAGCAACTGTGGAGCCACCCCAAGCGCCCGGTGGTGATCATCCACCCCGGCATCGTCGGCGACCGCGGGGCCAGCGCCCTGGACTGGGCCATCAGCAAGGAACTCAAGCGCTGGGGCGTCACCGCGTTGCAGGCGGTGGAAGAAATGGACGCCGGGCCGATCTGGTCGACCCACGAATTCAACCTGCCCGCCGGGCTGCGCAAGTCCGAGCTGTACAACGGCCTGGTGAGCGACGCGGCGATTCACTGTATCCGCGACGTGGTGGAGAAATTCCGCAACGGCTACACCCCCCAGCCCCTGGACTACGACAAACCCTCGGTCCTCGGGCGCCTGCAACCGAACATGAAGCAATCCGACCGCACCTTCAGCTGGCACGACAGCGCCCAGTTCATCAAGCGCAGCATCGATGCCGCCGACGGTCAGCCCGGCGTCCTGGCCAGCCTCGCCGGCGGCCAGTACTACGTCTACGACGCCCACCTGGATTCACGCACCGGCATGCCCGGGCAACTGCTGGCGGTGCACGACGACGCAGTACTGGTGGCCTGCGGCGATCACAGCTTGTGGATCGGCTCCCTGCGCCAGAAGCCCCAGCCTGGCGAGGAAACCTTCAAGCGCCCCGCCCGCCACGTGCTCGGCGAGCGCCTGGCCGATGTCCCGGTGCTGGACTGGTCGGTGGCCAACAGCCCGTTCAGCACCGAGGCCTACCAACCTATCCGCTACCGCGAAACGGGCAAGGTCGGCGAACTGACCTTCGAGTTCTACAACGGCGCCATGAGCACCGAGCAGTGCCAACGCCTGGTCAGCGCCCTGCGCTGGGCCAAGGCCCGGGACACCCAGGTGCTGCTGGTGCGTGGCGGCCGCGGTGCCTTCAGCAACGGCGTGCACCTCAACGTGATCCAGGCCGCCGAAGTACCGGGCCTGGAAGCCTGGGCCAATATCCAGGCCATCGACGACGTCTGCCTGGAACTGCTCACCGCCCGCCAACTGGTGGTCAGCGGCCTGACCGGCAATGCCGGCGCTGGCGGCCTGATGCTGGCCCTGGCCGCGGACGTGGTCCTGGCCCGCGCCGACACCGTGTACAACCCCCACTACAAGAGCATGGGCCTGTACGGCTCCGAGTACTGGACCTACAGCCTGCCCCGCGCCGTCGGCCAGGCCATGGCCAAGCAACTGACCGAAGCCTGCCTGCCCATCAGCGCACTCCAGGCCCTGCAGATGGGCATGGTCCAGGAGATCGGCCCGCGCTGCCCGGACGAGTTCGGCCTGTGGCTGCTGCAACGGGCCAACGGCGTGCTCAACGACCCGCGCTACCAGCACCTGCGCCAGCGCAAGCTGGATGCCGACCCGCAACTGATGCAGCACTGCCGCAACGCCGAGCTGGAAGAGATGCACATGGACATGGTGCAGAACCGCAAGGGCTTCGCCGAGAAGTGCAGCAACTTCGTCTACAAGCGCAAGACCTGCTGCACCCCGGAGCGGCTGATCGAAGCCTGGGCCAAACCCCAGGACATCGCCCTGGTGGGCTGACCCAAAGCCTCCCCCCCTGAACCGTCGCCCGGGTCGCCGGGTGACAACTTCAGCGCTGTGGCTGCAACAGCAACGCCACCAGCGCCGTCCAGCCGGTCTGGTGGCTAGCCCCCAGGCCGCGCCCGGTTTCGCCATGGAAGTATTCATGGAACAGCACCAGCTCGCGGTCCTCGGCCTCCACCTGCAACTGCGGGTAGCCGCTCATGGACGGCCTGCGCCCGTCCTCGTCCAGCAGAAACAGTCGCGTCAGGCGCTGGCTCAAGCCGTCGGCCACTTCCTCCAGGGACGCCAGATACCCGGAGCCCCGCGGGTACTCCACCGAGAAGTTGACGTCGTAGTAGCGGTGAAACTCGCGCAGGGATTCGATCAGCATGTAGTTGATCGGCATCCACAGCGGCCCGCGCCAGTTGGAGTTGCCGCCATACAACCGTGAATCGGACTCCGCCGGCACATAGCGGGCACACAACTGCTTGCCGTCCACCTGCATGGCGAACGGCTGCTCGAAGGCCTTGGACAGGGAGCGGATACCGAAGTCCGAGAGGAACTCGCTGTCATCGAGCATGCGCTTGAGCAGGTCCTTGGTACGCTCGCCGCGCAACAGCGCCAGGAGCATGCGGTTACCCTTGCCCGGCTCGTACCAGCGCGACACCAGGCTCGCCAGGTCCGGCCGGTGATGCAAGAAGCCCAGCAGGCGCTGGGCCAGCCCCGGCAGGTTTTCGTGCTCATGCTGCTCCAGCACCTGCACCGCGAACAGCGGCATCAGGCCGACGATGGAGCGCAGGCGCAGGGGTTCGTTCTGCCCATCAGGGCGGTGCAGCACGTCGTAGAAGAACTGGTCCTGTTCGTCCCACAGCCCCTCGGCGCTTTCATCCACGCGGTTGATGGCCCCGGCGATATACAGGAAGTGCTCGAAGAACTTCACCGCAATGTCCACGTACACCCCATTGCGCTTGGCCAGTTCCAGGGCGATACGCATCAGGTCCAGGGCATAGGCCGCGACCCAGGCCGTGCCATCGGCCTGATCCAGGGCGAAACCTTCGGGCAAGGCGGCGGAGCGGTCGAACAGGGCGATATTGTCCAGGCCGAGGAAGCCGCCCTGGAACAGGTTGCGGCCTTCTGCGTCCTTGCGGTTGACCCACCAGGAAAAATTCAGCAGCAGCTTGTGGAATATGCGTTCGAGAAAATCCAGGTCACCGACGCCAGTCAGGCACTTTTCCTGCTGGTAGACCCGCCAGCAGGCCCAGGCGTGCACCGGCGGATTGGCGTCGTCAAAACGCCACTCGTACGCGGGCAACTGGCCGTTGGGATGCATGAAGCGATCCTTCACCAGCAGCAATAACTGCTGCTTGGCAAAGCCGGGATCGATCAGGGCAAAGGCTACCGCCTGGAAACCCAAGTCCCAGGAGGCATACCAGGGGTACTCCCAGGTGTCGGGCATGGAGACGATGTCGCAGTTGGACAGATGGCGCCAATGGGTGTTGCGCAGATGCTCGCGTTCACTAGGGGGTACCGGCTGGCCGGGATCACCATCAAGCCACTGGTTGACGTCGAAGTAGTACAGCTGCTTGGACCACAGCAACCCCGCCAGGGCCTGGCGCTGGACATTGCGCGCGTCGCTACTGGCGATACCTTGCTGCAACGCCCCGTAGAACTCATCGGCCTCGCGCCGGCGCTGCTCGAACAGGCGGCGGGCGCTGACCGGTTCGCTACCGGCCGGGGCAAAGCGCAGGAACAGGCGCTTGCTCTCGCCGCCCGCCAGATCCAGGACGAAGTGCGCCGCCACCCGGGTGCCACCATCGAAACTCACCGCACTGGCCTGTCCATCCACCAGGTAGTCGTTGAAACCATCCTTGAACGGCCCGGGTGACGCCAGCCCGTCCAGCTTGGGGAAATTGCTGTCGTTGTTGCAGAACAGCCACTGGCAGGGCTCGGCCCCCCAGGCGGTGATCTGCCGGTCGGGCAGTTGCCCATGCCGCGCCAGCACCTTGTCGCCCTCCAGGCGCATGCTCGGCCGCGGTGTGTTGCCGCCCCAGCTCCAGGTGTTGCGCGCCCAGACCTGGGGCAGCACCCGCAGCCGCGCCGGCTGGTGGAAACGGTTGTGCACGGTGATGTGCATGAAAATGTCATCGGCCGTGTGCTTGGCGTATTCCACCGTCACGTCGAAGTAGCGGTTGTCCTCGAAAACCCCGGTATCGAGGATCTCGTACTCGGTGTCGTTCAGGCCGCGACGGGCGTTTTCCGCCACCAGATCGGCATAGGGAAAGGCCGCATGGGGGTACTTGTAGAGCATGCGCATGTAGGCATGGCTGGGCACGCCGTCGAGGTAGAAGTACAGCTCCTTGACGTCCTCGCCGTGGTTGCCCTCGGCATTGTTCAGGCCGAACAGACGCTCCTTGAGAATGCTGTCGTGTTCATTCCACAGCGCCAGCCCCAGGCACCAGTGCTGGGCCTTGTCGGAGAACCCGGCCAGCCCGTCCTCGCCCCAGCGGTAGGCACGGCTGCGGGCATGTTCGTGGGGGAAGTAGCTCCAGGCGTCGCCATCGGCGCTGTAATCCTCGCGCACCGTGCCCCACTGCCGTTCACTCAGGTATGGCCCCCACTGGCGCCAGAGCTCGGCGTCGCTGCCCTGCAGGCGCCGGCCTTCAACCGTATCGAGGATGCTGCTGGTGGATTTTGCCGGCATCGGGGAGTGTCCTTGGCCATGGAGGTGACTTGCAGTGTAGGAGCAGCCCGTCTCGCTGCCCCGTGACAAATGTTTCACGTTGCGAAGACCTGAGGCCGCGAAAACAGCGCGAAAAGCCTGTGGCAGAGACCGCGCGGTTAAATTTTCCGTCCCTGGCTCGTTATAATCGGCAACCCTTTTTTGGCCACGCGGATTCGATGATGTTCAGTTGCAAAGCGTTTTTCCCGGCCCTGTTACTGATGGCCACCTGTTCGGCCCAGGCCGCAGGCCTGGACCTGAGCTACCCGCAACCGCCGTTGCCGGCCACCGCCCAGGCCCCGGCGCCAGAGAGCGACACGCCGAAGCTCAAGTTGCAGTTCAAGCCGGCTATCAGCTATGAGCACAATTGCAGCGGCCAATGCACCTACGAAACCAATATCGACCAGTTGCACGACCGCGAAACCCGCCACAGCGCAAGCGTCGGCTTCGACTGAGCCCCGCCATTGAACCTGTGGCGCGCTTGATCCACACTCCCGCTCCTGAGTCCTACAGCAAACTCAGAAAGTCCTGTCGTGCCAGTGCCTTGTTCCGTTTTGGGGTAAATGCCTATAGTCCTGGGTCGTCCTGATGACGAACGGGTTTGGCGACCCGATGACCGTGTGCGAGAGCCCTGTGCTTGCTTGCAGGGCTTTTCGCATCCGTAACGCTGCCTATATGGCGGCTGTACGCGGGAGACCTTCGGGTCTGCCGGCTCCCCGGTCCCGGTTCGCCAACCTGCGTACAGCTGCCACCTTTCGTTTGGCGACGATCCAGTGGCGCTCTTAACCGACCGAGGCGTTACTTATGAACAGATACATGCCGATCACCGGCCACGACTGCACCATCCCTTCCCTGCTGATCGATACCCAGGCCCCTGCCGACGTGCTGTACGAAGCGGCCGCCTATCGCATCCGCGCCGTCACTCAACTGCTGGAAAACTTCGCCGCCCGCCCCGACATCCCCGGCGATGCCGTGGTGCTGCAAGAGTTGGCATTGGTTTGCGCCATTCCGCTGCGCGATGGCTGTGACGTGCTGGATGTACTGGGCCGCCAGCTGCAAGCGCAGCCACGCTGAACCGGTAGGAGCCGGCTTGCCGGCGAAGAGGCCCATGAGCCTTGTGCAAAGCTTGAGGCCGCCTTCGCGGGCAAGCCCGTTCCTACAACGATCGGTTGGAGTAGTACCGATAGAGGTCTTCGTCCGGCCAAACCTCTTCGTAAGCACTGATAAGTCCCGCCAAGGCATGACTGCGAGGATTGATGGAGGGCTGGTAAAGCGCCAAGGCGAAGCACTTGACTTCCTCCCATTGCAGCTCCCGCATGCAGAACTCCACAACCTCCAAGGGCGTAACGCGAGAAGACAGCATGATCTTGAATTTCTCTACAAACAGATCCCGGGCCTGCGGATAAGACTTCACCAGGTTCAGGATATCCAGCAAACGCGACTCGAAGCGCGTGTCGCCCGTCTCGTCATAGGACAAAGCGGCCAGTGCACAGAGCTGGTCGAAGGTATCACTGATGCTAGTCATTGCTGTTCTGCCCCATCCCTGAATCCGCTTGAATACCTGTCACGATGAAGCGCACAACTTGAGATGAAACGCCGCGCCGGCTTGCTGGCGAAAAAGGTCCGCGAACCTTGTACAGAAAAGCCGTCTTCGCTGACAAGCCAGTACTTGCATAAGTAAGCGCTGAGCGAGGATGTTTACTGCCTCGCCCTTGGCAACAGCACACAGGTACTGATTATTCTCGCGACATCAGCTGACATGACCTGTCAGGACGGAGCCGCAGCCATGGCCTCACTCGCTGGGTGTTGCACTTGCGCCCGGGATAACAGGTCCCGGGCCACTTCGAAATACTGTCGATCCCCCCACAGGTTCTGGTCCCCCAGGATGTAAAGGTGTTTTTTCGCCCGGGTGACGGCGACGTTCAGCAAGTTCGGAGTGGAGCAAGCCCAATCAATCGCCCCCATGCGCGTGGAGTCACACCCCAGCACAAAGAAAACGATATCGGCCTCCTTGCCTTGAAAGGTGTGGACCGTGCCAATGCAACTGCTGACCCACCCCGCCAGATTGGCGGGAGGCGGCACCTCGGCGCCCAGAACTCGCCTCCAGGCCGCAGCATTGCCCAACAGACTGACCAGCCCCGCCTTGACCTCGCGGAACGGGGTGATGACAAACACCGGCGGCAGCAGCGCCCCACCGTCCCTCAGAGCCGCCTGGTAAAGCTTTGCCAGCTCGCGCAGCAATCGTTGCCCTTGGGCTTCGATGTACTTCGTACCGTCCGCCGACTCCCCCGACACACTCCACCAGGCACTGGCACCCAATAACGGATGGGCAACGATGCCGGAATCCTTGGCATGGCGCATGCGCTGGGCGTAGGCGATGCGGTTGGAAATCTCGAACATCGGGTTGTCACAGCGGCGGTGCATGACCAGCGGAATACCGATGAATTTTTCAGCGTCCAGAGGATGCCGTACACCCTGTCCATAGCCACGGTCGGCGAAGGTCTGCACCGAGTGGCTGTCGATCGCGTAACGCGAGCGCGAATCACCGAGCCAGTGCCGGCCCAAGGTATCGAGCAGACGGGTCGATTGCGTCACCACAGGCTCGATCTGCAAGGGGTCGCCCACCACTACAACGCGCTTGGCGCGCATGATGGCACCAACGGCCGCTTGCGGCGGGGCTTGACCGGCTTCGTCGATGATCAGCCAACCCAGGTCTTCAGCTTCAAGGCCGGCAAACTGCGCACGAATCGAGGCGAAAGTACTCGACACCACCGGGGTCAACATAAACAGCCACTGCCATAAGGCACGCCTGGCGGGCAACAGCGGTGGACGCTCAAGCATGGCGCTCAGTGCGAACACCAGATCAGGGCTCGCGACTTCAAGAAAGAACGCTTCGTGCAAGGTCATCGCGGCAACGAACAAGTCGCTGCGGGCTTCATTGAAAGCAGCCCCCTGCCAGAAGGCGTGCTGCTGATTCGCCTGACTGTCCAAAGGCGCACCGTCCCACAGGTAGACGCCGCATTCCTGGATCAACCCCGGCAGGTCCCGTAGTTCACTCTCGAAAGCGCGCGCAAGCTCCAGATCATCACTAGCAGACACCCATTGCTGATAGAGCGGTTTGCGAAACCACTGGGCCAGCCAGCGCCACCATGCGGGGCCAAGCTTGCGTTCCAGGGTATTTTTTTTGGCCTCCAGACGCTCCAGCAGACGCTGCGTGCCCTCGATCAGTGACGCCAGGTGCTGCGGGCTCAGCCTCGGTGCAGCCGGCCATAACGCCTGGACCGCGGGAAACGCCTGCTGCAAGCGCTCATACAATGCACACAGAACCTGCAGCCGCTGACGCTGTTCATCATGGATTTTACGCGCCTTCAGGTAGCGCTCCTTGGCAACCTTGAAACCGAGCTGTCGATGACGGGTGCTGGACTTGAAATGCCAGTACGTCATGGCGCCGACCTTTTCCCAACTGCCGAGGTCGACCTTGCTCTTGGCAATAAACGTGTCACCCGGTTTATCCGCAGGCGTTGCGGCGCGATTGCCAAAAATGTCGCGTAACCGCCGGCGGTTGCTTTTTCTGCCCAGTGCCGCCGCGACCAAGCCCCAGACTGGCTCTGGGGTTTTCCAGGGTTTGTCGCCCTGACAACCGGCGTAGCGAGTCGCGACCTCCTGAAAATAACTCAGGTGCTGGACGCGCGCGGCGTCGATGCCCTTGAGCTGAGGCAACTCCAGGGACAGATTTTCCACGGCGCCGTTATTGGTAGAGGCCACGAGCATCTCGAAGCCGGTCAGCGTTTCAGATAACAGCGGAATCCGATAACTCCTCTTGCTGAAAACCGCATCGATCACTTGATCACTGAGGCCATCCTTGGCCACCGTCAGTTGTGCCAGCGCATCCGCCCTGCCGACCACCAAATCGGCGATCAAGTCACGCAGCAAGGTGGTTTTTCCGGTGCCTGGTGGGCCGTTGACCGCAAGGATCTCACCCTCGTCCATCGCTCCCATGGTATTCAGCGCAAACTGCTGCATCAGTGATTGCACGTGCTGGCTTGCAGCAGGCCAGCGCCCGCCAATGCCATTTTCCGGGCGCAACGTGCGGTTTATTGCCTGTTGCCCGGACTCGCTATCCAGGTCCAGCTTCTGCGGGTCGAGTGTCGACAGATACGCCCGCAAAGCACGCGCAGGCCGCTCGCTGCTCAAGAGACGTTTGGCCTGGACAAGGTCATGCACGTAGAAGCTGTTGAGGATCACCAATTCATCAGCAGGCGCCATCGGCTCAGGGCTGTCAGTTGATACTTCGTCAGGCTGAACCGAAACCGCACCGTTGCGAGGCTTGGCGATCGGCCAAATATCCATGTAGGCCAGGTCGGTCTGTGGCAGGGTCCATCCGGCCCATTGCTCCAGGTGCTTGAGCACTTGGGGCAACTGTTTCGCGCCCAGGCGCTTGTCTGCCCATTGCGACTGTTCATCAGCCAGGACGCGTTTGAGTTCACGTACGCTCTCATCGAAAGTCACGGCACACAAGGCACCGATATCGCCGCTGGCCAACCGGCCTAGCGCCCACGGCAAGGCCGAAACACTCAGGCTCTCAAAGTTGGGTTCACCGTTGGGACCCAGGGTCAATTTGGCGTAACAGGTAAGGCCGGTTGCTGCCATCTCGCCATCGCGCACCTTGGCCACTTCACTGATCGAAGGACTGTCGACATAGTCTTCGATCATTCGCGTGACATGAGTGACATCGAAGGGCAGCAAATAGAGCACGCGACGGTGCCCCAGGTATTTATCCCAGAGCCCACTGGCTAACCAGGTCTCGGTCAGCCGCTCGACACTGCGTGATTTACGCGCGGCGTCCAGGGGCTGATCCAGGTCGTATGCATTGAAGAATTCGACGCTGTGCCAGAAGTCCAGCACCTGCTCGTGATCGGTCATCGTCATGATGAGAAAGAAATCCTTTAGAAATTCCAGCTCGAAAATACAGTGATGGCAAAGCGCTGTCTAACGCAGCCGCCGGCTCCAGTGAACCCGACACAGTTATCTGATTACGCCGCCTCAACACCAAAAACGACACCCCATTCCCTCAGGCGGTTGACGCGTCGCCCTCATCTCTATTTATTACTATTTATCCGCATTAATACGATAAATAGCCGCCCATGCTGAAACGCCCCGTTCGCCGCAAACGCCAGAAGCTTTCCGACGTGATTGTCGAGTCGGTGAAGCGTTCCATCGTCACCGATGCCCTGCGCCCCGGGGATCGCTTGCCCACCGAGAAGGAGCTGATGGAAAGCTTCCAATGCTCCAAGGGCTCGGCCCGGGAGGCGCTCAAGGCGCTGGAGGTGGAAGGCCTGGTCAACACTCGCACCGGGCCAAACGGCGGCGCCTACCTGAACCAGGCCGGCACCGAGCCGGCCAGCCGCGCGCTGCGCAACTACCTGCACTTTCAGCACATGGACGGCGAGCAGGTCTATCAGCTGCGCAAGGTGATCGAGGTGGAGCTGGCGGTGTCGGTGATCGGGCGCTTGAGCGAGGCAGATTTCAAGGCCCTGCAGGACAACATCGACTTCTGCAGCCAACCCGAGGACAGCGAGGCCGGCCAGCGCGAGCAGCGCATCGCCGAGCTGGAGTTCCACAACCTGCTGGGGCGGGCCTGCCCCAACCCGCTGCTGAGTTTCATGGCGCAGTTTCTCAACGATTTGCTGCGCGACCTGGTGGTGCTGAAGAAGGCCTACAAGCCCAAGCGCAAGCAGTTCGACGCCGCCAACCTGGATTACCACAAACGCTTGCTGCTGGCCTTGCGCGCCGAAGATGAAAGCGCAGTGCGCCAGCTGATGCACGAACACATGTGCGACGCCGAGCACCACATGACCGCCCTGGAAGGCGAAGTCACCCAGCACTTCCTGCTGGAGTTCGACCACCACCGATAGCGCCCGCCGTCCACCGCTTTGCCAATAACAAGCCTGAACACAGGCTGCTACGTCGATTCGCCATTGCCACTCCTGCCAATAACTAAACCAGGGAGTTACCCCATGCAGCGTCGTACGTTGTTGAAAGCCGGTCTGGCCGTTAGCGGTGCCCTCAGCCTCGGGCTGGGGGTACGCAACGCCTTTGCCGCCGAACCCTTTACCTTTTACGGTTTGAAGTCGATGTCCGGCGCCTTTGCCAGCTACGGCAAGTTCGCCGACATGGGCTCGCGCCTGGCGGTGGAGCAGTACCCGACCCTGCTGGGGCGACCGCTGCACTACAAGGTGATCGACACCGAGGGCAACGCCGGCAAGGCGGTGCGCCGGGTCCAGGAGGCGATTGCCCAGGACGGCGCACGGTTCTTCCAGGGCTGCACCCTGTCGTCTTCGGCGCTGGCGGTGGCCAAGGAGGTGGGCAAGGTCGGCGGGGTGTTCATGACCCCGGTGGGCGCCGATGAGGTCACTGGCAAGGACTGCAATGCCTCGACCTTTCGCTGGTCGGTGCCAACCTACGGCGCCATCCGCGAAACCATGGTGCCGCTGATCAAGTTGCTGCCCGAGGCCAAGCGCTGGTACACCATCACCCCGCAATACGTGTTCGGCGAAGCCTTGCTGGAAGGGGCGAAGCAGGTCTGTGCCGAACATGGCATCGAGCACATCGGCAACAGCTACCACTCCTTGCAGGAGCAAGAATTCTCCGGCTACCTGACCAACGCCATCGCCGCCCGCCCTGATGTGCTGGTGCTGTTGAACTTCGGCAGCCAGTCATCCAACGCCCTGCGCCAGGCGGTGAACTTCGGCATCAAGGAACGCATGAAGGTGCTGCTGGTATGGTCCGCCGGGCTCGACCAGTTCCAGGAGCTGGGCAGCGACGTCTTGGAAGGCGTCTACCTCGGCGCGCAGTACTGGCATCAGGTGGACACCCCGCTCAATCGCGAACTGGTGAAGCTGACCCAGGCCAAGTACGGCATCAACCCCACCTACCCGCTGGCCGCCGACTACATCGGCAGCAAGATCATCCTCGACACCATTGCCGCCACCGGCAGCTTTGACGGCGCTACCGTGGCCAAGGCCATGCAGGGCCTGGCCTACCAGGGCCCCACCGGCGAGGAGAGCATCCGCGCCGGCGACCATCAGGTGATCAAGGATTACTACCTGCTGGTGGGCAAGGCCGCCGCCACGATGCGCGACAAGGACGACCTGGCCGAAGTGCTCAGCGCCGGTCGCTCGTTCCCGGATGTCAGCGCCACCGGCTGCGCCCTGGCCTGACGCTCGACACTTCTATCGCTGGCTACAGGCAGCGGGCTCCGTCCAAGGGCTCCCTGCCGAGGGTTCCTGCATGCTTAATTTGTACCTGTTCCAGATCCTCAACGGCCTCGGGCTGGGGATGATCTACTTCCTGATCGCGGTGGGCCTGACGATCATTTTCGGCCTGCTGAACTTCGTCAACTTCGCCCATGGCGCGTTCTTCGTGCTCGGCGCCTACATCTGCTACACCGCCGTCAGCCTGACCGGCAACTTCTGGCTGGCCCTGGTGCTCGCGCCCCTGGTGGTGGCGGCCCTGGCCTGGATCATCGAGCGCCTGTTGATCCAGCGCATCTACCACTTGCCGCACATGTTCCAGATCCTGGTGACCCTGGGCATCGCGCTGATCATCCAGGAAGCCAGCGTGATGATCTGGGGCCCGGTGGGCAAGGCCGTGGCGGTGCCGGAACTGCTGCGCGGGGTGCTGGTGATCGGCGACTTCGTCTACCCCTACTACCGCCTGTTCCTGATCCTGTTCTCGGCCCTGGTGGGGCTGGGCCTGTGGCTGCTGCTGGAGCGCACGCGCTTCGGTGCCCTGGTGCGGGCCGGCAGTGAAAGCACCGAGACCGTGTCGCTGCTGGGCACCAATATCTTTCGCCTGTTTTCCATGACCTTCGCCCTCGGCGTGGCCCTGGCCGGGATCGCCGGGGTGCTGTTCGCGCCCTTGCGCGGCGCCCAGCCCTTTGTCGGCCCGGAGATTCTCGGGGTGGCCTTCGTGGTGGTGGTGATCGGCGGCATGGGCTCGTTCGGCGGCGCCCTGGTGGGCGGCCTGCTGGTGGGGGTGGTGCAAAGCCTGATGACCAGCCTCTGGCCCCAGGGCGCCAGCCTGATGATCTACGGCGCCATGGCGGCAGTCATTCTGGTGCGTCCTTACGGCCTGTTCGGGAGAGCATGATCATGAGCGAGAAAAATCCCCTGCCCTTTGCCAAGACTCAATCGCGCGGCCTGCTGTGGCTGGTGATCGCGGTGCTGATCGGCCTGCCCCTGGTGCTGCCGTCGGCGACCCTGGCCAGCGAGATCCTGATCTTCGCCCTAGCCGCACTGGCCTGTAACCTGCTGCTGGGCTACACCGGGCTGCTGTCGTTCGGCCAGGGCATCTTCTTCGGCGCCGGTGCCTACTGCGCCGCCCTGTTGATGATCCATCTGCAGCTGGGGCTGTTCAGTGCCCTGCTCGGCGCGGCGCTGGTGGGAGCCTTGCTGGCACTGCTGGTGGGCGCCCTGGCGATCCGCCGTACCGGCATCTACTTCGTGATGCTGACCCTGGCCTTCAGCCAGATGGCCTACTTCATCGCCTACACCCTCAGCGACTGGACCGGCGGCGACAACGGCCTGCTCAGCGTGCCGCGCCCAGAGATCCGCATCGGTGACACGGTGCTGCTGTCCCTGGCCGACGCCCGCTATTTCTACGGCTTTGTCGCGGTGCTGTTCCTGCTGATCTTCATCGGTGCCCGGCGGGTGATCGCCTCGCCGTTCGGCAGCACCCTGATGGCCATCCGCGAGAACGAAACCCGCGCCGCCGCCATCGGCTACGACACCCGGCATTTCAAGATCCTGGTGTTCATGCTCTCCGGCGCGGTCACCGGGATTGCCGGGGCGCTGTACGCCATGCTCCTGCACTTCGTGCCGCTGTCGAACATCGACCTGGCGATGTCGGAAAACATCCTGATCATGACCATCGTCGGTGGCACCGGCTCGCTGTTCGGTTCCCTGCTCGGCGCCGGCGCCATCGTACTGCTGGGCGAGTTCCTCTCCGAGCTGTGGCCACGCTGGCTGATTCTGCTGGGGGTGATCCTGATCCTGGTGGTGGTGTTCATGCGCGGCGGTTTGTGGGGCGGTTTGTCGAGCCTGGTGGAACGCCTCAAAGGCTCACGCAAGACGGCCTTGCTGGCCGAGGAGAAACGCTCATGAGCAAGCCTGCGCAGTACCTGCTGGAAACCCAGAACCTGGAGCTGGCCTACGGTGCCTTCCACGCGGTCAACGGGGTCAACCTCAAGGTCGAGGCCGGCACCATCCACACCATCATCGGCCCCAACGGCGCCGGCAAGACCAGCCTGTTCCACTGCCTGACCGGCGAACGCCAGGCCACCGCCGGGGCCATCCGTTTCAACGGCAAGAACATCATCAAGAAACCCGCCCACGGCCGGGTCGGCCTGGGCATGGCGCGCTCCTTCCAGCTCACCAGCCTGTTCCAGAACCTCAGCGTGCGGGAGAACCTGCGCCTGGCCGCCCAGGGCCGCGACGGCCTGGGGGCGCTGAACTTCTGGCGCCACGTGGACAGCCGCCGCGAGCACCTGGAGGTGGCCGACCAGGTGCTGGAACGCCTGCAACTCACGGCCCGGGCCCAGACCCTGGCCGGCGAGCTGTCCCACGGCCAGCAACGGGTGCTGGAAGTGGGCATGTCGATCTGTTCGAAACCGCAATTGCTGATGCTCGACGAGCCCACCTCGGGCATGGGTATCGATGACATTCCGATCATGACCCAACTGATCAGCGACCTGGGCCGCGACCACACGGTGCTGCTGATCGAACACAACATGAGCATCGTCATGTCCATCAGCCAGCGCATCACCGTGATGAGCCACGGCCAGATCCTGGTCGAGGGCACGCCGGATGTGGTACGCGCCGATGAGCGTGTGCGTGTCGCCTACCTGGGAGAAGCCGCCTGATGCTGACCGTCGAGAACATCCATTCCTACTACGACAAGAGCCACGTGCTCGAAGGCGTCTCGCTCAAGGTGGAGGCCGGTGAACTGGTGACCCTGCTGGGGCGCAACGGCGCGGGCAAGACCACCACCTTGCGCAGCATCCTGGGGATCATCTGCCCGCGCCAGGGCCAGATCCACTTCAACGGCCAGCAACTGGTGGGCCAGAAGATCTTCGAGATCGCCCGCCAGGGCCTGGCCCTGGTGCCGGAACACCGGGGCATCTTTCGCCTGCTCAGCGTCGAGGAAAACCTGCGCATCGCCCAGCGCAAGGCCAGCCGCTGGCAACTGGACGACATCTACCGAATGTTTCCGCGGCTCAAGGAACGCCGCAAGAACGCCGGCCACGCCCTGTCCGGCGGCGAACAGCAGATGCTGGCCATCGCCCGCGCCCTGCTCAATGACCCCAAGCTGCTGATCCTCGACGAACCCACCGAGGGCCTGGCGCCGGTGATCGTCGACGAGCTGGTGAAGATCCTGCGCACCCTCAAGGAAGGCGGCCTTCCGGTGCTGCTGGTGGAACAGAACCTGATGGTCTGCGACAAGCTCGCCGACCGTCACTACGTGCTCGAACAGGGCCGCGTGGTCTACCAGGGCAGCGCCGCCGAGTTTCGCGCCGACCCGACCATCAAGAACCGCTACCTGGCCCTGAGCGCCTGACGGGAGAAACGCCATGAACAGTCGACTGGACCCACTGCAGTCCTTGCAAAGCAATGCCCCGCTGATCAACCGCGAGCGCCTCTGGCAGTCCTTGATGGACCTGGCCCGACTGGGCGCCACCGCCAAGGGCGGCGTATGCCGCCTGGCCCTCACCGACCTCGACCGCCAGGCCCGGGACCTGTTCGTGCGCTGGTGCGAAGAGGCCGGCTGCAGCGTCAGCGTGGACGGCATCGGCAATATCTTCGCCCGCCGCGCCGGGCGTGACCCGAACCGCGCCCCGGTGATGACCGGCAGCCATATCGACACCCAGCCCACCGGCGGCAAGTTCGACGGCTGCTACGGGGTGATGGCCGGGCTGGAGGTGATCCGCACTCTGAACGACCTGGGCCTGGAAACCCAGGCGCCGATCGAAGTGGTGGTCTGGACCAACGAGGAAGGCTCGCGCTTCCCGCCGTGCATGATGGGTTCGGGGGTGTTCGCCGGCAAGTTCGACCTCGCCGAGACCCTGGCCAAGCAGGACGAACAGGGCCTGTCGGTGGGCGCCGAGCTGCAGCGCATCGGCTATGCCGGTCCGCGTGCGGTACTCGGCCACCCGGTGGGCGCCTATTTCGAAGCGCATATCGAGCAAGGGCCGGTACTGGAAGACCGCCAGACCACCATTGGCGTGGTCATGGGCTGCCTGGGCCAGAAGTGGTTCGACCTGACCCTGAGCGGGGTCGAGGCCCACGCCGGGCCGACGCCGATGCACCTGCGCAAGGACGCCCTGGTGGGCGCGGCGCAAGTGGTCAGCGCGGTCAATCGCATCGCCCATGCCCATCAGCCCCATGCCTGCGGCACCGTGGGCTGCCTGAGCCTGCACCCGGGCTCGCGCAACGTGATCCCCGGGCAGGTGCAGATGACCCTCGACCTGCGCCACCTGCACGCCGACCGCTTGCAAGCCATGGTCGATGAAGTGCGCCAGGTGATCGAAGACAGCTGCCGCCAGCACGGCCTGACGTTCGAGCTGACCGCCACCGCCGATTTCCCGCCGCTGGACTTCGACCCCGCCTGCATTGCCGCCGTGCGCCAGGGCGCCGAGCACCTGGGGCTGAGCCACATGGACATCGTCAGCGGCGCCGGGCACGACGCGATCTTCATCGCCGAGCTGGGCCCGGCAGGGATGATCTTCGTGCCCTGCGAGGGCGGCATCAGCCACAACGAAATTGAAAACGCCGCGCCCCAGGACCTGGCCGACGGCTGCGCGGTCCTGCTGCGGGCCATGGTCAATGCCGCTCAAGGAGCTCAATCGCTATGAAGCAAGCCACTGACATCGCCGCCCTGAGCGGCGTTGAACTGCTGCGCCATTACCGTGACAAGCGCCTGTCACCGGTGGAGGTCACCGAGGATGCCCTGGCGCGTATCGAGCGCTTCAATCCGCTGGTCAACGCCTATTGCCATATCGACCACCAAGGGGCCCTGGACGCGGCACGGGCCTCCGAACAGCGCTGGCTCAAGGGCCAGCCCTGCGGCGCCCTGGACGGCTTGCCGGCGTCGATCAAGGACCTGACCCTGACCCGTGGCATGCCCACCCGCAAGGGCTCGAAAACTACCTTGGCCGCCGGCCCCTGGGAAGTCGACGCGCCCTTCTCCGGCTTCATGCGCGCGGCCGGCGCGGTGCTGCTGGGCAAGACCACCACCCCGGAATTCGGCTGGAAAGGCGTGACCGACAACCCGTTGTACGGCATCACCCGCAACCCCTGGGACACTCGCCTGACGGCCGGCGGTTCCTCCGGCGGCGCAGCGGCGGCGGCCTCGCTGAACCTCGGCGTGTTGCACCAGGGCAGCGATGCCGGCGGCTCGATCCGCATTCCCTGCGCCTTCACCGGCACCTTCGGCATCAAGCCGACCTTCGGCTACGTGCCGCAGTGGCCGGCCAGCGCGATGAACATCCTCTCGCACCTGGGGCCGATGACCCGCAGCGTCGATGACGCCGTGCTGATGCTGCAGACCGTGGCCCGCCCGGATGCCCGTGACGGCCTGCTCGGCGCCCCGCGCAGCACGCCTTGGTTACCGGAAAATGCCAGCCTCAAGGGTCTGCGCATCGCCTACAGCCCAGACTTCGGCTACGTCAAGGTCGACCCGCAAGTGGCGCGAGTGGTGGCCCGGGCGGTGGAGCGCCTGGCGCAACTGGGGGCACAGATCGAGCAGGTCGATCCCGGTTTCAGTGATCCCCTGGAGATGTTCAATACCCTGTGGTTCTCCGGGGCGGCGCGCCTGACCGCAGCCCTCAGCCCCGCCCAGCGTGCCTTGCTGGACCCGGGCCTGCTGCGCATCGCCGAACAGGGCGAAGGCATCAGCCTCAGCGACTACAGCGCCGCCCTGGAGGCGCGCGCCGCCCTGGTGGCCCACATGGCCGCCTTCCATGAGCGCTACGACCTGCTGCTCTCGCCCATGCTGCCCCTGACTGCGTTCGCAGCCGGACACAACGTCCCACCGGGCTCGGGCCTGGGGGAATGGATGGAATGGACGCCCTTCAGCTACCCCTTCAACCTGACCCAGCAACCGGCGGCTTCACTGCCCTGCGGCTTTGCCGACGACGGCCTGCCCGTGGGCCTGCACGTAGTGGGCGCACGCTTTGCCGACGAGCAAGTGCTGCGCTTGTGCCGGGCCTATGAGCAAGCGTTCCCCAGCCCCCACCCCCAAGCCCCCGTCCTGCGACACTGACCCGGGCGAAATCCCGTAGGAGCCGGCTTGCCGGCGAAGAGGCCCGCGGGCCTTGTGCAAACCCTGAGGCCGCCTTCGCGGGCAAGCCCGCTCCTACAGAACGTCGCGATTGGGTGGGGCCGTATTCAATCGGGCCGAGGGATACGCCGCTGCAGTGCTCACAAAAACGCAACACCAGGCTGCGTCCTTTGTGATGGTTGGGCTAGGGTGGAAGCGATACAGTCGGGCCATCAGCAACCCGACTGACGCCCGACACAAGGATGCGTTCGATGACTGATTTGCACGATCTATCCACCTCGCAACTGCTGGCGCAATTCGCCAGCCGCCAGCTCTCACCCCTGGACTATTACGAGCATCTGCTGGCCCATATCGGGCGCTGGGAGCCGCATATCCGTGCGCTCTACGCCTTCGATCCGGAGCAGGTGCGCCTGCAGGCCCGGGCCGCCACCGAGCGCTGGAACAAGGGCGCCCCCAACGGCCCGCTGGACGGGATTCCAGTGACGATCAAGGAACTGATCGCCACCCAGGGCACGCCGATTCCGCTGGGCAGCGCGGCCACCACGTTGAAGCCGGCGTTGCAGGATGCTCCACCCGCCGCGCGGATGCGTGAGGCCGGGGCGATCATCCTGGCCAAGACCACGGTGCCGGATTTCGGCATGTTGTCCTCGGGGTTGTCGAGCTTCCACGGCATTACCCGCAACCCCTGGAACACCGCCTGCAATACCGGTGGCTCCAGTTCCGGCGCCGCTGCGGCCGCCGCGGCCGGTTACGGGCCGCTGCACATCGGCACCGACATCGGCGGCTCGGTGCGCCTGCCGGCCGCCTGGTGCGGGCTGGTGGGGTTCAAGCCGACCCTGGGGCGGATTCCCATCGACCCCTACTACACCGGACGCTGCGCCGGGCCCATGACCCGCAGCGTCGATGACGCGGTGCTGATGATGCGCTATCTGGCCAGACCCGATGCTCGGGACGCCACCAGCCTGCCGCCCTTGACCGGCGACTGGAGCGATGCGCCGGTGTCGGTCAACGGCTTGAAGATCGGCCTGATGCTGGAACCCGGCGCGGGGCTGCAGCCGGAAGGTTTTGTCTGCGCGGCGGTGGAACAGGCTGCGCGGCTGTTCGAAAGCCATGGCGCCCAGGTCCGCACCCTGGCACCGATCATGGACCGCGCTCAGCTAGACGGCCTCGACCGCTTCTGGCGTGCCCGACAATGGGCGGAACTCTCGGCCCTGGGCGCCGAGCAGTTTGCCAAGGTGCTGCCCTATATCCGCGACTGGGCGGCGCCGGGGGCCGACTTGTCCGGGGTCGAGGCGGTGCAGGGCTTCAACCAGACCTTCGAGATGCGCCGCCGCGCCGCCCAGGTGTTCAGCGAGTTCGACCTGGTGTTGTCACCCACCAACCAGATCAACCATTTTCCCGCCCAGTGGCCGTCACCGAGCAATGATCCGCAGCAGCCGTTCGAGCACATCGTCTTCACCCTGCCCTGGAACATGGGCGAACAACCGGCGCTGTCGATCAACTGCGGTTTTGCCGCCGATGGCCTGCCCATCGGCCTGCAGATGATCGCCCCGCGCTTTGCCGATCAATGGCTGCTGCAAGTGGCCAAGACCTATGAGAGCTGGCGTGGAGCGATCCACAACTGGCCGAACCCGCCGTCCCACTGATACACCGAAACTGCCACCTTCACCCCAGCCCCGGGCCTTGCCGCCCGGGGCCTGGGCAACCTATGAATAAAAATTCGAGGGGCCAGTATGCACAGCCAAGCGTCCAATCCATCCGCCACACCCGAGCCCGAAACGCCCAACGCGGCGGGAGGCAAGCGCAGCGTATTCGCGGTGATCCTCGGCAATGCCGTGGAGTTCTTCGATTTCGGGGTCTACGCCACCTTTGCGGTGATGATCGGCCACACCTTCTTTCCCTCCGACAGCGCCTTTGTCAGCCTGATGCTCTCGGTCACCGCCTTCGGTGTCGGTTTTATCGTGCGGCCCCTGGGAGCAGTGCTGATCGGCGCCTACGCCGACCGCGTCGGGCGCAAGCCGGCGATGCTCCTGACCCTGGTGATGATGGCCGTGGGCACCGGCAGCATCGCCATCCTGCCCAGCTATGAAAGCATCGGCATCGCCGCACCGATCCTGCTGGTGCTCACTCGGCTGATCCAGGGCCTGGCCTGGGGCGGAGAAGCCGGCCCCGCCACCACCTACATCCTCGAAGCCGCGCCGGCCCACAAGCGCGGCACCTACGCCTGCTGGCAGGTGGTGGCCCAGGGCGTGGCCGCCATGGCCGCCGGCACCGTGGGCTACACCCTGACCCAGGTGCTGTCCCCCGAGGACCTCAACAGCTGGGGTTGGCGCGTGCCCTTCGTGTTCGGCCTCTTGGTGCTGCCAATCGGCATCTACATCCGCCGCAACCTGGCGGAAACCTTCCACGGCCAGGGTGAGACAGCCAGCACCGGCAGCCTGGTGCGCCAGGTGTTCGGCGAGCATCGCCGGGCGCTGGTGCTGGGGCTGCTGATTCTGTCGGGCAGCACCATCACCCAGTACTTCATCAACTACATGACCACCTTCGCCCTCACCGAACTGAAACTGCCCACCAGCATCTCCATGCTCTCGACCCTGGTGGCCGGCGCAGCCATGGCGGTGTGCGCGATTGCCGGCGGCATGCTCTGCGACCGCTTCGGCCGCCGCACCATCCTCATGGCGCCGCGGGTGGTGCTGTTGCTGGTGCTGTTCCCGGCGTTGCAATTGATGACCGAGCACCCCAGCCCGACGACCTTCCTGCTGACCCTGGCGGTGCTCTCCGGGCTGCACGGCATGAGTGGCGCGGCGCTGATCGTGCTGCTGGTGGAGAGCTTTCCCAAGGCGGTGCGCTCCACCGGTTTCTCCATCGTCTACGCCTTTGGCGTGGCGGCTTTCGGCGGTACGGCGCAGATCATCATCACCTGGCTGATCGGCACCACCGGCAACCCGATGTCACCGGTGGGCTACCTGCTGGTGGCCAACCTGGTGTGCCTGACCGCCGCCTGGTTCGCCAAGGAAACCCGCCCGCAAGCACCCGGGCGCAGCAACCCCGGCCAACGGCTCGCAGAAGCCCGCGCCCGCTGAGCATTCGCCTCACTGCCCAAAACTCTTTTCCGGCACCGCGTCTTCCTCTACCCTGCCGGCCGCGCATGACCGCGGTCGGGCGGAGGTTCGACGCCTTTGATTTGTGGGGAAGCGACATGAAACAGCTCGTACTTTGCCTCCTGGCCATGAGCGCCAGCAGCCCCCTGCTGGCCCAGGACAACCCGCGCCCAAGCCAGCAGGCCCAGGCCCCGGGCTTTATCGAAGGCAGCAGCCTGGACCTCAACCTGCGCCATTACTACTCCAACCAGCACACCCAACGCGACACCTACCTGACGATCAAGAAACCCGACGGCAACCAGCGCACCCGGGTGCGGGAAACCTGGGTACAGACCGGCATGCTCAAGTACAGCTCCGGCTATACCCAGGGGCTGATCGGCATTGGGGTGGACGCCGGCCTGTTCAGCGCAGTGAACCTGGAGCGCGGCCACGGCCGGGTGGCCAACGGCGGCGACCGGGTGCTGGTGGACAGTGACGGCGATGCCCTGCCCACCTGGAGCCGCCTGGGGATCGGCGATGTCCGCCTGCGCCTGTCCAACACCGAACTCAAGGCCGGGCGCCTGATGACCGACAACCCGGTGCTGCGCTACAAGGACAACCGCGCCCTGCCCTCCAGCTTCCAGGGCGTGGGCCTGTACAGCCATGAAACCGACTGGCTGTCGCTGCAGGCCGGCAGCTTCGACCGGGCCATCCCGCGCACCGGTACCGGCAGCGAACGCCTGACCACCACCTTCGGCAACCGCGCCTACAGCGGCGAGCGCATCAGCTACCTGGGCGCGACGGTCAAGTCCGGCCTGGGCCTGGAAGGCAGCCTTTATGCTTCACGCTTCGAGAACATGTGGGACCAGTACTACCTGGGCCTGACCCACCGCGCCGGGGACAAAAGCCGGCTGGCGCTGAAGACCACGTTCAACTACTACCACACCCGGGACCAGGGCCAGCAGCGCCTGGGCTACATCGATAACGACGCCTTCAGTCTGGCGCTGACCGGCAGCCATCAGGCCCACAGCCTGACCCTGGCCTGGCAGCAGGTGTTCGGCGACGAGTACTTCGACTATGTGTGGGAGTCCACCGGCAACTACATGGCCAACTCCCTGTACTCGGACTACAACGGCCCCAATGAAAAGTCCTGGCAGTTGCGCTACGACCTGGATCTTGCCGCCTACGGCGTGCCCGGGCTGAGCGCCAGCTTGTGGCACGCCAAGGGCTGGGGCATCGATGGCACCCAGTACGACGGTGACCGCAATGGCCGCAACCGCGGCTACAACGTACGCGGCCTGGACGGCGCCAAGCACAACGAGAATGGCCTGATGCTGGCCTATGTGGTGCAATCCGGGCGGCTCAAGGATGCGGTGCTGCGCACAATCGTCTACAACCACCGCGCCAGCGGCGGGCAGATCGACGGCAGCTATGACGAGTTCCGCCTGGTGGGGAATTTCCCGTTCAACCTGTTCTGACCACCGCCCCTCCTCCGTAGGAGCCGGCTTGCCGGCGAAGAGGTCCGTAAGCCGTGCAGCGCTCTTGGAAACGCTTTCGCGGGCAAGCCTGCTCCTACGCCAGGCTATGGCGTTGCATCGCCCGGACAAGCATTTCCTGGCACCTGAGGGTCGCCACCGACAAGGGCCGGTTGCGCACCACGCACAGGTCCACCCGGATCCGCTCCAGGTATTGGTCGTCGATCGGCACGGCCACCAGCCCATCCCCCAGGTCCCGGGCCTCGGCATCCACCTGGGGCAGGATCAGCACTGCCGCACGTTGGCGGGCCAGGCTTTTCTGCACCTCCAGGGAGCTGGTGGTGAATACCGGAAGGATGTTCACTCCGCGCTTTTTCGCCGCGCCCTCCAGGGCCTGGCGCACGCCGTAGGCCGAGTCGGGAATCGCCAGGGGCTGGCCCTCCAGATCCTGCAGGCGAATGCTCGGGCACTGGGCAAACGGGTGCTCGGCGCTGACCAGTACCCGGTGCCACAGTTGGCAGTGGGCGGTTACCTCCACTTCGGCCCGTTCCGGCAGGTAGAACGCCAGGCCCAGGTCGGCCTCGCCGCTGCACAGGGCATCCAGAGTGGCGCCGGCACTGGCGATGACGATGTTGAAGGTGACTTTCGGATGGGCCCGGTTGAACGCCGCCAGCACCGGCGCCAGCACGCTGGAAACGATACTTTCCGACACATGGATGCTGACGTTACCCGCTACCTGGCTCTGCCGGCTGGCGATCACATCGCGCACCTGGTCGAAGCCGCGCAAGGTGGAGGTGACCTGCTCGGCCAGGCATTCACCCTCCACGGTCAGGCGAATGCCCCGGGGCCCGCGCTCGATCAGCGCGGTGCCGAAGAAGTGCTCCAGTTGCTCGATCTGCCGGCTGACTGCGGTGGGGGTCACGTACAGGCGCTCCGCCGCCTGACGCAGGGAGGCGCACCGGGCCACCTCGTGGAAGTAACGCAACGCTCGTAATTGCATGGCCGCAGGTCCCATCGTTGAACTGAGCCATGAGGCAGGCAATTACTGCGCCAGCCGCAGCGCCCCGGAACCGTTCAACACGCGGTTTTCACACAAAAGATTGATCTGAACGATGCCCCTGCCTACCCTGCCAGGGCGCCGATGCCTCATTCGGCAAGAACCCTCCCCGCCCCCCTTGCCGTCTGCTTCCAAGGATTTCCATGAGCACTCTGCCCCGCACCGCACCACTTGCCGCAACCCTCACCGCCCTGGCGCTGCTTGGCGCCTGCTCCAGCGTGACCCGGGAGATCAACCCGGAGCCCACCATCACTTCCGCCGGCATCCTGGCCTTTCGCGATATCTGCCTGAAGTCCGCGCCGTCCTTCGCCGGCGCCGAGACCGCCGCGCGCAACCATGGCATCAGTGACCTGACCGATGCCGGCTTCGCCAAGATGGGCATGAACGAGGACCAAAGCCTGGGCGTGCAGATACAGGCCAACAAGGAATGCGCGATCACCACCCCGACCCAGAACGACAGCTCGCTGACCCAGCAATTTCTCAGCGTGGCCGGCAAGTTCTCCAGCACCCCGGTGGCCCAGAGCGTACCGAGCAAGATCACCCTCAACGGGCAGACCTTCATCCTCATGCACGACCGTCGTGGCGGTGAAGCCTATGTGATGCTCAAGACGCAGTGACCGCGCTGCATCCTAGCTCTGGCTGAGCTGTCGCTGCGGCGGCCGGCTCAACGTCAGGACCCGGACCAGGGCGGCCGCATTCATCGGTTTGTGAAACAGAAAGCCCTGGGCCGCATCGACACCCAGGCGCTGCAGGTGCGCACGTTGCTTTTCGGTCTCGATGCCTTCGGCCACCAGCTCCAGGTTCAGCGCACCGGCCATCCCCACGATGGCCTCGATGATCCGGGTTTCCTTGGGCCCCGTAGCGTTGGCGACAAATCCGGAGTCCAGCTTGAGCTGGCCAAAGGGAATGTCCGCTAGGCGCATGATCGAGGAATGCCCGGTGCCAAAATCATCCAGGGACAGACGCACGCCACTGTGCACCAGCACACTGATGTTCTCGATGCACTGCATGCTCAGGACCAGAGCCTGGCGCTCGGTGATCTCCAGGGTCACCTGGCGCGTGGGCACCTGCGCCTCGTCGATCTGTTGCAACACCCGCAAGGTGAATTGCGGATCGCTCAGCTGGCTGGCCTCAATGTTGTAGGAGAACATCAGGGCATCGCCGCTGGCGTGGCCCTGCAACTGCCGCTGCAGCGCCAGGCCCTGCTGCAACAGGCAATCGAACAATTGGCGATGGCCCTGCGGGCTGTCGAACAGGTCGAGAAAGAACTGCGGCCCCAGCACCCCCTTGTGAGGATGCTGCCAACGGGCCAGGACTTCGGCGCCGGTGATGCGCCGGGTCTTCATGCAGACCTGGGGCTGGAAAAAAGGCACGATCTGCCGCTGTTCCAGGGCCTGGGAAACATCCAGTTCGGCCACCCAGTCGTTGTTGGCGCAACCAGCTCCCGCCGCCCCTGGAGCATCGTCACGTGCATGGCCTTTCACCGTACGCTTGATGGCCAGCGCCTTGAGTAGCAAGGCGCTGATCTGCAGCGTGTCCAGCTCGCTGTAACTGCCGACGCAGTACTTGCCGGAACGCACGCGAAAGTTCGCCAGCCCCCAACGGATCGGCGCTTGCAGCGCTTCGCATTCCATCATCGAGAAAAAGCCGTGGTGCTCGCAGAGCCTGCGCAGGTAGGGGATGGCGTTCAGGGAGTGCAGCGAGTCGCAGATCACCAGGTCCAGTTCATCCAGGGCGGGCGGGAACTGAGCGCCGTCGCAGTCATCGCTGATCACTTGTACCCGAGCAAAACCGCAAAACGCGAGAATTCTTGAAAAATGTCGAACCCGAAAAGCGTTCGAACACAACAACAGTACGCTCAGCGTCGACATCACCGCGGCTCCGGATAAAAAACCATGCTAGCCAAATTGAACTCAACTGAGTTCAAGACACTTCGCCAATGGAAGTAGGAAATTTCTGAGACTTGGCACTTTCTCAAGAAATTCCGGAGCCAGAGCTGGTCGGCCGAGGTCGGCGCCTCCTGGGCAGCGCCCCGTTTACCCGGAGTGCATGGCGACTATGGAGCACTGGCAATGGCCGCAATCTCCCTGCGCAACCATTGCAGGCCCGGCGCCTGTTGCTGCTGGCGATGCCAGATCAGGCTGACCTGCACCGGCGCCGCCAGCAGCGGCAGGCTGGCGATGCGGATCGGCAGCAAGGCGCAGAAATGCTCCGCCAGGTAGCGTGGCACGGTGCCCAGCAGGTCGGACTGGGCAACGATCAGCGGAATGCTCAGGTAGTTGGGCACGAACACCTGCACCTGGCGCTGGACCTTGGCCGAGCCGAGAACGATTTCCAGGGGCGAGCCGCGCCCACCCCGATCGGGAATCGCCACGTGCTGGCAAGCCTGGTAGGCCTCCAGGCTCAGTTCCGGGGCAAAGGCCGGATGGTCGCGACGGCCGATCACCACCAGTTGCTCCTCAAGCAGCGGCTGGTAGCACAGGTCCGGGCTGTCGAAATACAGGTAGTCCACCGCCAGGTCGAGCATCCCGGCACCGAGCCAGGCGGCGATGGCGTCGGCGCTGTCGCTGCGCACCGCCAGCCGGACCCCGGGCGCTACCTGCTGCAGGCGTCGGGACAGGGCCGGCAGCAGGCGCGCCTGGGCGTAATCGTTCATCGACAAGGTGAACAGTTGCTGGGCCGCCGCCGGCTCGAACGCCGCAGCAGGATCGAGGCCCTGCTGCAACAGGTGCAGGGCCTGGCGCACGGCCACATGCAGGCTCAGGGCCCGGGAGGTGGGTTGCATGCCGCGGGCGGTGCGAATGAACAGCGGCTCGTCCAGGTGCCGGCGCAGGCGCGCCAGGGCATTGCTCACCGCCGGTTGGCTGAGGTTCAGGCGTACCGCGGCCCGGGACAGGTTCTGCTCCTGCATCAAGGCGTCGAACACCCGCAACAGGTTGAGGTCCAGGCGCTGCACATTGAGCTTCATGAATAATGCCCTTCGAAATTATCCAGGGGCTGGATAATTCGCGGCGCCAGCCCCGGCTGTCAATAACGGCAGCCGGAGCAAGGGGTCAGTCAGCAACCCCTGGACCAGCATTGCTCTCGGGCAGGAAAAGGCGCGCCGCCAGCCAGCAGGTCAGGCAGGCAGCCACGAATAGCACCAGCATCTCCACCTGGTAGTCGGCGAACTGTGCCTTCTTCACGCCATGGACCACCAGGGCGATGAAGATCAGCGCCCATAGGCTGGCCACGCTTGCGCCCACCAGGGCCAGCACCGCACAGGCGCGCGGGCTGTGGTAGACCTTCATCAGCGTCACCCCCAGGGCGAAGACCAGGAACGGCAGCAGAAACGCCACCTGGGCCACCAGCGGTGCAAGCACCGGCATCAGCAGCAACTCGCCCCCCCGCACCTCCCCCAGCAATCGCGGGTTGCTGGCCAGGTGGGCCAGCAGCGTGACGAACTTGAAGGCGCCGAACACCAGCCCCAACACCAGCGGGCAGAAGAAAAACGCCATGAACACCCGGCGGCGCGGGTAAGCCGCCGCACTCATGGCGCACAGCCCTGGCTCTTGGAGTAGCCCAGCAATTTGCAGCCAAACTCCACCCGGGACTTGTAATCCAGAATATCCACGCCGCCATCCATTCCTTTTCGATCACCGATCATTATCTCGGGCATGATCGACGTATCGGTCACCAGCCCGGAAAGCCAGGTGAATGCACTCCGGTCGCCCATGTACTGCTCATGAATCGGCTGCAGGATAGTCTGTTCGCCTTTCAATTGCTTGATGTCCCAGGCGACCGGATCGCTGGTGGCCTTGTTGTAGAGGTTCTTGAAGTTCTCGAAGCCACCGGTGATCAGCGCATCCCCGGCTGCCTTGCGCCAGTCATAGACCGGCGCCATCAGCCGGCCGACACCAAAGGTTATGTACGAGAGGTTATCGTCGGCTCCCAGGCCGGTCCAACCGGCCCTGGACACCTCTTCCGCCCCACCGAACCACTTGGCACCAATCCCCATGTTCTGCTCGTAGACATGGCTGGCACCAAAGAAATTGGCCCGGTTGTCGATGGTGTTCAAGTAGGTCACCAGGCGCCCGGCAGCCCCTTCGGTGTTGTAGAGATAGTCGAAGGTGTTCTTCGAGGAACGGGTCACATCCTTGTTCATGATGTTCCAGGCATCCTTCATGGCCACGTACTTGATCGAGGCATTGACCGCCGCGCGGCAACTGTCGCTGGTCGGCGCCTTGTCGCAGAGGCTGCGCATTTCCGAGTCCAGCCACTCGCTGAGTTTCTCGGCCTTGGCCACCGCAGCCTTCTTCTGCTCATCGGTAGAGCAGGTACGTCCCGACAGGCAGTTGCCCACCTCGTCGAAGGCCTGGTGCGTCAGGTAGTTGTACTGAGTGCCATTGGCCGCCACCGCCGAGGCGATGCTCATGTCACCACCGGACGCCGACGCGCCGAGCACACCGACAATCTGCGACAGCGCCATCAGGTTGGCCTGGGCCTGGATGTACTCCGGCGAGCCGGGGATCAGGTTGTCCGGCAGCAGCTTGTCCCCCAGCACCCCCACCAGCAACTCGTTGGCACCACCGGCGATGGCGCCGGTGCGAAAATCACCGCCCATGGCTTCAGACAGCAGGCCGCCAAGCCCGGCATGCAGGGCGATTTTCGCCAGGCCGCCTTCGGTCAGGCCCAGGTCGCCAATCTTGCCGGCACCATAGGCCCCGCCAATGCTCGCCGCGGTGCCGGCAGCGGCGCTGGCCAGGTTGTCCTTGAAGCTGCCGCCATAGACCGCAGTCTTGATCAGGGCATCGGCCGTGACCTTGACCGCCACGGTCTGCAGGCTCTTGGCATCCAGGCCCATGGCGCTCGGGTTGTAGTTCAACCCCTGGGCCACTCCGGCGGTGGCTGCGGCCACTGTGTAGCCCTTGATGCTCTCCTTGGAGGTCACGTCCTTGAGGACCTTGCCCAGGTTGCCGCGGTTGTCGATGGTGCTGACCGTGGCATTGGTGGCGACGTTCACCGCCACTGCCTGGAGCATGGTGTTCATCCCGGCCATCATCGGCCCCATCACCGCCGCCAGGGCGATGGCGATGATCAACTGCGCTGCCGGGCCCAGGCCCGAGTTGTTGTACTTGAAGGACTCGTGGATCTCCTTGACCTGGCGCCAGTCGACGTCGCCCCGGGCCTCGGCCTGTTTCAGCCAGGCCAGTTGCGGGTCGGCCTGGACCATGGCATCGATCGCCTGGCTGACGCTCTTCTGGTCAATGTGCTTGATGTCGATCTTCAAGCCTTCCACGGCCTTGATGGTCAGGCTGCCGCCCGCCACCAGGCTGCTCTGGCGCAGGGTTTCATCGGTGTTGCCGCGGCCTTTGGAGGAGTTCCAGAAGGCGTTGTTGTTGCTCTTGGTATGGCTTTCGTCGTGCAGGTCCTTGACCCCCTCGAAGGTGATCGCGCCGCCGCTGTCCAGGGTCAGGTCCTTGGCACTCTCCAGCTTGGCCACCTGGTACTTCTGGTCGCCACCGCTCTTGAGGGTCAGGTCGCCGCCAGTCGTGATCTCGCTGCCGATGTTGGTGACCTGGGTCACCTCGTCACGGCGGGTCTTCTTGCGGCCCCAACTGCCTTTCTTTTTCATGTCGTACAGCGAGTAGTCGCTGTCCTGGGCCGCCAGCAGTTCCAGGTTGTCACCGGCCACCAGGTAGGCCTCGTTGCCGGCGCTGATACGGCTGGAGATCAGGCTCAGGTCCTTGCCGGCACTGAGGACCACATCGGCCCCGGCGGTCAGCGAGGTGCCCACCTGGCTGACATGGTCTTCCTGGCGGGTGACTTTCTTGGTCTTGGAGTAGCTGTGCTGTTCATCCGCCGCCGAGGCCAGGGTCAGGTCACCCGCCGCGTCCATGGCAATGTTGCGCTTGGCCTCGATCTGGCTGGCGACCGCCGTCAGATCGCGTCCGGCGCTGACCGCCAGATCCCTTCCGACGCTGACGCTTGAACCGTGCTGGGTGATGCTTTCGTTGAGGTAACGGTCGCGGGTGAGCTTGTCGTGCTCCTGGGCCGATACCAGGTTGACGTCGCGCGCAGCGATCAGGGTGGTGTCGCCGCCACTGCTCAGCACCCCGCCGATGTTATTGATATCGCGACCGGCACCGACATTCAGGTCGTTGCGGGCCTCGATCCGCCCGGTGTTGTCGGCGTAGTCCAGGCGCTGGGTGGTGGAGCCCGGGTTGCTCTGGAAGGTGGTGATGCTGCGCTCGTTGATCACGTCCCCGGCCAGGGCGCGGACCGTCACGTCACGCCCGGCGATAATACCGCCGGACTGGTTGACCACGTTGTCCCCGGCCAGCAGGTTCAGGCGATTGCCCGCCTCGATCAGGCCACCGTTGATCAGGTCAGTCCCCGCCGTGGCACTGAGGTTCTCACTGGCGCGCAAGGTCCCGGAGTTGACCAGGTCCTTGCCGGCGATCAGGGTCACGTCGCGGCCCTGGACCAGCGCGCCATTGGGCGCCAGGCGGTTGTTGGCGTTGGCCAGGTACAGCACGGGCACCAGCACCTTCTCGCCGTTCACCTCCTGCTCTTCGAGCCAGACGATGTCGTGGGTCAGGGCCGCCACCTGCTGGGAGGTCAGGGTCACGCCCACCGCCAGGTTGAGCGAATCCTTGCTGGCGATGGCGTTGTTCATCAGGTACTTGAACATGCCCTCATCGCTGTTCTGGCCATCGAGAAAACGCTGGCCGGTACGGGCCGTGACCGCTTGCTGGATCAGGCGCTGCTCGTAAAAACCATCACCCAGGCGCTTGGCGCTCTGGTCCGGGTCGTAGCCCAGTTTCGACAGCAGATAGTCCGAACCCATGAACTGCTTGAGGTCGGTGAGCAGCGGGTTGGTCTCGATCAGGTACTTGTGCGGATTGCTGCGCACACTGCTGTCCGGCAGGCCCTGGACGCGGTTGACGCTCTGGTTGCCAGCACTGCCCGTGGGCAGCAGCACGCCCCCCGGCGAATCCCCGGCCACGGCGTTCACCTGCACCGTCGCTGCGCGGCCATCGATGCCCGTGGCCTGGTGATCAACCAGGTTCAGGTCGCGAGCGCCCAGGGCCACTTGCGGCAGCGGCCGGTTGCTCAGTTCCCGGGGCTGGACCGGCTCCGGACCGGCCTGGCGAGTGCTCAGTTCCAGGCTGGCGCCGCCCATGCTCCAGCTCTGCGCCGGGGCCGAGGGCTGCGCTGCGCCGCCCTGGCCGCTCAGGCGGAACAGGCCGTTCTGCCCGGATGGCAGGCTGAAGTTGGGCAGGCTCAGGGGGTTGACCTGCTGCTGCGCCAGGTCCGGCGGTAGCTGGGAGTGGAGCACTACCATCAGCGGCTTGCTGGAGGCGCCCACCGCCGTGTCGCGGGTGCTGCCGCCCACGGCGATGGCATTCTTGACCACGCTGATATTGCTGATGTCGTTGGCTGCCGTGAGCCGGGCCTTGCCACCGGCCTGGATGATGGCCGGCGCGGCGGAAGTGCTCTGGGTCGAGGTCTCTACCGGCCGGTCGATGCCATAGAAGATCCCCGGGTTGAACTTGGCCACCAGGGCGGCGAAGTCCTCCTGGTTGAAGGCACTGCCCTGCGGGTGCGCCCGGTCATAGGCCTGCACGTCACGGGCCAGCTGGAAGAACAGCCCGCGATTGATCTTGACCCCGGCGCCGACTTCATAGCCGGAAGAACCGGACGCCACCAGGGAGGCCTGGTTGGTGATGGTGCCGCTGGTGATGCTCAGGTCATTGCCTGCCGACACGGTGCTGTAGCGGTTGAGGAAGCTGGTGCTGTTGACCGTCAGGTTGCCCCCCGCGTTCAGGGTCGACTGCGGCGAGTCGCTGGTCACCACGCCTTCCACCGTCCGGTAGATAAACACCGGCCCCCGGACCCAACTGGCGCCACCGCCGCAGTGCTGGACGCAGCGGATGGTCATGCGGCCATCGGTGATCTGCTGGCTGGCTTCGTATTTTTCCCGGTCGTTGACCAGATCCAGTGCAGCGATATTGATATCGCCGCCACTCTGGATGTTGCCGGAGATGTTTCTCAGGTTTTGGGCCGAGGTGCCTGCCGCCATGCCGGCCACGGTCAGGCCGCCCAGGCTGTAGAACTCGCCATAGCTGTTGGTCAGGGTATTGACGTTGAAGCCGGCGTTCTGGCCGCTGAATACGAAACCGTGGTCGTTGACCAGGGTCGGGGTGGTCAGGCTCAGGTCCTGGGCGGCGCCCAGGGTGCCGGTGTTGAGCACGCCGCCGGCATTCACCGAGAGTCCGGCGTTGGAGGTCAGGCGCCCGGCGTTGTTCAGTTGCCCGGCGACCGTGACCTGGGTACCGCCGCCACCGGCGATGCTGCCCGCGGCGCCAAGGTTGAGCTGGGCCGCGCCAAAGCCAAGGGTGCCCAGGCTGGATACCCGGCCATTACCGGAATAGGTGCCGCCGATCTGCAGGTCCAGGCTGCCATCGCTGGCCAGCAGCCCGTCGTTGTTCCAATTGCCGCCCCGGGCCTGCAAGTGCTGGCTGGCCAGCAACTGGCCAGCGGCGGTCTGGCTGAAGTGGTTGACGTCGAGGTTCAGGCGCCCGGCCTGGATCACGCTACTGTTGGTCCAGCTGTCGGCGGTCAGCGTCAGCCCGCCCCGGGTGACCAGGCTGCCGCCGGCATTGATCACGTTGCCGGTGGCGATATCGAAGTTGCCTTCGCCCAGGTGCAGCAGGCTGCCACCCTGATTGAGGAAACCCGACGCCGCCAGGGTCAGGTCGGTGTTGGCGGATTCCAGCAGGCCGTTGCGGTTGTCGAACAGCCCGCCGATCTGCAGGTCGGTCTTGCCGCCAGGGGCCAGGGCCCGCAGTTTGCCGCCCTGGTTGTCCAGGCTGGCGCCGCGCAGCGCCAGGCTCTCGCGGCTTTCAATCAGGCCGCCCTGGTTGACCAGGGAACCGTTGAAATCCAGGTCGATGTGCTGGCCGTTGATCTGCCCGGTGCTGTTGTCGAGCTGATTGCCGCTGGCCTTGACCCGCCCGCTGGCATACAGGCCGCCGTGGCTGTTATCCACCCCGGCGCTGCCGGCATTGAGCAGCAAGTCGCCACCCTTGGCCGCCATGCGTCCGGCGCCGTTGTCGAAACCGGCCAGGGCTTGCAGATCCAGGCGCTGGGCCTCGGCCTGGCCGCCATGGTTGTTCAGCACCCCCGACATCCGGGCCTGGAACAGCCCCTTGAGGCTGGACAGCACACCCGCGCGGTTATCCAGGCTGGCGCCTTGAATGTCCAGGTCACCATCCTCGGCAATCAGCTTGCCGCCCTGGTTATCGATGCCCCCGGTCGCTGCCAGGGTCTGGGCCTTGGCGCTCTGGATCGCGCCCTTGGCATTGTTCAGGCTGCCGGCGCTCAGGCTCAGGCCGGCGTCGCGGCTGTAGATCAGGCCGTCATTCTGGTTGCGCACCTCGCCACTGACGTTGACCTGCAGCGCACCGTTGGCGGCCAGGGTGCCGCGGTTACTGTTGTCCAGGCTGTTGCTGAACAGAGTCATCAGGTTCTGACTGACCAACTGCCCGCCCTGGTTGTCGATGCGGCTGGAACGCTTGAGCAGCAGCGGGCCGCTGGCGGCCAGCTTGCCCTGGGTGTTGACCAGGGCACCCAGAAGATCGAGGGTCACCGCGCCTTCACCGCGCAGGTTGCCACCCTGGTTGTTCAGGCTATTGCCGGTGAAGTTCAGGCCGCCCACGGCGCTGAGGCGGCCGCCCTGGTTGTCCAGGTCGCCGGCGCCGATGTCGAGGCTGGCGCTGCTTTCAATCAGCCCGCCCCGGGCGTTGTTCAAACCTCCACTGCCAAGGATCAGTTGCTGCTCGCCCTTGCTGGTGACGATGCCCTTGTCGCTGTTGTCCAGGCTCGCGGCCTTGAGGGTCAGCTGACCCTGGCTGGCCAGCCCGCCTTGCGCACTGTTGAGCAAGGCGCCGCTGAGGTCGATATTCAGATCCCCCAGCAGGCTCGACAAGGTACCTTGCTGGCGGTTGTCCAGGCTGCCGCCGCTGACCTTGAGCCCCTGCCAGCCGGATATCAGGCCCTGCTGGTTGCCCAGGTTCACGGCCTCGACCCCAAGCTGCTGGTGGCTGATCAGCTTGCCGCCACTGTTGTCCAGGCTGCGCCCGCCCAGGTTGAAGCCCTGGGTGCTGGAGATTTCCCCGGCCTGGTTCTGCAGGTCCCGCAGCCCGGCAATGCTCAGCACGCCCTGGGTGTTGATCAGGCCCTGGCGGTTGTCCAGGTCCGAGCCTTGGGCCCCCAGGTCGATGCCCACACGGGTGCCGCCGAGCAGGCGCCCACCCTGGTTGTCCAGGCCGTTGGCGCTGATCTGCAGCGGCCCGGCGGCCTGGATCAGGCCCTGGTTGCGCAACGGGCCAGTGACCCGCAGGTCCAGTTCGCTGTCGCTGAGCAGCGAGCCGCTGTGGTCCAGGCTAGCGGCATCGATCTGCAACGCGGCGGCGGCGATCTTGCCCTTGAGCGCGGTCAGCGCGCCCTCGATGCGCAAGGTCAGGGCCTGGTTGCTGAGCAACTGCCCGGCGCTGTTGTCCAGGCTGCGGGCGGCCAGTTCGAAAGCCTGCTGGCTGGAGATTTCCCCCTGACGGTTGTCCACCGCGCCGAGGTTGCTCAGCAGTAGCACACCGGGGGCATTGATCAGGCCGCCCTGGTTGTTCAGGGTGCCGTGGTTCAGGTCCAGGCTCAGGCGGCTCTTGCTGAACAGCTTGCCGCCCTGCTGCTGCAACCCGTTGACCGAGGCCGTCAGGGCCTTGGCGCTGCCGATGCTGCCCTGCTCGTTGTTGACCTGGGCAGCGTTCAGGCTCAGTTCATCACCGCTGTTGAGGTTGCCGCCCTGGCTGTTGTCCAGCGCTCCGGTAGTGAGTGACAGCCGCCCCTTGGCGCTGATGATGCCCTGCTGCTGGTTGTCCAGCCGGGCACTGGCCAGGGTCAGGCCCGCGTCGCTCAACAACTTGCCGCCCTGGTTGCTCAGGGCCTGCCCGGCGCTGACCTGCAAGGCACCACCACTGGACAGGCTGCCCCGGTCGTTGTTCAGGTTGCGGGCCTGGATCGCCAGGCGGCCTTCGCTGCTGATCCGGCCTTTGCGGTTGTCGAGGTCTTCACCCAGTTCCAGGTCCAGGCGCTGGGCCCCCACCAGTTGCCCGCCCCGGTTGTCCAGGCCGATGCCGCTGAGGCTCAGGCCCTGGTCCGCGGAAATCAGGCCCAGGTTCTGGTTGAGCACCCGGGCCACCTTCAGGGTCAGGTCACCACTGGCCAGCAGGCGGCCCTGGTCGCTGTTGTCCAGGCGCTCGCCGCTCAGGTCGATCTGCCGGCTCGACACTTCACCGCCGCGGTTATCCAGTCGCCCGACCTGCAGGTCCAGGGCGCGGGTGGCGCCCACCAGCCCCTCCTGGCGGTTGTCCAGGCTGGCGGCCTTGAGGGTCATCTGCCCTTCGGCCAGCAGTATTGCGCCCTGGTTGTCGGCGTGCCCACTGACCTGCAGTTGGCTGTCGCCACGGCTGTGCAACTGGCCGTCGCGGTTGTCCAGACTGGCGCTGCGGCTGTCGATGGCTGCAGCCGAGATCAGCCCCTTGACGTTGGCCAGGGCCTGCTCGATGCGCAGGGTCAGGGCCTGATTGCTCAGGAGCTTGCCGGCACCGTTGTCCAGTTCCCGGGCGTTGAGGCTGAAGGCCTTGGCCCCGGAGATTTCACCGCTGCGGTTGTCCACCCGGTCGAGGTTGCGCAACAACAACTGCCCCGGGGTGTGCAGGTTGCCGCCCTGGTTGTCCAGCAGGCCATGGTTCAGGTCCAAGGTCAGGTCGGCGTTGCTGAACAGCTCGCCGCCCTGCTGCTGCAGACCAGTGATGCTGGCATTGAGGGCCTGGTCGCTGCCGATCCGGCCCTGGTTGTTGGTCAGTTGGGCAGTGGTCAGGGTCAACTGCCCGGCACTGGTCAGGCTGCCGCCCTGGCTGTTGTCGAAAGCGCCGGTGCCCAGGCGGGCATCGGCCTTGGCGCTGATCACGCCCTTGTCGCTGTTGTTCAGGCTGGTGCTGTCCAGGGTCAGCCCCTGCTCGGCGACGATCGAGCCGCCCTGGTTGAGCAGCGCCCCGCGGCTGTCGAGGCTCAGGGCCCGGGCACCGGTCAGGCGTCCGCCGCGGTTGTCCAGGCTGCCAACCTTGAGGGTCAGCAGGTCTTCGCCGCTGATCAGGCCGCGCTGGTTGTCCAGGGCTGCGCTCAGGGTCAGCAGCAACGGCTTCTGGCTCACCAGCTGGCCGCCGCTGTTGTCCAGGCTGTCGCCACTCAGGGTCAGCCCTTGCTTGCTGAACAACAGCCCCTGGTTCTGGTTGATGACCCGGGCCACCTGGAGCAGCAGGCGCTGGTCCGCCAGGACCTTGCCGCCATCACTGTTGTTCAGCCCCTGGCCGTTGACCTGCACTTCCCCCTGGCCCGACAGTGCACCACCACGGTTATCCACCTCGACGACGTCCAGGGTCAGGGCCTTGAGGGAGGCCACCAGGCCCTGGTCCCGGTTATCCAGGGACTGGCCCTGCAGATGCAGAGCGCCTTCGGCCACCAGCTCGCCGCCATGCTGGGCAAGCCTGTCCACCTGGGCATGGAGTTCGCCTTTGCTGGCGATGCGGCCAGCGTGGTTGAGCACCTCGCCGCTGTTCAGCGTCAGGGTTGAAGTGGCGCTGAGCAGGCCACCGCTGTTGTCCAGGCGGTTGCCTTCGACGGTGACGGCGGTCCGGCTTTCCAGGCGGCCCTTGTCGCGGTTATCCACGTCACGGCTGTGCAGGCCCAGGGCCTGATCGGCATGTATCACCCCACCGCGGTTGTCCGCACTCTCGCCGCGCACCACCAGGGTGTCGCTGCCGGAAATCCTGCCCTTGCGGTTGTCCAGTTGCCCGGCCTGTACTTCCATGGCCTGGTTAGCCTGAATCAAGCCCCTGTCCTGGTTGTCGAGACGCCCGGCGACCTGGACCTCCAGGCGCTCCTCGCTGCGCAGGTTACCGGCCTTGCTGTTGTCCAGGGATGCGGCCTGCACCTTCAGCAAGCGCTCCGCCCCCAGGGCACCGCCACGGTTGTCGATGGCCCCGCTGGCGTTGATATCCAGGGTTTCACCGGCCATCACCAGCCCGGCGACGTTGTCCAGCGCCGCCAGTTGCAGGCGAACCCGGCTCAGGCTGCTGAGCTCGCCGTGGCGATTGCCCAGGTGGCCGATCTCGGCCTTGAGTTGGCCGTCGCTGGTGATCAGGGCATTGTGGTTCAGCACCTGGGTGGCCTGCAGTTCCAGGCTGTCGCTGCTCAGGACCCGGCCCTGGTTCTGGTTGTCCAGAGTGCCGGCGCTGACCTTCACCTGATGCTGGCCACTAAGGGTACCGCCCCGGTTGTCCAGGGTCTGGGCCGTGTTCAGGGTCAGGTCGCGGCTGGCGACAATGCTCTTGCCGCGGTTGTCGAGATCCCGGGCGTTGAGGCTGATATCGCCGTTGGCGTTGCGAGAGTTATCGGTATTGACCCCGGCTTCGATGATGCCCTGGTTGCTCAGTTGGCCACTGCTGTCCAGCTGGATGCTGTCGCGGGCGGCGAGGGTTTTCTGGCTGCTCAGGTCGCCCCGGGTTTGCACCTTGAGATCGGTGCCGGCGTAGACCGCGCCCTGGGCCTCCAGGCTGCCGGCCTTGATCGCCACCGCGCCCTTCTCGGCAGTGGCTTCGGCCATGCGCAACTGGCCATCGGCGTCCAGTTGGATATCACCGCCACTGGCAATCAGCTTGCCGTCGAGCTTCACCCCCACCCCGGCCTCGGTGCCCACCAGTTTGATGGCCCCGGCGTACATGCCGCCCAGGGCTGATGAGTCGATGGCCAGTTGCGGTGCATCCGCCGGGTTGGCGGTGCGGGCCGTGGCGTTCAAGGTCTTGGCGTCGACGTCGTTGGCCCCGGCGATCACCGCCAGGTGCCGGGCCTGGATCTCGGCGTTGAGCTTGGCGCTGCGGGTGATGATTTCGAACTGGTCGATATTGCTCGCGTTGAGGCCCGCGCCCTCGATGGACACGCTGCCCTGGTCCACCTGGTAACGCTGGACCTGGCCGTTCTCGATCACCGGCTTGCCGGTGGTCAGGGTGGCCTTGGGGGTGTTGATGAAGCCGCAGCCGTTGCAGCTCACGCCATAGGGGTTGGCGACGATGACATGGGCCGCTTGCCCGGCCACTTCGGTGTAGCCCTTGAGCTGGCTGGGGCTGCCGCCGTTGACCTCGTTGAGGATCACATTGGCCGCGCGGCCACCCAGGTTGGAGTTGCCGAGAATGATTCCACCGAGCTGGGTTTCCTGGGTGCGGCCGGTGGCGTTGTTGAGGATCAGCCCCTGCTGGCCGACGTTGTAGTCGCTGAACTTGTTGTGCGACAGGCCGCTGCCATTGGGCGTGGCAATGTTGACGATGGGCACGCCATTGCCGGCCTGCCCCAGTGTTGTACCGCTGCCGTTGACCACGATGCCGTCGGCCATCGCCACCAGCGGCTGCCAGAACATCATGTTGGCCAGGACGAACGCCAGGCTGCGCTTGGACAAGCCGCAGAACGAATCACGGGATTGCAGGACAGCAGAGGGTTGCTGGGCCAGGAAGGTGAAGTGGCGAACGTCCATGTCAGTCTCTTAGCAATGCAGGAGCACAAGCCCCTGGAGCCTTCATCCTGAAGGCCCATGGCGAGGAAAAATTGATTTCGGCAAGCAGGGTCGAACTGGCAGCCCCTCGATGCCTGACAGGCAAAACGGAACCAGAAAGAAGCAGAGTGCGAGCAGAAATGATATCAATTCAATATCAAAATACTAAATAGCCACTATTCTGGCGTCAATCTTTCATTCGCCTCGCTGTCGTTTCCCTGGGCTTTATCCAGGCATTTTCAGCCTGATGAATAATCCTCATTCCCACTATCCATTGGCTGGATAATTACCCGCCGGCTACGCTGCTGCCCATAAAAACAACAACGGGAATCGGGCCGTGCGAGAAACCACCCAGCACTTTCGTCAGCAATACCGAGCGGCGGTCAGTCCGCGCTACAACCCCTGGCTGCATGGCGGCTTTGTCCTGGCCTATGGCCTGCTGTGCATCGGCCTGCTATGCAGCACCCTGAGCCAGGTGCAGCCCCTAGAATGGCTGGCGGTGCCGGTGGCGCTGCTGTTCTTCAACCTGTGCATCTACGTGGTGCACCGCTGGCTGGGGCATCACAAGCAGCGCTTCGCGCGGATGTTCTATGCCCGCCATACCGGCGACCACCACAGCTTCTTCGCCCCCGGGCTGATGGCCTATGAAGGCTACCGGGACTGGCGGGTGATTCTGTTTCCGGCCTGGCTGATCGTGGTGCACAGCCTGCTCTTCGCCCTGCCCCTGTGGGCGCTGCTGCGCCTGTGGAATGGCAACGTGGCGGCGCTGTTCGCCAGTTGCACCCTGCTCGGCTACCTGGCCTACGAGGTGTTCCATGCCTGCGAGCACCTGCCCGCCAACCACCCCCTGACGCGCCTGCCCTGGGTGCGGCAGATGCGCCGCCTGCACGAACTGCATCACCGCCGCGAGCTGATGCAGGAGCGCAACTTCAATATTGTCCTGCCGCTGATGGACTGGCTGTTCGGTACCCTGCACTGGCAACCGCAAGAGCCGCCCGCCGTCACTTCCACCCCTGACGAGGCCACGCCCATGACCCGCATGCAGCACCAGGTCGACATCCCCCGCAGCGCCGCCAGCACCCTGGCCTATGCCGCCAGCTCGCGGCTCTGGCCACAGTGGCACCCCTCCTCGCTCAAGGTCGAGGGCGACGAAGGCCCGCTGTTCGCCGGGCAAGGCTTCGAGGAAGACATCCATGCCGGCGGGCGCAGCGGCCACCTGAGCTGGACGGTCGAGGAGTACCTGCCCGGGCACCGCTGGCGTGCCAGTGCCCGGGGCGATCACGGCCTGCACCTGCAGGTGACCTACGAATGCCAGCCCCTGGGGGCGCAGCACACGCGCTTCGTGCGGACCCTGGAGTACGGCTTTGACAACCTGCTGATGCGCCTGGGCAATCAGCTGTTATTCAAGCGACGGATAGAACGGGAATCCGCCGCCTCATTGCTGGCATTGTGCGAGATGGCCCAGCAAGCTATCCCGCTGCCCGCCACCGAGGCCCCCGGCCGCCCGTCCTGAGGCCGCCCCGACAGGAGTCATTGCATGAATCAGATTGCCCCCCGCCGCTTCAGCGGCCTGCGGATTGTCCTGCTGGTGCTGCTGGCCGTCCTGGCCTTCCTGCTGCTGATGCCGACCAGGGTCCAGCCGGTGGCCTGGAACCCGGCGCCGGCGCCGTCCCTGAGCCAGGGGCCGTTTGCCGAGAACCAGAAGCTCAAGGCCGTGCAGCCGGTGGGCGCCCGGGACATCGACGGCCCCGAAGCCCTGCTGCTGGAACACGAACAACTGCTCAGCGGCCTGCATGACGGCCGGGTGATCCAGAGCAGCCTCGACGGCAGTGCGCTCAAAGTGCTGGTCAATACCGGCGGCCGGCCCCTGGGCCTGGCCCGGCACCCGGACGGGCGCCTGATCATCGCCGATGCCATCAAGGGCCTGCTGGCCCTGGACAGCCAGGGCCAGTTGCAGGCCCTGAGCACCGAGGCCAACGGCCTGAAGTTCGGCTTTACCGACGATGTGGCGGTCGATGCCGCGGGGCGCTACGCCTACTTCAGCGACGCCACCAGCCGCTGGGGCTATGGCCATGACGGCGAAGCGGTGATCGAGCACGGCGCCGATGGCCGCCTGCTGCGCTACGACTTCCAGAGCGGCACCACCGAGGTGCTGCTGGACCGCCTGGAGTTCGCCAACGGCATTGCCCTGGGGCCGGACGAGGCCTATGTGCTGGTCAATGAAACCGGCGCCTACCGCATCAGCCGCTACTGGCTCAAGGGTGACAAGGCCGGCAGCCACGACCTGTTCATCGACAACCTGCCGGGGCTGCCGGACAACCTGAGCTTCAATGGCGCCGGGCGTTTCTGGGTGGCCCTGTACGCACCGCGCAACCCGTTGCTCGACGCCACCGCGCCCTACCCCTTCGTGCGCAAGATGCTGGTGCGGGCGATGACGGTATTGCCCAAGCCGGTGGAGAAACGCGGCTTCGTGCTGGGCCTGGATACCCAGGGCCGGGTGATCGCCAACCTGCAGGATGGCAGCAGCGGCAACTACTCGCCGATCACCACGGTGCGCGAATATGGCGATGCCTTGTACCTGGGGTCGCTGACGGCCAGGCACATGGCCCGGTTGTCGTTGAAGGAGGCGCTGGCGCCTTGAGGGTGGGTGCGTTGCAGCTTGGGGTGGGGACAGCCCGGCGGGCGTCTGGGCGGCTATGCCGCCCAGCGGGAGCAAGCTCCCTTGCCACAACAAGCTCCTTGCTACTGCGAGCGTCTTTGCTACAGGGGGGTCAGGAACCGGCGGTGAGTTTCCCGGCGATCTCATCCTTGATCAGCAGGCGTTTTTCCTTGAGTTTCTTCAGTTCATCGTCTGCGGCAGCGGCAGCTTCGGCCTTGAGCACCTGATCGTCGATGCTGGTGTATTTGTCGAACAGCGCATTCAGGTGGGGGTCACTGGCCCGACGCTGTTGAATGTCTTCTTTACTGCAGCTCAGGTCCTGGTAAAGGTCGTGGGTCACCGGCATGGAACACCTCCGTGGTTGATCGGCAGCAAGGGCGTCATCACGCCCCTGCCGGTTATCAGAATGGCCTCGCCGGACCGGGTCTGTCGACCGCCAATCAGACCAGCGGTAACCGTTCGTCGCCACTTTTGCCCTGGATCAACGTCCGCCCAGCGCTTGGGCAAGAAAGGGCGCGGTGCGGCTAGTGCGCTGCTTTGCCACTTGGTGCGGGGTGCCGCAGGCCACCAGGGTGCCGCCCTGGTCGCCGGCTCCAGGGCCGATGTCGATCACCCAGTCGGCCTGGGCCACCACGCGCATTTCGTGCTCCACCACCACCAGGCTGTGCCCGGCGGCCACCAGTTTGTCCAGTTGCTCCAGCAGACGGTCCACATCCCGTGGGTGCAGGCCGGTGGTGGGCTCGTCCAGCACGTACAGGGTGGCGCCCCGGGCAGTGCGCTGCAGCTCGGTGGCCAGCTTGATGCGCTGCGCCTCACCGCCGGAGAGCTCGGTGGCCGGCTGGCCCAGGCGCAGGTAATCCAGGCCGATGTCGCGCAGCACTTCCAGGGCGCGGCGGATGCCCGGTTGTTCGGCGAACACCGGCAAGGCCTGCTCGACACTCAATTGCAGCACCTGGGCGATGTTCAGGCCCTGCCAGGTCACGGCCAGGGTCTGGGGGTTGTAGCGCGCGCCATGGCAGGTCGGGCACGGGGCGAACACGCTGGGCATGAACAGCAGCTCGACGCTGACAAAGCCCTCGCCCTCGCAGGCCGGGCAACGGCCCTTGGCCACGTTGAAGGAAAACTGCCCGGCGTCGAAGCCCCGCTCCCGGGCCTCGTCGGTGGCGGCGAACAGCTTGCGCACCTGATCGAACAGCCCGGTGTAGGTCGCGAGATTGGAACGCGGGGTGCGGCCGATGGGTTTCTGGTCCACCTGCACCAGGCGCTTGATCTGCTCCATGCCGGCCACCACCCGCCCGCCGCTGCTGACCGGTGCGTCGTCCGCCAGGTCCAGCTCCGGCGCCTCATCGCTGGCCGAAGCCTTGCCCAGGTGCGCGCCCACCAGTTCCAGCAGGGCCTGGCTCACCAGGCTCGACTTGCCGGAACCGGAAACCCCGGTCACCGCGGTAAAGCAGCCCAGGGGAAACTCGGCGTCCAGCTCCTTGAGATTGTTGCGGCTGATACCTTCCAGCCGCAGCCAGCCCCGGGGCGGGCGCGGGGTACGCCGGGCCGGGGCCTGCTCGGGAAACAGGTAGGCCCGGGTCTGGGACTGCGCCACCTCGGCCAAGCCGGCCGGCGGGCCGCTGTACAGCACCTGGCCGCCACGCTCTCCCGCCGCCGGGCCCACGTCCACCAGCCAGTCGGCACGGCGCATGGTCTGCACATCGTGCTCCACCACGAACAGCGAGTTGCCGGCGGCCTTGAGCCGCTGCAAGGCCTCGAACAGTGCCTCGGCATCCGCCGGGTGCAGGCCTGCCGAGGGCTCGTCCAGCACATAGATCACCCCGAACAGCTGCGAGCCCAGCTGGGTCGCCAGGCGCAGGCGCTGCAACTCACCGGAAGACAGGCTCGGCGTGCTGCGCTCCAGGGCCAGGTAGCCCAGCCCGAGGTCGGTCAGGGTGCTGACCCGCTCCAGCAGGTCCTGGGCGATGCGCTGGGCGGCCAGGCGCTTTTCCAGGGACAGGTTCGGCGTATGCCGCACATCCGGCGCGCCACGATGCTCCGGGGCGCCCTGGGCATGGCGCTGCTGACGCGCGGCACGGGTCTGGGCGTGGCTCAGCACCGGATCATCGGCGGGCGCCTGCTCCAGGTAATCTGCCGCCGCCACCGGCCGCAGCACCTCGGCCAGTTGCAGCAGCGGCAGGCGCGCCAGCTCGCCGATATCCAGCCCGGCAAAGGTCACCGCCAGGGCCTCGCGCTTGAGCCGCTTGCCCTCGCACAGCGGGCACGGGCTGCCGCGCATGAACTGCGACACACGCTTTTTCATCAGCGCGCTCTGGGTGTGGGTGAAGGTGTGCAGCACATAGCGCCGGGCGCCGCTGAAGGTGCCCATGTAGCTGGGTTCCTGCTTGCGCTTGAGGGCTTCGCGGGTCTGTTCCGGGGTCAGCCCGGCGTACACCGGTACTGTGGGGGTTTCTTCGGTGAAGAGGATCCAGTCACGCTGCTTTTTCGGCAGTTGCTGCCAGGGGATGTCGACGTCGTAGCCCAGGGTCACCAGGATGTCCCGCAGGTTCTGTCCCTGCCAGGCCAGGGGCCAGGAGGCCACGGCGCGCTGGCGGATGGTCAGCGAAGGGTCGGGAACCATGCTCGCTTCGTCGACCTCATAGACCCGCCCCAGGCCATGGCATTCCGGGCAGGCGCCCTGGGGCGTGTTCGGCGAAAAGTCCTCGGCATACAGCATCGGCTGCCCCGGCGGGTAGCTACCGGCCCGGGAATAGAGCATGCGCACCAGGCTCGACAAGGTGGTCACGCTGCCCACCGAAGAGCGCGTGCTGGGAGTGCCGCGCTGCTGTTGCAGGGCCACCGCCGGCGGCAGGCCGTCGATGCGGTCGACATCCGGCACCCCCACCTGGTCGATCAGGCGCCGGGCATAGGGCGCCACCGATTCGAAGTAACGACGCTGGGCCTCGGCATACAGGGTGGAGAACGCCAGGGACGACTTGCCCGAGCCCGACACCCCACTGAACACCACCAGCGCATCCCGGGGAATGTCCACGTCGACATTCTTCAGGTTGTGCTCGCGGGCGCCGCGCACCCGGACAAAACCGCTGGCTGGAAAGGACGAAGGGCTCGCCTGGGAAGCATCGGAGGGGCTACGGGAAGCAGTCATGAACCAGCCTTATGTCGAGAACCGCGAACAGTCGAAGCGCGATCATCACACAAGGTCCGAGGCCCGAGGCAAGCCCCGTGGAAGATCGACGCGCGTACCCGGGGTTCGAGCCTCGCCCCCGGCGCAATGTTCCCTGGCGCTTCAGCGACCGTGCTGGCGGCGGGCTTGCTGCTCGGTGCTCAGGCGGGTGTGCTGGAGGTCGTAGCGCAACTCGGCAATCAGCTCCGACAGCGCCCGGGAGCTGGTCAGGCCGCGGGTGGCGATGCCGGTGACCAACAGGTCGACGCGCCCGCTGGCGGGGTCGCAGATGCGCACAGTCATGGCCCCGTCGTGGCCGACGGTGCACTGGCAATGCAGGGGCAGGAAGCTGGTTTCAACGATTCTGCGCAGTTCAAGGGTGGAGATCACGGCGGAGCATCCAAAAAAGGTTGAGAAGAAAAACCGCGCAAGACGACGTTTGTTGTTATGGGATCAGGCGGTCGATGCCCCTGTCCTTGGTCAGCAGAAAAAACGTACAAGTTCATTCAACTTCATGCAGCGTAGAAGTTTGACGCCAGTTTGTCGTCGCTCCCTGGGGATTTTTATGCGCTGCTTCACACTTGGCGCCAGGCGCCGCTCAGGCCTCCAGCACCGAACGCACCATGGCGCTCAGGTCTGCAGGCCCGTAGGGCTTGCTCAGCAGGTGGGTGTCGGGGCTGAGCTGGTGGTTGCGCGAAATCATGTCGCGGGTGTGCCCCGAGGTGAACAGCACCGCGATCGGCGGTGCCTGGGTCTTGGCCCAGGTGGCCAGATCCGTGCTCTTGATCAGACCGGGCATCACCACGTCGGTGAAGATCAGATCGACCTTGAGCCCGTCCAGCAGCAGTTGCATGGCAGCGTCACCATTGCTCGCGGTGCGCACCCGGTAGCCCTCGTGTTCGAGCATTTCCACCGCGGCGCTGCGCACCTCGGCGTTGTCCTCCACCACCAGGATGCTTTCCTCGCCACCACCCGCCCGCTGACCCGGGCGCGGCGCCTGCTGCAGCGTAGGTTCGGCACTGCGGGCAAAGTACATCTGCACCCGGGTGCCCTGCCCCGGGCTGCTGAAGATCTCGATATGGCCGCCGCTCTGCTTGACGAAACCGAACACCATGCTCAAGCCCAGGCCCGTGCCATGACCGTCGGCCTTGGTGGTGAAGAAGGGTTCGAAGGCCTGCTTGAGCACCTCGGCGGGCATGCCCGGGCCATCGTCAGCCACACTCAGGCACAGGTACTCGCCGGCAGCGATGCCCTTGCCGGCGCAGAAGTGCGAATCCAGCACCTGGTTCTCGGCGCTGATGAGGATCCGCCCCTCGCCGCCCAGGGCATCCCGGGCATTGATCGCCAGGTTGAGCACGGCGTTTTCCAACTGGTTGCGATCCACATGGATGCACCAGGGCTCGGCGGGCAATTGCACATCGATGCAAATGGTTTCGCCCAGGGCCCGCTGCAGCAACTCCCCCAGGCCCTCGTACAGGTGCCGCGGGTTGTAGCTGGCCGGTGACAGCGGCTGGCGCCGGGCAAAGGCCAGCAGTTGGTTCGACAGCTTGGCGCCGCGCTCCACCGCCGTCAGCGCGGCGGCTGTGCGCCGCTGCACATTGGCGTTGCCCGCTTCGTGGCGGGACAGCAGATGCAGGTTGCCGGCGATCACCTGCAGCAGGTTGTTGAAATCATGGGCCACGCCGCCGGTCAGGCCGCCAATGGCTTCGAGTTTCTGCACCTGGCGCAGTTGCTCCTCGGCGCTGAGCCGCGCGTTGACCTCCTCCAGCACCCGCTGCTCCAGATTGCGGGTCAGTTGGCGCAGGGCTTCCTCGGCGATCTTGCGCTCCTGGATATCGATCAGCACCCCGGGGAAACGCAAGGCCTGGCCCGACTCGTCGAACTCGCAACGGCCACAGGCCAGCACCCAGGTGTAGCTGCCGTCCTCGCGGCGCACCCGGTATTCGGCGTTGTAGGGCCCGCCCTGGGTCACGCTGTACCGGGCCAGTTCCTTGATGCGCGGCAGGTCATCGGGGTGGATGCGGCTTTCGGTGATATCGATCGGCAGGTTGTCCAGGGGCTGGTCCGCCGGGTAGGAAAAGGTCCGGGCAAATCGCTCGTCGCAAGACAGCACGTCGGCCTGGACGTCCCAGACGAAGGAGCCCAGCAACGCACCGGCATTCAGCGCCAGCTGCACGCGCTCGTTCTCCGCCCGGTAGGCGGCCTCCGCGGCCTGGCGGCGGCGCTCGGAAATCACATGGGCGGTGGTTTCCACGACAATGGCGATGACCCCGGCCGGAGCCTGGTCGTCCCCCGCCACCGGGCTGTAGTAGAGGTCCATCCAGACGTCTTCCGGCACCCCGTTGCGCAGCAGCACCAGTTCCTTGTTGTGATAGGACAGGGTGCCGCCGCTGAGGCAGGTGTTCATCACCCCGCGGTTGAACTCGGCAACCTCCGGCCAGCCCATCTCCACGGCGCAGCCCAGCAGGTAGGGATGGCGGCCGCCGGCGAACTCGGCATAGGCATCGTTGTAGATCATGTAGCCCAGGGGGCCCCAGAGCATCACCATCGGCAGCGGCGAGCCGAGCATCAGTTGCACCGTGCTGCACAGGCTGTGGCTCCAGTGCTGCAACGCCCCGAGGCTGGTGGCGGACCAGTCGAAGGCACGGATGCGCTCGGCCATTTCGCCCTTCCACCCCTGGCACCCGTGATGATCAGATAAGAACGGCATGAGCGGACTCTACGAAGAACGTGGCACAGCGTGGGTTTTCAAGAGGCCGCGACGCAGCCTCCAGAGCCTTTGAGCACGGTGCACGCGGATGGTTTCACCAGGGCCGGGATCGGCTTCGCCACTGGTCGGCCATGCCGTCGGGCAACGCCCTTCGCGCGACTGCAAAGACAGAATAGGCGATGGCCCGGGTTCCAGGCGGACGCCGACAGGCGCCGCCTGAAAAAGAGCGGATTGCCCGCTCCCTGCCCCTCAGTCGGTGCCGTATTTCGGCGAACGCGGACCGTACAGCAAGCCGGTGCGTTGCCCGGCCGACAGCAAGCGCTGGCTGGTGATGCCGGCAATCGGATGGCCGGCGTCGGTGCTGGTGTTGATGATCTGCTTCACCGCAGCGGTGATCAGCATGCCCACCAGGCCACCGTTGTTGCCGTTGTTGCCTTCCTCACTGGAGGCGCGGGCGCTGCCGGTCCACAACGTGGTGCCGGTCTTCAGGTCCACCAGGGTGGCGCTGGCGGTGACCACGGTGGCGCTGCTGATCAGCATGTAGCTGGTGCCGTATTCCTTGACCGTGATGTACAGGCCGGCGTCGGCGCCGAAGATCTCGTTGAGCTTGGCCGGCGCCAGGCCGTGGATGTCTGCCGGGTTGGTCAGGCCGTTATGGCGGAAGGTTTCATCCACCACCGCGATCGGCATCACGTAGTAACCGGCTTCGGCCAGGGGAAAGGTCACCTGGGACAGCATGCTGTAGGTGGCCTTGATGTCCGGCGATTCATTGAGCGGCGGCAGCACCAGGATCGACTTCGGCCGGGCCTGCTTGTAGGCCGAGTAGTCCACGCTCCTGGGCGCGGCGCAGCCCACCAGCAGGCTCACGGCCAACAGGCCCAGCAGGTTGCGCAGGGTCATCAGGCTCATTGGGCGGCTCCCTTCTTGGCGTTCTTGAGCAGGAAGTCCATGTACGAGGCGGATTCGGGGAACAGCGCCTTCTCGGTATTGAACTGCTGCACCATCTGGTCATCCTTGCCCAGGCTCGCGTAGAGCATGCCCAGGTGGGCGTGGTAGCCCGGCGGCACGGCCTTGCCGGTGGACTTGATCTTCTGCAGGTCGCGCTCCAGGGCCTCGACCTGGGCCTCCCGGGCCTCCTCGCCCTTGAAGTACTCGTAGGTCTGGGCCTGGTAGGTTTCCCACTGGTACAGCGTCTTCGGCCCGCTGCAACCGGCCAGCAGCACACAGCCCAGCAAGGCGCCGGCCATCATTGGCCGCGCCATCATCGTCTTCGACATGCTTGCACTTCTCCCTGTCAGCTGTGTGATCAGCGGCCCGGTTTCCAGGCGCCGGCGTCGATGGCCTCGACCATACGGTTGACCGCCTCGCGCATGGCCAGGTCGAGGACCTTGCCGTTGAGGGTCGAATCGTAGGCAGCGGTGCCACCGAAGCCGATCACTTCACGGTTGGACAAGGCGTACTCGCCAGCGCCCTGGGTCGAATAGACCACTTCGGAGGTGCTGATGTTGACGATGTTCAACGCCACCTTGGCGTAGGCCACCTGGGTCTTGCCGCGGCCGAGGATGCCGAACAGCTGGTGGTCGCCGGTTTCCTTGCGACCGAACTCGGTGACATCGCCGGTGACCACGAAGTCCGCGCCCTTGAGCTTCTGCGCCTGGCCCTTGATGGCCGCTTCCTGCTGGATCTCGCCCATGTTGTCGCGGTCCAGCACGCTGAAGCGGTTGGTCTGCTGCAGGTGGGTGATGAGGATGGTCTTGGCCTGGCCGCCGAGGCGGTCGACGCCATCGGAGAAGATTCCGCGCATGTAGCTGGAGCGGTTGTCGAACTTGCCCACGGCCATCGGCACCCGGGCTCCGGTCCATACCTGGCTGGCGCTCTGGACCTTCTCCACCGGCAAGGCCCGGGAGCTTTCCGTGGCGCAACCGCTCATGCCCGCCAGCACCGCCAGTGCTACAGCGGACAACATCAACTTCGAGATCACTCTCACTCTATGTTCCTTCTTGAGTATCCATTTGGGTGCACTGTCTAGATGCACTTGCGCCCTGCCGCACGTCTGCGGCCCCAGTCTGTGCAGGCTCGAAAGTCGTCGGCCGAGCGTTCTGAAACTTGATGCAGGGGGCATCATCGGCGGCGATTATGCCAAAGCGCCATCAGTGCGAAAAGGAATAAAAAACCTTGGCGTCATTCTGTAACCATTGCCACAGACTCGGGGGATAGCAAAGCGGCAGGCCACTGCCGATCCGCGTTTCGTGTAGCCGCTGCCGCAGGCTCGGGCCGCGTTCGGACGAACGGCTTGGGCGGCATTGCGACGCAGCAGACGCGGCGGTCTTGAGGACGCCGGGGTTCCGGCGGGAGACCGCCAAGCAAGGCCCTGCGGGCCTTTTCGCAGCATCGCCCGGGCTCGGCAGCGGCTACATCAGCGAAAGTCGCGGCTGCGTACGTGAATGCCATCCAGCAGCGGGCTCAGGTCACTCAGGCGCCCGGCAATCAGGTGGCGCACCTCGCCCTCGGTTTCCAGGGTGCCGTCGACCTTGAGCAACTGCGCACCCACCAGCACCCGGCGCTGGCGCTCGGCCAGGTCGCGCCAGACCACCACATTGACGTTGCCGAACTCGTCTTCCAGGGTCACGAAGGTCACCCCGCTGGCGGTGCCCGGCCGCTGGCGCCCGGTGACCAGCCCGGCCACGCTCACCGAACGCCCGTGCTCCACCGCCAGCAAGTCGCGCGAGCTGCGGCAGCGCCGGGCCGCAAGCTGCGGGCGCAGCAGCGCCAGGGGGTGCGGCCCGAGGGTGGTGCCCAGGCTGTGGTAATCCGCCTGCAGGTCTTCGCCGACACTGGGCCGGGGCAACGCTACCGGCGCTTCCTCCTGGCTCGGCAGGCCGGCGAACAGCCCCAGCTGTCTTTCCACCCCGGCCACTTCCCAGCGTGCCCGATAGCGATCCCCGGCCAGCGCCTGCAAGGCGCCAGCATCGGCCAGCAATTCCTGGGCGCGGACATCCAGGCGGGCCCGCTCGCCCAGGTCGGCGATATCGACAAAGGCCCGTTGCCGGCGGGCACGTTCGATGCGCCGGGCATCGTCCTCGCGAAAGCCCTTGATCATCCGCAGCCCCAGGCGCAGGGCCGGCTGCCCGGGGGGGCCATTTCCAGCGCGTGCAGGCTGGACAGGAATCGGCTCCAGGCTGCAGTCCCAGTCACTGGCGCCCACATCCACCGCAAGAACCTGCAAACCATGGCGCCGGGCGTCCTGGAGGATCTGGTCGGGGCTGTAGAAGCCCATGGGCCAGCTGTTGATCAGGGCACAGGCGAAGGCCGCCGGTTCGTGGCACTTGAGCCAGCAACTGGCGTAGGTCAGCAAGGCAAAGCTGGCGGCATGGGATTCGGGAAAGCCGTAGCTGCCAAAGCCCTTGATCTGCTCGAAGATCTGCGCCGCGAACTCGTCGCTGTAGCCGTTCTTGCGCATGCCTTTGCGCAGCCGTTCGCGGTGCGGTTCCAGGCCGCCGTGGCGCTTCCAGGCGGCCATGGAGCGGCGCAACTGGTCGGCCTCCCCCGGGGTGTAGTCGGCGGCGACAATGGCGATCTGCATCACCTGTTCCTGAAACAGCGGCACTCCCAGGGTGCGCTTGAGCACGCCCTCCAGCTCCGGAGACGGATAGGTTTCCGGCTCCTGGCGGTTACGCCGGCGCAGGTAGGGATGGACCATGCCGCCCTGGATCGGCCCGGGCCGGACGATGGCCACCTCGATCACCAGGTCGTAGAAGTTCTGCGGCTTGAGCCGGGGCAGCATCGACATCTGCGCCCGGGATTCGATCTGGAACACGCCGATGGTGTCGGCGCGGCCGATCATTTCGTAGGTGGCGGGGTCTTCAGGCGGAATGCTGGTGAGGCTGTAGCGCTGGCCGCGGTAGCCGTGGATCAGGTCGAAACAGCGGCGGATGGCGCTGAGCATGCCCAGGGCGAGGATATCCACCTTGAGCAGGCCGACCATGTCCAGGTCGTCCTTGTCCCACTGGATCACCGTACGCTCGGCCATCGTCGCGTTCTCCACCGGCACCAGGCTGTCCAGGGGCTGCTGGGAAATCACGAAACCGCCGGGGTGCTGGGACAGGTGCCGGGGAAAGCCGATCAACTGCCCGGTCAGGCTCAGGACCCGGCGCAGCACCGGGCTCTGGGGATCGAACCCGGCCTCCTGCAGGCGCTCGACGCTGGGCGGCGTGTCACTCCAGTGGCCGCAGCAGTCGGCCAGGGCATTGACCTGATCCGGCGGCAGGCCCAGGGCCTTGGCCACATCCCGCACCGCCCCGGCGCCGTGGTAGGTGCTGACCACCGCGGTCAGCGCCGCGCGGTGCCGGCCATAGCGCTGGAACACATACTGCAGCACCTCTTCGCGGCGCTCGTGCTCGAAGTCGACGTCGATGTCCGGCGGCTCGTTGCGTTCACGCGACAGGAAACGCTCGAACAGCAAGGTCGAGCGGTCCGGGTCGATCTCGGTGATGCCGAGGGCGAAACACACCACCGAGTTGGCCGCCGAGCCCCGGCCCTGGCAGAGGATGTGCTGGCGCCGGGCGAAGTCGACGATGTCGTGCACGGTGAGGAAATAACTCTCGTAGCCCAGGTCGCAGATCAGCGTGAGCTCCTTGTCGATCTGCTTCAGTACCTCGGCCCGGGCACCAGCGGGCCAGCGGCGCACGATGCCGCGCTGGGTCAGCACCCGCAGCCAGGAGCCAGCGTCGTGGCCCTCGGGCACCAGCTCCCGGGGGTATTGGTAGCGCAGTTGGCCGAGGTCGAAAGCGCAGCGCCCGGCGATGGCCAGCGACTCGTCGAGCAGGGCCTGGGGGTACAGGCCTTGCAGCACTTCGACGGGCCGCAGGTGGCGCTCGCCGTTGGCGAACAGGCGTTGCCCGGCCTCGGCCACCGGCAGGTGATGACGGATCGCGGTCATGGTGTCCTGCAGCGCCCGGCGCCCGCGCACGTGCATGTGCACATCGCCACAGGCCACGGCCGGCAGCCCCAGTTGCCGGGCCAGGGCCAGTTGCTGTTGCAGGTGCCGGGCATCGTCCTGGCCGCAATGCAGCTCCAGCGCCAGCCACAGGCGCTGGGGGAACACCTGCTGCAACCAGCGGCCCTGGACCAGCGGCTCGCCGGCGCCCGTCAGCCACAGGGCCAGCAGCCCCGGCAAGGGTTCGGCGAAGTCCTCGCGCAGCAGGCGATAGCTGCCCTTCTCGGCTCGGCGCCGGGCCCGGGTGATCAACCGGCACAGGCCCTGGTAACCCGCCAGGTCTTCCACCAGCAGCACCAGCCGCGGGCCGTCCTCGACCTGCATTTCACTGCCGACGATCAGCTTGAGGCCCGTATCGCGTGAGGCCTGCCAGGCCCGGACGATTCCCGCCAGGGTGCACTCGTCGGTGATCGCCAGGGCCTGGTAGCCCAGGGCCTTGGCACGCTGGAACAATTCGGCGGCACTGGAGGCGCCGCGCTGGAAGCTGAAGTTGGACAGGCAGTGCAGCTCGGCGTAGGCGTTCATGCGAACCAGCCCTGCAACAGCAGCGGCCCGGGCTCGCCGACCTGACGATAGGCCCAGCCCTGCTGGCCGGCGGCGGTTTCGATCAGGTAGTAGTCGCGGCGCACATCGGCACCGTCCCACCAGCCGGACTCGATCCGCTCCGGGCCCATGAGGATGCGCACCGAGCCCTCGCCCAGCACCTGGGGTTCGGTGAACAGCCAGCCGGGGCGGCGCAGCCCGGGGGTGGCCGGGCACGGGCGCGAATCGGTCTGCGCCTGCCAACTGCGCTCCGGGCGGTGATCGGCGCGATGCCCCAGGCCCTGCACCGCGTCATCCCCCAGGCGCGCCCGCAGGCGTTCGCGCAACTGCTCCCAGGGCAGGTTCTGCTGCGGGCGCTCGTCGAACAGCTCGCTGTGCTGGGGCACGAACAGCGGCAGGTCCTCGGCCACCAGCCGCAGGTTGCGCACCGGCGCCGGCACCTGGATCTGTTCCAGGCGCCCACGGGCCAGTTCGAACAGCATCGCCGGGTCGCGCTCGGCGCTGAGCAGCCCCACCGGAATCAGGGTGTCGGCGCCTTCGGCGTGCTCCAGGTGCAGGGCAAAGCGCTGCACGCCACTGTCGCGACCACAGAGAAAGGCCGCCAGGTCGGCGGTGAGCCGGCGCAGGGGAAACAGCAGCGCTTGATGGGACTGCACATCGAAATTCAGCTCGATGCGCAGGTCGAAGCGGTCCGGCGGCTGATAGAAGGCCAGCCCCAGCGGGCGCTCGCCGAGCAGGGTATCCAGGTGCTTGAGCAAGCTGCCGTCAAAACGCCGGGCCAGGCTGGGCCGGGGCAGCTCCCGCAGTTGCTGGAAGCTGCGCACCCCCATGCGCGACAGGGCCGTGGCCTGCTCCGGGGCCAGCCCCAGGCGCTCGATGGGCATGGCCCCCAGGGCCTGGGCCAGGGCCTCGCAGTCGGCCACCGCCAAGCCGTCATAGGCATTGGCCAGGACCCGGGCCGCCGCTGGGTTGGGGGCGGCGACGATCCGGTGGCGAAAGCCCAGGGCCTGCAATTCACGGCGCAGGCGCGCTTCCAACTGCGGCCAGGGGCCGAACAGGCCCAGGCTGGATTCGATCTCCAGCACCAGGGTGCGCGGATAGGCGACGCTGACCTGGGAGCTGAAGCCATAGGCCCAGGCCGCAAGAAACTGCTGCCAGTGCTCGATCTGCCGGGGGTCGTATTCGGCGCTGGCAAAGGCCTTGGTCAGGGCCTGGGCGGCGGTCAGGGATTGCCCGGGGCGCAGGCCCAGTTCGCGAGCGGCGGCGTTCACCGCCTGGATCACCCGGCGCTGCGGGGTGCCGCTGAGCAGCGCCAGGGGCGCCTCGGGTTCGGCGCGCTGACGCAAGACTGCGTCCAGCGCCAATTGCGGGAACAGGATGCACACCCAACGCATGCCAACCTCAGTGCCCGGCGGGCCAGGCGATAGGCGCCGGATGGGCCAGCCCGCCCCGGCACTTGAGCACCCGCAACTGCCCGGGACGGCCTTGCACGGCAATTCGCAAGGCCGCCGGCGAGGGGTTGCGCGCCGTCTCCAGGGGGCGGTAGGCAAAGGCCAGGGTCTGGCCGCTTTCCGCCGCCACCTGCAGGCGCCGCAGGGCGCGATCGTCGGCTTGCTGCGGCCAGCACAGCACCGCGCCGCAACTGCCGGAACGCAGGCACTGCTCGGCGGCCCACAGGGCATCACGCTCCCCGGCCTGGATGATCGACAACTGGCGCACATCCACCCCGGCGTTCTGCCAGGCCTGGGGATAGGGCACGAACGGCGGCGCCACCAGCACGATGCGCTCCCCCGCCGCACTCAGCCGCGCCAGGCTCGGCCACAGCAGTTGCAGCTCGCCCAGACCCTGGGCGGCAATGAGGATTTCGGTCAGTGCCGCTTCCGGCCAGCCGCCCGTAGGCAGCACCGCATCCAGGGCGGCATGGCCGGTGGGCTGCGGGCTGGCAGGCGCGGCGGCCGGGCGGCCTTTCCACACCCGCCCGGCATTGAACAGCGAATCCAGTGCGACCACGGCGCCCATCAGCCTTGCCTCACCAGACCGCAGAACACGCCTTCGATAAACAGTTCGTGGTCGGCCGTGACCTCGATCGGCTGATAGGCCGGATTGCGCGGCAACAGGCGAATGCCCTGCCCCTTGCGCTCGAAACGCTTGATGGTCACCTCACCGTCGAGGCGGGCGATCACGGTCTGGCCGTTGCGCGCCTCACTGCTGCGGCGCACTGCCACCAGATCACCGTCGAAGATGCCGTCGTCGATCATCGAATCGCCCTGGACCCGCAGCAGGTAATCCGGAGTGCGGGAGAACATCCCCGGGTCCAGCAGCAACTGGCCGTGTATGTCGGCATCGACGCCAATCGGCGCACCGGCGGCCACCCGCCCCAGCACCGGAATTTCCAGCAGCTCGGGGCGCCGCGGCTGGTTGAGCAGGCGAATGCCCCGGGCCTGATGCGGGTTGACCTCGATGAACCCGGCCTCGGTCAGCGCCAGCACATGCTTGCGCGCCACGCTGCGCGAGGCGAAACCGAACGCCTGGCTGATTTCAGCAAGGCTCGGGGGCTGGCCGTGATCGGCGATGCGCTCGCGGATAAAGGTCAGGATGGCACTGCGGCGGGGAGATAAAGTCGTCATGGAGTACATTTGTACTCCTCTCGGATTTATCTGACAAGAACCGCCAATCAGTCCAGGCCACGGCTGGCCAGGAAGCCACTGACATAGTCGATGAATGCCTGCACCTTGGCGGTCGCTCGCCGGTGGCTGGGGTACACCGCGAGGATGTGCGGCCCGAAGCTGTCCGGGTCGATCGCGTAGTCGGCCATCACCCGCACCAGGCGCCCGTCGGCCAGGTACGGTGCGGCGCTCCATAGCGGCGTGTGCAACAGGCCGCGCCCGGCCAGGGCATTGGCCAGCAGCAGGTCGTAATTGTCACTGCGCAGGCGTGGTGCCTGGGGCTGGGGCAGGCTCAGGCGCTGGCCGTCGCGCTCGACCCACCAGAACTCCCGGCTGAGCAAGGGGTGGCGATACAGCAGCCATTCATGTTCTTCGAGGGTCTGCGGGGTCACCGGCCGGCCCTTGCGCGCCAGGTAGGCCGGGCTGGCGCACAGGGCCAGGCGGTTGCTCCCGACCACCCGGGCAATCAGCCCCGGCAGGTCGTCATGGCCTTCGCGCAGGGCCAGGTCGTAGCCGCTTTCCAGCAGGTTGACGAACTCGTCGCACAGGTCCACTTGCAGATTGATCTGCGGGTACTGCTCAAGAAAACCGCCACACACCTGATCCAGGAATGCCTGGCCGTAGGCCAGCGGCGCGGTGACCTTGAGGTTGCCGCGCAGACCGTGCTGCAACTGCTCCACCTCCTCGCCCACCTCTTCCAGCCGCTGCAGCACCTGGCGCGCGGTCTCCAGGTAGAGCCGGCCGATTTCGGTGAGCACGATGCGCCGGGTACTGCGCTCGAACAGGCGCGAACCCAGCTCGGCCTCCAAGTGGTTGACCGCCTTGGTCAGGGCCGAGGGGGTCTTGCCCAACTGCTCCGCCGCCCGGCTGAAACTGCCCAGCTGGGCGGTGACCACGAACATCTTCAAGGCATTCAACTTGTCCATGGTTTTTCCACCCAGGCAAAAATGTTTTTCGTGAAGCAGCCGTTCTGCCCGCTGCGGGCAGTCCCTAAGCTGGCGATCAGACGCAATAACAAGGAAATGTTCAATGAAAAGATTGACCCCCACGCTGTTACTGGCCGCCATGAGTTTTGCCTCGTTGGAAGCCATGGCCGCCGCCGACCTGGTGCTGCTCAACGGCCAGGTCTTCACCGCCGACCGCGCCCAGCCCAAGGTCCAGGCCCTGGCGGTGGAGAACGGCAAGGTCCTGCAAGCCGGCAGCGATGCGCAGATCAAGGCACTGATCGACAGCCACACCCGGGTCGTCGACCTGGGCGGCAAGACCCTGATGCCGGGCCTGATCGACACCCACTCCCACGCGATCTTCGGTGGCCTGGAAATGACCGGCGCCAACCTGCAGGACGAGGTGGTCAGCCTCGACGAACTGGAAAAACGCCTGCGCGCCTGGCGTGACGACGGCAGCGCCCGGCATGCCGACGTGCTCAGCATCGCCGGCATGAGCTCGACCTACTGGGCCCAGGCCCAGGCCCTGGGCCAGCGCTTCAACCAGGGTGAATGGGCCAGCGTGCCGGTGGTGTTCACCGGCAGCGATCACCATACCGCCTGGGCCAATGACTTCATGCTCCAGCGCGCCGGCATCGACGCCGCCCTGCTCAAGAGCCTGCCCGAGGCCGAGCGCGGCACCATCGGCCAACTGCCCGACGGCCGCCCCAACGGTTTCCTGGTGGACGCTGGCTGGGACCGGGTGGCCGCGAAAATGCCGGTGCCGGGGCCCGAGCAGATGCTGCGCGCCGCGCAGTCGGCCCTGCATTACAACAACAGCCTGGGGATTACCGCCTGGATGGACCCGGCCGCCAACGCCGCCCCCGGCGAAGCGGTGTTCGCCCTCAAGCCCACCGAGCACACCGTCGGCGTGCTGCCGGCCTACAAGGCCCTGGCCGAGAGCGGCGGGATGACCGCCCACGTCGCCGCCCTGCTGGTGGCCAACCCCCGCAGCCGGCCGGCCGACCTCGACACCCTGGACAAGGTGCGCCAACAGTTCCAGGGCATTCCCAACCTGACCCTGCCGGGCATCAAGATCTTCGCCGACGGGGTGATCGAATACCCGGCGCAGAGCGCGGCGATGCTCGAGCCCTACAGCAACTCGCACAAACCCGGCGAACTGCTGATCGACCCGGCGCATTTTGGCGAACTGGTCAGCGCCATCGACCAGCGCGGCTGGCTGGTGCACATCCACGCCATCGGCGACCGTGCGGTGCGTGAGTCGCTGAACGGCATCGAGCAGGCGCGCAAGGATCGCCAGAGCGGCATCAGCCACTCCATCACCCACCTGCAGATGGTCAACCCCAAGGAGTTCGCCCGCTTCAAGCCGCTCAACGTGATTGCCTCGATGCAACTGCTCTGGGCCTCGGCCGACGACTACACCCTGGACATGATCAAGCCCTACGTCAGCGCCTTGGCGTTCCGCTACCAGTACCCGGCGCACTCGCTGCTCAAACAGGGCGCGACCATCGCCGGCGCCAGCGACTGGCCGGTGTCGTCGCCCAACCCGTGGAACGCCATGGCCCAGGCCATCACCCGCCAGGGGCCACTGGGGGTGCTCAACGCCGACGAACGCCTGGACCGCGAAACCCTGTTCTATGCCTACACCCAGCATGCCGCGCGCACCCTGGGCCTGGAACAGCAGATCGGCTCGCTGACGGCCGGCAAGCAGGCCGACTTCATCGTCCTCGACCGCGACGTGTTTACCGTGGACGAAAAGGCCCTGCATGAAACCCAGGTGCTGCAGACCTGGTTCGCCGGCCGCGAGATCTACAGCCGCCCGCTCTGACCCCGCTCCACCGTTGCACCGCCTGCCCCGCGCCCTGGTGACGCCGGGGTACGGCGCCGCCTTGCCCGCTCCCCCATAACAATCACAACAACGGGATACCCATGAAGACCCTCACCCTGCTCACCCTGGGCGCCGTGTGCCTGCTGCCGCAGGCCCGCCACGCCCTGCCCCTGACCGACGACCTGGCCGTGGAGCTGGAGCTGACCCTGGCCAGCGACTACCGCACCCGCGGCATCTCCCAGACCCAGAACGACCCCGCGGCCCAGGCGGCCGTGACCCTGCTGCACAGCAGCGGCCTGTACCTGGGCACCTGGAGCTCCAACGTCGATTTCGGCGGTGGTCTGAAGACCCGCCAGGAAGTCGACTACTACGGCGGCTGGCTGTGGCAGGCCAGCGCAGACATCAGCCTGGACCTGGGCTACCTGAAGTACAGCTACCCCCGGGAAGCCCAGTTCAACCAGAGCGAGGTGTACGGCATCCTCAGCGTCTACGGGGTCAAGCTGGGGGCCTATTACTCCGACGATGCCCCCGGCATCGACAGCCAGCAGAGCACCCTGTACCGCTACCTTGGCTACGAGACCCGACTGCCCCTGGAACTGGGGCTGCAACTGCGCTACGGCCAGATGGACTTCAAGGATCCGCGGCTGATCCGCGCCTCGGGCCAGGGCGAGGACAGCTACCACGAATGGGAAGCCAAACTGACCCGGGAAATGGCCGGTCTGGAACTGGGCCTGAGCTACATCGACACCGACCTGTCCCGCAGCCAGTGCACCAGCAACTACGGCTTCAGCGACCTGTGCGGAGCGACCTGGGTGGCCAGCGTCAAGAAGACCTTCTGAGCGACCAGCCGCCCGCCCCCGTAGGAGCCGGCTTGCCGGCGAAGGGGCCCGAACGACTGGCACCCGCCTCAAGGCCGCCTTCGCTGGCAAGCCAGCGCCTACAAAAGCCCGCAGGAACACGCCGGCAATGCGCCCCACAAACCCCGTAGGAGCCGGCTTGCCGGCGAAGGGGCCCGACAGGCATGCGCCCTGGGATCAGCCGCGCTGCAGGATGCGGTCCATCACCCGGTCGGTCTTCAGGGCTTCGCTGGCCAGGGCCGGGTGCCGGATCTGGCCGCGGATATGGGCGTTCATGCCCTGCACGTGATGCCACTGGATGTGCGCGGGGTTGTCGATGAACAGGTTCAGGGTCTCTTCGGCTTCAAGTTGCAGCGGATGCTCGTCGAACACGGAAAAAGTGATGCGCCCCTGGCTGCCGATGATTTCCACTCGGTCTACCCGGCGGTCGGCGACGAAGTTCCAGGCGCCGCTGCCCAGCGCCCCACAGGCGAAGCGCCAACTGGCGCTGACCGCATCCTCGGCGGCATACAGCCCGGCCTGGCGGGTGCTGAAGCCGGCCACCTCGACGATATCGCCCAGCAGGTACTGGAACAGGTCCAGGCCATGGCTGGCCAAATCGGCGAAATAACCGCCGCCGGCCACTTGCGGGTCGGTCCGCCAGTTGGCCGCGCCGCTGCGGTCGGCCTCGGAGGCAGCCTTGCTCAGGCTCCAGTGCAGGTGCCGGACCTCCCCGATACGCCCATCCGCCAGCCATTGCCGCACCTGCGCAAAGCGCGGCAAGGAACGCCGGTAATAGGAGACGAACAGATGCAGCCCGGCCTGCTCGAAGGCCTGCTGCATGGCCAGGCTTTGCCCGGCATGCAGGGCCATGGGTTTTTCCACGCAGCAATGCTTGCCGGCGGCAGCCACTTGCAGGCTGTAGGCGTAATGGCTGTCGGGGGGCGTGGCGATGTACACCGCGTCCACCTCGGGGTCGTCGATCAGGGCCTGGGCATCGGTGTACCAGCGGGCAATGCCGTGGCGCTGTGCATAGTCGCGCACCGCCTCGGGGCGGCGGCCCATCACCGCCACCAGCGCCGAACCCGGAACCTTGTAGAAGGCCGGGCCACTCTTGCGCTCGGTGACACTGCCGCAACCGATCATGCCCCAGCGCACGGTCCGCAGCGGCTCGGCCCCGGTGTTCATTTCGACGCTTGCAGCGCGCGCAGGTCGAGCTGGCCGTTGTGCAGCGGCGGGCACCAGTAGTAGCCCCCGGTGATCGGCCGGCTCATGCGGTACAGGCCGTCGGTGATGCCGTCTTCCAGGCCGCTCATGCGCCGCAGTTGGGCTTCGAAGGCGTTCAGGGTGTGGCCGAAGGCAAGGAACATCAGGCCACCCTTGTCACCTTCGATCCACGGCATCGAGCGGCGCACGAGAAAGGCTTCCGGGGCGAAGCTTTCCTGGGCGGTGCGCTTGACGTGTGCCGAGACCGGCGCGTCGTCCAGTTCTTCGTTGTCGCTCAGGCGCCGGCCCATGATGTGGTCGCGCTCTTGCTGGTGCATCGCGGCAAACCCCTGGAAGTCGTGCTGCCACTGCTGGATCGCGGCAAAGCTGCCACCGCGCAGGCCGTCTTCGCCCTCGGCCAGTGCGGCGGCCACGGCGGCTTCGTCCTGAGGGTTTTCGGTGCCGTCTTCATAACCGGTGAGGTCGTGGCCGGTCTTGTGGCGGAAGGTCTCGTTCATGCCGACCAGGCGCAAGGCCGGGGCCAGGGCGGCCGCCAGCTCGTTGCTGCGGTGCAGCAGCTCGCCGCGATCATCACCGTGCAGCCAGACCCACAGCGCGTGCTGGGTCGAAGGGTTGTCCACGCCCACGCCGGTCAGCGCCGGGAACGCCTTGAGCCCCTGCACTCGCGCGCCCAGGGCCTTGACCAGTGACGCGCCAAAACCTGCCACCGCCGTTGCGCCATCCACCCGTGCCAGCAACTGGTCGAGGGCCTGGGGCAACGCCTCGATGGACTCAAGGGCAAAGAACAGGTGGCGAGCCTGGGACGGAACGGGTGCAGCGAGGATGCCGGGCTGGTAGTAACTCATGGGAACTCCTGAATAAAGGCGCAGAAGTTTACCGCCATGGGCTGCCGGCGTCAGCGTCGAAACGGGCAAGGCTTGTCGCCGCTTGCGCGGCGACGTTGCAAGGCCGTGGTGGAAAGGCCGGGCCGGGGTTGTGTAGCCGCTGCCGCAGGCTGAGAACGGCATGGGCGGCATTGCGACGCAGCAGACGCGGGGATCTTGAGGCCGCTCAAGGTTCGACGGGAGATCGCCAAGCAAGGCCCTGCGGGCCTTTGCGCAGCCTCGCGGGCTCGGCAGCGGCTACAGGGCGGCCTTCAATGCAGCGCCGCCTCTTCGCGAAAGGCGCTGGGGCTCAGCCCGGTCCAGCGCTTGAAGGCCCGGCGGAAGCTGCGCACGTCGCTGTAGCCGACCTCTTCGGTGATGCGTTCGATGGACAGCTCCGGGTTGCCCAAGAGGTTCAGGGTTCGCGCCTGGCGCACCCGCTCCAGCAGCGCCTCGAAGGTCAGGCCGTGTTCGGTCAGGCGCCGCCGCAGGGTGCGCCCGCTCATGTTCAAATCCCCCGCCACCTGCTCGATGTGGCTGCCGGCCCGCAGGTCCCGGCTCAGGGCGCGCTCCACCGCCTGGATCAGGTCCATCTTCTGGTGCACCTGGGCGCTTTCCAGTTCCAGCAGCTTGAGGGCCTGGCGCAGGGCCACCGGATGATGGTTGGGCAGCGGCGCCTGCAACCAGCGGGCCTCGATCACCATGCGCGCCTGCAGGCAGCCGAACTGCACGTGGGGGCCCAGCAACCGGGTATAGAGCTCGGCATAGGCCGGCGCGGCGTGCATGAACTCCACCCGCAGGGCCTGGAAATCCGCGCTGACCAGGGCCCGGCCATAGATCAGCAGGCTGGCGAAGAACTCTTCCGCGGCAAAGATCTGCACCTCGCCGTAGGGCAGGCGGCATTGCAGCTCGACAAAGAACTCTTCGCCCTGGCGCCCGACATCGGCGCTGACGATGGTGCCGGAGGTGTGCTGATGGCGGATGCCCAGCTCGAAGGCGTCGCCCAGGGTCCGGCACAACGACAACGCATGCCCCAGCAGGCCCAGGGTGCCCAGCACATTGCGGCTGCCGACCCAGAGCCCCAGGCCCTGCTGCGGCAGCGCCGCCAGGGCACGTTCGATCATCGCCACCGCCTGGCGGTAGGAGATGCGCAGGGTCGGGTCCTGCAGGTCGTCCAGGGTAAAGCCCAGGCCGCGACACAGGCGCTCGGCGCTGACGCCCTTGGCTTCGGCGACATCCGCCAGGGTCTGCAGCAGGAAGGGTGAAACCAGGGCCAGCTGGTCGTGGGCATCGGCGGCTTTGATCTGCATGGGAGTGGGCTTCCGGGCCGCTTGAGCGGCTGTTTTTATTGTCGGTCAGGCACCGGTGCCAAGGCTTCACCGGCGGTTCAAGCATATCCCGTTGCCTGGGGTTTTACGGGGGAATGTAACAAAGCATTGCAAAGTGTCCGACAAAGTCCCCCTCCCTGTCCGCCAATACCCTGCCCCGCGCCCGGCCCAGGGCTTATTTCTATGGGGCGGACGGCGTGCCTGCCGCCGCGCCCCCACTAACAATAAGAATGAGCCCAACCATGCACCCGACCCGCCTCACTCGCTCCCTGCACCTGGGCGTGGCCCTGGCCGCCTGCGCCAGCCTGAATGCCCAGGCCACCGAATCCGGGGTCGACAATATCGGCCCCGGCACCGACGGCTTCTACGTGCTGCCCCTGAGCCCCGACCAGCTCCCGGAGCACATGTTCGCCTTCAACCTCTACTACAACCATTACCAGGCCAGGAAGCTCGACATCAGCTCCTTTGGCGGCAAGGTCCAGGAGGTCAGGATCACCTCCGACGCGATCATCCCGCGCCTGGACTACCTGAGCCCGCTGCGGGTCCTGGGCGGGCGCCTGGGGGGCTACGTGGCCCAGCCCTACCTGCGCCAGCAGGTGTCGCTGTACGGCCAGAGCGACCGCCGCGAAAGCATGGGCGATACCACCTTCGCGCCGATCATCCTGTGGGACATGGGCCCCGACCTGACCCTGGGCGCGGCCTTGGAAGTGACCCTGCCCACCGGGCAGTACGATGCCGATCGGCTGGCCAACACCAGCAACAACTTCACCACCTACAAGCCGCTGTTCTCCATGACCTGGCTGCCCAGCGAACGCACCGAGCTGTCGTTCAAGAGCACCTACAGCATCAACCAGGAAAACCACGCCACCCACTACCGTTCCGGGCAGATCTTGCACTTCGACTATTCGGCCAGCTACCGCCTGACCGACGACCTGAGCCTGGGGCTCAACGGCTACTACCTGAAGCAGACCACCGACGACAAACAGAACGGCAAGACCGTGACCTTCATGGGCGAGGACGTGAGTGACGGGGTACGCGGGCAAGTGTTCGCCATCGGCCCGGCGCTGCACCTGCGCTTTCTCAAGTACGCCAGCGCCGAGATCCGCTGGGCCAAGGAGTTCGATGTGGAAAACCGCCCCGAGGGCGACATGCTCTGGGCCAAGCTGACCATTCCCTTTGCCCTGTGAAACCCGCGGCAGCCTTGAAGCTGCTGCGGGTTCGGCGGGAGATCGCCAGGCAAGGCCCTGCGGGCCTTTGCGCAGCCTCGCCGGGGCTCGGCAGCGGCTACAGGCGGTTGCCGGGACGCGTTTCGTGTAGCCGCTGCCGCAGGCTGCGAACGGCCCGTAGGGACGCGGCGTTCTTAAGGCCGACAGCGCTCCGACGGAGGATCGCCAGGCAAGGGCTATACGTGGGATCAGTACACCGGCCAGCGTTCGACGATGCGCCCGCCGCGCAGGGCCAGCAGGTCGCCAAACTGCAGCAGTACCGCTTCGCTCTGCTGCGGGCGCAGGAAGACCTGGTCGTCCACTTGCAAGCCCACGGCGCGGGAGCCGTTGACCATCTCCTGGTTGGAGCTGCGACCGAACAGCTCGTTGCTCTGCAGACCCGCCGGCGATTCGAAATCCGCCAGCCAGTGGCCGCCATAGATGAAGAAGGTCTGGTGCTGGTTGCGGTCCCACCAGGAGAACAGCCGCGACTTGTCGTCCAGGGCCGGGATCCGCACCGGCCCGGTACTCTTGAGCACCGGGGTGGCGATAAAGGCGGCCGGCACGTGCTGCTCCAGGGACGCCAGGTCGTAGTGGCTGGGCTTGAGCAGTGCGGTGCCCACCGATACTTCGGTGCTCAGGCTTTCCTGCTCGTGCCGACGATAGCTGGGGCTGCCGGCGGTGTTCAGGGTCAGCTCGGCCTGCCATAGCGCCGGGTACTGCTGACGGGTGAAATCGGCAAAGCCGTTGTAGCGCTGCATGACCTTATCGAACAGGCTTTGCGGCGACCCGAGAATCCCCGGCACGCCCATGTCGACAAAGGGGTCGTAGCCCATGAACCCGGCAAACTCCAGGTGCCGGGGGTGGGCGCTGATCAGCGCCAGCATCTGCCCGAGCACGGCATGGTCCGCCACGCCGCCACGGTGCAGCCCCACATCCAGTTCGATGTTGATGCGCATCCGCGTGCCCAGGCCCTGGGCCAGCGCCAGGTACTGCTGCAGGCGTTCGGGGGTATCGAGCAGCCATTGCAGTTGCCGGCGCGGGTCGAACGGCCCCTTGAGCTGCTGGTAGAACAGCTCGACGGCGCGGATCGGCAGGGGCTTGCCCAAGAGGATATCGGCGTCGGCAAATACCTCGGCGTCGTGGTTGAGAAACGGCTGGTGGAAGGACATCAGGCGCCGGGTACCGGCGCGCTGGGCGATGTAGGCCAGGAGCCCGGGAGATGGCAGGGATTTTTCCACCAGGCGCAGGTGCTTGCCGCCGCGCTGCACCGACTGCATGACCACATCAATGTTGTGGTCCAGGCGATCCAGGTCGATCAGCATCACCGGTTGCATTGGCCCGTGGGCCTTGAGCTCGCGATTGAGCTCGGCGAAGTACGGGCTGTAGGGCAGGCCCCGGTCGCCGGGCCGCAGCCAGGCGCCGACACCGGCCAGCAAGACTCCGGCCCCCAGGGTGCCGGCCATGAAATGACGACGGTTCATTGTGCGCATCTCCTGTTCACGCCACACCCAGCACCGAGGCCAGGTGGGCGTTGATGAATTTGCCTTGCGGGTCCAGCGCCTGGCGCACCCTGGCGAAGGCCGACCATTGCGGGTACAGCCCCTGCAGGGTGCGGGCGTTGAGGCTGTGGTGCTTGCCCCAGTGCGGGCGCCCCTGGTACTTCCAGAAGATCGGCTCCACGGCGGCGAAGAAGTTGTGGTGGTCCATGCTGTAGTGCTGGTGCACCGAGATCGAACAGCTGTCGCGACCTTCGAACATGCTCAGGGGAATGTCGTCGGCCTTGACGTAGCGGTACTCGATGGGAAACCAGGTGCGCAGGTCCTTGCCGCGGATCAGCGCGAGGATTTCCCGCAGGCACGCCGGCCCCAGGTGCGCCGGCACCGAGTACTCCATTTCGTTGAAGCGCACGCTGCGCACGTTGGCGTAGATCTGGTAGGAATCCCCCACCCGCTCATCGAAGCGCGCCAGCCAGCGCAGGCTGTTGAGCAGGTGGCGGCGGGTCTCGGGGAAGTCGCTGACGTACTTGTCGAGGTTTTCGATCAGGTTGACGAACTCGTTGCCGCCCTCCTCGGCCGGATCGGTGGGCGGGGTCGGCGGCTCCGTGGTTTCGTTCAGGGCCACCGCCAGGGCGTAGTCGGAGTGGGTGACCACGAGCATTTCCCAGTGCTGGTTGTCGCGGGTCAGGTTGTCCATGTCCTCCAGCAGTTCCTCGGTCTTGCCGATCCACTGTTTTTCCCGCAGGCGATAGGCGGCGCGGTTCTGCAGGCGCACCCGGGTCGCCACCCCCAGCGCGCCGAGGGAGACCCGGGCGGCGTGGAACACCTCGGCGTTGCGCCGGGGGTCGCAGTCCAGCACTTCGCCGCTGGCGGTCACCAGTTGCAGCCCGCAGACCCGGGACGAATAGGAACCGAAGCCGACCCCGGTGCCGTGGGTCGAAGTGGCAATCGCCCCGGCCAGGGTCTGGTAGTCGATATCCGCCATGTTCCACAGCGCCTGCCCCACCTCCTTGAGCGCCGGGCCCATCAGCGACATGGGCGTGCCGGCGGCGAATTCGGCTTGCAGGGTCTTGGGGTCGTGGTCCAGCAGGCCGTTGAAATAGGCCAGGGACAGCAAGGTGCCGTCGGTGGGCACCAGGGCGCTGAAGGAGTGCCCGGCACCCACCGGGCGGATCTTGCCCGGGGCCTGGCGGACCACCTGGCGCAGTTCATCCAGGTCCTTGGGCGCCAGCCGCGCCTGGGGCAGGCAGCTTTGCGCGCCGGACCAGTTGCGCCAGGGAATCAGCCGCGGGGCGCGGGCCAGTTCGGCCAGCAGCGGGTTGCTGCACAACGCGCTGAACGCGCCGAGGGCGCCGGCCCCTTGCAGCAGCCGGCGTCGGGAAAGGTGCATGACCATGAAGGGGGAACCTGTGCTTTTTATTGGAATGAATGGCCGGACATGAAGCTGATCAGGGCCAGGAACTGCTCTTCGCTGCACTGCATGCACTGGCCCATGGGCGGCATGCCCTGGTAGCCGTTGATGCTGTGGTCCAGCAGGGTGTCGGCGCCCTGGGCCAGGCGCGGCGCCCAGGCCTTGGCATCGCCGGCCAGGGGCGCGCCGGAGGCCGGGTTGGCATGGCACAGCTGGCAGCTGCTGGCGTAGACCTGGGCCAGGGCCGGGTCGGCCGGGCTCTGGCGGGCGGCGTCGAGGCGCACGGCAGCAGGCGGTTCAGCCTCGCCGCAGGCGCTCAGCAGCAGCCCCAGGGCCAGGCCCAGGGCGCTACGAATCGGTAGCCAAGAGTGGCGCCGCAACGGGCGCGAACAGGCGGGGGTGACAGTGGGCATCGGCGGTCCTCAGTGCGGCCAGGGCAAGGGGCCCGCCCCGGCGACAGCGGCGGACCACACCCGGCCACACTAAGACACCCGCGCCCCGAGGTTGAGGGCATTGGCGGCCAGCCAAGGGGACAGGCTCGGCCAGCCAGGGCGCGCACGGTCAGCCAGAGGCTGCCTGCATGGCAACGGGCCCATGCCTGCCCCGCGCCCTACTTGATCCGGTAGTGGAAGGTGTTGCGCACCGCCGGCACCGTTACCGCCTGGCCGTCGATCAGCCGCGGCTGATAACGGAAGGTCGCCACCGCTGCCAGGGACGGGCGCATGAACAGGGGGTGGCAACCGTCGATGACCTTGGGGTTCTCCACCCGCCCCTGGGGGTTGACGCTGTATTCCACGGTGCAGTCGCCTTCCAGGTTCTTGTCCAGGGCCCGTTGCGGGTAGTCCGGGGCCTCCTTGCTCAGGGGCTGGTACTGGCGACTGTCGGCCGCCGCCTGGGCCGCCTGCTGGCGCGTGCGCTCGGCAGCCAGCCGCGACTGTTCGGCACGCTGGGCCTGCGCTTGTTCCTGGGCCACACGTTGCTCGGTATCGCGCTGGCGCTGCTCGGCCTCCAGGCGCTCGCGCTGCTGGCGCTGCTGCTCCTGCACCTGCTCACGTTTCTTGTCTTCCACACGCTTGCGCGCCAGGGCCGCCTGCTCCAGCTTCTGCGCCTGTACATGGGGGTCAACCCGGGGCCTGGCCGGCTCCGGCGCAGCCGCGGGTGGTGGCGTTGGCGGTGGCTGTGGCGCCACCTCGGCCACCGCCGGCAGCGGTTCCGCGGGGGCGGCAGGCGGCGCCAGCATCACCAGTTGGGTGGTCAGTACCGGCGGCGTCTCGACCTGCGGCTTGTCCACCGACCAGCCCAGCGCCAGCGCCCCCAGCACTCCGGCGTGCAGGGCCAGGGCCAGGCTGGCCGCCAGGCTGTTGCGCCAGAAGCCGGACGCCTCGGGCCGCAGGGGCATCGCGGTGGGGTTGTGCATGATCATCGCCGTCATTGCGGGGCCTCGGTCACCAGCCCCAGGTTGTGTACCCCACCCTGCTGCAACGCGGCCATGGCCGCCACCACGCTTGCATAGGCGGCGTCCTGGTCGGCGCGGATATACACCTGGGTGTCGCCGCGCCGGGCAATCACCTGGGCCACCTTGGCGCGCATCTGCTCAAGGTCCACAGCGCTGTCGGTCTGATTGCGGGTGTCCAATTCGCTGCCCAGGTTCCAGTAGTAGCCGCCACCGGCCTGCACCGACAGGGTGAGGATCTGCTGGCGGCTGTCGGTGGCCAGGGCTTCGCTGGCGACCTTGGGCAATTCGATCTTCACCCCCTGGGTGAGCATCGGCGCGGTGACCATGAAGATCACCAGCAGCACCAGCATCACGTCGATGTAGGGCACCACGTTCATTTCCGCCTTGGGTCCGTGCTTGCGTTGCGGCCGGGTCAACATCGGCTTGCTCCTTCTCTCAGGCGGCCACGGCCAGGTGGCTCGGGGTACCCTGCAAGGTGCGATGCAGGCGTACTTGCAGTTCATTGCCAAAGGCGTAGTAGCGGGTCAGCAGGGTCTGGCTGCGGGCCGAAAAACGGTTGTAGGCAATCACCGCGGGAATGGCCGCGAACAGGCCGATGGCGGTGGCGATCAACGCCTCGGCAATGCCCGGGGCCACGGTGGAAAGGGTCGCCTGCTGCACCTGGGACAGGCCGAGGAAGGAATTCATGATCCCCCACACGGTGCCGAACAGGCCGATATAGGGGCTTACCGAACCCACAGTGGCGAGAAACTGCAGGCCCTTTTCCAGGCGGGTTTCCTGCTCGCTGATGGCCACGTACAAGGCCCGTTCCACACCCTCCAGCACCCCTTCTCCGGCACCGCCGGGCTGGCCGCGCAGGTGGCTGAACTCCTGGTAGCCGGCGGCAAAGATCGGCTCCACGCCGCCTTCGGCGTCGCTGCCCTTGGCCACTTCGCGGTACAGCGGCAGCAGCTCGGGGGCGGCGCGAAAACGCTGGATGAAAGCCTGGAAGCGCAGCTCACGACCGCGCAGCACGGCGCCACGCTGGATGATCAGGTACCAGCTGAGCAAGGACGCCAGGAGCAAGGTCAGCATCACCGCCTTGACCAACAGGCTGGCATCGCTGATCAGCCCCCAGATGCTCATGTGTTCGAGTGTGGCCTGCATGGTGGAACTCCTTCTCGGGTGCCCGCCTGGGCTGGCGGGGCTATTCGATGACATTCAAATGACAAGGTGATGACCGCCGGCTCAGGGCAGCTTCAGGGCCTGGGTGACCTCGGCCCAGGGCACGAACTTGAAGTTCTGGGTCTGCTCGGGCATGCGCTTGCGCCCGTCCTGGACCACCAGCAGGCCCTGGCTCCAGGGCCCGCCGAGGTTGGCCGAGGTGACTTCCAGGCCATCGGTTTCCGAAGCGCCGTCGATCCCCGCGCGGGCGTTGAGGCTGACCCGGAAGGCGCCATGGGAAGCGAACGGCGGTTCGGCATCCAGCACCAGGTAGCTGTCGTTGCCCTGGCTGGAAATCACCAGGTAGTCGCGGGCGTTGCTCTGGTACAGGGCCAGGCCCTCGACATCGGCCTGCAACAGGCCGCCGACCTTGATCACGCTGTGCAGGGTCGCCGGCTGCTCGGGCCGGGCATCCACCGCCCACACGCCAACGTCCTCTTCACCGAGGAACAGGCGCTGGCGCTGGTCGTCGGCGACGCAGCCCTCGGGCTGGCTGGCCACCTTGAACCGGCGCACCAGCTCGCCCTGGGCGGTACCGCCGGGGGCGCTCAGGCGGTACTGGACGAAGGTGCCGTCCTTGTCGTTGGCAATGGCGTAGATCTCGCCACTGGCCGGCTGGAACAGGCAGATACCGTAGATTTCCTTGAGCGGCGTCGGCACCTCCCCGGCCTCGCTCAGCTCGCCGCTGGCGCGGTCGATGGCGAACAGGCTGAGGCTGTTGCGGTCGCGGTTACTGGCCACGGCCAGGTCCACACGGCGCTCGCCGAGCTGGAAGTTGGGCCGCACGTCGACGTTGTTCAGGCGCCCCACTGCCAGCTCCTGCAACAGCTTGCCCTGCAGGTCGTAGGCCAGCAGGCCCTGCTTCTTGTTGGTGCCCAGCACCCGGCTCAGGGAGGGCTGCTGCGGGTGGACCCAGATCGCCGGGTCATCGGCGGCATCGCCCTGGCGCCCCACCGGCTCGCTCTGTGCCGCCGCCTGTACGGTGGGCAATACCGGCGGCAGGGCCAGCGGGGTGGCCTGCCAGTTCAACTGGCCCTGGTACAGGCGCCCGTCCTCGTCATCGCGCAGCAAGACCTGCAGGCCTTTGTCGCTGGCGCGCAGGGCGATGTTTTCCGGTTCCTTGAGGCCGGCCAGGGGCAACGTGGCCTGGGCCACCCAGCCTTTTTCCTGCTGCTGATAGAGATGCAGTTGCGCGGCCTTCGGGTCCAGGCCCAGCACCCCGCCCGGCACCAGGGCCATGGCCCCGGCGCTTTTCCTGATGTCGCCAAAGGGCGCGCGCAGGGCCACCGGCTGGCGCGCGGTGTCGGCTTCGGCATGGGCCGGGTAGGCCCACCAGCCGACATTCTGTTCATTGACCAGCAGTTGCTGGGCGGCATCGTCCACCTGGCAGAACTTGGCCTCCGGCGGCAGGGGCAGGCCACGTACCCGCTGCGGCTCGGCGCTCAGTTGCGCGCCGTGGCCCACCAGCCACTGCTCGCCCTTGCCCTCCTCGCCCACCAGGAACAGGAACAGGTTGCTGGCCTCGTCGCGGTACAGGCACAGGCCGTTGACCGGGTAGTCCCGAGTGGGCAGGTACAGCGGCTGGCCCCAGGTGCGGCTGGCCGGGTCGAGGCTCACCAGCAGTGCCTGCTGGCGCTGGTTGTCGAGGCTGGCCACCAGCAGTTGGCCACCGGCGGCGCGGCTGTCCAGGCCGTTGAACGAGCCCTTGAAGCGGGCCAGCTGGCGGCCCTGTTCATCCACCAGCAACAGGCCTTCGCGCTCGCTGGCCAGCAGCCGGTCGGCGCCTGTGCCGGCGGGCACGAAACCCAGGCCGGTAACGCCCGGGGCCTGCTCGGCCCAGGGCTTGAGGTTCAGGCCGGGCACGCTGGGGGCAGCCAGGGCGGCGCCACAGGTCAAGCCAATGCACAGGGCCAGCAGGCGGTTTCTTGCGGTCGATACAGTGCTCATCACAATCCTTGGGTGTGCGGTCGGGCAAGGGCCCGCTACTTAGAAATGGGTGAAGGTCAGGCCGAGCTTGTAGGTCGGGCCGTATTCCTCGTACTGGGCGTTGTAGGAGCGGTTGCCGGTGTAGACGAAGTACGGCTGGTCGGTGAGGTTCTGCGCCTCGAAGCTCAGTTGCAGGTTCTTGGTCAGGGAGTACTTGGCGCTGAAATCGACGAAGGTCTGGGCATCCACATGCAGGTCGTGGGCCTTGTCGCTGATGGAGGCCAGCTCATAGAGGTAGGCCGATTTGTAGTTGGCCGACAGGCGCAGGCTGAGCTTGTCGTCTTCCCAGCCGAGCATCAGGTTGCCCACGGTGTCCGACTGGTTGGGCAGGTCGATGTCGCGCTTGCGGTTGACCCCGGCCTTCTGGTCGAAGCCCTCGATGCTCGCACTGGAGCGGCTGAAGGTGCTGTTGGCGCCCAGCAGCAGGCCGTTCCACGGCGCCGGCAGCCAGTCGAATTTCTGCGAATAGGCCAGTTCCAGGCCGTACAGCTTGGCGCTGTCGCCGTTGGCGAAGGTGTGCGCCTCGGAGAACCCGCTCCAGGCGCCGGTGCCGGCCAGGTCGGTGTTGTAGACGAAGTTCTGGATGTCCTTGTAGAACACGAAGGCCGAGACGGTGCCGGCATGGCCCATGTAGTGCTCGATGCCCAGGTCCAGGTTGCTCGACTCCAGGGGCTTGAGGTCGGGGTTGCCGAAGGTCGCCTCGTCGCCGTCGATGACAAAGCCCGGGGCCAGTTGGCCGAAGGTCGGGCGCACCACGCTCTTGGTCCAGGCCGCGCGGACCTGGGTGTTCTTGTCCAGCTGGTAGCGCGCATGCAGCCCCGGCAGCCAGTGCTGGTAGCGGCGTTGGGTGTCGGTGGCGGTGAAGGCGCCGTCGGTGACCCCGGTGCCCTTGGCCTCGAACTCGGTGCCCTCGTAGCGCAGGCCGGCGATGAAGCGCCAGTCGTCGATGTCCAGGGTGTTCATGAAGTAGCCGGCGTTGATGTCTTCGCGGATCTTGAAGTCGTTGACCCGGGATTCTTCCTCGTCGTAGAAGGCCGCCTGATTCAGGCCGCCGATCAGTTGCTTGATGGCGCCGCCACTGATGCCCGGGCCGAAGCGGCCAAGGGAATAGTCCACGTTGCCCTTCTGGAACTGCCCGAGGTTGAGCTGCTGATCGGTAAAGCCCAGGGTGTCGAAGTCCTTGTAGACCCAGGCTTCCAGGTCGTTGTCCTTGTTGCGCCGGCTGAGCTTGCCGCCGAACTTGAACTGCGCGGCGTAGCCACTCAAGTCATAGTCCCGGGCCAGGTCCAGGCGCAGGTTCTTCTCGGTGTCGGTGGTGTTCTGCTTTTCCCAGTCGACCTTGTCCAGGGTGAAGTTGGCGGGGTCATAGAAACCGGCGCCGATCACCGGGCGCGGCTTGCCGTTGTCGTAGAAGCCGCTGTCGGAAAAATCGCTGTTGCCCTTGAAGGTGGCCCCGGCGATATGCGCCGGGCTGTCTTCGCTGGAGCGGCTGTAGCCGGTCTGGCCGCTGAGGGTCCACAGGCCGAGCTGGCGCTCGCCGCCGAACACGTAGGACTGGATCTCCTGGGTTTCCTCGCGCTGCTTGAGCTTGCGCGAGGCTTCGGCGTCGCCGCGCTCGCCGGCCGCCAGGGGATCGGCGAACTCGATGCTGGTGGAGTTGCGGGTCTCGCTGTCCTTGTAGCGGCTGTACAGGGTGCGCAGGTAGTAGCTGCTGCTGTCGTCGGGCTTGTAGTCGAAGTTCAGGCCGCCACCGGCGCGCTCGCGGCTGATGGCGTAGTCGCGCTGCTCGAATTCCTGCAGCTTGGCGCCTTGTTCGAAGTCCCAGGCGCCACCGGTCTCGACGTTGTCGGAGCCGAAATCGCGCTTCTGCCAGCTCAGGGCCGCGGCCACGCCGAAGTTGTCGACGCCGTCGCCGAGGCTGAAGCGGTTGCTCGCCGCGCCGGAGAATTTCGGGCTGGCCTGGCGGGTGTTCTGGTCGTAGCTGGCCTCGCTGCTGCCGCTGTAGAACAGGCCCTTGTGGTCGAAGGCCGAGAGGCTTTTCACATCCACGGTGCCGCCCAGGGAGTTGGCGTCCATGTCCGGGGTCAGGGTCTTGATCACCGACAGCGACTGCACCAGCTCCGAGGGCAGTACATCCAGGGCCACGGCCCGGCGGGCGCTTTCCGGCGAGGGCACCAGGGTGCCGTTGATGGTCACGCTGTTGAGGTCCGGGCCCAGGCCGCGGACGCTGACAAAGCGCCCTTCGCCCTGGTCGCGCTCGATGCTGATGCCCGGCAGGCGCTGCGCCGCCTCGGCGACGTTCTGGTCCGGCAATTGGGCCACGCCGTCGGCGTGCACCACGCTTTCGATGCTGTCCGAGCGCCGCTGCTCCTTGAGCGCCTGGTCGATGCTGGCGGCCTGGCCCACCACTTCCACATGCTCGGTGGCCGCAGGTTCCGCGGCGCTCAAGCGTTCACTGGCGATGGCCATGGCCAGCGCGGTCAAGGTAAAGCTGACAAGCCCGGGACTGCTGCGCTTGTACATGATGGTCCTCCCCCAAGAGTCCGCTAACGCCGGGCAAGAGGCCCGGCAACTGGGAGGGCACGCTAGGGTCGGCGAATGACGGTTCTGTGACAGGCCTGGGCGGCAACGGGCCAAAACGCCCCATTGCCCGGCTTTCGCCCCGGCAAATGAGCTGAATTGACCCCTGTGGAAACGGGCTTGCCCGCGCAAGCCATCCACCGTCGAGCGCAGGTCTTGCGGGCCTCTTCGCCGGCAAGCCGGCTCCTACAGATCCGTGGTGCACCCACCGCCCCGTAGGAGCGGGCTTGCCCGCGAAAGCCATCCCCCCTCGGGCGCAGGTCTTGCCGGCCCCTTCGCCGGCAAGCCGGCTCCTGCGGGCCGAAAAAAAACGCGTTCGCCGTGAGCTGATTCGACCTCACGCCGGGTTTCCCCGGCGTCACCCCACTGTCACAAACATCTGCTGTGCTGGCGCCCTCTCACTCCTGGCAAAAAGGATCGCGGCCATGTTCTCCGTGCTCAAACCCCACCGCTGGAAACTCGCCGCGCTGTTGCTGGCGGCCAATGCCGGGCTGCTGCTGCAGCTGGCCTGCGGCAGCCTGAAATCGGTCAGCGAGTGGCAGTGGCTGGACATCATCGGCGAAGGAGGCTCGGCGCTCCTGGCCCTGGTCTGGCTCGGGCTGGTGCTCAAGAGCCGCCCCGCCGGGCGGGTCACCAACTACCTGGCCCTGGGCCTGAGCTGCATTTTCTTTTCCTGGTGGATCGACAGCCTCGACGAGTTCATCCGCCTGCCCGACAGCATCACCTGGGACCACTGGCTGGAGTCCGGGCCGATGCCCATCGGCATGATCCTGCTGACCATCGGCATCTACCACTGGCACCGCGAACAGCTGGCCATCAGCGCGCAGATGGAAAAGAAGGAGCGACTGTTTCGCGAGCATCGCCAGTTCGACAAGCTCACCCCCCTGGCCGGCGCCGACTACCTCAAGCGCGAGCTGGCCAGCAGCCTGCAAGACAGCCGCCGCCAGCAGCAGCCGCTGTCGCTGCTGGCCCTGGACCTGGACCACTTCGCGGCGATCAACCAGGACTACGGCCATGCCGAAGGCGATGCGGTGCTGCAGGCCCTGAGCCATGTGCTGCTGCTCAACCTGCGGCGCCAGGACCTGCTGTGCCGGCTGGCCGGCGACCGCTTCGTGGTGCTGCTGCCCAACACCGGGGAAAGCCAGGCACGGCTGCTGGCCCTGGAGCTGCAACAGGCGGTGCAGGGCCTGGCACACAAGACCCGGCAACACGGCGAGCGCCTGCACCTGGCGGCCAGCACTGCGGTGGTGATGGCCCTGGAGGAAACCCCGGAGGGGCTGCTCAAGCGCCTCAACCTGGCCCTGGCCCGGGCCAAGCAGCCCCTGGCAAAAACCGCCTGAGGCGCCGTCATGACCGTGAAGACCAGCTGGTACGAAGCCGATACGCGGTTTATCCCCGGGCACTATCAACCGGCGGCGCTGATCGACCTGGCGCTGTCCCGGGACATCGACAGCCATCGCCTGCTGCGCGGCACCGGGCTGTTCCACGAGGACATCCTGGCCGGCCAGACCCGCCTCAGCCCGCAGCAGTTCCTGGCGCTGATCGGCAACGGCCGGCGCCTGCTGGATGCCGACGACAGCAGTTTCCTGTTTGGCCAGCGCCTGCTGCCCGGGCACTACGGCGCCGCCAGCCATGCCCTGCGCCATGCGCAGAACCTGCACCAGGCCCTGGACGCCCTGGTGCAGCAGCAGGCGCTGCTCAGCCCCCTGGCCAGCCCGCGCCTGGTGCTGGACGAGCATCACGCCTACTGCTACTGGCTGGACAGCTGCGGCGCCGGCGAGCACTGGCGGTTCCTCCTGGAAGCCAGCATGACTTCACTGGTGGCCATGAGTCAGTGGCTGGCCGGCCAGCGCCTGCCTTGGGAATGCAGCTTCAGCCACAGCGAGCCGCGCTACGTCGAGCAGTACTGGGTGCACCTGGGGGAACAGACCCAGTTCCAGCGCCCCCTGGACCTGATGCGCATCCCCCGGCAATACCTGACCCGGCCCTGGCCCGGGGCCTCGGCCACCGCCGGCCAGGTGGCGCGCCTGGAGGCCGGCGAGCACCTGCGTCAACTGGGGTTTGCCAGCAGTTTCCTCGACACCCTGTACCGCTACCTGAAAACCCAGGTACGCCACACCCCGAGCCTGGAGCAGGCGGCCCAGGATTTCGCCATGAGCCCGGCCACCCTCAAGCGCAAGCTGAGCAAGCACCACAGCGGCTACCAGCAACAGGTGGACCGGGTGCACAAGCACGTGGCGCTGTACCTGTACCAGATCAAGGGCTGGAGCAACGAGGCGGTGGCCGAGTACCTGAACTTCAATGACCCGGCCAACTTCCGCCGGTCATTCAAGCGCTGGACCGGTAGCACCCCGAGCTTGATCCGGCAGTTGCTGGGCAGCGGCTGAAACGTTTAATCTCGAACCACGACCGCTGACGCGCCGCGGGCCCGCACAGGGGCACCGCGGGCCGTCGCGCTCGGGCGCCCGGTGGAAAAACCGCTAAAGCGCCGGGCCATTAAGGCGTATAAACCATGGAGCGATGCCGTCGCTGTCACCGCGCCGGAGCCATTTCCAACACGGGGTAGAGTCATGACCACAGCCAATCTATTGAGCCACCTGTTTCCTGCCGCCGCCGACATCCCCGAAGCCTTTCGCCTGCCCGACCCGGTGGAGCAGCGCGACTACCTGGTGGACGGTGAACTGCGCACCTGGAACGGCCCCCTGGCCCAGGTCCGCAGCCCGATCTACCTGAGCGGCGCCGACGGCGATACCCAGGTGATTCTCGGCAGCACCCCGCTGCTGGACGCCGACACCGCCCTCACCGCCCTGGACGCCGCGGTGCGCGCCTACGATCGCGGCCAGGGCGCCTGGCCAACGATGCGCGTGGCCGAACGCATCCAGCACGTGGAAGCCTTCCTGGCGCGCATGCGCGAGCAGCGCACGGCGGTGGTCAAGCTGCTGATGTGGGAAATCGGCAAGAACCTCAAGGACTCGGAAAAGGAGTTCGACCGCACCTGCGACTACATCGTCGACACCATCGGCGCGCTGAAGGAACTGGACCGGCGCTCCAGCCGCTTCGAACTGGAACAGGACACCCTCGGCCAGATCCGCCGCGTGCCCCTGGGCGTGGCCCTGTGCATGGGCCCCTACAACTACCCGCTGAACGAGACCTTCACCACCCTGATCCCGGCGCTGATCATGGGCAACACCGTGGTGTTCAAGCCGGCCAAGCTCGGCGTGCTGCTGATCCGCCCGCTGCTCGAAGCCTTCCGCGACAGCTTCCCGGCCGGGGTGATCAACGTCATCTACGGCAGCGGCCGCGAGACCGTCAGCGCGCTGATGGCCAGCGGCAAGATCGACATCTTTGCCTTCATCGGCACCAACAAGGCCGCCAGCGACCTGAAGAAACTCCACCCCAAGCCCCACCGCCTGCGCGCGGCCCTGGGCCTGGACGCGAAGAACCCGGGGATCGTGCTGCCCGATGCCGACCTGGACAACGCGGTCAGCGAAGCCCTCACCGGCTCGCTGTCGTTCAACGGCCAGCGCTGCACCGCGCTGAAGATCCTGTTCGTCCACGAAGCCGTGGTCGAACGCTTCATCGAGCAGTTCAACGCCAAGCTGCAAGCCCTCAAGCCGGGCATGCCCTGGGAACCGGGGGTGGCCCTGACGCCGCTGCCGGAGAGCACCAAGGTCGACTACCTGCACGCCCTGGTGGCCGACGCCCAGGCCCACGGCGCCAAGGTGGTGAACGCCCACGGCGGCGAGGCCCGGGCTTCGTTCTTCTACCCAGCGGTGCTGTACCCGGTGACCCCGCAGATGCGCGTCTACCACGAGGAGCAGTTCGGCCCGGTGGTGCCCATCGTGCCCTACCGCGACCTGGACACCGTGATCGACTATGTCCTGGAATCGGACTTCGGCCAGCAACTGAGCCTGTTCGGCAGCGACCCGGCCGAGATCGGCCGGCTGGTGGACGCCTTCGCCAACCAGGTCGGGCGGATCAATATCAACGCCCAGTGCCAGCGCGGCCCGGACACCTTCCCCTTCAACGGCCGCAAGAACTCCGCCGAGGGCACGCTGTCGGTACATGACGCACTGCGCACCTTCTCGATCCGCACCCTGGTGGCGACCAAGTTCCAGGAGCGCAACAAGCAACTGATCAGCGACATCATCCGTAATCGCGAGTCGAGCTTCCTGACCACCGACTACATTTTCTGAGGGAGCCCCGAGCGTTCGCCCTGGCGCGAACGCCCGGCCCCTGCCGCCAACCGGAGGAACCGATCTGGGCCCGTTCAAACACCTGCGGGGCATCACCCTGCCACCTTTGCTGCGCCGCCTGCTGCGTCCCGTGCTCGACCCGTACCGGCGCTACCGTCACGCCCGACTGATCCACGCGGTGCGGGTCGCCCTCGGCCTGATCGCCACCATCGTGCTGACCACCGGCCTCAACCTGCCCCACGGCGAATGGGCCTCGGTGACCATGCTGGTGGTGATCGGTGGCCTGCAGCACCACGGCAACATCGGCAAGAAGGCCGCGGAACGGGCTATCGGCACCCTGGTGGGCGCCGGGGTCGGGCTGGTGCTGGTGGTGCAGCAGGCCTACTTCGGCCACCCCTGGCTGACCTACCTGGGCATGTCGGTGGTGTGCGGCTACTTTTCCTATCACGCCATCGGCAAGGGCGGCTACACCGCGCTGCTGGCGGCGATCACCGTGTTCATCGTCGCCGGCCACGGTGACAACCAGGTCAGCGACGGCCTGTGGCGGGCGGTGGACATCCTCATCGGGATTGCCCTGGCCCTGGCGTTTTCCTTCGCCATTCCGCTGTATGCGGTGTACTCCTGGCGCTACAACCTGGCCAGCGCCCTGCGCGACTGCGCGCAGTTGTACGGGCGGATCATCAAGGGCCAGTCGGTGACCGACGACGAGCACCTCAAGCTCCTGGGCCGGGTCAACAGCGCCATGCTGCAACTGCGTTCGCTGATGCCTTCGGTGTCCAAGGAAGTACGGATTTCCATGACCGAGCTGGACGCCATCCAGCGCAACCTGCGCATGTGCATCAGCACCCTCGAGATCCTCGGCAACACCCGCCCCGATGCCAGCGACCCGCAGGCCATGGCGCAGATGCAACTGGCGCTCAAGGCCGAGCACCGGCAGATCCGCGTGCAACTGATCGGAATGGCCCGGGCCCTGCAATCGGGGGTCACCCAGCGCCTGGAGAAATCCGTGGAAGGCCACCCCGAAAACGCTCTGGAGGCACCGGTGTATTCGGCCCTGGATGGTTACCGGCTGCTGACCCGGCAACTGGCCGCGACCCTCGGAGAGATGCACCAGCGCCTGGCCAAGAGCGCCCGGCACTGGAAGATCTAGAACAGCTCGCTGAAAGGAATGAAGGGTGCCCGATCCCCTGCCTGCAAGGTCCGGCCCTCGACGATTTCCACCAGGCCATCGGCCCAGGAAGCCCCCAGCAACACCCCGGAACTCTGGTTCGGATAGAGCACGGCGCGGCCGTTCTCCAGGCGCGCCCGCAGGTACTCGCGGCGCTTGCCGGCCTTGGGCCAAGCGAAGGCCACAGGCACCTCGACGCTCAGCGGCGCCACCTCCTGTACCCCCTGCAGCCGCAGCAGGTAGGCCCGGGCCAACAGGCCGAAGGTCACCAGTGCCGAGGCCGGGTTGCCCGGCAGGCCGATCACCGGCACCTGGCCGAAGTAACCCACGGTCAGGGGCTTGCCGGGCTTGATGGCGAGTTTCCAGAACAGCGGCCGGCCACAGTCCCTGAGCACCTGCCCGAGGCAGTCGGCATCCCCGGCGGAAACGCCGCCGGTGGTCAGGATCAGGTCCGCGCCATGCTGCAACTGCTCCAGCCTGAGGCGGGTGTGCTGCGGCCGGTCGGGCAGGATCCCGGCGTCGATCACCTCGCAGCCCAGGGCGTCCAGCCAGTGCCTGAGCAGGGTACGGTTGCTGTTGTAGATGCAGCCGGGGCGCATGGGCATGCCCGGCTCCAGCAATTCATCGCCGGTGGACAGCAGCGCCACGCGCGGGCGGCGCACCACCTGCAACTCGGTGCAGCCCTGGGCGGCGGCCACCGCCAGTTCGAAGGGGCCGAGGCGCTTGCCGGCCTGCAGCAACACCTCGCCGGCGCGGTTCTCCTGGCCCTGGGGGCGAATGTTCTGCCCCGTTTTCAGGGCCTGGGTAAAACGCACCCGGCCGTCTTCCAGCAGCTCGACGTTCTCTTGCATCTCGACGCAGTCGGCGCCTTCGGGCACCGGGGCGCCGGTGAAGATCCGCGCACAGCTGCCCGGTTGCAGGGGCGCACCGGGCTGCCCGGCGAACACGGTCTGCGCTACCAGCAACGGTGCACCGTCCCAGTACTGCAGGTTCAGGGCGTAGCCGTCCATGGCACTGTTGGGCCAGGGCGGCAGGTCCAGGGTCGCCACCAGGTCGGTGGCCAGCACCCGTTGCCGGGCCTGATCCACGGCCAGGGTTTCGCTCTCCGGCAGGCGCTGGGCGTCGGCCATGGCCAGCAGGCAGGCCAGTGCCTCTTCCACCGGCATCAGTGGGTTCTGGCTCATCCCCGGCTCTCGCAGGCCTGCACCGGCTTGAGGTGCGGCACGAAGTTGCATGGCCGGTGGCGGGCATCCAGCTGCTCGGCGAGGATGCCTTCCCAGGCGGTGCGGCAGGCCCCGGTGGAGCCCGGCAGGCAGCACACCAGGGTGCCGTTGGCCAGCCCGGCCAGGGCCCGGCTCTGCACCGTGGAGGTGCCGATATCGAGAATCGAGATGGCGCGAAACAGCTCGCCGAAACCGTCGATGTGCTTGTCCAGCAGGCAGCCCACGGCTTCCGGGGTGCTGTCGCGGCCGGTAAAGCCGGTGCCACCGGTGATCAGCACCACCTGGATGCGCTCGTCGGCGATCCAGGCCGCCACCTGGGCGCGGATCTTGTACAGGTCATCCTTGAGCAGGTTGCGCTCGGCCAGGCTGTGGCCGGCCTCCAGCAGGCGGCTGACCAGCAGTTGCCCGGAGGTGTCAGTGGCATATTCCCGGGTATCGCTGACCGTCAGCACGGCAATGTTCAAGGGTACAAACAACGCATCCGACTTCACGCTCATGTCATTCTCCGACCGGCAGGCTAAAAATCATGAACCCAGGCTAAAGGCCCGCCGACGCGGCTGTCTAATCGTTCTGGCTGACCGGATTATCGATGCGCTCTATCATCCTGCCGGGCCCTGCCAGGGGGCCGATAAAGCCCGTCAATCGGCCATTCAACACTTCCGATTGGACGTACCCGAAGGACAATGCCATCGTTTGCGCCACCTACTTGATATGCGTCCTGCCATGACCCCGACCCAGCCCGCCCCCGCCTGTTCCCTGCCCTGCTCGATCCTGCTGCTGGCCGGTGGCCGCGGCTCGCGCATGGGCGGCCAGGACAAGGGCCTGGTGGCCTGGCGCGGCCAGCCGCTGATTGCCCATGTGCAGGCGGTGGTGCGGCCCTTGAGCGATGACCTGATCATTTCCTGCAACCGCAACGCCGAGCGCTACCGGGCCTATGCCGACCGCTTGGTGGAGGACGGGCAGAAGGATTTCCCCGGGCCCCTGGCCGGAGTCCTGGCCGGCCTCGCGACGGCCCGCCACCCCTGGCTGCTGGTGCTGGCCTGCGATGCGCCGCAGATCGACGCGGCGCTGATCCAGGCCCTGCTGGATGCCCGCGGCAACGACACCAGGCCGGTGATGGTGCAGCAGGCCGGGCAATGGCAACCCATGTTCAGCCTGATCCCCACGGCGCTGCTGGGTGACCTGCGCCAGGCCTGGGACAACGGCGAGCGCAGCCTGCTGCGGGCCCTGGCCGCCCATGGGCTGAGGCCCCTGCCCTGCGCCGCGGACGATCCGCGGCTGAGCAACTTCAATACCCCTGAACTACTGTCTGAAGCAGGCCCCAAGCCCCTGGCCTGAACACCGCCGGAGGTGCCCAAGGGCGCGACCGGGCAAGGCCCCAGGCCTTTTCATGGGCGCAACACCTGCGTTATTACTGAACCCGACTTTTCCCACAACAGGTGCCACCGTGGACATCAAGCAACTCAAGTTTCTGATCGCCCTGGAGCAGACCCGGCACTTTGGCCAGGCCGCCGCGCGCTGCCATATCACCCAGCCGACCCTGTCCATGCGCCTGCGCAATCTTGAGGATGAACTGGACCTGATCCTGGTCACCCGTGGCCAGCGCTTCGAAGGCTTCACCGAAGCCGGCGAGCGGGTGCTGGCCTGGGCCAAGACCCTGCTGGCAGCCCATGACGGGCTGTTCGCCGAAGCCGCTGCCTGCCGCGGGCAACTGGTGGGCAAGCTGCGCCTGGGGCTGGTACCGCTGAGCGGCTTCAACCCCATCAGCTACGTGCAACAGCTATCGTCGAGCTTCCCGGAACTGCAGTTCAGCCTGTCGTCCATGAGCTCCGACCGGATCATCGAGGACATCGGCAACAACCAGCTGGACCTGGGGGTCTGCTACCTGGACCACGTCAACCCCAACTACCTGGACTTCTTCGAGATCGGCGAGACCCGGGTCGGCCTGCTCTACGACACCCGGCACTTTCATTTCGAAGGCACCGAGATGAGCTGGGAGGACGCCGCCGAACTGCCGCTGGGCATGCTCAGCACCGGCATGCACTATCGCAAGTCCATCGACCTGAGCTTTCGCAGCCGCGGGCTGAACCCGCAGCCGATCCTGGAAAGCGACTCCACCTACCAGCTGTTCCAGGCGATCCACGAAGGCTTCTGCTGCTCGATCATGCCCCTGGACAGCGGCCTGGATTCGCCCATCGAGAACCTGGCCTTTATCCAACTGCCGGATGCCAGCGTGCTGGCGCCACTGGGGCTGGTGATGCGCAAGACCGAGCCGCGCTCGGCGATTGCCGAAAAGTGCTTCGCCGAAGCCAAGAAGCTGTTTGCGATCAAAGAGTGAATCAATGCCCCAGGGCCGCCCATGGCCCTGGGCAAATCGAATGCAACGAGGTGTGGTCATGGTTTGCCGGATCGAACAAACGGAGCAACAACCCGAGGCCAATGCGCCGGCGCCGGCGCCGCAGCGGGTGGCCTATCGCGAGTACAGCGCCGACGGCCCGATGGCCGAGGCGCCGCTGGCCGCCGAGATCGCCCTGGCGATCACCTACAACGGCCTGAGCCAGGCGGTGATGATGGTGTCTCCGGGCAACCTGGAAGACTTCATTCGCGGCTTCAGCATCACCAACGACATCGTCAATGACCTCGGCGAAATCTACGACATCCGCCTCAGCCACTTCCCCCAGGCCTGCCAGGCCGACGTGGAAATTTCCAGCCGGGCGTTCTGGGCGCTCAAGGACCATCGCCGGCAAATGGCCGGCACCAGCGGCTGTGGCCTGTGCGGAGTGGAGGCCCTGGAACAGGCGCTGCCGCAACTGCAGATCCTCGAACCCGCGGCCCTGCCACCTGCCGAACACCTGCAGGGCCTGCGCGAGCGCATCGAACAGGCCCAGCACATGGCCCGCAGCAGCGGTGCCCTGCATGCGGCGCTGTACTTCGACGAACAGGGCGAGGTGCGCCTGTGCCAGGAAGACATCGGCCGCCACAACGCCCTGGACAAGCTGATTGGCGCGCTGCTGCAGGCCGGGGTCGATGGCCGCCAGGGCTTTACCGTGGTCACCAGCCGTTGCAGCCTGGAACTGATCCACAAGGCCGTGCGCGCCCGCCTCGGCACCCTGGTCAGCCTCTCGGCGCCGACCGCACTCACCGTGCAATGGGCCAACAAGCATCGCCTGAACCTGATCCACGTCCCCCACCGCAACGCCCCACGGATCTACAGCCCGGTGTAAATGCACCACGCCGGATGACATGCATCCGGCGTGGCTAGCCCCTTCCCTCAAGCCTCTGTCAGCGGCATAAGCTCAATGTTCTACACCCCAACGTTCGGCCGCCTGCCGGTCGCTCTCGCGGCCGTCGATCCAGCGTTCGCCGGCCGGGGTGACTTCGCGTTTCCAGAACGGGGCGCGGGTCTTGAGGTAATCCATGATGAAGGCGCAAGCCTCGAAGGCCGCTTGGCGATGGGCGCTGGCCACCCCGACAAAGACGATGGGCTCACCCACCTGCAGCAACCCCACCCGGTGCACCAGGCTCACCCGGTTCAGCGGCCAGCGCGCCTGGGCCTGCTCCACGATGCGCTGCAGCGAGCGCTCGGTCATGCCCGGGTAGTGTTCAAGAAACAGGCTGTGCACCGCCTCCCCCAGGTTGAGATCGCGCACATAACCGACAAAGGTCACCACGCCGCCGACGCTGGCGTCGCCGGCCTGCAAGCCGGCATTCAACTGGTCGAGGCTCAACGCCTGGGTCTGCACCTGGATGCTCATGCTCAGCCCCCGGTCACTTGCGGAAAGAAGGCGATTTCATCGAAGTCCTCGATGGCCGCATCGAGCTTGCACAGTTCCTGGTTCAGCGCGCACATCAGGCTGTTCTCCCCCAGCACCTGCGCCCAGGTTTCACCCCGGGCCATCAGCCGCTGGCGCAGGTCCTCGACGGTGCGCAGGCTGGCATCCAGGGGCAGTTTCTCGCCACCGCAGCCCAGTTGCTCACGGTAGCGGGCAAAGTAGTTGACCAGAATCATCGGGCCTCTCCTGCGATAAAGGTGCCGGACTTGCCGCCCTGCTTCTTCAGCAGGTGCAGCCCTTCGATGACCATGGCGCGGTCCACCGCCTTGCACATGTCATAGATCGTCAGCGCCGCCACGCTGGCGGCGGTCATGGCTTCCAGCTCGACCCCGGTGGCGCCGTTGAGCCGGCAGCAACTGGTGATCTGCACCCGGTCCGGCGGCAGTGCCTGCAGTTCGATGTGGATCCCGGTGAGCAGCAACGGGTGGCACAGGGGGATCAGTTCGTGGGTCTTCTTTGCCGCCATGATTCCGGCGATGCGCGCCACGGCGAACACATCGCCCTTGGGATGGCCCTGGTCCTGGATCAGTTGCAGGGTGGCCGGGAGCATGCGTACCCAGGCCCGAGCCTGGGCCTCGCGCTCGGTAGCGGCCTTGCAGGTGACATCCACCATGCTGGCCCGGCCCTGGTCGTCCAGGTGAGTGAGTTCATTCATGTGCAACCTCGGATAACAACAGTGGATCAGCTCAGGACATAGTCCACCGGCTCCAGCGCCGGCGGCAGTTCGGTGGCCCCCAGGGCTTCGAGAATCTCGCGCTCGATGTTGCGCACGATGGCGCTCAGCGGCAGGTCGTTCTCGTCGTGGCCGAAGGGGTCTTCCAGCTCGTCGCCAATGGCGTCCAGGCCGAAGAAGGTGTAGCTGACGATGGCGGTGAAGATCGGCGTCAGCCAGCCCAGGGGCTCGGCCATGGCAAAGGGCAGGAGGATGCAGAACATGTAGCTGGTGCGGTGCAGCAGCAACGTGTAGGGAAACGGCAGCGGCGTGGCCTTGATCCGCTCGCAGGTGGATTGCGCGCCGGTGATGGCTGCCAGTTGATTGGCCAGCAGCAGGTAGCGCCATTCGCTGAGCCGCCCCGCCTGGGCCTGGTCCGAACACTGGCGCGCGATCTGGCGCAGCAGGCTGTCCGGCAGGTTGCTGGTGCTTGCCGGCGGCAACTGGCTGAGCCAGGTTTCGGCAGCGCTCAGTTCATCTTCGCGGCGCAGCCGGGCCTTGAGGGCATGGGCGAAACCGCACAGGTCACGCAGGATCGCGCTGCGCGCCCGGGTGTCTTCAAGCACCTGGGTTTCGCGGATCATCGAGCGCACCTCGGTCACCACCGTGCCCAGGGCCTTGCGCGCTTCGTACCAGCGGTCGTAGCAGGCGTTGTTGCGAAAGCTCATGAAGATCGACAGCGACAGGCCGAGCAAGGTGAACGGGGTGGCATTGACCTTGGAGAAATACGCCGGGTGCAAGGTCTCGATCAGCACGATGGCCGAGGCCAGCAGGGTCACCAGCAGGCTGCGCAGGGCGATGCGCTTGGCAATCGACCCCTTGAGGGAAATCAGCACGCTGATCAGGTTGGGTTTGGATCTGACGATCATCGGGGTAGAACCTTTGCACAATGAAAAGCCGTGATGAGCAGCGGTTCAGCCGCCGGTCATGTTCATGAAGCGCACCACCTGCACCTCGTCGTTGAGTTCGAAGTGATGGCTGTAGGGCTTGAGTTTCATCGCCTCGACTATGGCCCGCTGCAGGCGCCCGGTATCGCCGGGGTGAGCGCGCAGCACGGCCTTGAGGTCCACCGAGTGCTCGTTGCCCAGGCACAGCAGCAAGCGGCCTTCGACGGTCAGGCGCACGCGGTTGCAGGTGCCGCAGAAGTTGTGGCTGTGGGGCGAGATGAACCCCAGGCGAATGTGCGGCGCCTCGGCCAGGCGCCAGTAGCGCGACGGGCCCTGGGTCGACTCGGCGGACTCGATCAGGGTGTAGCGCTCGGCGATCCGCTCGCGAACCCGGGCACTGGAAAAGAACGCATCGCTGCGGCTGTGTTCGCTGATGGTGCCCAGGGGCATTTCCTCGATAAAGGAGATGTCCAGGCCGCGGTCGATGGCAAAGGCCACCAGTTCGTTGATCTGCTGGTCGTTGCGCCCTTTCATCACCACACAGTTGAGCTTGGTGCGCTCAAAGCCGGCGGCAATCGCCGCGTCGATGCCGGCAACCACCTGGCCCAGCTCGCCGGTGCGGGTCAGCTGCCGAAACAGGGTCGGGTCCAGGCTGTCGAGGCTGATGTTCAGGCGCTTGACCCCGGCGTCGAACAACGGCGCGGCCAGCTTGCCCAGTTGCGAGCCGTTGGTGGTCATGCACAGCTCCCGCAGCCCGGGCAGCCGGGCAATGTCCCGGCACAGCTGGACCACCCCGGGGCGGATCAGCGGCTCGCCGCCAGTGAGGCGGATCTTGCGGGTGCCCAGGGCCACGAAACGTTCGGCCAGCTGGTACAGCTCTTCCAGGGTAAGAATGCGTTGGCGCGGCAGGAACTGCATGTCCTCGGCCATGCAATACACACAGCGGAAATCGCAGCGGTCGGTCACCGACATGCGCAGATAGTCGACCCGCCGAGCGAAGCCATCGAGCAATACCTGATCTGACATCCGAGCCTCTTTCGACGGTGGGAATCCATCGCGATTAGTTGAAGTTCTTCCACACAAGAACATGCAGAAGGTGTTATTGGCGGCAAGATTAAAAGCCATTAAAAGCCCCGTCCAATCGCTATTAACAACTGGCTGATCAATACAATCTATCACTCCTCAAATCGCTTCCAACAAAGACCGAAACAAACAATCAACCATTTGATATATATAGGTTTTTAACGATGATAGAGGCTTTCGATCAGCCGGTCATTAATTGCGATTAGACAGCGGCCACGGGTGACGAATAGGCTTTATTCGTGGCCCATATAACGAGCCCTGAAAGTTACTCCACGCCAATAAGCAATACCGAACTCAAACAAGTTCACAACAACCGCATTTAGCCTGTGCAGTCAAACAATCACTGACATCGATTCAATGTCGGCCGGTTGCCTGCGTGCGCTGTATTGGAGAAATATCATGAGCGAAGTTGATCGATACAAACCCTACAAGGGCGCCGCTGCCGGTTGGGGGGCGCTGATCGCAGTGACCAAGAACTGGCTGGGCAGCGAGAATGCCTTCAAGAACATCCGCGCCATGCTCAAGACCAACCAGAACGGCGGCTTCGACTGCCCCGGCTGCGCCTGGGGCGAGTCGCCGGAAAACGGCATGGTCAAGTTCTGCGAGAACGGCGCCAAGGCGGTCAACTGGGAAGCCACCGGGCGCCTGGTGAACCCGGCCTTCTTCAACAAATACACGGTCTCGGCCCTGGCCGCGCAGAGCGACTACTGGCTCGAGTACCAGGGCCGCCTGACCCACCCCATGCGCTATGACGCCACCCAGGACCGCTATGTGGAAACCACCTGGGACGAAGCCTTCGACCTGATTGCCAGCCACCTCAAGGGCCTGGACTCGCCCAACCAGGCGGAGTTCTACACCTCCGGCCGGGCCAGCAACGAGGCGGCCTACCTGTACCAACTGTTCGTGCGCGCCTATGGCACCAACAACTTCCCCGACTGCTCCAACATGTGCCACGAGGCCAGTGCCGTGGGTATGTTCGAAAGCGTCGGCGTGGGCAAGGGCACGGTGGTGTTCCATGACCTGGAACAGGCCGACGCGATCTTCGTCATCGGCCAGAACCCCGGCACCAACCACCCGCGGATGCTCGAGCCACTACGCGAGGCGGTGAAACGCGGTGCCCAGGTGATCTGCTTCAACCCGCTCAAGGAACGTGGCCTGGAGCGTTTCCAGCATCCGCAGCACCCGCTGGAGATGCTCACCAACGGCTCCGAGCCCACCTCCTCGGCCTACTTCCGCCCGGCCCTGGGCGGCGACATGGCGGCCTTTCGCGGCATCGCCAAGTTCCTCCTGCGCTGGGAGCGCGAAGCCCTGGCCAACAATGGCGAAGCGGTGTTCGACCGGGCCTTCATCGCCGAACACACCTCGGGCCTGGACAGCTACCTGGCCGAGGTCGATGCCACGTCCTGGAACCACATCGTCGAGCAGTCCGGCCTGAGCCTGGCCGACATCGAGCTGGCGGCGCGCATGTACCGCAAGGCCAAGCGCGCGATCATGTGCTGGGCCATGGGCCTGACCCAGCACACCCATTCGGTGCCGACCATCCAGGAAGTGATCAACGTGCTGTTGCTGCGGGGCAATATCGGCCGTCCCGGCGCCGGCCTGTCGCCGGTGCGCGGCCATAGCAACGTGCAGGGCGATCGCACCATGGGCATCAACGAACTGGCGCCCACCGAGCTGCTGGATGCCCTTGAGGCGCGCTTCGGCTTCAAGCCGCCCCGGGAGCACGGGCACAACACGGTGATGGCGATCTCGGCCATGGAACAGGGCCGGGCCAAGGTGTTCATCGGCCTGGGGGGCAACTTTGCCCAGGCCACTCCGGACACCCCGCGCACCCACGCGGCCCTGCGCAACTGCGAGCTCACCGTGCACATCGCCACCAAGCTCAACCGCAGCCACCTGGTGACCGGGCGCGAGGCGCTGATCCTGCCGTGCCTGGGCCGCACCGATATCGACATCCAGGCCAACGGCCCGCAAGGCATCACCGTGGAAGACACCTTCAGCATGGTGCATATCTCCCACGGCCAGCTCAAACCCAAGTCGCCGCACCTGCGTTCGGAACCGGCGATCATCGCCGGCATCGCCAACGCCACCCTGGGCCAGCACCCCATCGACTGGCTGTGGGCGATCGAAGACTACGGGCGCATCCGCGACCTGATCGCCGACACCATCCCCGGTTTTTCCGACTTCAACCTCAAGCTGCTCAACCCCGGCGGCTTCCACCTGGGCAACGACGCCAGCCAACGGCGCTGGAACACCGCCACCGGCAAGGCGCGGTTCATCCCCAGCGAGCTGCCGGAACACCTGGTCAGCGCCGGGGTGCGCAAGCTCAAGGTCAAGCCCGACCTGATCCTGCAGACCATGCGCTCCCACGACCAGTACAACACCACCCTGTATGGCCTGGACGACCGCTATCGCGGGGTCTACGGCATGCGCGAGGTGCTGTTCGCCAACGAGGACGACATCCGCCGGCTGGGCTACGAGCCGGGGCAGAAGGTCGACATCGTGTCGCTGTGGGATGACGGCCGGGAACGCCGGGTCAGCGGTTTCACCCTGATCGCCTACGACATTCCCGCCGGCCAGTCGGCCGCCTACTACCCGGAGACCAACCCCCTGGTGCCCCTGGAAAGCTACGGCGACCGCACCTACACGCCGACCTCCAAGTTCATCGCCATCCGCCTTGAGCCGGCGGCGGCCAGCAACCTGATCCAGTCCGTCGGCGTTTGACCCGGCCGGAGCGGCCAAGGCGCCGCTCCAGCCTGCCCCGCGCAGCCTTTTGCCGTACGCCGCGAACCCGGGTTCACGGCGGCCGGAAGGCGCCTGCGCGGGCCCCCAGCCATTACGAGGGTTTCGTCATGTTTCATCTACAGGCACTCGACCTAGCGCGCATCCAGTTCGCGTTCACGGTCTCGTTCCACATCATCTTTCCCGCCATCACCATCGGCCTGGCCAGTTTCCTGGCGGTGCTCGAAGGCTTGTGGCTCAAGACCCACAACAGCACCTACAAGGACCTGTACCACTTCTGGTCGAAGATTTTCGCCGTCAACTTCGGCATGGGCGTGGTTTCCGGACTGGTCATGGCCTACGAGTTCGGCACCAACTGGAGCCGCTTCTCGGACTTCGCCGGGAGTATCACCGGCCCTCTGCTGACCTATGAAGTGCTGACCGCGTTCTTCCTCGAAGCGGGCTTTCTCGGGGTCATGCTGTTCGGCTGGAACCGGGTGGGTCGCGGGCTGCACTTTTTCGCCACGGTGATGGTGGCCATCGGCACCCTGATCTCGACTTTCTGGATCCTCGCCTCCAACAGCTGGATGCAGACGCCCCAGGGCTTCTCCATCGTCGATGGGCGGATCATGCCCATGGACTGGCTGGCGATCGTCTTCAACCCGTCCTTCCCCTTGCGCCTGATGCACATGGCGATTGCCGCATTCGTCGCCACGGCGTTCTTCGTCGGATCGAGCGCCGCCTGGCACCTGCTGCGGGGCAACGACACGCCGCCGGTGCGCAAGATGCTGTCGATGGCGCTGTGGATGGCGCTGATCGTGGCACCAATCCAGGCGGTGGTCGGTGACGCCCATGGCCTGAACACCCTGGAGCACCAGCCGGCGAAGATCGCCGCCATCGAAGGCCACTGGGAAAACCACGGCAGCGAACCCTCGCCCCTGGTGCTGTTCGGCATTCCCAACATGGACGGCGAGAAAACCGACTACGCCGTGGAAGTGCCCTACCTGGGCAGCCTGATCCTGACCCACAGCCTGGATAAGCAGATCCCGGCGCTCAAGAGCTTCCCCAAGGAAGACCGGCCCAACTCGGCCATTGTGTTCTTCAGCTTCCGCATCATGGCCGGCCTGGGCATGTTGATGATCCTCACCGGGTTGCTGGGCCTGCTGCTGCGACGCAACGGCGGGCTGTACCGCAACCGCCTGTTCCTGCGCCTGGTGCTGTGGATGGGCCCCAGCGGCCTGATCGCCCTGCTGGCAGGCTGGATCACCACCGAAGTCGGGCGCCAGCCCTGGGTGGTGTACGGCCTGCTGCGCACCAGCGACGCCGCGTCCAACCACAGCGTGGCGCAACTGAGCATCTCCCTGGCGCTGTTCGTGGTGGTCTACTTCTCGGTGTTCGCCGTGGGCATCGGCTACATGATGAAGCTGGTGCGCAAGGGCCCGCAGCCCCACCACGAGCACCCGCCGACCCACCCTGTCGGCCAGGAGCCAACACCGCGCCGTCCACTGTCCGCCATCGCCGAGACCTTTGCGTCCAGCGACCAACACCACTGAAACAAGGGATATCGACATGACGATTCAAGGCATAGACCTGTCGTTGATCTGGGGCGTGATCATTGCCTTCGGGGTGATGATGTACGTGATCATGGACGGCTTCGACCTGGGGCTGGGGATTCTCTTCCCGCTGATCCCCGATGCCCGGGAACGGGACGTGATGATGAACACCGTGGCCCCGGTGTGGGACGGTAACGAGACCTGGCTGATCCTCGGTGGCGCGGCGCTGTACGGCGCCTTTCCCCTGGCCTATTCGGTGATCCTGGAGGCCCTGTACCTGCCGCTGATCTTCATGCTCGCAGGGCTGATCTTCCGCGGCGTGGCCTTCGAGTTCCGCTTCAAGGCCAGCCCCGAGAAACGGCACATCTGGGATTGGGCGTTCATCGGCGGCTCGCTGCTGGCGACCCTGTGCCAGGGCATCGTGATCGGCACCTATATCAGCGGCATCCCGGTGGTCGATCGGCAGTTCGCCGGCGGCACCCTGGACTGGCTGGCGCCCTTCCCGCTGTTCTGCGGCCTGGGGCTGATCGTGGCCTATGCGCTGCTGGGCAGCACCTGGCTGCTGGTCAAGACCGAAGGCATGCTGGAAGCGCGCATGCGCCACTACACCCGGCCCCTGGCGTTCGCGCTGACCGCGGTGGTGGCGGTGCTCTGCGTGTGGACCGCGCTGCTGCACCCGGAGATCGCCAACCGCTGGTTCAGCCATGCCCATATCGTGATCTTCGGTGCGCTGCTGGTGCTGGGGCTGGCGGCACTGTGCGGGCTCCTGGGCACTTTGCGCCAGCACCATTCCCACTGGCCGTTCGTGTTCACCCTGGTGCTGGTGTTCCTCGGCTACATCGGCCTGGCGTTCAGCATCTGGCCGAACATAGTGCCGCCGTCCATCAGCCTGTGGGAGGCGGCTTCACCGCTGTCCAGCCAGCTGTTCATCCTGATCGGCACCCTGTTCATCCTGCCGGTCATCCTGATGTACACCTGCTGGAGCTACTACGTGTTCCGCGGCAAAGTGAGGATTGGCGATGGCTACCATTGATCGAGCTACACCCCTGCCCTGGCACAAGGCTGTGGCGCAACTGAGCCTGCTGTTCATCGGCGCACTGCTGATGCTCGCCTGCAGCGGCGCACTGATGCTGGAGCTGGCGCATGGATAGGCTATCGACGCGGCCGGCATCCACCTGGCGGCGGTTGCTGTGGATGGGGGGTATCTGGCTGGCCAGTGTGGTGGGCCTGGGGCTGGTGGCCGGCGTGTTGCGGCTGCTGATGCAAGCCGCCGGCATGCACAGCCACTGAGCAGGGGCGATAAAGCCTGCAACCCCGGCCCGCAATAGCGGGCCGGTTTTTTTTGCGCCTACAGGCCGGTGGGCGCGCGCTCGGCCAGGTCTTCCAGCAGGTCGGCGGAGGGCACGAAGAACAGCCCGCCGGTGACCGCGGTGCTGAAGTCCAGCAGGCGATCGTAGTTGCCTGCAGGGCGGCCGACGAACATGTTCTCCAGCATCTGCTCCACCGGCCGTGGCGAGCGGGCGTAGCCGATGAAATAGGTGCCGAATTCCCCGGCGCCCGGGCGGCCGAACGGCATGTTGTCGCGCAGGATCTTCACCTCCTCGCCGTTCTCTTCCAGGGTGGTCAGGGAGCTGTGTGAGCAGCTGGGTTTCACTGCATCGTCGAGTTCGATATCCGACAGTTTGGTGCGGCCGATGATGCGCTCCTGGGCCTCCACCGTCAGTTCGTTCCAGGCGGTCATGTTGTGCAGGTACTTCTGCACCAGCACGTAGCTGCCATTGCAGAACTGCGGGTCCTCGTCCCCCACCAGGGTGAAATCCACCGCCTCGCGGCCTTCCGGGTTCTCGGTGCCGTCGACGAAGCCGACCATGCTGCGCATGTCGAAATAGCGGAAGCCCTGGACCTCGTCCACCACCTTGATCGAATCCCCCAGGGGCTTGAGCAACTGCGTGGCCAACTCGAAGCACAGGTCCATCTGTTCGGCACGGATGTGCAGCAGCAGGTCGCCGGGAGTCGATGGCGCGCGGCGCCCCTCCACGCCCACCTCGATGAACGGGTGCAGCGACGCCGGGCGCGGGCCGCCGAACAGGCGGTCCCAGGCGCTGGAGCCAAAACCGCAGACACAGGACAGATTGCCCCCCGGGACGCGCTTGCCCACCGAACGGGTCAAGGCGGCGATATCGGCGCACCAGTCGCGCACGGTTTGCGCGGCAGCGGCGCCGGGCGCCAGGGTGGCGACGATGAAGATCGCGCTACGGGTGATGGGATTGCAGATGGCTTGGGGCTCGGGCTTGCGCTCGGCCAGGGAGGACGGCTGGGTCATTATGGGTTCCACAGGCTGCGGTCGGAAAAATCACCGACAGGAAAATAGCAGATTGTGACCTTGGCCAGGGAGATTGCTCCCCCTGGAAGGTGCCGCCCTCCCACTCACCGAATCCCCGGGCCATCAAGCATCTCTGGCCTTGCACAGCGCACGACCCTGTAGCCGCTGCCGAGCCTGCGAGGCTGCGCAAAGGACCGCAGGGCCTTGCTTGGCGATCTACCGCCGGGCATCAGCGTTTTCCGGATCGCCGCGGCCGCTACGCGACCGTACGCAGCCTGCGGCAGCGGCTGCACGAGTCGCGAGGCGCTGTGACGCTGTGGCTCCGTTCAAGCGGGGCTTGAGCGCAACACTCGCACCGGCACCGATTTGTAGGACGGCGTGCCGCTGTCCACGTCCAGGTAGTCCAGGGGCACCAGGCGGTTGGCTTCGGGGTAGTAGGCGCCCACCGTGCCATTGGCGATCTTGTATTCGATGGCGGTGATCTTCTCGTAGCGCAGCCGGCGCCCGCCGATCACCGTTTCGATGTCCACCAGGTCGCCATGGGCCAGGCCCCGGGCGGCCAGGTCCGCCGGGCTGATGAACAGTACGTCGCGGCGGCCGAACACCCCGCGATAGCGGTCGTCCAGGGCGTAGATGGTGGTGTTGTACTGGTCGTGGCTGCGCAGGGTGATCAGCCGCAGCACATCGGCGCCGTCCACTTCCTTGTCCTCATGCAGCCCGGGAAAGACGAAGAATTCGGCCTTGCCCGAGGGCGTCAGCCACTGCCGCTCGGCTGCCGCCAGGGGCATGCGGAAACCACCTGGCATGCGAATGCGGGCGTTGTAGTCGTCAAAGCCGGGCACGGTCTGTTCGATCAGGTCGCGGATCTTGTCGTAGTCGGCCACCAGCTCCAGCCAGGGCACGCGGCTGCCCGGCAGGGTGGCCCGGGCCATGCCGGCGACGATCGCCGGCTCCGACAGCAAAAACTCGGAGGCCGGCGCCAGCTTGCCGGCCGAGGCATGCACCATGGACATCGAGTCTTCGACGGTGATCGCCTGACGCAGGCCGTCCTGCATATCCAGCTCGGTACGGCCCAGGCAGGGAAAGAGGAAGGTTTCCCGGGCCACCAGCAGGTGGCTGCGGTTGAGCTTGGTGGCGATGTGCACGCTCAGGTCCAGCTTGCCCATGGCCGGGAAGCACTGGCCCGGGTCCGGCAGGGCCACGGCAAAGTTGCCCCCCAGACACAGCAGGGCCTTGGCGCTGCCGGCGATCATCGCCTGCATGGCTTGCACCGCATCGTGACCGTGATGCGCCGGCGGGGTGAAGCCGAAGGTCTGCTGCAGCTTGTCGAGAAAGGCCGGGGAAGGCTTCTCGGTAATGCCCACGGTGCGGTTGCCCTGCACGTTGGAGTGGCCGCGCAACGGGCAGATCCCCGCCCCCGGCTTGCCCAGGTTGCCCCGCAGCATCAGCAGGTCGCAGATCAGCCGGACATTGGCCGTGCCTTCGTTGTGCTGGGTGATGCCCATGCCGTAGGTGACGATGGTGGCGTTGGACTTGGCATAGGCCGCGGCGACCATTTCCAGGTCCGCCTGGTGCAGTCCGCTGGCCTGCTCGATGTCTGCCCAGGCGGTGGCATGCAGGTCCGCCGCCAGGGCCTCGAAGCCCTGGGTGTGCTCGGCGATGAATGCCTGGTCCAGGACTTGCCCCAGGCTGTCCTCCAGGGCCAGCAGCGCCTTCATGATGCCCTTGATAGCCGCCGCGTCGCCGCCGGCCTTGACCTGGAAGTACGACGAGGCGATGCGGGTGGAGCCGTAGGTGGCCATCTCCACCATGTTCTGCGGGTCGGCGAACCGCTCCAGGGCGCGCTCGCGCAAAGGGTTGAAGACCATGATCGGCACCTTGCGCCGCGAAGCTTCATGCAGGGTGCCCATCATCCGCGGGTGGTTGGTGCCGGGGTTGTGGCCAATGGAGATGATCAGCTCGCAGAGGTCGAAGTCCTCCAGCGACACCGTGCCCTTGCCGATGCCAATGGACCGCGGCAGGCCGACGCTGGTGGGCTCGTGGCACATGTTCGAGCAGTCGGGAAAGTTGTTGCAGCCGTATTCCCGGGCGAACAGCTGGTACAGGTAGGCCGCTTCGTTGGACGCGCGCCCGGAGGTGTAGAACTCCACCTGCTCGGGCTGCAGGCTGCGCAGGATCTCGCCGATGCGGGCAAAGGCGTCCTGCCATGCCACAGGCTTGAAGGTGTCGCTGGCGCGGTCGTAGACCAGGGGCTCGGTCAGGCGCCCGAGGTCTTCGAGTTCGTAGTCCGAACGCTGCAGCAATGAGGTCACCGGATGCTGGGCGAAGAACGCCGGGGTTACCCGCTTGTTGGTGGCCTCCCAGGTCACCGCCTTGGCGCCGTTTTCACAGAACTGGAAGGTCGACTTGTGCTCCTTGTCCGGCCAGGCGCAGCCCGGGCAGTCGAAGCCGTCGGGCTGGTTGGTGCGCATCAGGGTCAGCGGCGCCTTGAGGGTGTCCATCTGCTCGCGCACCGCGGTCGCAGTGGCCTTGAGCGCGCCCCAGCCACCGGCGGGACCATCGTAGTTGCGGATTCCGGGAACCTTGCGTCGAGTACTCATGAGCGCTCCAGGGCCGGCCCGGCGCTGCACGACGCGAACCGGTGGTTGCGGATGACCGAGGCGCGCCAGGGCAGGATGCCCAGGGGCCTGGATCAGGGGGCAAGTGCGCTGGAAAAGCCTCAGCGCAGGGTAAAATCTAGCCCTGCGGGTTGGCCTGTCAAGGCCAGGCGCCGACCGGTACAGGGCCCATGCCAGGGCCCCGGCCAGGCCCGGGGGAGCCTATTGCAGGCCCCCGCCAGAACCTGTAGCGCCTACTGCAAAACGCTGCGCCGGCGCTTGAGGGTCCAGCCCTGCTGCATGCCGGCCGCGGCCAGCAGGATCGCCCCCACGCCCACCCATTGCAGCAGCCCCAGGCGGTGCCCGAAGGCCACCCAGTCGACCAGGATCGCCGCAATCGGGTAGATGAACGACAAGGCGCCGGTCAGGGCCGTCGGCAGTTTCTGGATCGCCCCGTACAGCAGCACGTACATCACCCCGGTATGGAGAATGCCCAGGGTCAGCAGGCTGGCCCAGGCGCTGGCCTGCTGGGGTGGCGCGCCGAGGTTGGCCCAGGGCGCCAGCAACAGCACCCCGGTGCAGACCTGGATCAGGGCGATCAGGTGCGGCGGCGTGCCGCTCAGGCGCTTGATCAGCAGCGCGGCAAAGGCGTACAGCGCCGCCGCGCCCAGGGCCAGGGCAATGCCCAACAGGTAGTCGCCACCCTCCTCGCCCTGGCTGCCGTGGGCACTGACGATGGCCAGCATTCCGGCGAACGACAGGCCCAGCCAGAACAGCTTCTGCGGGGTGATCTTTTCTCCCAGGAACAACGCCCCGAGGGCCACCAGAATGAACGGCTGAACGTTGTACACCGCGGTGCCGATGGCGATCGAAGCCCGGGAGTAGGAACCGAACAGCAGCACCCAGTTGCCGACAATGGCCACGCCACTGAGCACCGCGAGGATCAAGGCGCGCTTGCTCAGAATGTTCTTACGCAAAAAGCCGAAAGCTCCACAAATCAGCAGCAAGGTCCCGGCGCCGAACAGGCACCGCCAGAACACCACATCCAGCACCGGTTGCCCGGACACCAGGACGAACCAGCCAATGGTTCCGGAAATCAGCATGGCAGCGGTCATTTCCAATGATCCGCGTCGGGTTTGTGCATCCATCATCAGGCTCCTTTGCAAGTGGGCAAATTATGCCCAGCCAGCAGAGCCCATCGCCAGATCAAAACCTGGGCTAGAATCGATTCAGACCTTTTTTATCAAGGCCAAAGAACCCATTCACCTAACGAGATCGCCATGCTGGATGCCATCGACCAAACCCTGATCAGCGCCCTGATGCAGGACTCGCGACGCTCCCTCAAAGCCCTGGCGCAGATCAGCGGGCTGTCCGCTCCCAGCGTCTCGGAGCGCTTGCGCCGGCTGGAAGAACGCGGCGTGATCAGCGCCTATACCCTGGAGATCGACCCCAGGTTTCTCGGTTACCAGTTGCAGGCCATCGTCCGCATCCGCCCCTTGCCGGGCAAGTTGCAGGAGGTCGAACGGCAGATCCTCGCGATTGCCGAGTTCACCGAATGCGACAAGGTCACCGGCGACGACTGCTTCATTGCCCGTCTCCAGGTGCGCTCCATGGAACAACTGGACAGCCTGCTGGACCACCTCAATCACTACGCCGAAACCAACACCGCGATTGTCAAGAAATCGCCGATCAAACGGCGCCTGCCGCCTCTGGAATAGGCAGCGGTCCGGACCGCTTTCCAGGTCCGAAAAAACGCCTCGCAGCCCCTCCAAAGGCGCGAAATGAAGAAGCTCTGACAGGGAAAAACCCAGAGTTTTGGTTGTAGGCTCATGCCTGCTGAAACCCAGAACCCATGGAATCGATGCCCCCCATTCAAATAACCTATGACCCTCTCCGGGCCTTGATTGGAATACACACCCTTCTGCGCCCCGGCGCCTTGGCAGCGCCGGACGGAACGCGAACAGCGAACCCTGCGGCCAGCACTATTCAGCGCACTGGCTATCTCCCATCTGCTGAGCACCGCACAGCTACAGGTATGAGCGCGTCGAAAAGCTGGACAGCCAAAGAAAACCTGGGCAACAAAAAGCCCGCCGAAGCGGGCTTTTTTCAATGGCTCAGCACCTGTGATCAGTCATCGCGACCCATGATGCCGAACAGTTGCAGCAGGCTGACGAACAGGTTGTAGATCGATACATACAGGCTGATGGTGGCCATGATGTAGTTACGTTCGCCGCCGTGGATGATGGCGCTGGTCTGGAACAGGATGCACACCGAGGAGAACAGCACGAAGCCGGCGCTGATCGCCAGTTGCAGGCCGCTGATCTGGAAGAACAGGCTGGCCAGCACGGCGCCCATCAGGACGAAGAAACCGGCGGTGATGAAGCCGCCGAGGAAGCTCATGTCCTTGCGGGTGATCAGCACATAGGCCGACAGACCGCCGAATACCAGTGCCGTCATGGCAAAGGCCGAGCTGACCACTTCGGCGCCGCCCTGCATGCCCAGGTAGCGGTTGAGAATCGGGCCGAGCAGAAAGCCCATGAAACCGGTCAAGGCGAAAGCCGACACCAGGCCCCAGGCCGAGTCACGGAGTTTGTTGGTGAGGAAGAACAGACCGTAGAAGCCGATCAGCACCACGAAGATGTTCGGATAACCGACACGCATCTGCTGTGCCACATAGGCCATCACCCCACTGAACGCGAGGGTCAGGGCCAGCAGGCCGTAAGTGTTGCGCAGGACGCGGCTAACCTCTAGCTGCTCGGCCTGCACGCCGTTGTTAACTGCGTAATCCTGTTCGCGCATGGCGACACTCCTGTTGGGGGAAACATTTAGTGGCATGGATGATAACAGAGGCTCTGTAACTCGCGACGCAGAGAGTTTGACAGTGTGTTTCATTCGGGTATTATGGCGCCCGCAATGCGATCTGGAGGTGTGGCCGAGTGGTTTAAGGCAGCGGTCTTGAAAACCGCCGACTGTAACAGGTCCTAGAGTTCGAATCTCTACGCCTCCGCCAAATCTCAACGAAAAAGCCCTGATTTTTCAGGGCTTTTTTGTGTCTGCTGCTCACGAGCGCTTATCGTCACCGCCTGACCGTTTCCGCATCATTTCTTTAGTTTCCGCAACCCCCCCCCCTACGGCACCCTGCCGACAGAACGCCAAGACCTGTGGTTCGACCTGAATGCTGCCCCGTATTTTCCTAGCCTTATAGTGGTCGATTCTTGCCACACAACACACTCGGCAGCTACGGGGCTGCGTAATATCATCCTAAAGCGTACTACTGACGCCCGCGGAGACCAATTCACATGGATATGATCAGGTTCGACGATTTTTACCTTCGCCTCTACAGAGCCAATCTTCTTCAGGATGGTCAGGCCTTGCTGGACGAGTTCTATGCACTCTGGCGCGAGGCGGAAACCGCCGAAGTGGCGGCCGATACCCTGGAAGATGAAGCAAAGAGCTGCCTCCATCGAGTTGCGTCTACTGACTTGTTTGTCCTGGCTGCCTGCAAATGGATTGGTGACAAAGGCCACCAGAAGCTGAGTAAAGCGCTGGCGCACGAAGTCAGCGTCCAGTACTTCCAACATCAAAAATTAGTGAGGTTCGCGCTGTCCGGGGCCCCAGAGGCATCCGCCAACGCGGTGGCCCGCAGATTGTGTGCCCTGAACGTTCCTGTACCAGTATCACTTGGCTGGGTGTTGAGCTTGAACGAAGACCTTCCCTCAAGCCCTCTGACCTCTGCAACAACCTCAGCCGTCCTCGATTTTTTGGCGACAGAGTACCCAAGCACCTGCAAACATCTCCTAGAAGCAGAACCCTCACCACTGACTCAGTCAACTCCAGCCAAGCACCTGAACGAAAGGCTGTCCGCCGAAAGTAGCGCCATGGACGCACTGCCCCGCCTCACTGAGCTACAGATGTCATCGGAAATGCGACGGAGTTTCAGCTACCTTCGACGGAATGAGAATCGGGCGATGACGGAGAAGGCTCACGGCGAATCCCTGTTCGAACTGATCACGACCGCACAGCATTTCAAGTATTCCAACCAAGTATCAGTGGAATATCAGAACGATCACGAAACCGTTGAGGCGATGATCCCCATGTTCACGCAGGAAATGAGTATGGAATTGCCTCAGACCTTGATTGCCGACCCATTGCTCTATGACCAGAAGATCATGAGCCTATGGAAGGAGGCTGACCAATGAGCATCCAACTGGTTCTCTCACACTATCTTTCAGGACTTCGCGAGCGCAATGAGCTGGATGCACTCCTTCCAGAGCTTCTCCAAGCGATGGGGCATTCGGTACACAGTCGCGCTCAGATTGGCGTAAATCAGGGTGGTGTCGACGTCATGTCCACCAAGGAGAATGCTCAGGGGCAGACGGAAGTTTTCCTGTTCATCATCAAATTTGGCAATGTGAACCGGAACGACTTCTATGGCACTCAGCAGGCGATCTCTCCCTCCATCCGCCAGGCGTACACCGAGTACGTCCGGAATCGGTTGCAAGAACCTCTGCGGGGCCTAAAAAAGCGAATCGTCCTAGTTTCAAACGGTACCCTTAAGCAAGATGCACAGTCAGATTACTCGGCGATCTCGAAAGAGGTGGCCGAATACTCTCCTCTATGCTCGCTGGATTTCTGGGGCATGGATCAGTTAAGTCCCTACATCGAGGAGTACCTCTTTGACGATGCCTTGCTACTCGGAAAAGGAAAATCCGACCTGAGGGCAGCCTTGGCCGGGCTTGAAGACACCCAGGCTTCATTCTCCAGGTTCGTTCGGTTTGTTGATGACTGCATGGCCGCACTTGAGGATGACAAAGACGTATCAGAAAATACGCGTGCGAACCGCTTCCACAAGCGAGCAGCGGCGGCGGGCATGGGGTGGGCTGTGCTCCTCGTCTGGGGCGAAAGCGAGGGCAATCAGAAACCAGGCGTGCTCGCAGGTGAGTACCTTTTGCTACGCCTCTGGAGCGAGTCGATAACGCTTGGTCTACAGACCGACACCCAGTTCCTCAATCGTTTCGAAACGCTTGCTCGGCTCCATGCGAATGCCTTGTTACGGTACTACGAGCGCTTGATGCCGTCACTCCTGAACCGCAGACACATGCTCGGCTACCGCCCCGATCAGGTGCTCTACATCGACTTGGTTTGCGATGAGCTTGGACGGTTGGGAACCACACTGCTGTTGCTTCAAGCACTGAACGTCGATACCGCAATTCTCCAAGCCATACACGGGCGTCTGGTGTCCTTCATCAACGCGCACAACGGATGCTTGCTACCCGTTTATGATGGACAAGCCATTGACCTTTCGATAGCCATGATCGCGATCATCGCCGTCGGTGATACAGTCAACAGCCAACTCATGGTGCGTGCGTGCATTGGTCGCTTTGATGCCGCTCTGCATCGGAATAGGATCATGCCGGTGGATACAGATGATCTTGAAGATGCCTTGGCCCTATTCTCCGGGAAAGAAACCCAAAGAAGTCGATTTTTCAAAACTTCGACCTTGGTGCCGCTTCTGGGAACCATGGCTGCTCTGCTGGGCGACCAGAAAGCCCTCGATCAACTGACTGCGAAGATTCTTCCAAAGCTTGAAGGGGTGACCAAGGAAAGGTGGTTCCCCAAAAAGGCTCTGGAGATACTGACGGGTTCAGATGTCTATTTGAATACCGTTGGCATATCACGTGCCCTGACTGGTTTTCGGCAAACACCCGCTGATGAGGTTGAGGCATCTGTGAAAGTGCCGAGCCAGGCCGCCTCCCCAGAGGATTTCGCTTGGCACAACACCACCTGGGAAGTGCTGATTACGATCTCAGCTAGGTTGCACCGCCATCCTTTGCCTACCTGGTACGTTGCGAAGCTCGCCAAAGTGCCGCCGGCACTTTGACCGCAGCCACCGATCAAGAGGGCCCGGGCACTGCCAGACGAGCCTTGAACTAGACAATTTGCAGGATGGGTACATCTGCATTCCAAAGAAGTTACCCACCTATTCCAGCGTGAACCGTCCCTAGTTTCAGAGATCGCCCGCTTCTGTCCGATAGACGTCCTTCACCACCAACTGCTATGGCTCGAAAGGAGATAATCACACGCCGATTTGCTCGGGTATTAACGCAAAAAAGCCCTACGCCGCGAAGGATAAGGGCTGTAGGGCTTTTTCGATGCAGCTAGATACGGGGCCGTTTGGCATTAAATGGCATTGATTGGCGTCCGGGTTTTCCAACTTTTGCCCCACGGCCTCGCTTCCCTTGCCAACAACCAGTTCGACAAATACAAACCAAGTTACCGGCGATAGGGATTCGACCCCCTTCCTAGACTTGGCAGGCCGGTCCAGGCCAACGATTACCAGACGTTGAGCCATGTCGGGTAACCTGAAACGGACTATAGCGGCCTCAGCTTTACCCTAAATTTGCCCTAACGTAGGACAGCTTACCCCAGTCAAACATGCGAGGGGGCTGGCTTTCGAGATATTAGCGCTGAAAGCATTGTCAGCGCAGACAAGCAGAGCCATAATCGTAAGCTTAACCAAGCAAAATGACAGTTTTTGCATTTTTTTTCACTTAAGGAATGGCTTTTTTAGAATTTATGCTAGTAAATCTCACAGTGACAAACCTGTTCTCTTTCAGGGATCAGCAAAACTTGAGCATGCTGTCGTCAACCTCAAAAGGCGACAGCCACCTAAATTGTTTTGAAGATGATAGTGGGGATTTACTTTTGAAGTCCGCGCTTCTCTTCGGCCCCAACGCTAGCGGTAAGTCTAACTTTATTAAGTCTGCTTATGTGATTCGCGACTTGGTCATGAATTCAATAGCTAATGTCGAGGAAGGCACCATCCGAAAATTCGTACCTTTCCTTCTCAACAAAAAAACTATAACAGAGCCAAGTGAAGTTGAAATATCCTTTTACAGTGAGCACACTAAATATCGCTACGGTGTATCTGTTACGAATGGCAAAGTGATTGAAGAATGGCTCTATTACACCCCGGAAAAGCGGGAGACTTTACTTTATCATCGTACCGAACAGACAATAAATATTAATAAGGCTGGCTTCAGCGAAGGATCGCGATTCGTCAAGAACAATGAGGTCCAGCAAACCAGGGAAGACGTTCCCTTTCTCTCCGTCGTCGCAAGCTTTAATGGAGAACACGCCACAAGGGTTTTAAAATGGTTTAAAAAACTACACATCATATCAGGCTCAAACGACCACGGATTCAAGGCTTTTACTATCAACCTGCTTGAGAAAGACTCTGATTTCAAGACCTGGATTCTGGGGTTTCTGCTTAACTTTCAAATTCACGGGATAAATATAAAAGAGTCTCCAGTGGAAAACCACATTAACTCTATAAAGGCACCAATCGAAGTCGCCCAACAGTTTATCGAGTCTCTAAAGAGTTTTGCGAAACCCATCAAGACCGCTGACATCTTTGTAGTAAAGCGCATGAATGGAGTGGAAGTTGAGTTTCCGATAGCTATGGAGTCAGAAGGAACCAAGAAGATAATTTACATGCTTGGCCCGATATATGACTCAATGAAAAATGGAAACGTTCTTCTTGTGGATGAAATGGACTCAAAATTCCATACTCTCCTAACCAAATATGTTTTTTCAATTTTTCATAAAGAAAGTAATTTTAAGAGCCAAATAGTTGCAGCTGTCCAAGACGTCAACTTAATGGATCCGGCATGTTTTCGAAGGGATCAGATATGGTTCGTAGATAAAGATGCGGAAGGTGGTAGCTCGCTTTACTCTCTGGTTGAGTACAAGGAGAAAAATCGGGCGATACGGCGCCATTTTGGTGAGGAATATCTGAGCGGAGCATATGGGGCAATACCTTTGTTTGATAATCATGAAGACATTGAAAAGCTAATGGAAAGCAAAGATGGCAAGTAAAGACAGGAGTGCCCCAGCAAGTTCTGCAAAACGGAAGAGTAACACTAGGGATTCCAAGCCTACTAGCCACTCAAATTTTTTCAGCATTAGCTTCAAATTTTTTCAAAACAATGACGCTAACGGCCAAAGTATCGCAGACTGGCATGACTCTGGACTACTGCCTGCTTTATTCGAGAAGCTTGTTCATATATCTAAAACCGATTCAACCACTCTACAGAGCCAAGGCAGCATTACCAACTACCGAAAGTTTCCGAGTGCAGACAATACCGATTTCAGGTGTCCATCAAGCCTGAGAGCAGACGATTCTTGGGCAGTCATACGGAATATTGGCGGCCAAAAGGCCCGTGTGGCGGGCTTCTTAGAGAGCGGCGTATTCTATGTAGTTTATCTGGATAAAAATCACAAGTTTTGGAAAATCGATAGGTAAATCTATAGACTCCGTAAAGGTATTTTCTTACCGCCGCCATCAGCCAAAACACTCACTTAGCCTTCGCAATCTGCCGTAGGCAGAGTGGGAAATACGGGGTGATATTGTTCGCCGTTATCGATAATGTGATGTCAATTCTATTCCTTACTTAAGATTCACAATGACTACCTCGATTTAAAATCCGTAATTAACTGTGTAGGCTAGCCAAATCACATCGTCATCATACAGGACAAAGTAATCCAACCTCCTGGTTGCGCTTATGGTGAATTCGGAAAGGAATGACTAGGTGATCTTCACCTGTCTTGACATCTATACCGTTATGCGCAACAAACTTGGTATAGCCCACGACCAAGCTCAGACCATCTACCTGCAATTTCAGAGCTGGCAAACAGGCGTTAGCGTCAGCAGGATAACGACCAGGGCTGCATTCATCAGCTTTTGGCCGCTAACTGTCCTTCGCTAGAGGCTGCTATGGGTCCAAAGAAGGCAATCACACGCCGATTGTGCTCGGGTATTGACGCAAAAAAGCCCTACACCCCCGAATAACAAGGGCTGTAGGGCTTTTTAGATACAGCTGTATATGAAGCCGCTTGGTATTAAATGGCATTGATTGGCGTACAGATTGCCCCATTTTTGCCCCACTACCGCGCCTCACTAGCCAATAACTACTTCGGGAAATGCACACTGGTCACGGCAGGCAGCTTTCGACCAGCGCAACGTTGGCATTGCCATCGCTGCGCGCGAAGCCGCTGCGCTAAACTGGCGAGCGGCTTCGCGGACGAGTGCCAGGCGAGCCGAGGGGAAGAAATAATCGTACCAGCGTCCTTGACTGCTACTCGTCTTGACCATCCGGCTCACCAAACAAGTATTTTCCTGTATACCAAATCGACCGCCCAACGTTGTGAATGAGCTGCTCTCCTTGCCGCAAGGGCGAGTTATCTTCATTGACCCCCGCGAGCTGGATCGCATCTGTAACCTTCGAACCAGTAGGATGCGCATCTCCCACTCGCATGTCATAAGCACCGGCAATTTCAGCAAAAACCTGTTGGGCGCCGTCGATTCCAATACTCTGAGCCAGAATACTTTGTAGCAATTTATTCGAGCCAAGCCTATCTTTCTCCGCGTGTGTAGAAAGTTTGCGTAGTTCGCGCACGTTGAGTCTGTCCGAGAATACTCGGATAATATCTTTAGCCAATCTGAGTAGGGTTGGTCTATCCTTGCTTGCAAATCTAGATATTTGTTGCCCTGCCTCGGCATCATCAATGTCATGGGTAAATAAGGATATATTAAATCTTTCCCGAAACCCATCTTCTAGAAGCCTCATGCTTCCAAAGAATAGTTCTTCAACCGCATGTGTAGATGCTGGTTTTGCCTTAACATGCGATTCTAGCAACTCGCTTGAGACTTTCCCTTCTGGAGCAGTGTTATGTGCTGCCCAAATATGTTGTTCCCAGGAGGCCAAGCGTGCGACGTCATAGGCATAGACAGTAATCAGGTCAGAGCTATTGATCCCAAAGTGAGTTTTATATCCTGATGTGGACTGAATGGCCCCAGTTTCGCCAGTGTACCAGGTCAACTTAAAGCCGCGATTAGTCAGAAGCTCAGTGACAACGCTCGCCCGAAACCATAACCAACGACCGATGTCCTCGTTCCTAAGTGCCCGTGATGGCATTCGAGTCCCATCAGTTTGCACGATGAATTGAGGGAGGTTCTGATCAGTATCTCCACGAACGCGCTGGCTTTTTGATTGGTGGTCGACCCACTCATCCCGCCAAAACTCACCCTCGACCCGAACACCTGCATAGCCTCCACGCTGCCCATTGGAGCTTTCATGACCTGTGTTCGTATCATTTTCAGGCCCCATGACCGGAGCATCTTCTTCCTCATCGGCGTCCGTCCTCCAAGTACGAAACATCGCCCAGCTTCCTCCGAACACGTCATTGAGCCCCCTAACGATTAGCTCGAACCTACCGTTATCTCTTTCCTCGCTTCGTGTTTGCAAATTTGAATAAGCACTGTTCTGCAAAGCGGCAACATTTTCCACTCTCTGTCGATAATACGATAGACGAAGCGACAAATTTCTAGCTGCCAAATAATCAATTAGAAACTCCCTTTTTATTTCAATAAGACGATGTTCGCCGTTCGCGCCGAAGGTTTCGCGAGCTACTACTACGAAGTTTTCTTCAGGTCTAACCCAATTATCACCTTCTTTGATGAGGCCCAGCGCCACGATGAGATCCGGACTCAATATCCATTTGTTGCCACCTATGACGGGCTGCGGTTGCACGTAAACTAAGTTAAAGCCTATTGGCTCTTTATCGTTATATTGATATTGATCGATTGACGAATAATATCCATCCTCGTACGCATACGGAGCGACCGTGCGTCCTATTCCTATGTCGCTCCAGCCAAGGCGTTCTTCGACAAAAACTCGATGTTCTGGCGGGAATGCAACGGAGCCACATCCAAAATACTCACTGACATGACCTATCTCTTTCATATCTCCTTTCTTGTCTTCTACAGACGCTCTCAAAGGAACCCATGCCGCGTTAGAAAATACTCTGCGAGTTTCCTTGGTTTGGAGAATCCACTCTTCATTCATGGCTGAACTTCCGTTATTCATGATAGCGCTTGGTAATAAAGAACTGCCCTTCGTCTTGTTTACCATATTAGCTCGCGACTGGTTGGCGTCAGTGCAGAGGCTACTCAGGATGCCAGGGCTGAGGATGGAGTAGCAACGCGCCTAGCCTTCGAGGGGCTAACGGCTGTATGCATCTGCTGGTGCTCAAACGGGGGAGGAACCGCGCTCAACGGTAGGCCGCTTTTGGCCGTGTGCTGCCGGTGATGAATGGCAGCTTGTCCCAGGGTACCCTCAGTTGCAGGACACCTTCCAAAGCTGATCAAGCTTCGTCGTGCAACTCTGGCTCATCATCTCCCGCCGCATACCCCAAACGGGATTGGTAGGGACGCTGGCAGCACGGAGTGTGCCCCTCCCCCAGCGACTGTTGATCTGGTCCAGAACCTTCATCACCTTGTCGGTTTCCGCCGGTTGCGCCACTGCGAAGAGATCGCCGGTGTACTCGCTTGGTTGGCATAGATTCAACAACAAGACCTCGGCCTTACTGTATTTGAAACCCGCCCTGAAAACGCGGTCCAGCGCTTCCACAGCCATTTTTGTCATGAGCCTGACATCATTGGTTGGATACGGCAGTTCTACCAGGACACCGTTTGCATACTTGGCTTCCTCGGGGTTAAACATGCCTGTGCGAATGCTGACGCGGATTTTCTTACACAATAAGTTCTGAGCCCGTAGCTTTTCGGAGGCTCTCATCATGTAAGTGGTAATCGCCTCCTTGATAGGAGCCAACTCGGTTATGTGCCTCGATGTGATCCGCTGCAGGAGAAGGAAAACCAGCGGGCACCTGGAATAGACAAAGGGGCAGCTTGAGGCCGCCTTCGGAAACAGGACCTAAAATGACATAACTCATGACGCACGACTTCTTATAACTGTACGAATATACAGTCAACTTTGCGGATGACTTGCGGTCAATTTCAGGTAGGAGAAATCTGATAGGCGGGCGGGTTATATGCGGACGACTTTCGCAATACAGCGGCATCCGCGACTTCTTCACAGCCCTGAGGTTAAAGCCGTGCGGTGGTGGTGGCGGCCGCACTGGGCTACCGATGATCGAGGACGGCAAGCCCCTTGGCCAGTTAGGCGTGGATCAACTGCTGGTGGGGCGCCTGAGTGATCGCCTGCCGCGTCCTGCAGGACCGCCGGAAACAAGTAGTCGCCCAGGTCGCCGGGCTCGCCGTCACCGTAACGGGCGCTTATGGTTACGCTTGTTCTCCGGCGTCCACTAGACGCCGAGTGGCCAACAGAAAGGTTTCTAACAGCTGGCAGCTGATGATGCCGTCTTCTTGTAGGGTGATCAGACCAGCATCGGACAGGGCTTGTGCATAGCCCTTGCCCGCCGACAGCCGTCAGCCGTTGACGCACCGCCAGACGGCGGTCCTCAAATACCGGTTCAAGCCCGATGCAGGGATCTGGCAGCCCCATGACGCGCTCCCAGTCAGGCACCAGTTCATTCACGCCGCCGGCATCCATCTCATTCAGCAGGGCGAAGGCCCGGGCCTCGATGCGCGCCAGCTCTGCGACAAGCCCGTCAGCACTAACGTCAGCTCAGGGACGCGCTCAGGCTCCCAGGCTGGGCCCGCGGGGAGCAACGCCCTCAACTGGGCGCGGTACTGCTGCGCCGTTCTTAAGCCAGCCATAGGCAGCCTCCATACGTCAGCAACTCGTTAGGCTTCGCTGTTACATCAGCAACGGGCGCCACCAGTTGGTGGTCCCATTCACCAGCGGATCCGCTGATGGCCTCGGCGATGTGAGTTAGCAAAAGGGGCTCACCCAGGGCCGCCTCCCGCGCATGCAGATCACGCAATTGCGCCTCGACTGCAGCCCGAACTGCAGAGGTAGGCCCCCGCCAATACGTACACCTTGCCGTTCTTGAACTCGCAGGTGACCGTCATGTCACGCCCGTTAGCAATCTTCTTGAAGTCCAGATCCGGGGCCAGGATAGCGGTCATCTTCAGGTATGCCGGCAAGTCTTCTTCCTTGTAGAACCCCGGCGCGACCGTCTCTCGCTTCACCGTCATCAACGGAGCCTCGGCCCCTCCCGTGACAGTGAACTGCGCCCCATCGACCTTGACGTATGTGGTAGCCGCTGCCTTGACCCCCTCGGTACTCAGCAGCGGCAGACACCAGATCTCGCCAATGGGGTCAGCCTTGCGCCAGGTGTCGTACATCGCGGCGAGCATCGAACCTTGGCCGCCGATGCTTTTCGCCAATGCCACGCTGGGCACCAGCACCAGCTTGCCGACGCCTTCGCTGGGTGCGTTGTCGTTCACCTGGGCGACGATCAAGCGGCGCATGGCCGAGGCCGCGGTATTTGCTGCGGAGTTGTCCATTTCCGCATAGAACAGCGGAACGCGGATATCCGCGGGGATGTTGCTGAATCCGATAGCCATTACTTCGGCCCCTCTTGAGTCGCCGCGGCGACGGCCTTGGCGGGTTTGGTTGGCTTGAGCGTCACGTCGTCATCCAACAGGCGACGGCGCCACCAAGCGTTATCCGGAACTTCCCGCCCCTCAGCCGGCAACAGATCGCCGGCTTCTGGGTCAGGCACTGCACGGCCCGGGGCCGGTACCACTGTGATGCGCTGGGTCATGGTGTTGCGTCTCCTGAAAATTTGACTTCAATGCGCCCATCCGGGCCGGGCTGGCGCAGGTTGGGATCCGCCGGATCGATGCAGTCCATGTTGAAAGTCGCCCCCTCAAACGGCACCAAACCGTCCGCCGCCAGCTCGGCCCAGGTTTCGGCAGGTTCCTGGGGAAGGTTGCGGCCAAGCTGGAAGGCCGCGACGAAGGTCATCTGATACACGACCCGAGCGCGGCTGATGTGGAGCAAGGCGCCCTTGCCGTACTCCAGAGGCGTGTACTCGGGCGCCGGCTTCCAGCCAATCAGCGAGCGCCACAATTCGGCCCTGATGTCGTGCAACAGGTCGTTGGCTTCCTGCCCTCGTTCGTCCGTGGCCTCAAGAACGACAACAACAGCGAACTGGTCCGTGATTCGCTGAAGCACTGTGTTCTGTGCCTGGTTATCGTCTGCCGCATCGGCGGATGCGATCACGTAGGCGGCAGGCAAATCCAACTTCGCGCTTTCTGCCACGGCATCCCAATCAATACCGCCCGTGACCCTTTGGGCAAAGGTCGGACAGGTCGCACGCAACTGGGCAACAACAGGGTTTAATTTCATTAGGGGTAAACTCCGCGCATAAAAAAGCCCCGCTTGTGCGAGGCTCTTTTAAAAAAACTGTTATCGCCGTCCTGAAGAATCTGAAACCTCTCCTAGAGCATTCTCAGGATTGCTTTCAGATTGAACGTCAACAGTCTGCGATGTTTTTTGAGTCTGTAAGAATTCCTTATCTTCAGGTTGCTGGTCACTCTCTTGGGGCTGTTTGGAATTAGCTCGGTATGAAACCAGTGCCATAAAAATCTTCATTGACTCCAGTCCTGCCATCCCTCCTGCCAACTCAACAGGCTGCGCATTACCATCTGGCGACTCCCGTTGTCGCTGTAGGCGCTCCTGAGCTTCCAACTGCCGAACGCTCTCGCGGTAAGCCTTGTAATCAAGCGCATAAGGTGCCGACATCATACAAACCTGCGCAGCTGCCAAACCCGCTACCCCGCCCGCCAAAAGACTGGCCCAAAAGATAGGAATGCGGCCACGGAAACGCAGGATCAGTACTGTAAGCGCCGACCCAACCCAGACATATAGCTGAAAAGGGATAGAAGCTATTGCAAATGACTCCCAGTCTTCCCAATTGAGCAAGACCCACAACGTCTGTAACACCGATAACTCTCCAGAATCTAAACACCAAAGAAACCCAAGGTCCTTTGGATTTCCTTTTCAACCGAGCAACAAACTTCAGTAGACGTTCATCTCAAAGGGAACGTACTGGGTTTTGATCTTGTTGAAATAGAAGGCCATCTCAAATGGCTTTTGCTTCGACAAGGTCCACGCACGAGAAGAGCTTTTCAGCGCAGCTTCTGACGACTCAAGGTCAGGCTGCGAAGTCCGCATGCCCCATGCAAAGGCCTGTTCCCGCCAACCCTGCACCAAGATTCAATGATCCGGCCTTAACGAAGAAGGAGGCCTTTTGACCTGAACCAAGTTTTGCCGCCCTCTTGCCGTCAATGTAGATCACAAAGTCGCAAGCTGAAGCATTGATTCCGCCATCCCTTACCACAGTTATCGTGCCATAGGCTCCAGCTGGCCGAACCTGAAATGCATACACCTCATCCTTAGGCGCTGGCACAGCTTGTTGAACGGTTATGGCATTCGAAGAGCACCCCGCCAACAGCGCCACCGCCACCCCCGCAATCAAAATCCGCATATTTTCGCTCCCTGTGAGATCGGCAGACGATAGCATCCAGGGGTTGGAAACGAAAAAGCCGAGCGGGAGGCTGGCTTTGCGTCGCTGGAAACCTGTTGTTAAATGGACGCCTGCCTCCCCTTTTAGACGCAAAGGACTTGCCGTCATGCCCTCGCCGAGCCAAGTAGCTCTTGCCCTCATCTTTCTGCTGGCCTCAACTGCCGGCGCTGCCAATGACGAAGTCTCCCAAGAATGGGAGCATCTGATAAAAGCGGACTTCCAAGACGGTTGTGTGAGTCGGTTGGATGAGTACCTATCCACCTTCGGAAACAACGGCGTACGCTTTGGCGCATGGCTTGTGCAGACATGCGAAGGAAACTTTGAGTATTTCGCGAATTATTATCCACCAGGCGTGAAGCCTGAGAAGAAGCGGATCGACGTAAGCAGGACGCAGAAACTTCGTCCACTCACACCAGCTCAGCTGAAGAAAATATACTCATTGAAAGGGTGACACGACGAAAGGGAAGAGAAAATCAGAAATCCCCTGAAGAGCGGTACAGACGACAAAAGCATCATCATTACCTAGATTATTCAGCAGCATTTCGACAGTTCTCTGAAGAAGAAATAGCACCCCCAGCCTGACCAAAAACCACTCATTATCGCCTGACTTTCGCGGGCTCGCCCGCCACCATCCGCAAGGACGCGAAGCAATGCCCTCACTCAGAAAATATCTTTCCAGCGGCCTTCTAGCTGTATCCGCCGCAGTAGGGGGAGCTCTCCTCGAAGCCTCGACAGACCTTCTCAAGAAGAATTTCGAGCCGGCACTGATCAGTACCAGAAATACGCTAGAAGACTGGGCATCTCCTCTACCAAATAATGCACTGATTGGTCTTAACTTGATGTTTTATATTCCCACCGCATCAGGTGATGAGCCTTGGGCAGAAGGCATGTCTGCGACTATACCGTCGAAGAGCTGCCAGAAGCCTGGAGGGTACGACATAGTTCGGGTCTTTGATGCATCACCGAATGGGCACCGCACAAATGCTGTAGTGACTATTCATTGCCGGTCATCAGGCCGAGTCTCAGTATCTCTTGCACCACTAAGTGGAGAGACTGTTCAAGTCTACGATGGCCAGTTCAAAGACGGCGACAAAGTAGGCTTCCCCGGTGTACCAGGAAGCTACTATGCAGGTGTTCTCACCATGCACTGGCTAGATGCGGTGGAGCCCAAAGGTCCGTGGATTCCTTTGAACGGACCAAACGAAAAACAAGGGAGCCTATAAAGGGCACAATTGGAGAAGCGAACCATGCCGCTTGATCAGGCTAATCTTCCGCCTCTAACCGGCAGGATCACTGGTGGCCACCCATGCGAATTTGAGGTAGTGGGTGAATCACACTACCAGCCTGCACTTCGAAAACTACGCAATAATCAGCATATCGCTGTAGACAACAACTTCATCGCAGACATCGTGGCTGAGCCAAACAACCCCCACGACGGTAATGCATGCGCTGTCTACATAGACGGTTCAAAAGTGGGCTACCTATCTCGCAGCGCTGCCGCAGACTTTGTTAGGCAGATTGACTCAATGGGCATTACTGGAGCTTGGAGGCTACAGACGAAGGCGAAGATTATCGGGGGTTGGGGTGACCGCCCGATGATTGGTGTTCTGCTTAGCCTTCCCAAAACATAACCAAACACTGAACCTAAGCGCGACGCTGCTCAAGTATCTTTGTGCCGCCAGTAGCTGACGGTCACTTCTCGCCAGTACCAGTCGCCGCCCATAGAGTCCTGGGACTGATACCCGCTCCGCCAATGTCGTAGCGATTGTCTGCTCCCGGCTGGAAATCACCGATCGCTCGAACCTGCCAACGCATTGCTCCACTGTTTGCTCCCGTCGTACAAAACTGAATCGAGGCAGAACTACGCCGGACGAAGGCGTGCCGTCAACAGCAGAGCTCACAGACGAGGCCATGTTGAAGGCTGTCCCTGAATACCCAACAAACTGAAAAGCCCCCGATGAAGGTTGGTATCGGCAACAGCTGTTGGCACCGCGACAGAACCACGCGAGCGCAAGAGATTGAAGCGCGGGCAGTACCCTGCGTTGTCGGTGCTAACGATGAATTCGGACACGATGTTTGAGTTCTTCGCGATTGAGATACCTCTATAAGTCGAAGTACGGTGCCACCACCGACGGCGAAGCACCCGAGAAGTCGCTAACCGATGCAATCAAGAAGTCCCTGTCGATGCTCGGCTTCAGTGCTGACGTGTTTCTGAGGATGTTCGATGACACCGAGTATCCAGCCCCGCTGAAGGACGAGGAGAGGATCGAGCAGGCCGAGCTGGATCGCCAGAAACAGGAGCGCCTGGACTATCTCAAATTGGTAATCGAGACCATGGCCGGCGCTCAGTCAGCGCAAGAGCTAAAGAAGATTCACGACGTCGCCGTACGCAAGCTCACTGTGCGCAATGACACGAAGGAGGTTGAGCGTATTTCGATGCAATGGAAACCCATTACCGACGAGCACCGCATGAGTCATGCTCTACAAGCTTAGGCGTCGGGCCAGTTCAGCCCGCACTCAAGCACGCACTTCACTTAAGGATGAGCAGCATGAACGATGATTTGAAGCAGTCAGGCTCTACTACAACCTCTCAGACCACCACATCGCTGGAGCAGGTGAAAACCGGAAGGGTCTTGGATTTCACCTGGGCACCTAACGCCAACACCACGACCACCACGGTATCAGCGGACTTTGTCGACTACCGAGTCGATACAGCCCAAGGCAGCCCTACCGGGGACAGCCACTCCATAGCACGCTTTACCTATGTCCAGGGCAAAGGCGGCGGCCAGATCAGCCAGCTGTTTCTCGAGGAGATGCGTGCCGGTGTACGGGCCAACACCCAGATCGGGCTGATGGTCGGACGCAAATGGGTCATGGACCCCAACGGCGAAGTCTCGGGCAGCATCGGCACCTATGTGGTCGAACAATTCGATGACATGCGCGCCAGTGTCAATTATGTCGGCTCCTTCGCCCGCGTCTTCGCCGACCCCAGGATGGTCAGCTACCACGCTGGGGGCCATGTGCACCCCAATGTCTCGATCACCGGCAGCAGGCCTCTGACCATGGCGGATTCAGGTAAGTCGATCCTGGTCATTAGCGACACCGACGTCACGCTCACGATAGGTGACGATATGACTGAAGGGTTCAAGGCCACTCTGATCCAGGCTGCGGCAGGCAAGATCAACATCGCGGTATCGAGCAGCCACATGATCTACAGCAACGCAGGGGGCCGCACGCGCACGCTCAATCCCCTGGATGAGCTGGAAGTCAGCACCTTCCCATTCGGCCCGGTGTTCCTGGCCTTCCGCGTCAGGCCTACGGCCTGACGATTAATCGGGGGCTCCGATCTCCTCCATGAATCCGTCCAGGAAATCCTTCAGGCGCGCATGCCTGACTGCCGCCAACCGCGCCCCTTCGACCGTCTGAAATCCCGAGGCAAGGGAGAGTAGCTTGGTGTGGAAGTGCTCAATGGTAAAACGCTTGTCTTGATAGGGCCTGCCGATGGCGGTGGGGTTTGTGATGTCGTACAGCGCAGAGCCCATTCGCCCAGCGATGTAGAAACAACGGGCGACTCCGATCATGCCGATGGCGTCCAGGCGGTCGCTGTCCTGAAGGATCCTGGCTTCCAGGGTGAGGGGTTCGACGCCCGCGGAGAAGCTATGAGCCTGGACCGCGTGGGCAACAAGCTCAATACGCGGGGCAGGCCAGCCCATGCGCTGCAGAATAGACGCTGCTTTATTGGCCGAAAGAGTGGATGCCTGCGACCGCAATGGCGAGTTTTTCTCGACGGCCACGCAATCGTGCAAGAGGGTTGCGGCAAGCAACGCCTCCAGGTCCCCACCTTCCTTGTCCTGCAGGTGCCGAACATTCATCCAGACCCGATGAATATGAGAAAGATCGTGAGAGCCGTCCGTGCTGTCCTCAGGCAGGAAAGCGAGCAAGTCGGACGCCAGGCTCTGGTAAGGAAAAAACGGCTCTTCAAGCATTTCGTGGCTCCATGGAAGTACTGATCCTGCAGCGTCGGCGAAACGACTCGAGCAGATATCTCGGCGCTATAGAGAATCGGCGGTTAAGCAGAGAAGTACTTGAGCCAATAAGCATCCCGGCATTCATTGGTGAAGCTGATGTGAGCAGGGCGGATGATTTTGTCGAGAGGTTGGCGAACCCCCTCATGGCAGATCCAGCCTTCGACGCAGGCTGCATCGCTGGGAAACCGCCCTGCTCTGCTAGCCGCTTGATGAGTGCCCTGTCATCGTCGGCGGTGACGGTGTCCCCCTGATCGAGCCGGCTTTCCTGACTCGCGTTGTCAAGTAGCGCGGTGCGAGGCGATGCAACTCCCAGGCTCGCACTGACGTAGCTGGCAAGGTGGTCTGAATGAACCATGGGCTGTGTCCGCAGGTGGATTGGGACGACTGACAAGCACGCTGACGACGCGCTGGGACTTTACCGATAAGGCGAGCCAATCGACAACCCTGGCCAATGCCACACGCTGTATCCGTTACTCACCTGTAGCAGGAACCTTTTTCCGGAATGGCAATCAGTGCTGCACGCTTTCCGATCAATCATTCAGTGGGCACCGGCATGATCTTGAGAAAAACGGCTCTATACATGGCCTTGGTAATGGCAGGCGTCCTTATCGGCTACAGCATCAAGCCCAGCAATGGGCTCCAGGTAACCGCAGGGCAACTTATAAGCTGCGGCAAGACCACCATTCCAACCATCGAGATGTGAGGGCAGCGCAACAGCGCTCCCTCCCTGATTACACCCAGCCCTCACATAAACCGGCACTGGCCGCCCAGGCCGATCCCACCTCGCTTGAAGCGAACCTCCAGCATCTCCCGACACCTGCAGCAAGCTTGCTGGCCGAATAATCTCTAGTCTGAAAGAATCTTCGCGCCTGAAGATCGCACCTCAGGCTCGCCTCCAATCCAGGACCCTCCCATGCAGCTCATTCCTTTGCTTGCTAGCAGCCCCACCGTTCAAGCCCAAGTGCGCGCGCTGCGCAACCAGCAGGAGGTGCGCAAATACATGTACACCTCCCATGAAATCAGCGAACAGGAGCATGCAAACTGGCTGAGCAGCCTTCAAGGCAACCCGCGTCAGGAGGTGTTTGTCGCGGTCGATGCCGGGCAAGCCTTGGGGGTCGTGTCCCTGAACGCCATCAATGCCCTGCAGAAAACTGCCGACTGGGCGTTCTACCTGGACGCCGAGCTTCAAGGCAAAGGCCTGGGCAGTCTCATGGAGTTCTGGTTGCTCGACTATGCCTTCAATCAAGCCGCTCTGGACAAACTCAACTGCGAGGTGCTCGCAAGCAACACAGCGGTGATCAGGCTGCACCTGAAATTTGGATTCGTACAGGAAGGCCTGCGGCGCCAGAACATTCTGAAAGACGGCGAGCGAATCGACGTAGTGCTGCTAGGCATTACTCGCCAGGAGTGGCAGGACAAGCGTCCGGCCCTTGAAGGTTTGATCGCGCGGCTCGGTCAGCGAGAGTCCTAGGCATAGGCAGCAACCCTGCCCCTCAGACAAAAGAAAACCGGCGAATGATCGCCGGCTCCTGTCACTCGCCGTTCAGCAGTGCGGAGGCCAGAACGGCCCCTGCACTGCCGTCGGATCAATGCGCTGCGTTGAGGGTCAGGCGCATCTGGCGGTTCACATCCTTGTACAGCAGGTAGCGGAAACGACCCGGGCCGCCGGAGTAGCAGGCCTGTGGGCAGAAGGCGCGCAGCCACATGAAGTCACCGGCCTCGACCTCGACCCAATCCTGGTTCAGGCGATACACCGCCTTGCCTTCCAGGACGTACAGGCCATGCTCCATGACATGGGTCTCGGCGAACGGAATCACGCCGCCCGGCTCGAAGTTGACGATGTTGACGTGCATGTCATGGCGCATGTCGCTCATGTCGACAAAACGCGTGGTGCTCCAGCGGCCTTCGGTATCGGGCATGACCCGCGGCTCGATGTCCTGCTCGTTGGTGACGAAAGCGTCCGGGTATGGCACGCCATCAACTTTCTGGTAGTGCTTGCGGATCCAGTGGAAACGCGCCTCGGTGCCGCTGGTGTTGCGCAGCTTCCAGTCGGCAGCCGGTGGGATAAAGGCATAGCCGCCGGGCTTGAGGACGTGCACCTGGCCTTGCAGGGTCAGGTTGACCTCGCCTTCGACGACGAACAGTACCGCTTCGGCGTTGGGGTCCTGCTCGGGCTTGTCGCTACCGCCATTGGCGCCGACTTCAACGATGTACTGGGAAAAGGTTTCGGCGAAACCCGACAGCGGACGAGCGATGACCCACATGCGCATGTTGTCCCAGTGCGGCAGGTGGCTGGTGACGATGTCGCGCATCACGCCCTTGGGGATCACGGCGTAGGCTTCGGTGAACATTGCGCGGTCGGTGAGCAGTTCGGTCTGTGCCGGGTGCCCGCCGTGAGGCGCGTAATAGGTGGTTTTGGACATGGAGACTCTCCTCATTGTTGTTTTGCTGCCCCGCGCGGCAACGCCGCCAGGGTGAACAAACCTGCGGGTCGACGCGCCAGGGAAGCGGCGCGGACCGCTGCTGGCCACCACGATATCCAGCGTTACGCACATGCACAAATTAAATACTGGAATCCGCCATATTCATTTATCGAATGCCGCGCGACTTCAGCCCTGAGTGTCCTGGGCCAGCACCCGCGACAAGACTCGCGCCAGCTCCTTGACCATGGGATCTGCCGCCGGGCGGTGCAGCAACGCCACCTCGAACACGTCCACCGAGGGTAGCCCGGTGCTTTTGGACAGGACCTGGTGGCCAGCCGTGACCGCACGCAATGGCAGCAGGCCTATGCCCATGCCATCGGCAATGGCCGACTGCAGGCCGCTGAGGCTGGAGCTGGTGAAGCTGATATGCCAGCGCCGGCCCACCGCCTCCAGGGCATTGATCATGGCATCGCGGTACACCCCGCGCGGCGGGAAGGTAACGATAGGCAGCGGGTCGAGATCGATGCAGGGGTTTTTCGCGCTATCCACCCATCGGGTCTTCTCCGGCCAGCAGGCCAGTGCCTCGCGGCTGTTGCGCAGTTGCTTGAGCACCACCAGGTCCAGTTCGCCACGGTCATAACTGGCGTTGAGGTCGCGACTCATGCCGCTGGTGACCTCCAGCTTGACCTGGGGATAGCGCCGGTTGAACGCAGCCAGTTGCTCGGTGGTGCGGCCGGCAGCGAAGTCGTCCGGCACGCCGATACGCACCGTCAGCACCACCGTGGCCCCGGACAGCGCCTCGAACATTTCATCGTTCAGTGCCAGCAGGCGCCGGGCATATCCCAGCAGGGTCTCGCCGGCATCGGTGGGCAACACATCGCGATTGCCGCGCTCAAGCAGGCGCTGCCCGACCATCTCCTCCAGGCGGCGAATCTTCTGGCTGATGGTGGATTGGGTGGAATGCAGGCGGGTGGCGGCCGTGGTGAAACTGCCGCAGTCGGCCACCGTGACAATGGCCCGCAGCAAGTCGAGGTCGAACAGGCGGCTATTGGGTTTCTCAATGTCGCTCATGCTGGTATCTGTTTTCTGAATGCGTTGCGCCTTTCTACCGGGTCTGGCCCGAGGACACAATTGCCCCCGCGGCGCTGAGCAGCCCCGTGCCAAGGCGGCATCCTGCAAGCACGGCAGATATTTTTTCCGGGCCCGCCTGATTGGCAATGTGTATCGACATGTAACGGCGTAGGATGAGGCTCCGGTTCGCTCTATCCCTGACCCTGCTCTGGAGATGCTGAAAATGAAGTTGAACTGCCTCAAGGTGTTGCTGATCGGCGCCACCCTTCTACTGGGCGCCTGCTCCAGCGCGACCACCCACCCCTGCTATTCGGACAAGTGCCGGCTTGGCGGTGGCGTGAGCAATCTGAATCTCAACGGCAACAGCGCATTGGGCAACAGCTTCAACGAGTACGGCTCGACCCTGCTGCACGACTGAAAAACCTGCCCCCCATGCCTGGGTGCTGTCGGGAGTGGCTCGCTCCAGCAGCGCCTTGTCACTCCCGACCGCCCCCGCACTCACCCCTTGTTCCGGTTCTTCGCCCCGCCCTGGCGAGCCTTGAAGCGCGGATTGGATTTGCAGATCACATAGATGCGACCGCGACGCTTGACGATCTGGCAGTCGCGGTGACGATTCTTGGCTTCTTTGAGGGACGACAGGACTTTCATGGCAACGCTTCCTTGGGACTGAAATTAATGTAATAACATATCATATTCACCAATGAGAATTATTATCAACCATCAATTTCCGCCAACCTGACCGCTCAACGATTCTCTGCGCCGCCATCGGCCCGTTGCCCGGTCCCGCAGGCTTGGGAGAGCAGGACAGCTGCGTGATCATTACCGCGCCCAGCCTCACCAACTGCCCGACGCCCCGCCGCCGCCACTGGAACCGCCGCCCCCGGAGAAACCGCCACCCGAGCTTGAGCGGCCGCCACTGCTGCCACCACCGCCACTGCTCCAGCGAAAGCCACTGCCGCCGGCAAACAGTATGAAACTCAGGAAATAGGCGAACGGCACGACCCGCAGCCAACGCTGAGCCGCCTGCCAGGCATCCACACCCAGGCCCATCAGCAGAACCAGCGTCAGCAACACGGCAAAGCGCCATAAAAAGCCCCGGGGGCTCTTGCGCCAGCTGTTGCGCATCATCCAGTACAGCAGCCAATGGCCGCCCAGCACCAGCAACACCCCCGCCGGCCAGGCCAGGCCGTAGAGGAAAGTCAAACGGCCCAGATACTGGCTGACCAGGGTCAGCAGGCCGATGTACAGCAGCAGCCCCAGCACCCCGTAGAACACCCGCCGCGCCTGCCACAGCCCGGCGAAGGTCGCACCGCCGATCAACATGCACAGCGGCACCAGGAACAACTGCGCCAGCCACTCATGGCCGCCCACGGCTCCCACCAGCACCGCCATCAGCACCACTGCGCCCCCCAGCACCCGGCGCCAGTTCCAGCCGGCGGCCAGCATCACCCCCGCCACCGAGCCGAAAACGAACGCCAGCAGCAAGGCATAGGCTTCGAGCGGCACCGCCAGCCCCGCAGGCTCGGGCAACGAGCCCCCGTCCACCAGCAGGATCAAGTCATCCAGGGCACGGTCAATACCGCCGGCAAAGTCGCCCTGACGAAAGGCCGGGGTCAGGTCCTGGGCGATGATCTGCCCGGCCAGCAGGTCGGTGACCACCGGTTCCAGGCCATAACCGACCTCGATCCGCACCTTGTGGTCGTTCTTCGCCACCAGCAGCAGGATGCCGTCGTCTACCCCCTTGCGCCCCAGCTTCCAAGCGCGAAACAACTGGTTGCTCAGGGCCTCGATGCTCTGCTGGCCCAGGTTGGGCACCAGCATCACCGCGATCTGCGCGCCGCGGCGCTGCTCCAGCGCCTCCAGCTTGTGCACCATCCGCTCCTGGGTGGCGCTATCCAAGGTCGCGGTCAGGTCGATCACCCGCCGGTCCAGGGGCACCTTCACCAGCCCCGGCGGCGCCTCCTCGGCGTGCACCAGGGCCGGCGACAGCAGCCCGAGAAACAGCGCCAGCCACAGGCCACGCCCTTGTTGCAACCACACCTTGATCATCGGCCCGCTTCCCGCATCGTTCATCCTGAAGCGGCGAACTTTACCACTGCCCGTACCGCGACCGATTCACCGCACCTCACCGCCAGCAAAAAAACACCGGGCAGGTGACCAAACCTGCCCGGTACCCGGCGACCTGTCGTGTTGCTGCAATCAGCCTCAGCCCAGGCGGTTGAGGCACACCACCTTGGGCTGGGTCATTTCCTCATAGGCGAAACGCACCCCTTCTCGGCCCAGGCTGCCGTACTTGAAGCCGCCAAAGGGCATGGCATCGAAACGGTAATCGGAAGAGTCGTTGATCATCACCCCACCCGCCTCGATCCGCCGCGCAGCGTCCATAGCGATACGCAGGTCATTGGTGAAGATCCCTGCATGCAGGCTGTATTCGGGCTGATTGGCCAAAGCGATGGCCTGATCCAGATCGTCGAACGGTTGCAAGACCACCACTGGCGCAAAGACCTCGTCCTGCCACAGGCGACTGCCGTGGTCGACATTCTCCAGCACCGTGGCGGCGTAACAGGAACCCCGGCGCTGATGCCCACAGAGCAAACGCGCGCCCTGTTGCAGCGCTTCATCCACGACCTTCTGCGCGTTCTGCGCCGCCTGCAGGCTGATCATCGGCCCGATGTCCGTGCTGCTGGCCAGCGGGTCGCCACTGACCTGCTCCCGAGCCAGGCGCACAAAAGCCTCTCGAAACGCCTCATAGATCGAGGCCTGGACCAGCAGGCGCTGGGTGCCGATGCAGTTCTGCCCCGCCGCCCAGAAGGCCCCGGACACGCAGCTTTCCACCGTCGCCGCCAGGTCACAGTCGGCCATCACGATCACCGGCGCATTGCCTCCCAGGTCCATGGCCAGCTTTTTCAACCCGGCGCTGCGGGCGATCTGCTCCCCGGTGACGAAGCCGCCGGTGAACGACACCATGCGCACCTCACGGGCTTCCACCAGGGCCTTGCCCAGGTCCGCACCACCGGTGGCCAGGGTCACCACCGAGGTCGGCAGGCCGGCATCGCGCAAGTAGTCCACCAGCTTGATCGCCGACAGCGGCGCCAGCTCCGAGGGCTTGAGAATCACCCCGTTGCCCCCGGCGATGGCCGGGCCCAGCTTGTGCGCCACCAGGTTCAACGGATCGTTGTAAGGCGTGATCGCCAGGATCAGCCCCAAGGGCTCGCGCGAAAACCAGCCCTGGCGGTTTTCCGAACCTTCATAGGCATCAAACGGCAGCACCTCGCCGGCATTGCGCTTGGCCTCTTCGGCCGACAGCTTGAGGGTGTTGATGCAGCGCTTGACCTCTTTCTGCGCCTGTTTCAGGGTCTTGCCCGCTTCATCGACGATCAACCGGGCGAAATGTTCGGCGTCGCGCTCGATGTTCAGGGCCGCCCGCTCCAGAATCCGTGCCCGCTGATAGCGCGGCAGCGCCGCGCAGTCGCTGACACCCTGGCGGGCTTGCTGCAACAGGTAGGGCACGGCACAGGCCTCAAGGCGTGGCACTGTCCCGATCAGCCGACCATCGAAGGGGCTGCAGACATCAATCGAATCGGCGGCCAGCGCCAGACGTGACAGGTTCATGGGCATGCTCCTAGCGGGCCAAGCGCGACTGGTGGATGTGAATGATGTCCGAGAGCAAGGCAAAGGCGGTCTCGATGCGCCCAGCGCCCGGCCCGGACACCGTCACCGCGCCCAGCAGTTCGGTGTTGAACGACACCGCGTTGATCGCCCCGCCAATGCCCGCCAGCGGATGGGCCAGGGGCAACAGGCGCGGCTCGACACTGGCTTGCAGCGAGCCATCGGCCAGGCGTTGGGCCGAACCAATCAGCTTCCAGCGCGCGCCCTCGGCACGGGCCTGCTCCAGGTCCTTGACCGTCAGGCCGGAGATACCCCGGCAACTGACATCACTGACGGTCAACTGCGCGTCGAGCAATTCGTTGGCCAGGATCACCACCTTCAAGCGCACGTCAAAGCCTTCGACATCCGCGCTCGGATCGGCCTCGGCATACCCCAGGGCCTGGGCCTCGGCCACCGCTTCGGCAAAGCCCAGGCCGGCCTCCATGCGGGTCAGCACAAAGTTGGAGGTGCCATTGAGAATGCCCTCGAACCCCAGTAGCCCACTGCCGGCCAGGGACTGCTTGGCCATGCGGATCACCGGGGTGCCGCTCATCACCGCGCCTTCGTATTCGAAGGCCGCCAGATTGCGCTGGGCCAGGGCCTTGAGCTCGGCGCTGTGCAGGGCAATGGGGCCCTTGTTGGTGGTCACCACGTGCTTGCCCTGCTCCAGGGCCCAACGGCAGAAGGTACTCGCTGGCTCGCCGTCCACCGGGTTGGTGAAAGTGGCCTCGGCAATGATGTCGGCGCCGGAGTCCTTGATCACCTGTTCGTTGAGCGCCTCCACCTGGCCGCCCGGCAGTTGCGCCAAGGCGCCCTTGGTTGCCGGCAGCTTGCTCAGCAGACCGGCATCCAGCCCCTGGGGAGCGACGATGGAGCCCAGGAACAGATCGCTGATGCCAACGATCTTCAAGCTGAAACCCAGTTGTTTTTTCCACGCCTGATTGCGCTCGGCAATCAGTTGCGCCAGGGCCCGGTTGACCCCGCCGAAGCCCACCAGGGCGATGTTGTATTCAGTCATTTTTGTTGTGTTCCATCCGGGTTGAGAAGCTGATGGACACAAGGTTAGGGGGCGGGACCGGGCAGTGAAATATGCCGTTTTGCTGTATTTGCTGAGCATTTTGCCCAGCGCCGGTGACCACTGCCGAAGGCTGCGCTCACAGGCGCTGGCTACGCAAAACCCGCAACCAAGACTGCCCCTGTAGCCGCTGCCGAAGGCTGCGAACGGGCCTTGGGCACGCAACGACCCCACCAACGCTGAAGCCCCTTCGGGCCTTTTCGCAGGCTGCGTCAGCGGCTACAGAAGGCCAGAAGATCCGGCTCTGCGCTCAGGCCACAGAGGACAAGACAAAGGACGTCACGGTGTTTTCCACCCCGGGCAAGGCGGCGATGTCATTCCACACCCGGTGCACCCGCTCTACGCTGGCGGCGCTGACCCGCACCAGCACATCGAACTCGCCGCTGAGCACTTCGCACTGGATGATCTCCGGCATCGCGCGCAGCGCCTGCAATACATCGGCCCCGCGCATGCGGTCGTAGCGGTAGACGAAGATCAGCGCATTGATCCGGGTATCCGCCCCGCGCCCTTCGCCCAGGCGAATGGTGTAGCCCTGGATCGCTCCGTCGCGCTCCAGGCGTTCGATGCGCTGGCGCACCGCGTTGCGCGACAGGTTGACCTTGGCCGCCAGCTCGGCATGAGCCGCCCGGGCATTGCGGGTCAGCTCGGCGATGATGCGTTCGTCCAGTGGATCCAGGATCCGCTTCATGAAGCCTCCTTCGCGGTGCCCATCACAGTGCCTTCAGGCAGTGCAGTACGGCGGCAAAATCATCCGCCGCCAGTGCCTGCCACTGCGCCGTGGAAGGCGCCGCGAGTGGCTGCGGTGCCAGCCCGGGAATACCCAGCGAGCCCAGCAACCGAGCCGACTTGGCCGGCGCGATCTCCCCCAGGGTGACCATGGGCGCCACCAGGCTGCGGCGGTACAGGCGCGCCGCCAGGACACCGATGGCAGCATGGGGGTCGATGATGTAGCCGGTGTCCCGATAGAGGCTGCTGATCTCCTTGCCGGTCTCTTCATCGCTCACCGAGTAGGAGTCGATGATCATCCGCGCCTGCAGCCAGAACTCGTTGCCCAGGGTCATCTCGCCACTGCCTTCAAAGCGCTGCATCAGGCCCGCCACCGCATGCGGGTCCTGGCCATAGAGCTCCCAGACAAAGCGCTCCAGGTTGGCGAACAGCGACAGGTCCATGGCCGGCGACAGGCTCTGGCTGGCCTCGGCGCGACAATAGCGGTTCTTCAGGAACAGCTGGTGCAGGGCGTCGTTGCGGTTGGTGGCGACAATCATCTGGGTGATGGGCAGGCCCATCTTCTGCACGATATAGCCGGCATAGACCTCGGCGAAGCTGGCCGCCGGCACGCTGAAACCGATGGGCCGCTGGCCGCCCCCCAGTTGCAGCACGGCATGGAAATACAGCACCAGCTGGGCCATGACCCCGACCCAATTGCTGGAGTTGAAGCCGATCACCTCGCGCTCGGCCAGGGGCCATTGGCGCAGCAGGCGGGCCACCAGGGTCTGGCAGTCGTCGAAGCTGCCCTGCACGGCAAAGCGCCACAGCCCGGGGTTGTGTGCCGCCTGCAACTGCTGCCCTTGCTGCTCGGGCACGCCGTGCTGCGGATAGAACACCAGCACCTGGGTCTGCGGGCAGTCCTTGAAGGCGTCGATAGCCGCCAGCGCGGTATCGCCGTTGCTGGCCCCCACCAGCACCCCGTGGCGCTGCCGGCGCTGGAGGAAATAGCCCACCAGTTGCGCCTGCAACCGCGCGGCAAAATCCTTGGCCGAGCCTGTGGGCCCATGGAACAGTTCCAGCACCCATTCATTGCGGTCGATCTGTCGCAGGGGCGCCACCGCGCGGTGGCCAAAGCCGCTGTAGGCGCGGCTGAGCAAGGCCTTGAAGTCCGCCTCGGGCAGGCAGTCGCCCACAAAGGGGCTGAGCACCCGGAAGGCCAGTTCGGGGTAATCCAGGGTCGACCAATTGGCGATCTCCTGGGGGCTGAAGCGTGGCAGCTCGGCAGGCACGTACAGCCCGCCATCGGCGGCCACGCCGGATAACACCACGCTTTCGAAATCCACCTGCTCGGCGGTACTGCGGGTACTCACATAACGCATGTTTGGCTCCGGCCAGTCATTTATGGCGATGGGCCTGCTCCACCAGCCAGGTGGAAAATTCCAGCGCATCGGGGTGTGGATCGGCCCCGGCGCCACGCACCAGGTAAAAGGATTCGCTGGCCTCGATGCGCTGACTGAAAGGCTCCAGCAAGCGCCCGTCGGCGAGCATCTGGTCGACCATGGAGGAACGGGCCAGGGCCACGCCCAGGCCCAGTTCGGCCATGCGCAAGGTGGAAATCAGGGTGTCGAACTGCATCCCCCGGGACGAATCCACTTGCTCGGCGCCGGCCCGCTGCAGCCAGTAGCCCCAGCCCTCTTCGTAGCCCAGCACATGCAGCAGCGGGTGCCGGGCCAGGTCCGCCGGCACCTCTAGCGGCGCCTTGTCCAGCAAGGCCGGGGCGCACACCGGGAACAGCGTGTCCCAAGTCAGGCGCTGGGCCACCAGCCCCGGCCAGTGGCCGTGGCCCCAACGAATTTCCAGGTCGTCTTCGCCATCCAGCTCCTTGACCCAGATATTGCTGATGTAGCGGATATCCACCAGCGGGTGCCTGTGCTGAAAATCCGCCAGCTTGGGCGCCAGCCAGTGGACGAAAAACGCCAGGCTGCCGCGCACCTTGATCGGCCGGCGCTTGTGCTGGCCGAAAATTTCGTTGGTGCCCACCGCCAACCGGGTGATCGCGTCCTGCACCACCGGCAGGTAGGAGCGGCCCTCCTCGGTCAGGTCCAGGCCGCGGGGCAGGCGCTTGAACAGCGCCACCCCGAGGTGGCTTTCCAGCTGGCGGATCTGTTGGCTGACCGCGCCCTGGGTGAGGAACAGTTCCTCGGCGGCGTGGGTGAAGTTAAGGCAACGGGCGGACACCTCGAAGGCGCGCAGCCAGTTCAGCGGGGGCAAGCTTTTCTGCTTCATGGCCTGGCTCTCATGGACACCCTGGGCGCCGGGCGCACCCGTCAACCCTGCAGGGCATCGGAGGGCCGAGCCAGGGCTGCCAGGGACAGGCGCCGCTGGCGGCTACTGCGGGTAATGTAATACACCAGGTAGCACCAGGCGATGAAGGGCAGGCCGAAGTACAGGGCCACGCGCTGCTCGGGGTCGAAACCGATGCCGACACAGGCCAGGGCGCAGCACAACAGCGCCCCCAACGGCACCCAGGGGTAGCCACGAACACGGAATTTCAAGTCGCGCACGTCACCACCGTTGGCCACGAAGTGCCGGCGAAAGGCGATCTGGCTGGCGGCGATGCTCATCCACACCACCACCACCGCCAGCCCGGAAATCGACACCAGGGCCAGGTAGATGGTGTCCGGGGCGAACACGCTGCTGAGCAGCGAGGCGGCGCCACCAGCCATGCTCACGATGATCGCGTTGAGCGGCGTGCCCATGCGGGTCAGGGCCGAGAACTGCTTGGGCAGGTGCCCCTGGTCACTCAGGGTCCAGAGCATCCGCGAGGCGGCGTACAGCCCGGAGTTGGCGGCGGACAGCAACGCGCTGATGATCACGAAGTTCATGATGTCGGCCGAGTACGGAATGCCGATGTAGGTGAACACCGTGACGAACGGGCTTTCCACCAGGCCGGCCTGCTCCCGGGGCAATAGGGTGGCGAGGACGAAGATGGTGCCGACAAAGAAGATCGCCAGGCGCAGCACCGTGGTGCGGATCGCCCGTGGCACATTGCGTTGCGGGTCACGGGTTTCGCCAGCGGCGATGCCGATCAGTTCGGTGCCGGAGAAAGCGAAGGCCACCGCCAGTAGGGTCATGGCGATCGGCATGAAGCCGGTGGGGAATAGCCCCTCACGGGTGAAGTTGCTCAGGCCGATGCTGTGGGCCTGGTCGATGTGCAGAAGACCGAGAATCGCCCCGCCGCCCACCACCAAAAATGCCAGCACGGTGATCACCTTGACCAGCGACAGCCAGAACTCGGTCTCGGCGAACAGCCGCACCGACACCACGTTGGACAAGAACACCACCATGGCGAACAACGCGCTCCAGATCCACACCGGGGTCTCGGGGAACCAGCGGGCCATGAGGATCCCGGCGGCGGTGAATTCCGAGCCGATGGCCACGGTCCAGGTCAGCCAGTACAGCCAGGCCACGGTGTAGCCGGTGCCTGGGCCGAGAAAGCGCGTGGCGTAGGTGCTGAAGGAGCCGGTCTCGGGCATCTGCACCGCCAGCTCGCCGAGGCACATCATCACCAGGTACACCATCAGCGCGCCGATGATGTAGGCGATCACCGCGCCCAGCGGGCCGGCCTGGTTCACCGTGTAGCCGGACGTGAGGAACAGCCCGGTGCCTATCACCCCGCCCAGGGCGAGCATGACAATGTGCCGGGTCTGCATTTCTTGCTTGAAGCCGCCGCGCAAGTCGGTCTGTTGTTCTTGTAGGGACATGATGGTTCTCATGAAAGTTGTCAGGGCAAGTCTCAATTTCTGCGACTGTGGAAATGGGCAGAAAACAAATCGGATGCCACCAGGTTTTTATTGTTATTCCTCTTCATGAAGCCCCCACTGGCTGCCTTGCTGTGGGGGTGTTGCGCGCTCTTTTCAGTGGGCGACCTCGGCCCGCGGGTCCTGGGATGGGATGGCGCCAGGCGCCGCATTCTGCTTGAGGGATTGGCGCAGCCAGGCGAAGGCCTGCTGCAGGTCGGCCAGCAGGTCATCGGTGTCTTCGATGCCCACCGAAATCCGCACCAGGCCTTCGGAAATGCCCAGGGCCTGGCGCTCTTCCAGGGTGTTCTCCACATGGCTGGTAGTGCGCGCCGGGCCGTAGATGGTTTCCACCGCCCCCAGGTTGCCGGCGCAGTGGGCATAGCGCAGGCGTGGCAACAGCTGCTTGACGCTGTCCATGCCACCCCCCAGGACAAAGCTGACGATGGCGCCGAAACCGCGCATCTGCGCACAGGCCACGGCGTGGTTCGGGTGGTTGGGCAGGCCCGGGTAGTTCACGGCTTCCACCAACGGCTCATTGAGCAGGAACTGCGCCAGCTGCGCGGCGCTGTGCTGTTGCTGGCGCATGCGCAGGGCCAGGGTCTTGATCCCGCGAATGATCAGGTAGGCCGAGAACGGATCGAGGCTGGCACCGTTGATTTCCCGGTAGTGACGCACCTGGCTCATCAGCGCTTCGCTGCCGCAGGCCACGCCACCAAGCACATCGCCGTGACCGCTGAGGAACTTGGTAGCGCTGTGGATCACCACATCCACGCCCAGCGCCAGGGGGTTCTGATTCAGCGGCGTAGCGAAGGTGTTGTCCGCCACCACCAGGGCGCCGACCTGTTTCGCCGCGGCGACCAGACGCTGGATATCGACGATCTTCAGGGTCGGGTTGGTCGGCGTCTCCAGGTACAGCAGGTCGCAGCCCTTGGCGATCTCGGCCTCGATCTGCTGCTGGTCGAAGGTTTCGCAGAGGGTCACGGCCACGCCCATGCGCGGCAGGAATTCCTCGAAGATCTTGTTGGTACCACCGTAGCTGTCCTTGGTCGACACCACCCGCTGGCCGTGGCGCAGGAAGCTGTAGAGCACGCCGCTGATGGCTGCCATGCCGCTGCTGAAGGCCACCGCCGATTCGGCGTTTTCCAGATCCTGCAGCTTGGCTTCCAGGGTTTGCACCGTGGGGTTGCTCATGCGGCTGTAGATAAAGCCCGGGGCCTTGCCCAGGGCCACGTCGTACCACTGGTCGATGTCGTCGTAGCCATAGGCGGCGCTGGCGACAATCGGGGGTTGCGTGGCGTTGTAGGGATGACGGACTTGCTCTCCGCCCCAGACCACCCGGGTAGCGGTTCCGGGGTTTTCCAGCCCTGTGCGTTCAGGTTTTTTATTCATTGCAACGGCTCACCATAAAGGGTGCGCGGCCTGTTGCCGCGCTGGATCTGGTGGCCAATATAGAGAAAAGCCCAAGCCCCGAGAAACGATGTTATCGGGGCCAAAGGGGCGGTTTTTTTAATGGCTGCACAGCCCTGCAAACGGCCTGCGCACGAGGCTTTTGTGACACCTCTTGCATTGCGGCACCGGGGCTTGCGAAGCTGCTGCGCGCCAGCCCGCAAACCCCGAAAGGAACCGCAATGAACCGCACCGAGCACCTGTGCCTGATGGCTCGCTACAACCAGTGGATGAACAGCAAGCTCTACAGCGCCGCCATGGGCCTGTCCGATGCGCAACTGGCTCTGGACCGGCAGGCCTTTTTCGGCTCGATCCTCGGCACCCTCAATCATTTGCTGGCCGGCGACACCATCTGGCTCAAGCGCTTTGCCCAGCACCCGGCGCGGTTTGCGGCCCTGGCGCCGCTGCAGCAGGTGGCCCTGCCACAGGACCTCAAGACCCTGCTGTTCCCAAACCTGGGCGGGCTCTGGCAGCAGCGTCAGTGGCTGGACCAGTTGATCCTCGATTTCAGCCAGTCCCTGAGCGACGCCGACCTGGACAGCAGCCTGCCTTACACCAACACCCGGGGCGTGGTCGCCGAGCGCAATGTCTATAGCCTGCTGGTGCATTTCTTCAACCACCAGACCCACCACCGCGGCCAGGCCGGCACCCTGCTGACCCAGGCCGGGGTGGATATCGGCGATACCGACCTGCTTATGCTGATACCCAGCGATATCTGATCAGGCTTGAGCCCAACGGGCGCGCAACAGGGGCAGGCCGCGCTCGTGCCAGAAGCCCATGGAAATCCCGCCGCTGGACATGCCGCCATGGGCAAAGGCCTCGACGAAGAAATGCCCTGCCGAGCTCCAGGCCTTGCCGGTCAGTTGCTCGAAGGCCTGGACGATCAGGGCCTCCAACTGCTGCGCCGTGGCCGGCCAGGGCGTGTGGGCCAGATGCGTGGCCATGGCTCGCCACAGATAGGGGTCCCCCCGTAGCCCCCAAGACAGCGGTTCCTCCGCGAACAGCCGTGCGACGCTGCGCTCTCCCTCCATCGAACCCTCCCGGCACTGCGCCCAGTATTTATTCAGCGCCCAATCTAGCGTCTGCAGCGGGCTTCTGCGACCATGCGCGCGGAAAAACCCGCTTGCTAAGGAATGGCGCCATCAAAGCCCTCAATGCTCTGTTCGTTGTGTCCCTGCTGTCCCTGGTGGGCTGCGGCACCCTGATCGCCCGCACCCCCAATTCCCATACCAGCTACGACTACTACAAAGGCACCCAGGCCAATATCGAACTGCTGACCATGCGCGGAGCCAGCGGCTACGACGGCTACGTCACGCTGTTCTGCTGGATGAGCATTGTCTGCCCGGTGGTGGCCATCGTCAGCCTGCCGGTGGACGCCGTGGCCGACACCGCGCTGCTGCCCTATGACGCGATGAATCACTGATTCGCGCCCCCTGCCAATGGCCTGAATGGAAGAGCGATCATCCGAATCATCAATTACCTGTTGCTGCTCAACACCCTGCTGCTGTCCGGCTGCGGCACCTACATGACTCGCGGCAATGCCCTGGACTTTCGCGACGACCGCTACTACCGCAGCGTCAAGACCAACGCCCAAGTGCTCACCGGCTATGACATGGGCTACGCACGCATGATCACCGGCGGCTGCTGGGTGATGGTGGTGTGCCCGATCCTGATGATCGCCAGCCTGCCCCTGGACGCGGCGCTCGACACCGTGCTGCTGCCCTACGACGCGCTCCAGCCGGAGCGGCCCAAGCGCAACATGCACGTGGATAGGAAGGAGATTCCCGAGCAAGACCTGCAGGCATTGCCCATCAGTGCCGAGGTGCAAGACCCGACGGCCCACACCCCGCCCATCACCCCGCAGGCTGATTGAACCCCTTCAGGCGGGCATGCACCCGGGCTACGCCTGATCCGGCGTGCACAGCTGGGGCACCCGCTGCGCCAGGCGGCAACGTCGCCCCAGGCGATCCACCTGGGGGCGGCCGAACAGGTAGCCCTGCCCCCACTCGCCACCACAGGCCGTGGCCAGGCCCTGGTCGGTGGCAGTCTCCACCCCTTCGATGATCACGCAGGGCGCCAGGGTCTTGCACAGTTGCACCAGGTGGCTGAGGGTCTGGGCGCTGTTGAGTTCGCTGCGGGCGCGCTGGATGTAGCCCTTGTCGATCTTGACGATGTCCGGCCGGGTCTGGCGGATGAACTCCAGGGTGCCCAGGCCCGCGCCGAAATCGTCGATGGCCACCCGGCAGCCCAGTTCGCGCAGGCACAGGACAAACTCGCTGGCCGCCTCGATGCTCGGTGGCGTGGCGCTTTCGGTGATCTCGATGACCAGCCGCGCGGCCACGCCGGGAAAGTCCCGCAACTGCTGGACAATGGGGTACCAGAATGAATCGATGATCGCGCTCTGGGCCGAGATATTGCACCCCAGGCGCAGGCGTTCGTCCCGTTGCAGGCTGTCGATCACACAGAGCACCACGCTGCGGTCCAGCTCGCGCATCACCTGGTGCTTTTCCAGCAGCGCCAGGGGGTAGACATCCCCGCCCTGGGCATCGACATGGCGCAGCAACCCTTCGTGGTAGAGCACCCGGCTGCTGTCGGGCAGCCACACCACCGGCTGGAATGCCAGCATCAAATGGCCCTCGGCCAATTCACGATAAAAGTCTTTGATGCTTTGCATGACAGATCCATAGGCAAGCCAACGACGCACCCTCGAGCGTGGTACGACGAGCCCGCCGCCGCACTCGCCCAAGGGTCCCTGCCCAACCATGATCGACCCTGCCCGGGCCACCCGGAAGTGTTCCCGGATACCTTTCGCTTGTCCTCGGAAACCTGGGCCGGTGCTTATTCGTCTGTGGCCTTTTGTTTATTGCAATCATGCAAAAGGCCTCATCGATATCATTTAGCCACTAGTCCAGGAAGACCTATGCACAGAATGACCAGCGCCAGCTTTCGGGTGCTTGCCGATGTCATGAGAGAAGGCGGCGCGAATGTCGACGCCCTGCTCAGAACCTTCGCCAGCAGCATCCAGGACGTTGAGGAAAATCCCAAGGGCGTGAGGCTGGAACTGGTCTATCAAGTAATGCGCGAAGCCACCCGCCGCACCGGCAACCCGGACCTCGGGCTGCTGGCCTACAGCAAGGCCCATCCGGCCAACCTGGAGGCCCTGGGCTATGCGGTGATGTCTTGCGCGACCCTGGGGGCAGCGCTGCAGCGCCTGGTGGATTACCAGGCGCTGACCAGCAACGGCTTCTGCATGTGCCTGGAACGCAAGCCCGACGCGTTGCAACTGATCGGTTTCGACGTCACCGCCGAGCCTTCGCTGATCCCCCGGGCGGTGATCGACGCCGGCGCCGCCCAGACCCTGGGCCTGCTGCACTGGCTGCTGCCCCAGCACAAGCCGCGGCCGCTGGTGGCGGCCTTCACCTACCCCGAGCCTGCGGACACGCGCATGCTGCGCCGGCTGATGGGCGACAACCTGCAGTTCTGCGCGCCCCACAACAGCCTGACCTTCAGCAGCCAGGACTGCGCCATCGCCCTGCCCACCGCCGACCCGGCGCTGGATGTGCTGCACATGGAATACGCCCGCAACCGCCTCAATGTGCTGCTCAGCGGCTCGATGACTGCGCGGGTGCGCCGCGCCCTGTCCGAATCCCTGGCCCAGGGCGCGCCCAGCGACCTGCCGCATATCGCCCAGGCAGTGGGGGTCAGCACCCGCAGCCTGCAACGCAGCCTGGGCCATGAAGACGTGCACTTTTCGGCGCTGCAGGACGAGGCGCGGCTGATGCTGGCCCACAGTTTTCTGCGCAACTCCATGCGCAGCGTCAAGTACATCGGCGCCCTGTTGGGCTTTCGCGACCAGAGCAGCTTTCACAAGGCCTGCCTGCGCTGGTTCGGCATGACCCCGGGGCGCTACCGCGAGCAGTGACAGCAGCGCCGAGCAAAGGCTCGGCGCAAGGTGACAGGAGCCTGGATCAGTGGCTGGCTTGCAACTGCGGCTGCACTTGCGGCATGGCCGAAGAGTGGTGGTTGAGGATTTTCCACTGCCCGCCCAGGCGCTCGTAGAGAAAGGTGTAACGGGCCTGGACCTGCTGTTTCTTGCCGTCGGCGGCAGTCAGGGTGAAGGTGTAGACGCCGCTGTCCATGGCCGCATCCGGGCCCAGGTGACGAATCTCCCGGTAGTTGATCTGGCCCACCGGCCGCGAGGCCATGAAGTGCTCGAAGTAGTCCTGGATCTGCGCGTGGGTGCTGCGCACCTGGTTGGAGACCGTGGGTTGCAGCACTGCATTGGCCGCATAGAGGCTGACCACGGCTTGCGGGTTGCCGGTCTGCAGGGCGCTGTTCCAGCGGTCGAAGAGACCGGCGATTTCCCGGTCCTGCAGGTTCTGCGGCTGCTCGGCCACGGTGCGGTACACGTAAGGGGTGGCTTCCAGGGCCTGAGCCAGTGGCGTGCTCAGCACGAAGAACAGGGCCAGGGCGGTGCTTTTCAGTTTCATTCACGGACTCCAGTGGGTTTCAATGAGCCCCACTGTGCCCCGGGCCGTCGCCCCTGCCATCGGCCAACTGGAGCCTGCGGCCTATGCCATTTGGCAGATAGGCGCGATACCGGGCACGGGGGTCTAATACCCTGCCCCGAGCCACTGCACCGCCCCCACCCTGGAGTTTCCCGATGCCCAGCCCGCCCCTCGATCCCGCCAGCGCCCTGGCCCTGCGCAGCCAGTACCGGCAGTCGCAAAGCCGCGCCGCGCGCCTGCGGCTGCTGGTGGACACCGGCCAGGAGCTGCTGCAACTGCCCCCCGGACAGATGCGCCAGCGGGTGGTGCAGCGGGCCTGCGCCTTTGTCGCCATGGACCAGGGGCTGTTGCTGGAATGGAGCCGCGACGGCGTGGCCCATGCCAGCGCCGAACAGGGCCACGGCGAATGCCTGCAAGCCCTGCGCGCCGTGGCCGGGCAGGCCCAGTGGCTGGAGCGCCCGCTTGCGCAAACCGGGGTGCTGCGCGTACTGCTGCACCGCGCCGACGGCCAGCCCTTCGGCGCCCTGCTGCTGGCCAACAGTGTGCCCATCAGCGCGCCGGACAGCGAAGACCTGGAATCCCTGCAACTGCTGGCCACGCTGTTGGCCACGCACCTGGAAAACCAGCGCCTGCTGCAGGACCTGCAAGCCCGGGAGCGCAGCATGTCGGAGCTGGTGCAGCGCCTGTTCAGCGCCCAGGAGGATGAGCGCAAGCGCGTCGCCTACGACCTGCACGACGGCCTGGCGCAAACCCTGGCCGGGCTGCACCAGCGCCTGCAGGGTTTCGCCGGGCGCTGCCCGCCGCTGCCTGAGCCCCTGCACGATGAACTGCAGACCATCCTGCAGCTGGCCCAGGGCTGCGTCGGCGAAGGCCGGCAACTGATCGGCGGCCTGCGCCCCCATGTGCTGGACGACTTCGGCCTGTTGCGGGCCATCGACCGCGAGGCCGACCGCCTGCGCGACGCCGGGCTGGCGGTGCACTGGCAGCAGCGCTACCCGGAGCGCCTGCCGGCGGCCCTGGAAATCGCCCTGTTCCGCATCGCCCAGGAAGCCATCAACAACATCCTCAAGCATGCCCGGGCCCACAGCGTCAGCCTGAACCTGGCCCTGGAAGCAGGCCAGGCGGTGCTCGGCATCAGCGACGACGGCGCAGGTTTCCAGCCGGCATCCGGCCAGGGCATCGAACAGTTGGGCCAGGTGGCCATGCAGGAACGCGCCCATTTGCTGGGCGGGCGTTTCACCTGCCACAGCCGGCCCGGCAGCGGCACCCGGATTCTCGCCCGCGTCCCCGTCCCCTCCCTGGAGCACGCGGTATGACAGCGGTGATACGCCTGGTCCTGGCGGACGATCATGAAGTCACCCGCACCGGCTTCATTGCCCTGCTGGCGGGCAACCCGGAGTTCGAGGTGGTGGGGCAAGCCAGGGATGGCGAGCAAGCCCTGGCCCTGTGCGAGCAACTGCGCCCGGACCTGGCCATCCTCGATATCCGCATGCCCCTGCTCAACGGCCTGGGGGCCGCGCGCCTGCTGCAACAGCGCCAGCCCGAGGTCAAGGTGGTGATCTTCACCATGGACGACAGCCCCGATCACCTGGAAGCCGCCATGGCCGCCGGCGCCGTGGGCTACCTGCTCAAGGACGCCAGCCGCGAAGAGGTGCTCGACGCCCTGCAGCGCGTGGCCCGCGGCGAAGAGGCGCTCAACAGTGCGGTCAGCGCCCGCCTGCTGCGGCGCATGAGCGAGCGCGGCAACGGCCAGGCGCCCCAGGCTCAGGCCCTGACTGCCCGCGAGCGCCAGGTGCTGGGGCTGGTGGCCGGCGGCTTCAGCAACCGCGAGATCGGTGAAAAGCTGGGCATCACCACCGGCACCGCCAAGGCCCATGTGGAACGGGTAATCGGCAAGCTCGGCGCCGCCGACCGCACCCAGGCCGCGGTGCGCGGCATGGCCCTGGGGCTGGTGGCGCAACCTGCCGGGCAGTGGCCGTGAACCTGCTCAGCGCCCGGCGCTGGGCCGACCTGCCGCTGCGGGGCAAGGCGCTGGTGGTGATCTCCCTGCCGCTGGTGATCCTGCTGCTGTCGCTGGTGCTGATCTACAGCACCGAGCGCCAGACCGCCCGCGCCGAGGAGGACGTGCGCCGGGTGCTGCTGGTGCAGGGCGATATCCAGGCGGTGCACACCCTCCTGGCCGAGGCCGCCGCCAGCGTGCGTGGCTACCTGCTGACCCGGCGCGAGGACTTTTTACCCGCCTACCTCCAGGCCCGGCCGCAGATCGAGGCCGCGCTGCAACGCCTGGACCAGAATGTCCAGGACCCGCGCATGCGCGACTACCTGCAGACCATCACCCCGCTGATCCGCACCAAGCTCGACGGCCTGGTGGCCCTGCGCAACGGCAGCCGCGACGACGCCGCCACGGTGACCGCGATCCTGATCGACAACAAGCAGGTACTGGATGTGCTGCGCGAGCAGATCAGCGCCATGCGCGTGCGCGAGGATGCGCTGCTGGCCGAACGTAGCGCAGCCGCCGCGGCAACCCGCATGCGCCTGCTGTTCGCCACCTTGCTGGCCGCCGGCTGCGGGCTGTTCGGCGCCATCGTCGCGGTGCTGTTGCTGTCCCGGGGCATCGTCACCCGGGTGCAGCAGGTACAGGGCAATGCCCAGCGCCTGGCCCTGGGCCAGCCGCTGCGCCCGCAAGCGCCGGAACAGGATGAAATCGGCCAGCTGGGCACGCGCCTGGTGGAGGCAGGGCAACTGCTGGCCGAGCGCGAACGGGCCCTGCGCGACAACGAGGAACGCCTGCGGCTGATCATCGACGGGGTCAAGGACTACGGGATCTTCGCCCTGGACACCGCAGGCCGGGTTACCACCTGGAACGTCGGCGCGGAACGGATCAAGGGCTACAGCGAGCAGGAAATCATCGGCCGGCATTTTTCCCTGTTCTACCTGCCCGAAGAGTGCCCCCAGCACCCGGACATGGCCCTGCGCGAGGCCACCGCCCACGGCCACTACATGGAAGAGGCCTGGCGCTGTCGCAAGGACGGCAGCCGCTTCTGGGCCAGCGTGGTGATCACCGCGCAGTACGACGCCAGCGGCGCCCTGCGCGGTTTTTCCAAGATCACCCGGGACATCACCGATCGCCGTGCCGCGGAAATCGCCCTGGGCACCGCCCGCGAGGAAGCGGAAAGCGCCAGCCGCGCCAAGAGCGAATTTCTCTCGCGCATGAGCCACGAACTGCGCACGCCGCTGAACGCCATCCTCGGCTTCGCCCAACTGCTGGACATGGATTCCAGTGCCGGCCAGCGGCCCCAGGTCGGGCATATCCTGCGGGCCGGGCAGCACCTGCTGGGGCTGATCAACGAGGTGCTGGACATTGCCCGTATCGAGGCCGGGCGCCTGCCGCTGAACGTCGAGCCCATGGCCCTGGCGGCGGTGCTGCACGAAGCCCTGACCCTGGTGTCACCCATGGCCGCGGACGCCGGCATCACCCTGGCGCCGCTGCCGGAACTGGCGGCGGACAGCGGCGTGATCGCCGACCGCCAGCGCCTGATCCAGGTGCTGCTCAACCTGCTGTCCAACGCCATCAAGTACAACCGCGCGGGTGGCCGGGTCAGCATCGACGTGGCGATCGAGGCATCGCGCCTGCGCCTGAGCGTGCTCGACACCGGCGCCGGCATCACCGCCGAGCGCCTGGAGCGCCTGTTCAAGCCCTTCGAACGCCTGAACGCCGACCCCAGGGTCGAAGGCACCGGCCTGGGACTGGCCCTGAGCAGGAGCCTGCTGGAAATGATGGACGGCAGCCTGGGCGTACAGAGCACCCCGGGCAGCGGCAGTTGCTTCACCCTGGAGCTGCCCTTCGTGCGCCTGGCCGCTGCAGCCGCCGTGGCGCCCTGCAACGCCCCGGCGCTGAACGTGCCGGCGCCACAGCCCGCAAGCCGCTACCAGGGCAAGGTGCTGTGCATCGAAGACAACCTGCAAAGCCTGGCGCTGATCGAAACCCTGCTGCAACGGCGCCCGGGCATCCGGCTGCTGTCGAGCATGCAAGGCCAGATGGGCCTGGACCTGGCCCGCCAGCACGCGCCGCAGATGATCCTGCTGGACGTCAGCCTGCCGGACCTGCCCGGCCTGGAGGTGCTGCAACGCCTGCGGGCCTCCAGCGCCACGGCCGACACCCCGATCCTGATGATCACCGCCGACGCCAGCGAACCGACCCGGCGCGCCCTGCTCGACGCCGGGGCCACGGCGATCCTGACCAAGCCCATCCACATCCCGGTGTTCTTCGCCCACCTCGATGCCTGTCTCCCGGAGCTCCCATGACTGCCGATCTGCGCATCCTCATCATCGATGACCAGCGCCCCAACCTCGACCTGATGGAACAGCTGCTGGCCCGCGAAGGGCTGCACAACGTCCTCAGCAGCACCCAGCCGCTGCGCAGCCTGGAGCTGTTCAACAGCTTCGAGCCGGACCTGGTGATCCTCGACCTGCACATGCCCGAGTTCGATGGCTTTGCGGTACTGGAACAGCTCAACCGACGGATCCCGGCCAACGACTACCTGCCGATCCTGGTACTCACCGCCGACGCCACCCGCGACACCCGCCTGCGGGCGCTGGCCCTGGGCGCCCGGGACTTCATCAGCAAGCCCCTGGATGCCCTGGAAACCCTGCTGCGGATCTGGAACCTGCTGGAGACCCGGGCCCTGTACAAGACCCTGCGCACCCTGGTGCCGCCGGAGCGCATCGAACTGCTGCGCCCACCAAGAACCTGACCTGCCGCACCTATCGCACCTGGCCCCACCACCGCCCCCTGTAGCCGCTGCCGCAGGCTGCGAACGGTCGCGCAGCGACCGCCGGGCGGGCGCCGCGCAGGGCCAGGAACCCGGTTCGGGTCTGCTGCGCAGCCCATCGCAGCCTGGGGCAGCGGCTACAGGAAGCTCGGGGTGTCAGAGGTCGCGGAAGAACTCCCCCGGGGTGGCGTCGAACTGCTGGCGAAAGGCGGCGATAAATGCCGAGGTCGAGTCATAACCACAGGCCAGCGCCACATCAGTGACCCGCTCGCCCTGCTCCAGGGGAGTCAGGGCGCCCAGCAGGCGCAGGCGCTGGCGCCAGGCACGGAAGGTCAGCCCGGTGTCCTTGAGGAACAGGCGGCTGAGGGTCTTCTCCGTCACCCCGAGCTTCTGGCTCCACTGGCCCAGCGTCGTGGCCTGCTCCGGGTGCGCCTGCAGGCTGCGGTAGATCGCCCGCAGGCGCACGTCGTGGGGCAGCGGCAGCATCAGGTCCAGCTGCGGCGCGGCGGCCAACTGGTCCAGCAGCACCTGGGCCAGGCGCCCGTCGGCGCTGTCCTCGACATATTCCACAGGCAATTCACTGAAGGCGCGGATCAACTCCCGCAGCAGGCTGCTGACCGCCAGCACCTGGCAGCTGTCCGGCGCCGCCCAGGTGGTAACGCTGCAATCGAGATACAGGCTGCGCATCTCGGTGCGCGGCGAGCTGAACACCCGGTGCGGCACCCCGGCGGGAATCCACACCGCCCGTTGCGGCGGGGCGATAAAGCGCCCGCCGCTGGTCTGGATCTCCAGCACCCCGGCAATGGCGTAGGACAATTGCACCCACGGGTGGCTGTGGCGCCGGGTCAAGGCGCGATTGGGCAAGGATTCGGTGCGCCCGTACACCGGCCGCGGCAGGCTGGGCAAACCGGGAATACTGCGCCGGACGATCTTTTCATGTCCTTTAGGCGGCATTAACTGGCTCCTTGGCGTTAGTCGGTAAAACGCAGCCACGTTAGAGTCGCCCCACCGCACTTGGCAACCCCCGGATGATCCCGCTATGACTCGCTCGCGTCTTTTGCCCGACAACTTCACCCTGACCCTGATCGGCGTGGTGCTGCTGGCCAGTTTCCTGCCGGCCAGCGGCCAGGTGGCCATAGGTTTCGGCTGGCTGACCAACATCGCCATCGGCCTGCTGTTCTTCCTCCACGGCGCCAAGCTCTCGCGCGAGGCGATCATTGCCGGGGCCGGCCACTGGCGCCTGCACCTGCTGGTGTTCAGCCTGACCTTCATCCTCTTTCCCGTGTTGGGCCTGGCGCTCAAGCCGCTGCTGTCACCGCTGGTGGGCAACGACCTGTACATGGGCATGCTGTATCTGTGCGCCCTGCCGGCCACGGTGCAATCGGCGATCGCCTTCACCTCCCTGGCCCGGGGCAATATCCCGGCGGCCATCTGCAGCGCCGCGGCGTCGAGCCTGTTCGGGATCTTCCTCACCCCGCTCTTGGTGACCCTGCTGCTGAACGTGCACGGCGAAGGCGGCTCGACCCTGGACGCCATCCTCAAGATCAGCGTGCAGTTGCTGCTGCCCTTTATCGCCGGGCAGATCGCCCGACGCTGGATCGGCGCCTGGGTCGGGCGCAACAAGAACTGGCTGCGCTTCGTCGACCAGGGCTCGATCCTGCTGGTGGTCTACGGCGCCTTCAGCGAAGCGGTGAACGAAGGCATCTGGCACCAGATCCCGCTGTGGGAACTGGCCGGCCTGGTGGTGGCCTGCTGCGTCCTCCTGGCGCTGGTGCTGCTGGCGTCGAGCTTTCTCGGCAAGCTGTTCGGCTTCGACCAGGAAGACCGCATCACCATCCTCTTCTGCGGCTCGAAAAAGAGCCTGGCCACCGGCGTGCCCATGGCCCAGGTGCTGTTTGCCGGCAGCACCATGGGCGTGCTTATTCTGCCCCTGATGCTGTTCCACCAGATCCAGCTGATGGTCTGCGCGGTGCTGGCCCAGCGCTACGCCAAGCGCCCGGAATCGGTGGCCGAGCTGATGGGCCAGGTCGACCCGTAGCCTTTCCTGCAAGGCGGCCCGGCGGCTGGCCGGGCCTGCGCGCAGATGGCGGTGAAGATCGCGCAATGGCATGATGCCGCGGCGAAAATCATCAAGGACCGCTGATGTTTCCCCATCGAATTCAAGCCCCCAGCCAGGCCGACCTGGAACTGCAGGTTAGCGCCCGGCTGGAGGCCGATGACCAGGCCCGGGTCATCGTCCAGTTCGCCAAGGCCGAACAGTACGACGACGAACTGCTGAATCAGCTCGACACGCTCTGCGCCCGTTTCGGCGAGCGCCTCAATGTGCGTTTCTACAGCCACTATCCGGGCAGCGCGTTTGACGGCCGCACCTTGCTCGCCCTGCCCAATGTCCACTCCCTGAGCCTGGATTGCCTGGACACTCTGGAACACTTCGAAACCATTGGCAGCCTGCACAAGCTCAAGGATTTCGCCCTGCAAGTCATCAGCGCCGACCTGCCGGGCCTCTTGGCCCTGCCCAACTTGAGGGGGCTGCGAACGCTGCGCCTGTCCCTGGACAAAGGCCCGGCCATAGACCTGGCGCCCCTGGCCACCATGGCCGAACTGCACACCCTGTCCCTCAGCGTGCAAAGCCATCACCTGGACGTACTGAGCCAGTGCCCGGGCATCCGCCACCTGGACCTGCACCGCATGCCGGCCAAGACGCCCCTGGGCATGGTCGCCGGCATGACCGGCCTGCACAGCCTCTCGGTGACTTTCGGCAGCCGTGAGCAGATGCCGGAGCTGCGCAATCCCCAGGTCAAGGAACTGGAGATCATGCGGGTGCGCGGCCTCAACCGCCTGGACCTGGATGGCTTTCCCCTGCTTGAAGTGTTGAAGATCGAGGACCAGGCGCAATTGAGCCAACTGGACCTTGGCGGGGCGCCGCAGTTGCGCAAGATGAGCCTGATCAACCTCAAGACCCTGGGGGAACTCAGCGGCCTGAAAACCTCGAACATCGCTGACCTGCGCATCATCAAGGCCCCACAGTTGGATCTGCTGACACTGATCGACAGCCACCTACCGGCCAGCGTGCAGCACCTCAAGCTGCTCAGTGGCAAACGCGCCGTGGACAAACAGCTCGACGCCCGGCAACAGCAGCTGGGCATTCCTGAACCCCGCGGCCCCTATTGACCGCCGCCCTCTCGTAGGAGCGAGCTTGCTCGCGAAGGACGTCAACGATAACGCGCACTTGCAGGGAACAGGCGGCGCTTTGGAAATCATCGCGAGCAAGCTCGCTCCTACAGATTCACCGCCCCTTCCGTGATCACCCGCACCCGTGGCGCGCATTGGCACCCCACGGCTGTGCTAACGTTCGCCAACCCCAAAGCTTGAAACCCTGCCCCATGTCCATCACTGAGAATCTCCTGGCCTTCACCCTGGCCGCCACGCTGCTGACCCTGACCCCGGGCCTGGACACCGCCCTGGTGCTGCGCACCGCCACGGTGGAAGGCCGGCGGCAGGCGCTGCGCGCGGCGTTGGGCATCAATGCCGGCTGCCTGATCTGGGGCGCGGCTGTGGCCTTCGGCCTGGGGGCCTTGATCGCGGTGTCGGAACTGGCCTTCAACCTGTTGAAGTACTGCGGCGCCGCCTACCTCGCCTGGCTGGGACTGAACATGCTGCTGCGCCCGCGCCACTCGTTTGCTCCCACAGGCGCGAACAGCGACCCCGGCACCAACTGGTTTCTCAAGGGCATGCTGGGCAATGTGCTCAACCCCAAGGTGGGAGTGTTCTACGTGTCCTTTCTGCCGCAGTTCATTCCCCAGGGCCAGCCGTTGGTGGCCTGGACCTTCGGCCTGGTGAGCATTCACGTGGTACTGGGGCTGGTCTGGTCGCTACTGCTGATCGCCGCCACCCGGCCCCTGGCCGGTGTGCTGCAGCGGGAAAAGGTGATCCAGTGGATGGACCGCACCACAGGGATGATCTTCGTACTGTTTGCCGCTCGATTGGCCTTGAGCAGGCGCTGAACATCGCTCCCCTCAAACCTCAGCCAGCACCGCCCCACGCTCCTCCAGCAGCTTCACGAAACTGCTCAAACTCTGGGACACGGTGCCGCGCCGCCAGACCAGCCAGGTGCGCAGGAAGCGAAAACGCGGGGACAACGGCCAGACGCTGACCGTGGCGCAGCCGGGCATGCTTTCCAGCATGCTGCGTGGCATCAGCGCCAGCCCGGCGCCGGCGCTGACGCAGGCCAGCATGCCGTGGTAGGACTCCATTTCATGGATCTTGCCCGGCACCGCGGCGTCCTGGGTGAACCAGCTTTCGAAGTGATGACGGTAGGAGCAATTGGCGCGAAAGGCGTAGATGCTTTCGCCGTTGACCTCCCGCGCCCGAGTAATCGGCGCATGGCCCAGCGGGGCGATCAGCACCATTTCCTCCTCGAACACCGGCAGCCCTTCCAGAGCCGGGTGGCGCACCGGGCCGTCGACGAAGGCGGCCACCAGGCGGCCAGACAGCACGCCGTCGATCATGGTCCCGGAGGGGCCGGTGGACAGGTCCAGTTCCACCTTGGCGTACTGCTGGTTGTAGGCCGCGAGCAGCGCCGGGATGCGTACCGCCGCCGTGCTTTCCAGCGAGCCCAGGGCGAACGGTCCCTGGGGCTCCTCGCCGGCCACGGTCAGGCGCGCCTCGGCCACCAGGTCGAGAATGCGCCGGGCGTAGTCGAGGAAATTCCAGCCGGCGGGTGACAGGCGCATGCGGCTCTTCTCGCGGATAAACAGCTCCACCCCCAGGTCCTGCTCCAGTTGCTTGATCCTGGTGGTCAGGTTCGACGGCACCCTGTGGATCAGCTGCGCGGCGGCGCTGATGCTGCCCTGCTCGGCAACGGCCTTGAAAATTTCCAGCTGGACCAGATCCACGGCATTCTCCAAACGTGAACGACTTGCTCAATATTATTCAGTTTTCAGCAAAGATCCAGCACCGTAACCTGCTGCCATTCCCACCCGAGCAGGACGGTGCCATGAGCCTTGTTTCCAGCCACACCCACGCCTTGTCGATCAACCCCGCCACTGGCGAGCAGATCGGCGCCTACCCCTACCAGTCCGAGGCTGAGCAGGACGCCGCGCTGAGCCGTGCCGCCGCTGGTTTCGCCCAGTGGAAACGCCAGAGCATCGCCGAGCGCGCCAGCCGCCTGAACGCACTGGCCCAGGCCCTGCGGGACAACAGCGAGGCCATGGCCCGCATGATCAGCCTGGAAATGGGCAAGCCCCTGCCCCAGGCCCGGGGCGAAATCGAAAAGTGCGCCCAGCTGTGCCTGTGGTACGCCGAGCACGGCCCGGCCATGCTGGCCCCGGAAGCGACCCTGGTAGAAAACGACAAGGCACGCATCGAGTACCGGCCACTGGGCCCGATCCTCGCGGTAATGCCGTGGAACTTCCCGATCTGGCAGGTGCTGCGCGGCGCGGTGCCGGCGCTGCTGGCGGGCAACACCTACGTGCTCAAGCACGCCCCGAATGTCATGGGCAGCGCCTACCTGCTGCTGGACGCCATGCAGCGCTCCGGTTTCCCTGAGGGCGTGTTCGAGCTGCTCAACGTCACCCCGGAAGGCGTATCCAGCGCCATCGCCGACCGCCGCATCGCCGCCGTGACCCTCACCGGCAGCGTGCGCGCCGGCATCGCCATCGGCGCCCAGGCCGGCGCCGCGCTGAAGAAGTGCGTGCTGGAACTGGGCGGTTCCGACCCCTTTATCGTGCTCAACGACGCCGACCTCGACGAAGCGGTCAAGGCCGCGGTGATCGGCCGCTACCAGAACACCGGCCAGGTCTGCGCCGCCGCCAAGCGCCTGATCATCGAGCACGGGGTGGTGGAGGCCTTCACCCGCAAATTCGTCGAAGCCACCCGCGCCCTGGTCATGGGCGACCCGCTGGCCAGCGACACCTACATCGGCCCCATGGCCCGCTTCGACCTGCGTGACGAGCTGCACCAGCAGGTCCAGGCGACCCTGGCCGAAGGCGCCACCCTGCTGCTGGGCGGCGACAAGGTCGAAGGCGCAGGCAACTATTACCAACCCACGGTGCTGGCCAACGTCACCGAGCAGATGACCGCCTTCAAGCAGGAACTGTTCGGCCCGGTGGCCGCCATCATCAGCGCCCGGGATGCGCAACACGCCCTGGAACTGGCCAACGACAGCGAGTTCGGCCTCACCGCCACGATCTTCACCCAGGACCTGGAACGGGCCCGGCAGATGACCGACGAGCTGGAAACCGGCGGCGTGTTCATCAACGGCTACAGCGCCAGCGACCCCCGGGTGACCTTTGGCGGAGTGAAAAAAAGCGGCTTCGGGCGCGAGCTGTCGCACTTTGGCGTACGCGAATTCTGCAATGCGCAGACGGTGTGGCTGGATCGCCGTTGAGGCTCGGTGGCCACATCATAGGCTGAACGACCCCGGTGTAAAACGGACCTGGATCAGGTCCGCTTTTTAATCGGATTAGAGGCCGGTTCTAGTGCGAATCAGAACCTTCCTAATGAAAAAGCGCCGTTTTTTTCATTCTTTTAAGAATTTTCTTGAAGCAAGCAAGCCTGCCTCATTCTTATGATGCTGCTCTTTGGCATTACTCTGAGGTCCGCTATGTGCTCCTCCCTGCAAAAGTTCATCGTTCGTCTTCCAGGCGACCTGCACAACCAGCTCAAACACATTGCCAAACGAGAAAACCGCAGCATGAACAATGAAATCGTCGACCGCCTGGAAAAATCCCTGGTCGTCGATGAAACCCGCGAGATGAATGAGAAGCTCATCAGCCTGCTGCTGCGCAAGGTCGATTCCATGGAGGAGCGGATCAAGTACCTGCAGATGGGCCACCCGGAGCCCGAGCAGGATTGCCCACCGCCGTGTTACGCAAGGACTTGAAGCGGCCACTCCCGCCACGCGATCTTCTACCTTTCCCGCCTTTACCCCCTCGCTGCAGCTTGTATGATGGCGCCTGCCCGACAGTACCCAGCGGCAACCGCCAGGCCCCGGCCTGATGCTCGCAGGGCTCCCCCGCTGTTCCTCACTACACACGCAGGTCGACGCTCCTAGCCTTCCCAGGAACCTCCCTCGGCTTCTGCCATGGGGCCGCGTCGCCTTCTAGGATTGCTCATGAGCCGGATTCACCCGACTGCCCCCGCGCGCACCTGCAGCTCAGCTTTGCCCCTCAACCGCCTGACCCTGGGCCTGCTGCTGGCCGGCAGCAGCGCCGTGGCCAACGCCGCGGGCACCCAGTTGCCGACCCAGACCGTCAGCGGCGAAGAGCCCTACGGCTATCGCGTCGACAGCGCCTCGGTGGGTGGTTTCAGCGAAGCGCCCTTGCTGGATACCCCGGCCTCCATCAGCGTGATCAATGAAGACATGATCCTCGACCAGCAGGCCCGGCTGCTCAGCGACGTGCTGAAGAACGATGCCTCGGTGGGCCAGAGCTACGCGCCGGTGGGCTACTACGAAAACTTCGAGGTGCGCGGCTTCTCGCTGAATGCCGCCAGCAGCTACAAAATCAACAACCGCACCATCACCGGCGAGCAGAACGTCGCCCTGGAAAACAAGCAGCGGGTGGAATTGCTCAAGGGCCTTTCCGGCCTGCAAAGCGGGGTCAGCGAGCCCGGCGGGCTGATCAACTACGTGACCAAGCGGCCCACGGACATTCGTTCGGTGACCGTTTCCACCGACGACCGCGGCAGCGGCTACCTGGCCACCGATGTCGGCGGCTGGTTCGGCAGCGAACAGCAGTTCGGCCTGCGTGCCAACCTGGCCCATGAAGACCTGCACTCCTACGTCGAGCACACCAATGGCCAGCGCGACTTCGCCTCCCTGGCCCTGGACTGGAACATCAGCCCCGACGCCCTGCTGCAACTGGACATCGAATACCAGAACAAGCAGCAGCGCTCGGCACCGGGCTATCAACTGCTGGGGGGCTCCAGCCTGCCCCACCACGCCTCGCCGAAAAGACTCCTGGGGCACCAGAGCGGGTCAAAGCCGGTGACCAATGAATCGCTGAACATCGGCGGCAACTTCGAGTACCGCTTCAACGATGACTGGAAGGGCAACCTCAGTGCGTCGCGCAGCAAGGTGGTGATCGATGACTACAGTTCGTTTGCCTGGGGCGGCTGTACCACCGGCTGCATCAATGCCAACGGCAACTACTTCAGCCCCGAAGGCAACTACGACATCTACGACTTCCGCAGCCCCGACGACACCCGGCGCAACGATGAAGTGCAGGCGGTGCTCAATGGCCGCTTCGACGCCGCTGGCCTGGGCCATGAGTTGAGCGTGGGGACCAGTGCGTTTCGTCGGGTAGTGGATAATCGCGATCAGATCATGCACCGCGTCGACAACGGCAACGGCAGTGGCAATATCGGCAGCGAACCCGAGCACTTTGCCCCCTACGACGGCCCGCTCGGCGACTCTCATCGACGCCTGGACAGCCGCCAATACGGCCTGTTCCTCAGCGACCGCATCCGCTTCAACGAACAGTGGCAGACCGTCCTCGGCGGGCGCGAAGTACGCCTCGACGAAGAGAGCTTCGACAAGGACGGCGTGCGCGATCGCCACACCCAACGCTATGTGTTCCTGCCCCAGGCCGCGCTGATCTACAAACCGATCAACAACATTTCGCTGTACACCCAGTACAGCAAAGGCTTGTCCCTGGGTGGCCAGGCCCCCTGGTTCGCCAGCAACAATGGCGAGACCCTCGCCCCCACCGTCTCCCGGCAGATCGAAGCCGGGGTCAAGTACGACTGGCAGCGCATGAGCTTTACCGCCGCCCTGTTCCAGATGCGCCAGGCCTACCAGTACTCGCGCCCCGATGCCTCCGGCGGTTTCACCTACGTCCAGCAAGGCCAGCAAAAGAACACTGGCCTGGAGCTCTCCGCCAACGGCTGGGCCACCCAGCGCCTGCAGATTGCCGCCAGCGTCGCGGCGATCCGCTCCCGGGTGGAGGGCACCGGTACCCCGGCCTACGAGGGGCACCAGACCCTCAACGTCCCGCGCCTGCGAGCCAGCCTGCAGGGCGACTACGCCCTGCCCTGGCTCGACGGCTTGGCCCTGCTGGGCGGCATGCAATACAGCGGCAGCCAATACGCCGACCGCCAGGGCAACGTCGCCACCGGCGCCTACGCCATCTTCAACATCGGCAGCCGCTACAGCACGCGCATCAACGGTTACGACACCGTGTTTCGCCTGACCGTGGACAACCTGTTCGACAAGCGCTACTGGCGCGACACCGGGGAATACATGGGCGACGACTACCTGTTCCAGGGCGCGCCGCTGACGGCTCGGTTGAGTGCTTCGGTGAATTTCTGATGCAGCGCCAACTGCCCAGCGAGAATACGCCTCTCAAGTTAGCCGCTGTATTGTAGGAGCCGGCTTGCCGGCGAAGGCGGTCTCAAGGACACCTTCGCTGGCAAACCAGTGACTATGCGAATCTGTCAGGCATGCACAAAAAAGCCGGTCATCAAGACCGACTTGTCAGCGCCTGGTCTACTCGCCATCAAACCGGCTGCAAAGCCCGCAAGGCTTCAGGGTACTGGCTGGCCACACGCAGCAGCGTTTGAGCCGCGCCTGTCGGCTGGCGCCGGCCTTGCTCCCAATCCTGCAGTGTACGCAGGCTGACCCCCAACAGCGTGGCAAACGCACTCTGAGAGAGCCCCACCTTAGCCCGGGCCTCTGCCGCCCCGGACAGTTTTACCACCGTTGCACGCGCCGCCTTGCCGGCTTTCATCTGGCCCACCGAAGTCAGCAAATCCTTCTGAAACTGCTGCAGTTCATGGTCCATGACTGATTCCCTCTTTCAATTGATTCAGAAAGCCGATGGGCAGATTGTCTAACTTCGCCTTGGTGTAGACGATCAGCAACCAAATAAGACCTTCCGAAAGCAGGTTGTAGTAGATGACTCGTGTGCCGCCGCGCTTGCCGATGCCACTGCAAGACCAGCGCACCTTGCGCAGCCCTCCGGTACCGGGGATGACGTCTCCAACCCATGGGTCTGCGACCAACCAGGTGATGAATTCCAAGCGCTCGGCGTCATTCCATATAGGCTCGGCGTAGCGCTTGAAGACCTCGGTTTCGATAACGGTATACATGGCTCCACCATCTACGGCAAGGCCGTACAGACGAACAGACAGGCATTCGTCCGACACAACCTGCTGGCGCTGGAAAGACCAATACCCCTGCCGCAACCAGGCATCGCAAGGGGTGGACGTTTGATCTACTCATCACCGAGGGTGGCCGCAATCATCGAGGGCAGCCACTGCTTACCGAAAATACAGATTTGCCTTACAGGCTCGGAGCCGATTTACCGGCGAAGGTGTCCTCAAGAGAGCCGTGGTAAACCAAGGCGCGTCACTCTGCAATGACTCGAAGCTGCCAACCTGCTTGATCGGTTACTTGGTCGCTCTGGCTCCAGCTCCAAGGATGATCAAACGTCCAACCACCAGTTCAACAGCGTCTCGTCCTCATCGTCATCGAGGTTTTTATAGACATTGGCGTAGTACCACTGGATCCCGGTTTGCTCGCGGAAGCGATCGAACACCGCGTTGATACGGTCCATGCCATTCCTCGCGGGAACAGTGAATGACAGGTTCCCCTCGAACAGCCCATCCAGGGTTCCGCCCAGTTCACCAGCGACCTCGTTTTCAAGCGCACTGATCACCGCCGGATCAATGTAATCGGCATAGATCTGAATGCAGAAATTCCCGCCCCGCTTCAGCACTTGCGCCGGCGCATCGGGATTGCGGATGGAAACGATATCGCCCCGCGCCAGGTTCTGCGCCAGACCCGGTGAGGAGAGCAACTCGTAGGTATGCTCATCAATCTGCCGCGCCAGCAGCTCCTCGCGAACGGCGCCATCGTCATCGGCCATGTACACCTGAATCAGCACAGGGGATTGCTTGTCGTCCATACGGGGCTCCACAGTTTCCACGTTCAACACCTGACCCTTGTCCTGCTACCCAGCGCTTCCATCCCCTGCCTCAGGGCAACGGCTCAAAACGCCCACTGCCCGCATTCCACGCAAACCCCGGCAACGTGCAGTCCTGAAAGCCAATCCGCAGTTGCTCCCCCTCAGCCTGCACCTGCAAGGTATCCACCCCCAGGTTGCGACACCCCGGCGCCGCAACCGCCAGGCTCTGCAACAACTTGCCATTGGCCTTGTCCATCACCTCCACCGTCGTGATCCGCTGATCATTGCCCGGCATCGGCACCTGGAAATACCAGCGTTTAGTGGAAGCACTCTGCAGCAGCGTGGTGACCGGCTGCGGCCACGAGCGATCCGAATCCACCAGGCCCACCAGCTTCAGCGCAATGGGCAAGGTCTTGCCCGTGCGATAACTGGTCCAGGTGCCGCGCACCTGCTCCTGCTGGCGGGAGTTCATCAAGTCATTGAACTGCAGACGCGCCACCGGCAAGCCCTGCTCGTCCAGCTCATCCATGGCCAGCGTCTTGTTGCTGTAGCTGAAGGTCGGCTTGAGGCGGATCGGCGTGCGATAGCGCTGATAGGCATAGGTGCCCTGGTAGACCGCATTCTGGCTGCCCAGGGTCAAGACAACCGCCAGCTTGCCCACCGTGCCCTCATACACCCCGTGGGACGCCTGCGCTGGCAACAGCCACAGCGCCAACACCAGCACCACCAGCCCCCGAGCAACATCAAACCCGCGCATCAGAAACGCTCCTCGCCCGACGACAGATATTCCAGCCGATCAGGGCTGATCACCCGGTAATAATCCCAACGCCGAGTGCGCTGGTCGTAATTGATGAAATCCTGCTTGCTGAACTCCATCTGGCCACCGGGGGAAAAGCGCAGATCCCCCTCCACCGCGAACTGCTCCAACTGCGGATGGCGCAAGTATTCCCGGCGCTCACGGTTGTACAGGTAGTACTGAGTGGGCGAGCACCACAGCCGGCCATCCGACTCCGCCAGGCGATAATTCTGAGCCTGAAAATCAATCCGCGCCTCGGCCTGGAAATGCCCGAAAGTCAGCGTCCTGGTACCGACCGGCGACAGGCACCACTGCCCACTGATCTCCTGCACCCGCCGCCCGGTGGTGCGGCTCATCACCCGAATACTGTCCACCCGCGCCACCTCCTCCCCGGCCTTGCGCGCGGCATGCACACTGAAATAGAAATCCCGATCGAACACCGGCTGCAGCAACTCCCCCTCAAACGCCTCCCGCTGACTGCCGCCAAAACGCGTCACCCGCTGCAACTGCAACGGCTGCTGCGTGCCCGTGCGCAGATCCACCAGACTGCCCTGCAGCGCCTGCGCCCCCTCGGCGAACGGCTGCAACGACACCGCCGTCGCCGGCAGAGTCGGGTTGTCCATGATGTTGATCAAGAGCGCGGAGCCGGGATGGAAAGGCGTGGATTCCAACGCCATGGGCAGGCGCTCGGATTCGGAGAACCAGTAGCCGGACATACCGCCGCCGTATTGGGAGTCGTAGGTGAGCGCCAGTTCAACCGGAGTGTCGCCGAGGGTGCCGCGGTAGGTGGTGGTGGGGTTGGCTTGGGCGGTTGGGGTGATTAGCCCGAGGCCGAGCAAGAGTGCTGCGGTCAGGCGGAACAGGAGGTGTGGCAGGTGACGCTGTTGGCCAGCCCTTGTTTGTGAACTGCTGCCAATGGGCTGGGTCATGCCTGCGTTCCTTGCGGTGGGGAAAAGGGGCGCAGGATAGCAAAATCGATTGAAGGTCAGATGGATTTGCCGAGGCCTGGCCCGAATCTGAAATGGTCCAACAGGCTGTTGGACAATTGCCGTGGGGGCCCCACTCTGCTGCCGATTACCAAGCTGAAAGGCCCATACAGTTATGGGTCAGGCATAGCGGATATGAATTCCCTGGAGCGTTCAGCCGGTCCTTACTCGCAATAGAGACCGTTCCTACAGAAGCGCCATTGTCCCGGACCTGCCCTGTCCCTATAGTTTTCTCGTTCGCTGAATTTTGTCAGCGGCAGGGTTTCGCAGCCCAACAGAAAGATTCAAGCAACACAGTCACTGCCAACTCAGGCAAACTTCGCCTGCGTTTCGTTTATGGCAGCTGTGCGTGGGAGACCTTCGGGTCTGCCGGGTTTGTTTCTTTCCTCGGTCTGCGAACCCGCGTACAGCTGCCACCCAGTTGATTCGCAGCAACAGGTGGCGATTTTTCATTTTCTTGGAAGAAACGACACCATGAATACTCAAGATCTATCCGAACGATTTATTCCCATGACCCCAATCGCCAGCGATGGGCCGGTGCTGTTTGTAGACAGCCAGGCGCCGTTGGTGGATTTGCATGCGTGTGCGAGTGAGCGTTTAGTGACTGCGCTCGATTATCTGAATCTGATGGCCTGCGCTACGTTGCGAGATACCAGCGACAAGGACCTTGGCACTGTGACCAATACTGTCCGGTTGCTACTTCAAGATGTGCGAGATGTCATGGAGGTAATTGGGACAAGAGCTGTCAGCGGTTGATTTTCAACCAAAAAAGCCGGCCATAGGCCGGCTTATACCAACAAAAATAGGCGCACACACATGATTATTTTCGCTTTGACAACTCTTAATTGACGACCTACTTCGAATTCTTAGGAGCCCTGCTTTAACCTAAAGTCCACCACAAAAAGTAACAGGACAATGTCAGGGAGAAGCATGAAAAACATTGGAAAGCTCCACTGTGCTACAGACCAAGGCTCGACTAAACACGAAGAGATCTACTCATCGTTTACATACGAGCAAAGTGCCATAACAAATTTGCATCCAAAGCAGCGTAGAGCTCCCGAGGCTAGCTAGCAACGGAACTCGGGAATCAGTCCTCGTTTGAGCTTAGGGGCCTTCATGGAGATCCAATTCCTGATTTTGAAGGGTTTGATGCAGCCCAGACAGAAATTCGATGCCTTGCTTGATCTCACATTCCCAGACGACCACGACCCTCCAACCTAAGGACTCCAGTGCATAAACATTTTCTCGATCTCTCTCCACATTCCTGAGAAATTTCGCTGCCCAGAATTCGTTCCGAGTCCTAGGTGTAGTAGCGTATCGGCACCCCGCGTGGCGATGCCAAAAACACCCATGTACAAATATACAGGTACGTAGCTTGGGCATTACAATATCTGGCTTTCCAGGGAGGTCCTTGCGGTGCAGACGGAATCGGTAGCCCATAGAGTGAAGAAAACGACGCAACGCAAGTTCAGGCTGAGTATTTTTCCCCGTTATCGCAGCCATCATCCTTGATCTTGTTGCTTTATCTACAACATCCACTTTCGTTGACCTTTGGCAGATGTAACTCATGAATTGTAGCAACCCCTTACAGGTCGTGGACCTCTTCGCCGGCCCAGGTGGGCTAGGTGAAGGGTTCTCCTCACTCAATGAGGGCAATAGCTTTGATGTACTAGTCTCCGCAGAGGTGGATCCGTTCGCTCGGTCTACGCTAAGACTCCGTGCATTTTATCGTGCGTTGAAAAAGTACAACCCAGCAGCCCTTGACGACTATTATTATTACTGCGAAACAGCAGGTGCCTCACAACCTTGGACGTCGAATAGCTATAAGGAATGGCAACATGCGGACACAGAAGCTCGTCAGATAAAACTCGGAAGTGCAGAAGGAAATGCTGACCTAGATCGCATCTTAGAAGGCCGACTAGATACCAGCAAGCCTTGGGTGTTAATTGGCGGCCCACCTTGCCAAGCTTATTCAATTGTAGGACGCGCACGAAACAAAGGAAATTCAGAGTATAAAGCTGAGGATGATCATCGTCATTTTCTTTACCGCGAATATCTTCGAATAATTCAAAGCAAACGCCCTGCAGTATTTGTCATGGAAAATGTTAAAGGCATTCTTTCCTCGAAAGTTGGCGGCAAGCAAATTTTCCCCCAGATCCTCCAAGACCTCGCTGATCCTGACGCGGCCCTAGGAATCAAGGACGGGCCTGGTACGAAATATAAAATATGCTCTTTAGTCTCGGATGATATTTATGAATCAGGCATGGAGCCAAATTCTATAGACTTTAGTAACTTTGTAATACGCGCTGAAGATTACGGTATCCCCCAAGGCCGTCACAGAGTTATTTTGGTTGGTGTTTCAGAGGACTATGTAGATAGGATAAGCGAGCACAAGTTAGAAACCACCCGACCAGTTACGGTTGGAGAGGTTCTCGGAAATCTACCTCCGCTACGCAGTACACTTTCTAGGGGAAACGACACTCCGGATCAGTGGTGCGCTGAAATACTAAAACATCTAGAGTCACTACATTCAGATCTGCTCGCCTCTGGAAAAAAAGATATTAATCTCGAAATTAAATTGAAAATATTTCGAGACTCCTTCTCAGGCGGCCGATTAAACAATGGTGGATTACGTGTTAGAAAAACAGACTCTTGGCTTGGAACTGTACAGTCGGAAGAGCTGAATTCATGGCTTTTAGACGAAAAATTAGGGGTTTGGCTTAACCATGAAGCAAGAAGCCATATGAGCACAGATCTTAAGCGATATATTTATGCTTCTGTTTTTGCGCAAGCCCATCACTATTCTCCCAAAGGCCACCAAGAGTTCAACCTTCCGGGGTTAGCGCCTCAACACAAGAACTGGGAAAGCGGTAAATTTAGCGATCGCTTCAGGGTTCAACTTGACAACCAACACGCCTCTACAATTACAAGCCATATATCGAAAGATGGCCACTATTTCATTCACTACGACCCTAATCAATGCCGTAGCTTGACCGTTAGAGAAGCTGCAAGATTACAAACTTTTCCAGATAATTACTTCTTCTTGGGCAACCGCACACAGCAATACCATCAAGTTGGTAACGCTGTTCCTCCTCTTCTTGCGAGAAAAATTGCTAAAGTGGTTGAACGAATCATTAAGGGAGAATCCTCTGATCTGCATCACTCAGAGGAGATGGCGTCCACGATCAGCTAAAGTCTAGTAATAGCATTAATACAGGCGATAATTCAGGCTTGCTACAAACGTCAATTTGTGCTGAGAATAGTGGCCAATAAATATCATTCCTTACCGACTTTTCTGATCGACAGTCCTGCTACACAACAGGTGGCAGGAAGTAAGGAATCAACGTCAGATCGCAGGTGGCAAGGATGCTTTTGTTTGAGACCGTTTTGACTAGCGTCCATCATGATGGGAAGCAGACACGATGAGAGAGGTCCAGCACCCTCCCCACGCTGCATCGTTGCTCGAGTCAATGCGATCAATTGGATACACGCTGGACTCTGCTTTGGCGGACTTAATAGATAACAGCATCTCCGCCCACGCAAAAGAAATCCATATCGAATTTCGCCCTACCAATAACCCTTATATAGCGATCATAGACGACGGAAAAGGAATGTCGCATGAAGCATTGCAGTGCGCGATGCGGCATGGGAGCAGAAACCCCCTTATGGAAAGGGGGGGTGACGATATGGGCCGCTATGGCTTAGGACTAAAGACCGCCTCTATATCTCAATGCCGGCGGATGACCGTCATATCAAAGCAAAATGCAAGTATAAGCGCCTTTTGTTGGGATCTTGATATCGTCATCGAAAAGGGGGCTTGGGTAATGCTCCAACTGGAAGAGTCAGACTGCCAAGCACTACCTCACTTTAGGCAACTTTTGTCACAAAAATCTGGAACGCTCGTATTATGGCAAAACCTCGACAAGTTGCTCGTTGGAGAGGCGGACCCAGAAAGTGCTTTGGGTGCAAAAATGCTGGAGGCTCGCAAGCACCTATCGCTCGTTTTTCATCGTTTTCTAGTGAAAGAAACCGGTAAAGCTAAAGTTCTAATGAATATAAATGGCTCCGCAGTTTCGCCATTTGACCCCTTCCTCGTCAATCATAAAGCAACTCAACCTTTGGACGAGGAAACTTTCACAGTTGAAGGTAAAAAAGTCGTCGTAAAACCTTTTATTTTGCCACACATTAGCAAGCTTAATAACGACGATCTAAAAACAATTGGTGGAAGTGAGGGAGTTAGAAGCCAACAAGGCTTCTATATCTATAGAAATAGACGGTTAATTATTTGGGGAACTTGGTTTCGCTTAGCGCGAAAGGATGAGCTTAGCAAGCTCGCTCGCGTACGGGTTGATATCCCGAACGCACTTGACCATCTTTGGACCTTAGACATCAAGAAATCTGCAGCTCATCCCCCAGAAGTAGTTCGGTTAAATTTAAAGCGAACAGTCGATAGAATTAGAGCTGTAAGCGGGCGAACAATTTCTTTTAAAGGTCGAAAAATATCCGACTCTGAAGCAACTCCAGGTTGGAATGAGGTTGTCGATAGAGCAGGTGTCCGATTTGACATAAACCGAAACCACCCAATCATATCAGAATTCTCCAGTTCTCTTGAAAATGAGGAAAAATCAAGATTTAACTTAATCCTCGGAATTATTGAAAGCTCATTTCCCGCAGACGCCCTCTATAACAGAATGGCGAGTGACGTAAGACCAGATTTTGCCAGCGATAGCGCGATCGAAAATATTAATAAAATGATCGCGGACCTCATGAGAAACATGCCAAATGACTCATCAGCAAAAAGACAGCTTTTAATGTCTCTCCATTTAATTGAACCATTCAATCTATATCCAGCGCTGACAAAAAAAATTATTGAAGAGTATGAGTCATGAATGAATCAATCAAAATAAAATTATCAGCAAATGCTCGACGCTTGGAGTTAGGAGTAATTACAGCATTAACAGTAGATGGAGTTCCAACTGAAGGTGCAATTTTTGATCTGGCATCGACCTTAAGAGTAATTCCACCTTATACCGTTACAGATGAAGAATTTAAAATCATCATTAAGAGACTTCACGAGGCCCTTACAGTTGATATGGGGTTAGGGGACTGTGTCTACGATGAACACAATCCTTGGCTAAGAGCGAAAAAATCTGAAATTGACCCATTTTATTGGAGTCGGTATCAAACAGATCTTTTGAAGCAAGGCTGGGGCCCCAAGGTTGTTAACTCTCTAGATAAGGTTACGGATGAAATCCTAGACTTAATGGGTGATCCGTCTGGTCGTGTAGGGTGGCCTCGCAGAGGCTTGGTTATGGGCGATGTGCAATCTGGAAAAACATCAAACTACACTGGCCTAATCTGTAAAGCCGCAGATGCAGGATATAAGTTAGTCATTCTTTTGACGGGGACATTAGAAAGCTTGAGACGACAGACCCAAGAGCGTTTAGACGCAGGCTTTGTTGGTCTTGATAGCTCAGGGGTCGTAAATAACAGGAAACGTCATCGAAAAGAAATAGGTGTAGGACTAATTAATGCCGCGCGGTCAGCTGGTGTTTTTACATCTACAGTAGGTGACTTCAAAGCCACAACAGTAAATCAGTTAGGATTTAGGCTGCGTGACTACAGAGAGCCTGTTCTTCTTGTGGTAAAAAAGAACAAGCGAATTCTCGAAAACCTTGCAGACTGGCTAGTTAACTACAACGCGAGTGTGGGTGGAAGTATCGACATCCCCTTACTACTGATCGATGACGAAGCAGATAACGCGTCCATAAATACAAACCCTAAAAAAGCGACCGCTATAAATTCTGGCATTCGCGGACTATTAAAAGTTTTTCCGAGATCCAGTTACGTTGGATTCACGGCGACCCCTTTTGCGAACGTATTCATCAACCCCGAAACGACAAATGATATAGAAGGAGATGATTTATTCCCCCGCGACTTTATTTATACTTTAGATGCTCCAACAAACTACGTTGGTGCAAGCCGAATTTTCGGCGATGGCGCCGACCTTAAATGTCTAGAGATAATAAATGACGCAGAAGAATACTTTCCTAGAGGCCAAACCTCTGACAGCATTGTGGAGGAACTCCCTCCATCATTAATAGATGCTGTCATTTGTTTCTTTTTGGTTAACGCACTTATGGATATTCGCATTGACATGCCTAAGCATCGTTCCATGCTGATAAATGTAAGTCACTTCACATCATTACAAGATCAAGTTCGAGACATTTTAGACCACCAAGTTCGACTATTACAGGGAGACATTAGAAATTACGCCTCCCTGCCTTTCGATGACGCAATAAAAAATCAATCCATAAAAAAACTTTACAATGAATTTCAACGCCATTTTTCAGATCTAGAGATATCTTGGAAACAAGTTCAATCTCAGCTTATAGCCTCAACCTTGCCAATCCAGACTATATCTGTAAACCAGAAAAGCGGACCGGCAAGCCTAGATTATAGTGCATACAAAGAGCATGGATTGAGAGTTATAGCAGTTGGCGGAAATAGCTTGGCGCGTGGTTTGACATTAGAAGGGCTTTGCATTAGCTACTTTTATAGAACTACTAAGATGTACGACGCTTTACTTCAAATGGGTCGGTGGTTTGGTTATCGAGTTGGTTATGAGGATCTATGTAAAATCTGGATGACGGAAGAGACTGCCGATTGGTATGCGCACATTTCGGAAGCCACCGATGAGCTTCGTAGTGAAGTGCGCCGAATGCAGAACTCACGCCTAAAACCAATCGACTTTGGCTTACGTGTAAGATCTCACCCTGAGTCCTTGCTAATCACCGCTAGAAACAAAATGAGGGACTCAGATGAGATTGTGCAGATTATATCTATTACTGAGGAAAGCCTAGAATCACCTCGTTTACTAAAAGACCCTGCGATAGTTTCATCAAATTACAAGGAAGCTCAAAATTTCGTACGTTCAATAGTTTCTCTTCCAGCGAAAAAAATGAACTCCCCCTCCTTCCCTGCCTGGAGTTCTGTACCCAAGCACTTGATCGTTAAATTTCTGAAGTCATTTGTTAACCACCCTCTCAGTGTAAAACTACAGTCATCCAGTTTGGCGGACTTCATCGAAAAATCAACAGATGACAAGCTCAATTGGTGGGATGTCGCTTTACCTACGGGCAGTGGGCCTGAGTTAAAATTTGCTGATGAAATAGATATCAAAAAGAGAGTTCGTAAAATCTCCATTGACAACGACATCAACGCTTTACTTATTAACGGAAACAAATTACGTGTAGGCTCTGCGGGCGATGAAAAAGTTGGACTCAGCGAGTCTGAAATCAAAAAAGCAGAAATCACCTTCAGAAGCGATCCAAAAAAGAAAAACATTCAAACAATTCCAGGCAAGGCGTATGCAGCCATTAGGCAGACTCCATTACTTCTAATTCATTTAATTGAGCCAAAAGAAGGCGATTATAAACTTCCCCCTGAATGTGAGGCACTGGTCGCAATAGGCCTTAGCTTTCCATCCCTTGACGTATCGAGCCAGCGAGTGGCTTATCGTATTAATCTCGTCGAACTAAGAAATATTCTGACTGGAGACATCCCATCCGTTGACGACAGTGATGAGGAGGACGGCGATGAAGACGAATAAGATTAAATCCATTTGGGAGGCAATCAAGTCGGAAAGCGCCGGGGTTGGATTCCGTAGGATTGACGCTGAGCACATCCTTGACTTTTACCTAGGTTTAGATTCACTGGGTCGATTCACACTGCTATTGGTCACACAAAAAAAGCCTGATATTAATTTTGAGCTCCAATCAGTAAAAATCCATACTGCACTTCGAGATGACGGCCAATGGTCACTACTGCTCATATTGGAGAAGCCAGAGCTTTTCGAATTGTTCTTGCTCTTTTGTGAAGACCTAGTTGAGTCCTCCCGTCAGTGCAATAAAAAAAACAAAGGATTACCGTTCGTTTTAGCTCGCCTTATGAGCTGGCGCCTATTGTTTGAGAGAGGAAGTATCGAGTTTTTAACCGAAGACCAGCTCCGAGGTCTGAGCGGTGAACTTCTTCATCTAAAAACTTTAATTGGAGTTTTAGGTACAACAGCAGCTGTTCAGAGTTGGAAAGGACCTGATCGAGCAGCTCAAGACTTTCAATTCGAGAAGGCTGCTTGGGAAGTCAAAACTATTTGGCCATCAACATACGAGATTACAATAGCGTCAGAACAGCAACTCGACTACACCCATCGAGAATTACAACTCGTTATTATAGAGTTAGAAAGCGCATCAGAAAATGCACAGTTTGGCTTCACTCTAAACCAGCTAGTTCAGGAAATTCGAGAAACCCTCAAATCAGATTTTGAAGTATCTTCGACTTTCGAAAAAAAATTATTAAAATCTGGATATTTAAAGTGCTCAGAATATGACACCAAGATAATGATAGCGTGCAACACTACAAACTATAAAGTCGAAGCAGGATTCCCCTGCCTTCTCCCGCAAAACTTACCAAAAGGGATTGACAAAGTAAGCTACAAGTTAAACCTTAACTATTGCACAACTTTTAGAATATAGAATATGGACCAGTAAATATGGACATTGAGACTTTCCATAAAGATCTGATAGAAGTCGTTCGTTCAAAAGCTGAGTCTTCACGTGATTTCATTCGTACTGCGTTTGTGGAGGAATGTGGAGATAGACTGATAGATGCCGAGGAGTTTCAGTCATTCGAAATCTGCAGATTTGAAGGAGTCAATGGAAAACGAAAAAAGCTTCGAGTAGATGGATATTCATTTGACGAAGCAGACAATTCAATGGCTCTTTTGGTGGCCGACTTTTTCAATGAAGACGAGATCACCTCATTTATCACATCCAACACAAAGTCAACACTAAGCGACTTGCGCGCATTTCTCGAAGAAGCACTAGAAGGTAATTTGACTGACGGAAGCGTGGATGAAAGTCAACCTGGCTTTGGCTTTGCATGTGACCTAATGGATTGGCACTCAAAAATAACGAAATATCGATTCTATTTCGTTAGTGACGGCATTCTGAAAACTCGTCAAAAAGGGTGGCCTGAAGAAGAAATCAAAGGTACTCCTGTTGAATTCCATATTTGGGATATCGGGAGATTCCATTCAGCCTATATTTCAGCTACAGGGCGAGACGACCTCATAGTTGACTTTTCAAAAAATGATACCAACGGCTTGAAATGCCTTGCCGCCGCCGAATCTCAAGGAGACTATAGTGCCTATCTATGCATGATCCCTGGCGACACGTTAGCAGATATATATGACATGTATGGCAGCAGATTACTTGAAGGTAATGTTCGAACATTTTTAAGTACCAAAGGCAAAGTTAATGCTGCCATACAAAATACAATACGTAAGCAACCAGAGATGTTTTTCGCATTCAACAATGGAATTGCTGCGACTGCTGAGAATGTAGAACTACAGGAGGATGCAGGAGGACTGCGCATTCGAAGTGCGATGAACCTTCAGATTGTCAATGGCGGGCAGACCACTGCATCATTAGCGTTTGCAAAGAGAGGTGGCATAGCAAGGAAAGATTGCTTAGATCTCTCGAAAGTCATGGTCCAAATGAAGCTATCAGTTCTACCCCCAGAAAAAGCAGGGGAACTAACTCCAGAAATCGCACGTTATGCTAATAGTCAAAACAAAGTTAGTGATGCCGACTTTTTCTCTAACCACCCATTCCATATTCGGCTTCAAGAGTTTTCCCGCCGGCTGTTCACCACACCAACTGACGGAAGGCAATATGGAACGCATTGGTTCTATGAGCGAGCTCGAGGCCAGTATTTAAATGAGCAAGCAAAACTCACTACTGCTCAGAAAAATCATTTTTTAATGCAGAATCCAAAAAATCAGCTATTTACGAAAACCGATATTGCAAAATATGAAAATAGTTGGAACGAACAGCCTCACAAAGTCAGCATGGGAGCTCAGAAAAATTTTATCTTTTTTGCTGACTTGATTTCAAAATCTTGGGCAACGGATGGAAAATCTTACAATGAAGAATATTTTCGCAGCATAGTTGCTCTAGCTATAATTTTCAAAAAAACAGAATCACTTGTCAGCCAGCAGCCATGGTATCAAGGAGGATACCGTGCGAACATCGTAACTTACTCTATCGCCAAGCTACATAACTTGATATCAGAAGAAGCTCTTGGCAAGCAGCTTAACTTTCGGTCTATCTGGGATTTACAAACCATACCACAAGCACTATGCAAACAATTAACTATAATTTCTGAAAAAGTTTTCCTTGTTTTGACCGATCCTAACAGACCAAAAGACAACGTCACAGAGTGGGCAAAAATGCAGGCTTGTTGGGAGCAGGTAAAAAATACGAAAGTTAACTTGGTTCCTGACTCAGATGAGTTTCTTCAAGATATTCGCAACTCTGTCGAGGCCGAGAAAAAGTCAAAATCAACGCAAAAGACCGACGACGGAATTCAGATTCAAATCATGGTGATTGATTTGCCCGGAGCAGAATGGTCGCGACTACTAAACTGGGGAATAAAGAAAGAAAAGCTTTCCCCAAGACAAATAAGCTTACTAAAAATTGCGGTTCAAATACCACAAAAAATACCGACAGAGCGCCAATGCGTCGAGCTTTGGAAACTAAGAGGAGAGATGATTAAGGAAGGTTATTTTGCCTTATAGCGCGCACTCCACTTAGAAAAAGTGGCAGCAGAGTCAACTTAATATCGAAGTAAGCTGGCTATATAAAATTCACAGCAGTAATTAAACCCAGCTTACTCCCCCTCTCCCAAACAACCATACACGATCGCGTTATTGTCATCAGCACCAAGCTAACCAAACCCCAAATAAAAACATCTATAAAACCCGCATTATTGACAAGCGCTAAATACAAAAAATGCCAACACTTCCAACATTCTAAGCCCCCATATTAATCCCTCTCTAACGCACATTCCGATACAACATCAACCGCGCCCCCTCATGCATCCCCCGCGTCAACTCCAGCAACCGTTCAAACTCCCGCGGATGCTCCTGCGCCACATCCTCACGCGGTGTGTTTGACGCGAGATCATGCAAGGTCGCGCCACTGCCGTCGTGCTGCATCTGCAACAAAAAGTCCTTGGTCACGCCGCCAATCACCGGGAAGGTCCCTTCCCTTAATACCAGCGGCACCACTCGCTCCCCCTCTGGCGCGGGCTGTTGAATATCCCGCCCCATGGCGCCATTGGTGAAGGGCATCCCGGCCATGCCGGCTACGGTGGGCAGCAGGTCGGCGAGGCCGGCGGCTTCTTCGATCACTCTGGGCTGCAACATCCCCGGGGCATGGATCAGCAGCGGTACGTTGTTGCTTTCCAGCCCTAGCTGTTCAAAGGCGGGGGCCATGTGGGGGATCTGGCTGATGCGGGTGTTGTGGTCGCCGAAGAACACGAAAATCGTGTTGTCGTAGTAGCCGCCCGCTTTGGCGATCTCCATTAGGCGGCCGATGTTGAAGTCCAAGAGGCGCACGGCGTTGTATTGCTCCAGGCTGCGCGAACCGGCGGCCTGGACGTGTTCCAGGGGCAGGTCCTGGGCTTGGAAGCCGTCGTTGTCCTTGGGAATGGTGAACGGGCGGTGGTTGCCGGAGGTTTGCAGGTAGGCGAAGAACGGTTGGTCCCGGGGGATGGCGCGCAGCAGGCGGTCGCTTTCCTTGAACAGGTCGAGGTCGGAGATGCCCCAGACGTCCACCAGGGGCGATTGCCAGTGGCTTTCGTCGTACAGGCGCACGTTGTCGATGCTCTGGCGGATCAGGCCGTTGATGTTGGCCCAGCCGGCGTTGCCGCCGATCAGGTAGAGCTTGTGGTAGTCGCTGAAGGCGTTGATCAGGCTATGTTGACGGGTGATCAGCGGCTGGCGGGTGGCGGTCTCTTGGCGGGTGACGTCGGGCACGCCGGTGATGCTGGCCCACACGGTTTTGGCGGTGCCGGTGACCGGGACGTAGAAGTGTTTGAAGAACCAGCTCTGGCGGGCCAGGCGGTCGAGGTTGGGGGTGGGGTTGAGCGGGTTGCCGTAGGCGCCCACGGCGCTGGTGCCGAGGGATTCGAGCATGACGAAGATGACGTTGGGCGGCCGGGGGCGGTCGATGCGGTACGGCTGCACGTCTTGTTGGCGGGTGAAGCTCAGGCTGTGCGGGTCCGGGTGGTCGACGCCGAGGTAGCGGGCCAGGGCCGGGTAATGTTGGCGCACCTGGGCTTCGTCGTACTGGGCCTCGCCGGCCTTGAGGGTGTCGTAGAAGAACAGCACGGGGTTGAGGCCCAGGGCGGCGATCTGGCTGTTGCCGGAGAAGTAGGCATCGCTCCAGCGCAAGGGCACGGGGTTTTCCAGGTTGAGGTTTTCTACCCGGCCCAGCAGGGCGAGGAACACGGCGGCGATGCCCAGGGCGCTGACGCAGGCCAAGGACCAGCGGCCCAGGGGTTGCGCCGGGCGGTCGAGGGTCCGGCGTTCCAGGCGCAGCAAGGCGTAGCACCACAGGCTCAGGGCGCAGCCCCAGGCGAGGACGATCCACAGCACCGGGTAGCTTTCCCAGAGCATTTGCCGGGAGATCTGTGCGTCGTCCAGGTAGCGCAGCACCGTGGCGTTGATGCGCACGCCGAGGTAGGCGTAGTGGCCGAAGTCGATGATGTACAGCAGCCCTACCCCGCCCAGTACCAGCAGCAGGTAGGCCCGGGCCAGCCAGCGCAGGGCTGGCTGGCGCAGCAGGTTCCAGCGCGGCAGCCAGGCCAGCAGGGCCAGGGGCAGCAGTATCAGCAGGGTCAGGCGCAGGTCGAAGCGCAGGCCGATGCCGAGGGTCTGGAGGATGCCTTCGCGCTGGTCGGCAGCGCTCAGGTCCACCTCGGAAAACCCCACGGCGAACAGCAGCCGCAGCAGTGCCAGCAAGCCGAATACCAGCCCGATTGCGCCCACGCCGTAGCGCAGGCGGCGTGATTGCAACCCGCCCATCATTGACCTCTGTGTGGTGTTGTCGAAGGCCGCGGCGCGGCCTGTTGGTTTACCCGGCAAGGGGTTGCCCGCGGCTGCGCTGGGCGAAGCGGCGCCACAGCCACAGCAGCAGCCCGCCGCTGCCGGCGATCAGGCAATAGCCCGCCAGCAGCGGGTCCAGCAGGTAGTCCCAGTAGTTTTCCGAAGGCTTCAGACGCAGGGCAAAGGCCAGGGTCCCGGCCGCCAGCATCAGTACCCCCAGCAGGTTGCGCTGCCACAGCAGCACCAGCGCCGCCAGGCCCATCAGCACGATCATCGGCCGTGGGTTGTAGCCCCAGCGGTAGGGGTCGAGGTAGGTCAGGCCCAGGGTCGCGGGGTACAGGCTCAGGGTCAGGCCGATAAACAGCAGCAGGACCTGCACCCGGTGTTTGGCTGGCAAGGGCGCAATCACCCCCAAGTGCCGCAGGCTGACCCAGCCCAGCAGCACCAGGGTGCTGATGGCCAGATCATCGGTGAAGCTGCGTACATAGGCCGCCAGCGGCAGCTGGTTCAGTGGAATAAAGCTGACCAGCGCCAGCACCGGCAGCAGCCAGGGCCGCCAGGGCGCGGTCACTCGCAGGCTGCCGAGCAGCACAAAGCCCAGGAGGATAAAACTCAGATGGGCTTGCCATAGCGACATCATCACAAGCGCTCCGCCAGCCACGCCGCGTTGAAGCTGACGTGCTTGATAAAGGTGTTGTTCCAGGAATAGACCAGGTGGTACAGGCCGTCCGTCCCGCGGCTGAAGTAGGGGTATTCGTACTCGAAGTCGCAGCCCTGGGGCTTGCACAACCGGTAGTCGAGGTTGCTCAGGAAGCGCTGTTCCAGGGGCAGACGCCGGGCGCCGCTGGAGGCACGAAAGCCTTCGCCGATGATGTCCTTGTAGGCCTCGTGGGAAAACGGCTGGCCCAGGGGATCGGGGGACTGGTCCAGTTCCACCAGCGGGCGCCATTGGCTGAGGCCGGCATCGGTGCCGTACAGGCTGAGTTTGAAGCGCCCGTCCTGCAGGTCGTTGAGTGCCACCAGCAGGCCCTGGTCGTCGGTGCCCACCGCCGCCAGCGATGAGTTGGGGTTGGACGGTTGCAACGGATAGGGCTCGCTCCAGGTCTGCCCGGCGTCTTCGGTGCGGCTGGCCAGGACCTTGTGGTGGGTGTCGCCGGCGTAGCGTAGCATGGCCACGGCGCGGCGTTCGTCCAGGGGCACGATGGTCGGTTGCAGGGAGTGCTTGCCACGGCTGATGCGGAATTTGTCGATCACCGCGCCATCGGCGCTCAGGTACAGGTACTCGGCGAACTTGCCCATGAACTCGTGGTACACCGGCAGGCCGATCGAGCCGTCGGCATGGAACACCGGCGCGGCGCGCACCAGGGTGCTGATGTTGAAGAACGGCGAGGTCACCAGCTGTCGCGGCGCCGACCAGCTGCGCCCCAGGTCATCGGAAACCATCAGGTTGATGGCGCTGGTGGCCCAGCCGCCCACCGACACCGAAACGTAAAACATCCACAGGCGCTGGTCCGGGCCCAGGGCGATCACCGGGTTGCCGAGCTTGCGGATATAGCGCCCGGTGCCGTCACGGGTCGATTCGCGGGTGGCCAGCACTTGCTCGGCGCCCCACTCGCCGCTCTGGGCGTCAAAGCGTGCGCTGCGCACCTGGACGTCGGCGGCGCCTTCCCGGGAGCCGGCGAACCACACGGCCATCAGGTCGCCGCCGGGCAAGGCGGTCACCGAGGAGGAATGCACGAAGTCATCCAGGTCCGAAGAGACGAAGCGGCTGTTGTATTGCGGCGTGCTGTTGGCTTTAGCCGCATCGCTGCCGACGGCGGCCTGGGCAAACGGCGCCAGTTGGTGAGGCGGATGGCTGCGCCAGGCGGCAATAAAGACGGCGGCCAAGAGCAGGCTGCTGCAGAGGAAGATCAGGCGAAAGGACAGCGCACGCATACAGGAGCCCGTGGCAAATACAGAGTGGGAACAAGGGAAAAACCATTAGCGCTTATCACTGCGCGGCAAGGGCCGGCGGCGGCCGGTGAGCATCGACAACGGCAGGTTGTCGCGCACCTGCAGGCTTTCAAAAATCGCCGCGCACAGGTGCAACAGCACCAGCCCCAGCAGCACATCGGCGCTGGTCTCATGCACTTGCAGCGGCCAGTCGGCGCCCCACAGGGCATCGATCTCTTGCATCAGGAAACCGCTGATGCCGATCAGCAGCAGGGCCAGCAGCATCAGCAGCATCACCAAAGCCCCGAGGGGCGAATGCCCCAGGCGATGCTCGGGACGCCCGGCCAGCAGCGAGCGCAGGTGCCGCGCCAGCCGGGCCCGGGTCGGCCAGAAGTCGGACCAGCGCGCACTGCGCGGCCCGACAAATCCCCAGGCTGTGCGCAACAGCAGCCAGGCCATGGCGTAGTAGCCGAGCCAGACGTGCCAGTCGTCACCGGCTTCATTGAAGAAGTAGTTGCCGATAAAGACCCCGGCGATGGACAGGTGAAACAGTCGCACCAGCGGGTCCCAGAGCCGCAGGGAAGCCTCTGGCATCAGCCTTTGATCTCGGTCTTCACCGCTTTGCCGGTGACCGGGTCGTGGTAGATCTCGACCTTGCGCTTGTCCTTGTCGAAGCCGTAGATCTCGTAGCAGTTGCCGTCGGTGACCTTGAACTTGCTGATCTGGTAGCCCTGGGCCTTGAGCTGTTCCTGGAAGGCCTTCTGATCCTGCCATTGCGAGCGTTCGGCGGTGGTGCATTGCGGGCCGGCGAGGGCCAGGGGGCTGGCGAGAACCAGGGACAGCAGGAGGATCTTGCGCATGGAAAACGCTCCGGTGATGGGGGAGATTCCACTGTGCAAAACCAAGCTTAGTGAAAGCTTAGTTGGCAACGCGCGGTAACATTTTCCCCGCTAAAAACCCCTGCCGACGGACCCTGGCCGGCGTCATCATGCGCCCCTTCCCTGCCCCCTCGCCCTACCGAGAACCGCCCATGCGCCTGCTGCTTGTCGAAGATGATCGTGCCCTCGGCCAGGGCATTCGCGTGGCGCTGAGCGCCGAAGGCTACACCCTGGACTGGCTGCAGGACGGCGCCAGCGCCCTGCACGCTCTGCGCACCGAAAGCTTCGACCTGTTGCTGTTGGACCTGGGCCTGCCGCGGCTCGACGGCCTCGAACTGCTGCAGCAATTGCGCGCCGCCCAGCAGGACCTGCCGGTGCTGATCCTCACCGCCCGCGACGGCACCGCCGAGCGCATCGCCGGGCTGGATGCCGGGGCCGACGACTACCTGGTCAAGCCCTTCGATGTCGAGGAATTCAAGGCCCGGGTCCGCGCCCTGCTGCGCCGCAGCCAGGGTCGTGCCCAGCCGCTGCTGGAACACGCCGGCATCCGCCTCGACCCGGCCAACCAGCAGGTGCACTACCAAGACAACGAAGTGGTGCTGACGCCCATGGAATACCAGTTGCTGCACCAGCTGATGGTGCGCCCGGGCAAGGTGGTGACCCGCGAGCGCCTGTCCCGGGCGCTGTACGGCTGGCAGGACCGGGTCGAGAGCAACACCCTGGAAGTACTGATCCATAACCTGCGCAAGAAGCTCTGCAGCGAGCTGATCCGCACCGTGCGCGGCGTCGGTTACGTGCTGGCGCTCAAGCCATGAACTCGGTGCGCACGCGGATCCTGCTGCCGGTCCTGGTGCTGGTGCTGCTGGGGGACCTGCTGATCAGCTGGCTGGTGCTGCGCGACAGCCACCACGAAATCGAAGAGGTCTACGACGCCCAGCTGGCCCAGAGCGCGCGCCTGCTGCAAGGGGTGCTGCGCCAGCGCGACCCGGCTCAAAAGCCGGACGCGGCGGACTGGGAGCGCCTGCACCAGGCCTTCGACCAGGCCATGAGCCGGGTCGGCGTGGCAGGCGCGGCCCACCCCTATGAAACCCGCCTGACCTTCCAGGTCTGGCGCGACGATGGCCAGTTGCTGATGCGCTCCGCCGAGGCCCCGCTGCTGGAGGCTCCTCCCACCACCCTGGGGGCCCACGACATCCTGGAAAACGGCAAGGACTGGTGCGCCTTCCTGCTGGCCGACCCACAGCAGGGCTTGCTGATCTGGGTTGGCGAGCGCGATGACATCCGCCAGGACCTGATCCAGCGCATCGTCCGCCATACCCTGTGGCCGACCCTGATCGGCGTGCCGCTGCTGGCGCTGCTGATCTGGCTGACCATCGGCTGGGGCCTGGCGCCGCTGCGGGCCATGGCCCGGGCCATTCGCGGGCGCAGCAGCGACACCTTGCAGCCGCTCGGGCTCAAGCCCCTGCCCCAGGACCTGGAGCCGATGCAGACCGCCCTCAACCAGTTGTTGGCCCAGATCGACAGCCTGCTGGAGCGCGAGCGGCGCTTTATCGCCGACGCCGCCCATGAACTGCGCACGCCCCTGGCGATCCTGCGGATTCATGCGCAGAACGCCCAGAGTGCCAGCAGCCCGGAGCAGCGCCGGGAAGCCCTGGACTTTCTGGTGAGCGGCGTCGACCGCGCCACCCGCATCGGCAGCCAGTTGCTGACCATGGCCCGCATCGAGCCACAGCTGAACAGCCCGCGCCTGAGCCGCATCGACCTCAGCGCCCTGGTGCGCGAAGAGCTGGCGGAACTGACGCCCCTGGCCCTGGAGAAAGACGTCGAACTGGTGCTGGAAGGCGACGAAGGCTGCCTGATCGCTACCGACCCGGTGGCCCTGGCCATCGCCCTGCAGAACCTGGTGACCAACGCCCTGAACTTTGCCCCAGCGGGCAGCGAGGTACGGGTCGGCCTGCGACCTCAGGCGGACGGCGCGATGCACCTGTGTGTGGAAGATGCGGGGCCGGGTATCGACGAGCAGCAGCGCGAGCGTTTGCTGGAGCGCTTCTACAGCCAGGGCAACGCCAATGGCGCCGGGCTGGGGCTGGCGATTGTGCAGATGATCGTCAGCAAGATCGGCGGTCGCCTGGAGTTGCGCAATCGGCCTGAGGGCGGGCTGTGTGCATTGTTGTTGCTGGGGCCGGCGCTTTAGTCGGCGGCGCGAAGGGCCTATCCTGTGCGCCGCTCGGGAATGGGGGCGGCCTTGCGGGCGTATTCGCTGGCAAGCCAGCGCCTACACAAGCACGCCCCCGTAGGAGCCGGCTTGCCGGCGAAAGCATCCGTAAGATCGCCTTCGTCGGCAGCCGACTCCTACAAACGAAATGACAATCAGGGAGACACCCATGGCCATGCCGGAACGGCTGAAACCAACACCCGCCACGCCGAAAATACGTGCGCTGATGAAGGGCTTGCTGAAGCAGATCCTCGACCGCATCTGGGACAACCAGGAACGGGAAAGCCCCGAGATCAGTGTGCTGATCGAACAATGGAACAGCCACGCCGGCCGACCTTTCGAGTTCCACGAATTTCGCGATATGCACAGCCATACCAGCGCGGCGAACTTTCTGCGCACGGCCTTTCATCAGGAGCGCTACGTTGACGACCTGAGCTTCGCCGAGGCCTGCGCCCTGGCGGATTTCATCTGCCTGTGCGAAGGCACGGAGTCTGATACGGATTACGCCCTGAACCTGCTGGAAACCAACTTCCCCGAGGCCAATGCCTCGGACCTGATCTTCTGGCCCAACGAGTGGTTTGGCGATCAAGATATGTTGCATATCGAGCTGAGCTCGGCGCAGATCATCGGTTATCTGATGGCGCAGTCTTCGCGGCAACTGCAGGATGCACCGCCGATCACCTTGCCCTACCCCATTCCACCGCAGCCATAGAGGCCCTCGGGCTGGCCAGCTGCATAAGCACCGCCGTGGCCAGCCACAGGTAGGGGCGTCCAGTTCGCCCCTCGTTCAGCCCTGATCGCCGCCGCCCACCGGCAGCACCGTGCCGGTGATATAGGAGGCTTCGTCGGAGGCCAGGAACAGGATCGCCGCCGCCTGCTCGTCAACGCTGCCGTAGCGGTGCATCAGGCTGCTATCCAGGGTCTGGTCGACGATCTGCTGGTACCAGGCCTGCTCTTCGGTACTGGGCTCGGCGCTGTTGCGCGGAATGCGCCGCGGCGGTGCCTCGGTGCCGCCGGGAGCGGTGGCGTTGACCCGCACGCCGCGGCCGGCGGTTTCAAAAGCCAGGCATGCAGTGAGTGCGTTGATGCCGCCCTTGGCCGCGCCGTAGGGTACGCGGTTGAGGCTGCGGGTGGCGATGGAGGAAACGTTGACGATGGCGCCGCTGCCCTGCTCCAGCATCTGCGGCAAGGCGGCGTGGCAGCACCACAGGGTGGGGAACAATGAGCGGCGCACTTCGGCTTCGATCTGCGCCGGCTCGTAGTGCTCGAAGGGCTTGGCCCAGATGGTGCCGCCGACGTTGTTGATGAGGATGTCGAGGCGGCCGAAGTGGTCGATGGCGGCGGCCATGATGCGGCTGCATTCGCTGTACTGCTCCAGGTCGGCGGTCAGGGCCAGCACCGGGTAGCGGGGGCTGAGTGCAGCGGCCAGTTCGAAGACCAGTTCGGAGCGATCCACCAGCACCACGCGAGCGCCCTCCTCGGCCAGGCGTTCGGCAACGCGACGGCCGATGCCCTGGGCGGCGCCGGTGACCAGGGCGACTTGGTTGTGGAAACGGTTCATGGAAACCTCGTGAATGCAAAAAGATAGGGAGAACACCACCCAACGTAGGAGCCGGCTTGCCGGCGAAAGGGCCCTTAAGTCTTGCAGCGCCCTTGTGGACGCCTTCGCTGGCAAGCCAGCTCCTACAACGCTATGGCTTGCCGTGTGGGATCCCGTAGGAGCCGGCTTGCCGGCGAAGAGGCCCTTGAGCCTAGCAGCGCTCTTGTGGACGCCTTCGCTGGCAAGCCAGCTCCTACAACGCTATGGCTTGCCGTGTGGGATTCCGTAGGAGCCGGCTTGCCGGCGAAGGGGCCCGCGAGCCTTGCAGCACCCTGATGGACGCCTTCGCTGGCAAGCCAGCTCCTACAGCGGCGAGGCGCTCTTCAGGCGGCGCTGGCGGCGAACTTCTCGTAGTAGAAGTTCGCCGGGGCGATGCCCTGTTCGCGGATGAACTGGCTCACCGCCTCCACCATTGGCGGCGGCCCGCACAGGTAGACATCCACATCGCCCTGATTGAGGTGCGCCGGTTCGATGTGCTGGGTCACGTAGCCCTTGCGCGGGTACTGGCTTTCGGGGTTGGCCACGCAGGCGCTGAAGCTGAACTGCGGGATGCGCGCGGCAAAGTCTTCCAGGCGCTCCAGTTCCACCAGGTCGAAATCGTTGGTCACGCCATAGATCAAATGCAACGGGTGCTCGCTGCCCTGCTCGGCGATTTTCTCCAGCATCGCGGTGAACGGCGCCAGCCCGGTGCCACCGGCCAGCAACAGCAAGGGCCGGCGGATGTCCCGCAGGTAGAAGCTGCCCAGGGGCCCGGCCAGGGTCATGCTGTCGCCGGCTTTGGCGAGACAGGTGAGGAAGCTGCTCATCAGGCCGCCGGGCACATTGCGGATCAGGAAACTGACTTCGCCATCGCGCTGCAGGGAGCTGAAGGAATAGGCGCGGGTCTGCTCGCTGCCAGGCACGCCGAGGTTGACGTACTGCCCCGGCAGGAACGCCAGCTGGTTCAGGGCCTCGCCCTTGATCGACAGGGCGATGGTGCTGTCGGACAACTGGCGCACCGCGCTGATGCTGGCCTGGAAGGTGGCCTGCCCGGCCCGGCAGACCTGGGACGAGGCCGGCACCCGCACCACGCAGTCGCTCAAGGCGCGCATCTGGCAGGTGAGGACAAAACCCTGCTCGGCCTCGTCGGCGCTCAGCGCGTCCTCGATGTAGTCCTCCCCCAGCTCGTAGCGCCCCGCCTCGGCCAGGCACTTGCAGGTGCCGCAGGCGCCGTCGCGGCAGTCCAGGGGAATATTGATGCCCTGGCGGTAGGCGGCGTCAGCCACGGTTTCGCCCGGGTTGGCGTTGACGAAACGGGTCACGCCGTCTTCGAAATTGAGTGCGATTTGATGGCTCATGGCAGTCGCCTCAGAGGTGGTAGATATCGACGACCTGGCGAACATAGTCGTTCTTCAGGATGACTTTCTTGGCCAGGATCAGCGGGTTTTCGCCCCGCAGGTCGAGGGTGTAGAAGCTGCAGCCGAAGTAGCTGTCCACGGTCTTGTAGCGAAAGCTCAGGGTGTGCCAGTTGAAGCGCAGCTTGCACTGGCCGTCGCCCTGCTCCAGCAGCTCGATATTGCTCAGGTTGTGGGAGGTGCGGGTGTCGGGAATGCTGGCGCTGGAGCGTTCGGTCTTGATGCGGAACACCCGGTCTTCCAGGCCGCTGCGGTTGCCGTACCAGATCAGCGAGATTTCCCGCTGCGGGTCTTCGGTCAACTGGTCGCTGTCGTCCCAGGAGGGCATCCAGAAGGTGGCGTCCGGGGCGTAGAGTTCCAGCCAGCTGTCCCAGTCCTTGTCGTCCAGGTAGCGGGCTTCGCGATACAGGAAATCGCGCACGGCGTCGTAGGAAATGGTCATTGCACGGCCTCCACGTCGATCCGGCGAGAGGCTTCAAGCTCCAGGGCCGCGAGCATGGTTTGCTGCCAGTACTTGTGCTGCATCACGAACAGGCCTTCGTCCTCGGTGCGCACCCCGCTGAGGATCGGTTGCAGGTCGATTTCTTTCGCTGCGTCGTCCGCCCCCTGGACCCAATGCTCGGCGCCGCGGGACATGTCGTTCCAGGCCGTGGTGCTGCCCTGGTAGCCGAGCTGGCAGGAGCGGAATTCCTCCAGGTCGTCCGGGGTGGCCATGCCGCTGACGTTGAAGAAGTCTTCGTACTGGCGGATGCGCCGGGCCCGGGCTTCGTCGCTCTCGCCCTTGGGGGCGATGCAGTAGATGGTGATTTCGGTGCGGTCCACGGAGATCGGCCGGGCAATGCGGATCTGCGAGCTGAACTGGTCCATCAGGTAGAGGTTCGGATACAGGCACAGGTTGCGCGAGTTCTCGATCATCCAGTCGGCGCGGGCCTGGCCGAAGTCCCGGACCAGCTCGTCGCGGCGCTCGTAGAGCGGGCGGTCCTCGGGGTTGGACCAGCGGGTCCAGAGCAGCATGTGGCCCTTGTCGAAGGAGTAGAAACCGCCACCCTGCTTGGCCCAGGTGCCGGCGCTCATGGTGCGGATGTCTTCCCCGGCCTCGCGCTGCTTGCGCTGGTTCTGGGTGGCGGCGTAGTTCCAGTGCACCGAGCTGACGTGGTAGCCGTCGGCGCCGTTCTCGGCGGTGAGCTTCCAGTTGCCTTCGTAGATGTAGCTGGAGGAACCGCGCAGCACTTCCAGGCCGTCGGCGGACTGGTCGACGATCATGTCGATGATCTTCGCCGACTCCCCCAGGTGCTCCACCAGGGGCAGCACGTCGGGGTTGAGGCTGCCGAACAGGAAGCCACGGTAGGCCTCGAAGCGCGCGACGCGGGTCAGGTCGTGGGAGCCTTCGCAGTTGAAGCTGGCCGGGTAGCCGGCGGCGGCCGGGTCCTTGACCTTGAGCAGCTTGCCGGTGTTGTTGAAGGTCCAGCCGTGGAACGGGCAGGTGAAGGAGGCCTTGTTGCCGGTCTTGTGCCGGCAGAGCATGGCGCCGCGATGGCTGCAGGCGTTGATGAAGGCATTGAGCTCGCCGTTCTTGTTGCGCGCGATGAACACCGGCTGCCGGCCCATGGTGGTGCTGTAGTAGTCGTTGGGGTTGGGGATCTGGCTTTCGTGGGCCAGGTACAGCCAGTTGCCTTCGAAGATGTGCTGCATCTCCAGGTCGAACAGCCGGGGGTCGGTGAACATCTCCCGCTTGCAGCGGTAGACGCCCTGGTCGGGGTCTTCTTCAAGCAGGGAATGCAGGTATTCGGGTCGCAGGGACATGGCCGCCGCCTCCATTGTTTTTATTCAGGCAGGGCCATGCTAGGGCGGGCTTGGAACGGGCAATAGCCAATGCGTGCAGACCTGTATCCGTTTTCTGCAAAAGCGCCGACGTGGCCTGTGTAGGAGCCGGCTTGCCGGCGAAAAGGCCCTTGGATGGGGTGCTGAGCCTGCAGGCCTCTTCGCTGGCAAGCCAGCTCCTACAAGAGGCCGATGCCAGAGGATCAGTGCCGACGCTTGAGGGTGTCGGAGGGCAGTTCGCCGTATTGCTGGCGGTAGCTCTGGGCGAAGCGGCCCAGGTGCAAAAAGCCGAAGTCCAGGGCCAGTTCGGTAACGTTGCGCACCGGGCTGTGCGGGTCGCTGAGGCAGGCGTGCACCCGTTGCAGTTTCTGCTGGCGGATGTAGTTCTTCGGCGTGGTGCGGGCGTTGCGCTCGAACAGCGCGTACAACGAGCGCAGGCTCATGCGCGCCTGTTGCGCCAGTTCTTCGCAGCCGATGTCGTGCTTGAGGTTGCGTTCGATGTAGTCGGCAATCCGTTCGAAGGTCGCCGCCGAGGCGCCCAGGGCACCGCGCTGCACGTTGGTCTGCATCAGCCCCAGCAGTTTGCCCACCAGGATGTGCGCGTAGTGCTCCTGGACCTTGGGCATGCTTTCCAGGGCTTCGGCTTCCTGGCACAGCAGGCTCAGCAAGGGCACGAAGCCTTCCAGTTCCTGCAGTTGGTAGCGCTGGCGCAGAAAGCGCACGCCCTGCCCCGGGTACTGCCAGCGCTGTTCCTGGCAGGCGTTTTCCACCAGGTGGGTGGGAATCTTGATGATGAATTTTTCGCAGTCGTCGGAATAGGTCAGGTCCACCGGGTCGTCGGGGTTGATCAGCAGCAGTTCCCCCGGGGCGAAGTAGTGCTCCTGGCCCGGGCCACGCCACCGGCAGTGGCCCCGCAGCAGTACTTGCAAGTGGTAGATGCTTTCCAGGGCCGGCGAGGTGACGCGCACGCTGGCGCCGTAGCTGATGCTGCACAAATCCAGGCTGGCCAGAGCCCGGTGCTGCAGGCTGGCCTGGGGATGGCCGGCCCGGGGCAGGCGGATGCAGTGGCTGCCCACGTGCTGGTTGACGTAACCGGATACGGCATAGGGATCGGCTTGAACAAACACGCTGCTGCGCTCACTCAACAGATGCATCTGCATGATCGGGTCACTCTGATGGTTCTTATTGGGTCTGCGCTTCAGGCACGCAGCGCAGTCTCGTCAGGCCCGGCATAACGGCAAAAGCCACGGGCACCTGGGTCGGTGCTCCGTGGCCGGGCCAGGCACGGTCGGCGCTTCAATCCTCCAGGGCGCGGACCCGTTCGTGGCGCTGCTGCTCTTGCGGCTGGGCCGAAGACTGCAGGGTGAAGTCGAACTCGATCTCGGCAAAGCGCCCGCTGACCCCCAGGGCCTTGGCCCGAGCCTGGTCTTCGCTGAAGGTGATCTGGGCGATCAGCTCGTCGCGAGTGGCGTAGGCAAAATCGTCGTGCAGGTACTGGTCGCCATCCAGGTTGATCTGGGTGGTCAGGTGGCGATGGTCATCGGCGGAGATGAAGAAGTGGATGTGCGCCGGGCGCTGGCCATGGCGGCCCAGTTGGTCCAGCAGTTGCTGGGTCGGGCCATCCGGCGGGCAACCGTAGCCGGACGGCACGATGCTGCGAAAGCGGTAGCGGCCCTCGGCGTCGGTGACGATGCGCCGGCGCAGGTTGAACTCCGACTGGCTGCCGTCGAAGTAGGAATAGGTGCCGCCGGTGTTGGCGTGCCAGACATCGACGATGGCCCCGGCCAGTGGCTCGCCGGCGGTGTTGCGAACCTGCCCCTGCATGAACAGCACCACCCCCGGGTCGACGCCGTCGTCCAGGCGCGCTTCGCCCTGGCTCAGCGGTGCACCGGCCACGTACAGCGGGCCTTCGATGGTGCGCGGGGTGCCGCCGGTCTTGCCCACCTGTTCGTCGGCGGCGTCCATCAGCAGGTCCAGGTAATGCTCCAGGCCCAGGCCTGCGGCCAGTAGCCCGGCTTCCTGGCGGGCGCCGAGAACGTTGAGGTAGTTGACGGCCTTCCAGAACTCTTCCGGGGTGATCTCCAGGTCTTCGATGATGTTCACCGAATCCCGCAGGATGCGGTAGATGATGGCCTTGGCCCGGGGGTTGCCGCCCTCGGTGAACTGGCCGCTGGCTTCTTCAAGAAACTGCTGGGCGCTGGCAGTGTGGGAAATTCTGACGTTCATGATTAATCCTCATCTTGTATTTATTAGAGTGGTGAACGGGCTGGCACGGGCTCAGCGGTCATCCTCATGAATGGACGAAGGATGCCTGCACATGGCGTCAACTTCGATGGCCATGTAGGGGTACAGCGGCAATTGCATCAGGGTGTCGTGCAATTCCTGCACGCTGTCGACGTCGAACACGCTGTAGTTGGCGTACAGCCCGGCGATGCGCCACAGGTGGCGCCACTTGCCTTCGGCCTGCAGGCGTTGGGCCAGGGCCTTTTCGTCGGCTTTCAGCTGCGCGGCGCGCTCGGGGTTCATGTCGACCGGCAGGTTCACGGTCATTTTCACGTGGAATAGCATGCAGCCCTCCTCAGGTGTGATGCAGCACGGGGGTGGTTTTGTCGCGACGGAAGAACGCCAGGCGCTCTTCGTCCAGGCTCAGGCCGAGGCCCGGTGCCTTTGAGACATGCAGGTGGAAATCCCGGTACACCGGCGGCTCGGCGAGGATGTCCTCGGTCAGCAGCAGCGGGCCGAACAGTTCGGTGTCCCAGCTCAGTTTGTTCAGGGTCAGGAAGGCGTGGGCCGAGGCCAGGGTGCCGATGCCGCCCTCGAGCATGGTGCCGCCGTACAGGCCGATGCCCGCCGCCTCGGCAATTGCCGCGGTGCGCAGGGTGGCGCGAGGGCCGCCGTTCTTGGCGATCTTCAGGGCGAATACCGAGGCCGCCCCTTCCCGGGCCAGGTTGAAGGCGTCTTCCACGCACTCGATGGATTCGTCGGCCATGATCGGCGCCGGGCTGCTGGCATTCAGGCGCACCATGCCGGCGCGGTTGTTGCGCGAAATCGGTTGTTCGATCAGGTCGATGCCATTGCCGCCGAGGATGCGGCAGGCGCGCAGGGCCACGGCTTCGTCCCAGGCCTGGTTGACGTCGACCCGCACGCTGGCGCTGTCGCCCAGGGCCTTCTTGATGGCGATCACGTGGGCCAGGTCGCGGTCCACTTCACCGGCGCCGATCTTCAGCTTGAAGATGCGGTGGCGGCGCAGGTCGAGCATCTTCTGCGCTTCGGCGATGTCCTTGGCGGTGTCGCCGCTGGCCAGGGTCCAGGCCACCGGCAGCGCATCGCGCACCCGGCCGCCCAGCAGTTCGCTGACCGGCAGCCCGAGGCGCTTGCCCTGGGCGTCGAGCAAGGCGCTTTCGATACCGGATTTGGCGAAGGTGTTGCCGCGGATGCTCTGCTCCAGGCGCAGCATGGCGGCGTTGATGTTGCTGGCGTCCTGGCCGATCAGCAGCGGCGCGACGAAACGGTCGATATTGGTCTTGATGCTGTCCGGGCTTTCATTGCCATAGGCCAGGCCACCGATGGTGGTGGATTCCCCCAGGCCTTCGATGCCGTCGGCGCAGCGCAGGCGGATCAGCACCAGGGTCTGGTTCTGCATGGTGTGCATGGCCAGCTTGTGGGGGCGGATGGTCGGCAGATCGACGATGATCGTCTCGATCGATTCAATGGCAGAAGCGTGCATTTCCATACCCATCAGGTTCTTGAAGTTCTGCCAGCGATTCTGTCCCGGCTTTTTCCGGGGTTCCAATATAGAATTGGTCTGGCTTGATACCTTTAAGGTATGCACTTCACCACTGGGGAGCTGTCATGGAACTGCGTCATCTGCGCTATTTCCAGGTGCTGGGGGAAACCCTCAATTTCACCCGCGCCGCCGAGCGCCTGCACATCGCCCAGCCGCCGTTGAGCCGGCAGATCCAGCAACTGGAAGACGAGTTGGGGGTGCTGCTGCTGGAGCGTGGCCGACCGCTGCGCCTGACCGCCGCCGGGCGGTTTTTCTACGAGCATTCCAACCGGGTACTGGAGCAGTTGGGCAAGGTCTGCGACAACACCCGGCGCATCGGCCTGGGGCACAAGACCTGGCTGGGCATCGGCTTTGCCCCCTCGACCCTGTACGGCGTGCTGCCGCAACTGATCCGCCGCCTGCGCAGCAACGGCACCCTGGAACTGGAACTGGGCCTGTCGGAGATGACTACCCTGCAGCAGGTGGAAGCCTTGAAGGCCGGGCGCATCGATATCGGCTTCGGGCGTATCCATATCGACGACCCGGCCATCGTGCAGAAGGTGCTGACCGAAGACCGCCTGGTGGTCGCCCTGCCCGCCGGCCACCCGCTGCTGGGGCAACCGGTAAGCCTGGCGCAACTGGCGGAGGAGCCTTTCGTGCTGTACCCGGCCAACCCGCGCCCGAGCTACGCCGACCATGTGATCGCGCTGTTCAGTGCCCGCGGCCTGAACCTGAAGATCGCCCAGTGGACCAATGAACTGCAGACCGCCATCGGCCTGGTGGGCGCCGGCATCGGCATTACCCTGGTACCGGCCTCGGTGCAGGTGCTGCACCGTGACGACATCGGCTTCTGCCCGCTACTGGAGGCCGAGGCCACCTCGCCGATCATCCTCAGCCGCCGCGTCGGCGAGCCCTCGCCGGGCCTCACCCACTGCCTGCACCTGATCGCCCAGTTGCGCAGCGAGATCGGCCGCGAACACCCCATCGTCAGCTGAAAGCACAACCGCCGGCCCCATCGAAAGACGGGCACCGGCGGCTCTCTTGCAGCTTGGAACGGGCGGCTACCCTTAGAAGGTCAGGCCAACCTTGAAGCCATACTCGTTACGCTTGAGCTTGGTGTTGTCAGCCACAGGCGTATCTTCGTCCAGCTTGTACTCGGTGCGGGTGTAATAGACCCCGGCCATGACCGGCAGCGAGCCGTTCTGGTTCATCAAGAAATTCACCTCGGCGTAAGGGTTGGTGCGGTCCTTGAGGTCCACGGTGTCGCTGCCGACGTCATCCACCTTGAGCCGCGCCTTGCCGTTGATGGTGTGGCGCGCCCCCAGCTCGACGCGCATGGTCAGGTCGTCGAACTGGTGGTTGTAGCCCAGGGCGGCCTTGGCGAAGGGCGACTTGTTGGTGAGCTTCATGTCGTAGTCGCCGGTGTCCGGCTCGTAGCGGGTCCAGGTGTAGCCACCCCCCACCAGCACATCGACAAAGTTGCGTGCATCCAGGGCCGCGCGCCAGCCCAGGTCGAGGTCGGCCTGGCCTTCCTTGAGCTTGTTGTCGTGCTTCTTGCCGAACTTGGCCTCGACCCCGGCCTGGTAGATCAGGCCCGATTCGGCGGTCATCTTGTTGCCGAAGTTGTAGAACACACCCCCTTCACCCAGGTGCTCCTTGTCGCTTTCACTACCGCCTTCGAGCTTGAAGTCGTTGTAGCTACCGAGGATACCCAGGGTGGAAATCGGCCCGGTGGCCGGGGCGGCCATGGCGCTGCTGGAAAGGGCCAGCAAGGTGGCTGCAGAGGTGCTGGCCAGAAGGGTTGCGAATACCTTTGACATCGTGTGTAGATCTCCCTGTTTGAATAAGGCAAATGCTGCAGGAGCCTTTTCGAGGGAAGCCAAAAGCAAAAGGTTCTAATTATTTTTCACGTTTTTTTCACATCCCTGTGAAGCCTCGCCCCCGCAGGGGCTTTAGGCCTTACAATAGGGCGCTCAATACAGGGCGTAGTCTTTGGGGCAGTGCATGGAAGTATCGAGAGCCGGCCTGATCGTCCGGCGCATTCTGGCTTACCTGGTCGACGGCCTGCTGGTACTGCTGCTGTGGTTTGTCCTGTGCCGACTGGCCGAACGCCTCCAATACCCGGATATGGAGCAATTCTCCACCTGGTGCCTGCTGGCCACCTGGTGCCTGTATTTTCCCCTCAACGAATACCTGTGGCGTGGCTACACCGCCGGCAAGGCCCTTTGCGGCCTGCAAGTGATCAATGGCATCGGCCAGCCCCCCTCGCTGTTGCAGGTATTGATCCGCTCGGCGACCCGTCCCTTCGAAGCGGCCATCAGCCCGGTGACCCTGCTGATCTGCTGCGAATCAAGCCGCGGCCAGCGCATCGGCGACCGGCTGGCGCGCACCTATGTCATCCCGTGCAAGGATCTGGCGCGGCTGCGTGGCTTGATGGCCGCTCAGCCGAACCTGCCTTGAGCATCCGGCCGTAACCCATTCAGTCTTGCGCCCTGGCGTGGCGCTTTTTCCGGGAGTCTTCATGGCAATCGATCAACACCCGCATGAACAGGCCTTGGTCACGTTTCTCGAACAGCGCCCCGAGCTGCGCGAACAGCTGGACAACCTCAACCCCCTGGAAGCCCGGGCCCGGGGCGAAACCCCGGCGCAGTACCGCGCCGAACGCCTGCATGAAGCCTTCGAGGCCGAAGCCGAACGCCTGGGGCTGTTCGCCTGGGAACTGAGCCTGCAACTGACCGCTGCCAACCCCGAGGAATTCCACGTCCAGCGCCTTGAGGTGCACCGGGAAGTGGCGGAGATGGCCGGCATGCCGTGGGACGAGTACTGCACCCTGCACCACCTTGACCCTCGGCCTTGACCCGCACGCGCCCCTCGCAGTCCCTGTTCAGGAGAACCGACGATGTTGCCTTCGACTTCCACGCAATCGGCCAGCGCAGCCCTGCAGCACGCGCAGAAATGGCGCGGACGGGTCGGCCTCGGGCTGGTGGCCTGCCTTTCGGTGCTGGCGGGGATGACCGACGCCATCGGCTTCATGGCCACCGGGGATTTCGTTTCCTTCATGAGCGGCAACACCACGCGCATGGCCGTAGCCATCAGCGATGGCGAACCGGGCCTGGTACTGCGCCTGCTGCTCCTGGTGGCGACCTTTATCGTCGGTAACGCCCTGGGCGTGGTGGTCAGCCGCCTGGCCGGGCACCGTGCCCTGCCCTTGCTGCTGAGCATCGGCGCGTTGCTCTGCGCCTCTGCTGCCTGGCCTTTCGAGCAGCAACTGCCGGCCCTGCTGGCGGCCATCATTGCCATGGGCATGCTCAACGCCGCGGTGGAGGAAGTGAACGGCCTGCCCATCGGCCTGACCTACGTCACCGGCGCCCTCTCACGCTTTGGCCGCGGCCTGGGGCGCTGGATGCTCGGCGACCGGCGCAACGGCTGGCGGGTGCAACTGGTGCCCTGGAGCGGCATGTTCGCCGGGGCGGTGCTGGGCGCCTTGCTGGAACAGCACCTGGGGCTCAAGGCACTGTATGTCAGCGGGTTGTTTGCCGTGCTGCTGGGTGTGGCGTCATTGAAGATCCCCCGCCGCTGGCAACTGGGCTACAAGAACCGCTGACATTGAGCATGGCTATCAGCTGAACAGGCCGCCGCTGTCGGTATCGATCACGATCGACGACAGGCTGATATGCCGCGGCCGGGTCAGGGCGAAGATCACGGCCTCCACCACATCACGGTTGGTGCCCTGCTCGCCCTTCTGCCGCGCCGGAATCTGCTGCCAGGCCTCATCCAGCGGCGAGACATCTTCCAGGTACGGCGGGTGCACGCACAGCGAACGCACCGGCGTGCCCTTGAGCATTTGCCGCAGGCCATCGGCCAGGGCCAGTTGCCCGTGCTTGGCCGCATAGAACGGCAGCGACACGCTGTGCAGCGGTGCATTGGGCAAGCCGCTGATGGAGCCGATGGTGACGATGTCCGGGCGCTTGGAAGCCTTGAGCACCGGCAGCAGGCCCTGGGTCAGGAGGAAGGTGCCACTCAGTGCAGCGTCGATCACCCCGGTGACTTCAGCGGCGCTGTGGGGCTGCTCGCTGGCCTCCAGCCACATGGCGCCGTTGTTGATCAGGATGTCCACTTGCGGGTGGCGGACGTGGATCTCAGCCAGGGCGGCCTTGACGCTGTCGCTGCTGGCCAGGTCCACCACCACCTGATCGGCGGGGCTGCCGGTACGCGACTCGATGGCCGCGCTGACCTGCGCCAGGGCCTCGGGGTTGCGCCCACAGAGAATCAGCTTGCAGCCCTGGTCCGCCAGGCTGATGGCCAGCGCGGCCCCCAGGCCTCTTCCGGCCCCCGTGACCACTACCACCGCCGAATTCAGATCCATCATCCCTTGCTCCTTGTCCCCGGTTGAATGAAGGCGCGAGTCTATCCCTCGCTTCGCGGTTTGGGGCCGGGCAATGCTTTACCCGATATGTCCTGCATGCCTGGAACCGGAGCCCCAGGGGCGAAACGGGTTTAGCCGATGTTCGGAGAAAGCTTTATCATGGCCGCAGTTTTATCCATCGAGTCCGTCATGAAGTTCGCCATCGCCCTGTTCTCTGCCGCCCACGCGCCTTCCTCGCGCCGCGCCCTGCTGTTCGCCCAGGCGGCGCTGGCGGGCGGGCATGAAATTGTCCGGCTGTTTTTCTACCAGGACGGCGTGTACAACGCCGCCAACAGCATCGTCACGCCCCAGGACGAACAGGACCTGCCTCGGGAATGGCGCGAGTTTGTCGGCCAGCATCAACTGGACGGCGTGGTGTGCATCGCCGCAGCCCTGCGCCGGGGCGTGTTGAATGCTGACGAAGCCCAGCGCTACCAGCGTACGTCGGTGAGCGTCGAAGCCCCCTGGGAGCTGTCGGGGCTCGGGCAATTGCATGACGCGGTACAGGCCGCCGACCGCCTGATCTGTTTTGGAGGGGCGTGACATGGCCAAATCCCTGTTGTTGATCAGCCGCCAGGCGCCGTGGTCCGGCCCCGGCGCCCGTGAAGCGCTGGATATCGTCCTGGCCGGCGGCGCCTTCGACCTGCCCATCGGCCTGCTGTTTCTCGATGATGGCGTGCTGCAACTGGCGCCCGGGCAACAGGCCTCGCTGCTGCGCCAGAAAGACCTGAGCGCCAACCTGCAGGCGCTGTCGCTGTTCGGCGTCGACGAACTGTTTGCCTGCAGCGCCAGCCTCGCTGCCCGCGGCCTCGACCCGGCGAGCTTGAGTCTTGACGATGTACAGCTGCTGGACGCCCCGGAACTGGCCGGGATCATCGACCGTTTTGACCAGGTGATTACCCTCTGATGTCGACCTTGCATGTGTTGTCCCACTCGCCCTTCACCGACACCCGCCTGAGCAGTTGCCTGCGCCTGCTGGGCAGCGCCGACGGCCTGCTGCTGTGCGGCGACGCCGCCTATGCCCTGCAACCGGGCAGCGCCATTTGCAGCGAACTGAGCACCCGTAGCGGCTTGAATCTGTACGTGCTGGAAGAAGACCTGAACGCCCGCGGCCTGGCCCTGCCGGCCTGGGCCCGCGCGGTGGACTACCCGGGCTTCGTCGAGCTGTCCCTTCAGCATGACAAGGTCAACACCTGGCTATGAGTACCCTGACCGTGGGCGCTCGCGCCATCGAACTGGACAAGGACGGCTACCTGGTCAACCTCGACGACTGGTCCGCCGACGTGGCGCAAGCCCTGGCCGCCAACGAAGAGCTTGAGCTGAGCGCGGAACACTGGGAAATCCTCGAACTGCTCCAGGGCTTCTACAGGGAATTCCAGCTGTCCCCGGCCACCCGCCCGCTGATCAAGTACACCGCCCTCAAGCTGGGCCCGGACAAGGGCAACAGCCTGCACCTGAACCGACTCTTCAAAGGCACTCCCGCCAAACTTGCCGCCAAGCTGGCGGGCCTGCCCAAGCCGACCAATTGCCTATGAACGATTTCGCCCCCTTGCTCACCCAAACCCCGGAAGAACACCCTTTCGCCCAATTCGTGCGGATTCTCGGCAAGGGCAAGCGCGGCGCGCGCAACCTGACTCGCGAGGAAGCCCGGGAAGCCATGGGCATGCTGCTGGACGGCCAGGTCGAGGACACTCAGCTCGGCGCCTTCCTCATGCTGCTGCGGCACAAGGAAGAAAGCCCGCAAGAGCTGGCGGGCTTCACCGAAGCCTTGCGCGAACGCCTGAACGCCCCGGCGATTGCCCTGGACCTCGACTGGCCGACCTACGCCGGCAAGAAGCGCCACCTGCCCTGGTACCTGCTGGCGGCCAAGTGCCTGGCGCAAAACGGCGTGCGCATCCTGCTCCACGGCGGCGGCGCCCATACGGCCGGTCGCCTGTACACCGAGCAGTTGCTGGAGCCCCTGGGGATTCCCCTGTGCCGTGACTGGCAGGCGGTCGGCCAGGCACTGGACCAGGGCAACCTGGCCTTCATGCCCCTGGGGGACTGGGCGCCGCAACTGCAGCGCATGATCGACCTGCGCAACATCCTCGGCCTGCGCTCACCGATCCATTCCCTGGCGCGAATCCTCAACCCCCTGGGCGCCCGCTGCGGCCTGCAGAGCATCTTCCACCCCGGCTACCAGGCAGTGCACCGCGATGCCAGCGGCCTGCTGGGGGACAACGTCATCGTGATCAAGGGCGATGGCGGCGAGATCGAGATCAACCCGGACAGCGCCAGCCATCTGTACGGCAGCACCGGTGGCGTCAGTTGGGACGAGGAATGGCCGGCACTGTCGGCGCAACGCCATGTGAAACCTGCGAGCCTGGAACCCGAGCACCTCAAGGCGCTGTGGCGCGGCGATGTAGAAGACAGCTACCCGCAACTGGCCCTGCTGGCCACCATGGCCCTGGCCTTGCGCGGCCTGGGCACGCCCCGGGAGCAAGCCTTCGCCCTGGCCCAGCAGTACTGGGATGCCCGGGACAGATCGATTTAATCGATCAAAACCGCCCATGCTTTGCGCTTTTTGTTCGAACCCAGGGGCATAGACTGCACTCCAACGCAAAACAGCCGAGGAGCATTTCATGGGTCTGCTGATCGAAGGGCGCTGGCATGACCAGTGGTACGAAAGCGGCAAGGACGGCGCCTTCCAACGGGAACAGGCGCAACGTCGCAACTGGGTCACTGCCGATGGCCGCCCCGGCCCCAGCGGTGAAGGCGGCTTCGCCGCCGAGGCCGGGCGCTACCACCTCTATGTCTCCCTGGCCTGCCCCTGGGCCCACCGCACGCTGATCCTGCGCAAGCTCAAGGGTCTGGAAAAGCTGATCGACGTCTCGGTGGTCAGCTGGCTGATGCGCGAGAACGGCTGGACCTTCGACACCGCCTACGGCTCCAGCGGCGACCCCCTGGACCACTTCGACTTCATGCACCAGCGCTACACCGCCGACACCGCGGACTACACCGGCCGCGTCACCGTACCGGTGCTGTGGGACAAACAGCGCCAATGCATCGTCAGCAACGAATCGGCGGAAATCATCCGCATGTTCAACAGCGCCTTCGACGGCTTGACGGGCAATACCCTGGACTTCTATCCGCAACCCTTGCGCAGCAAGGTCGATGAGCTCAACGGGCGCATCTATCCGGCACTGAACAACGGTGTGTACCGCGCCGGGTTCGCCACCTCGCAAAAGGCTTATGAGACGGCGTTCGATGATGTCTTCGCCGAACTGGATGCGCTGGAGGCCCTGCTCGGCACGCAGCGCTACCTGGCCGGCGAGTACCTGACCGAAGCCGATGTGCGGCTGTTCACCACCCTGATCCGCTTCGATGCGGTGTACTACAGCCACTTCAAGTGCAACCTGCGGCGGATTGCCGATTACCCGAACCTGTCGAACTGGCTGCGGGAGCTGTACCAGTGGCCGGGGATTGCCCAGACCGTGGACTTTACCCACATCAAGGGGCACTACTACGCCAGCCACACCACCATCAATCCGACAGGCATTGTGCCGAAGGGGCCGTTACAGGACTTCAGCCGCGGCCATGATCGGCAGCGGTTGAGTGGGCAAGGGGTTTGGTGCAGGGGTTGAGGACGCTTTCGCCGGCAAGCTGGCTCCTACAACAGCGGGATGTGTAGGAGCCGGCTTGCCGGCGAAGCTTTTCAGACCTCGGACTGAGCGCCTTCGAACCAGGCCAGCTTCTCGCGTAGCTGGACCACTTCGCCAACGATCACCAAGGTCGGGGCATGCACTTCGTGTTCCGCAACCAGGGCCGGCAGGTTGCCCAGGGTGCCGGTGAAGACACGCTGGTTGCTGGTGGTGCCCTGCTGAACCAGCGCCGCCGGGGTGTCGGCGCCGCGACCGTGCTTGATCAGTTGCTCGCAGATGGTCGGCAAGCCCACCAGGCCCATGTAGAACACCAGGGTCTGGGCCGGCGCCACCAGGTCGCTCCAGGGCAGGTTGCTGGTGCCGTCCTTGAGATGGCCGGTGACGAAGCGCACCGACTGGGCGTAGTCACGGTGAGTCAGGGGAATCCCGGCATAGGCCGAGCAACCACTGGCCGCGGTAATCCCCGGCACCACCTGGAACGGAATGCCGTGGGCCGCCAGTTCTTCGATCTCTTCGCCGCCCCGGCCGAAGATGAACGGATCACCACCCTTCAGGCGCACCACCCGCTTGCCTTGCTGGGCCAGGGTCACCAGTTGCTGGTTGATCTGTTCCTGGGGCACGGCGTGATCGGCGCGACGCTTGCCGACGTAGATGCGTTCGGCGTCGCGGCGGCACAGCTCGAGAATCGCCGGCGCCACCAGGCGGTCGTAGAGCACCACATCGGCCTGCTGCATCAGGCGCAGGGCGCGGAAGGTCAGCAGGTCCGGATCACCCGGGCCTGCGCCCACCAGATACACCTCGCCCGGCGCATGAGGCGCCTTGCCCGCAATCTTGGCCTGCAACAGACGTTCGGCTTCCGCCCCCTGCCCCGCCAGCTGACGATCGGCAATGGGCCCTTGGAACACGTCCTCCCAGAACGCCCGGCGTTGCTGCACATCCGGAAACAGGCCTTTGACCTGGGCACGGAAACGCGCCGCCAACCCGGCCAGTTGGCCGTAGGTGGAAGGAATCCAGGTTTCCAGCTTGGCCCGGATCAGCCGCGCCAGCACTGGCGCATCGCCGCCACTGGAGACTGCGATGACCAGCGGCGAACGGTCGACGATGGCCGGGAAGATCACGCTGCACAGGGCCGGCGCGTCCACCACATTGACCGGCACGCAACGCCGATGGGCATCGACGGAAACCTGGGCATTCAGGGATTCGTCATCGGTGGCGGCGATGATCAGGGTGCAGCCGTCGAGGTCTGCCTCGACATACCCGCGCAACAGGGACTCACCGCCGCTGGCGACGATCAGTTCCTGCAATTGCGCTTCTATTTCAGGTGCGACCACTCGCAGCTGCGCACCGGCATCGGCCAGCAGACGGGATTTGCGCAAGGCAATCTCCCCTCCGCCGACCACCAACACACGACTGCCGCGAAGGTTGTGAAACAGCGGCAGATATTCCATTTAGCCGATGACCTCAAGGCCACCCATGTACGGCTTCAGCACATCCGGCACACGGATCGAACCGTCGGCCTGCTGGTAGTTCTCCAGCACCGCCACCAGGGTGCGGCCCACGGCCAGGCCGGAACCGTTGAGGGTGTGCACCAGCTCCGGCTTGCCGGTTTCCGGGTTGCGGAAGCGAGCCTGCATGCGGCGGGCCTGGAAGTCGCCACAGTTGGAGCACGAGGAGATCTCGCGGTACTTGTCCTGGCTCGGTACCCAGACTTCCAGGTCGTAGGTCTTGACCGCACTGAAGCCCATGTCGCCGGTGCACAGGGCCAGTACGCGGTACGGCAGTTGCAGCAGTTGCAGGACTTTCTCGGCGTTGGCGGTCAGGCCTTCCAGGGCTTCCATGGAGGTCGACGGCTCGACCACCTGGACCATCTCGACCTTGTCGAACTGGTGCTGGCGGATCATGCCGCGAGTGTCACGGCCCGAGGCACCGGCTTCACTACGGAAGCACGGCGTGTGGGCGACGAACTTCAGCGGCAGTTGCTTGGCGTCGAGAATCTCGCCAGCGACGATGTTGGTCAGCGACACTTCAGCGGTCGGGATCAGGTACAGATCGGCTTCGCCTTCGCGAGTGATCTTGAACAGGTCTTCCTCGAACTTCGGCAACTGGCTGGTGCCCACCAGGGCCGGCGCCTGCACCAGGTACGGGGTATAGGCCTCTTCGTAGCCGTGCTCGCCGGTGTGCAGGTTGATCATGAACTGCGCCAGGGCGCGGTGCAGACGGGCGATCGGGCCGCGCAACAGGGCAAAACGCGCGCCGGACAACTTGGCGGCGGTTTCAAAGTCCAGCCAGCCGTGGGTTTCGCCCAGGGCCACGTGGTCCTTGATCGGGAAATCGAAGGCGGTCGGGGTGCCCCAGCGGCGCACTTCAACGTTGCCGTCTTCGTCTTCGCCCACCGGCACCGACTCGTGGGGCAGGTTGGGAATGCCGAACAGGATCGAATCCAGTTCGCTCTGGATGTTTTCCAGCTCCGCCTTGCCGGAGCTCAGCTCGTTCCCCATGCGCTCAACGTCGGCCATCAGCGGGGCGATGTCTTCACCGCGTTGCTTGGCCTGGCCGATGGACTTGGAGCGCGCGTTACGTTCAGCCTGCAGTTGCTCGGTGCGGGTCTGCACGGTCTTGCGCTGTTCTTCCAGCGCTTCGATGCGTGCCACATCCAGGGCAAAGCCGCGGGATGCCAGACGATCCGCTACGTCCTGGAGGTTGCTACGTAACAGTTTGGAATCGAGCATGTCGTTCTCTCGTTTATCAAAGTTTGGTCAAGGACAGGCCGGCCCAGGTAGCAAGCAGCCCGCCGAATACACTCAGTGCCGCATAGCCCAGGGCCAGCGCCACTTGTCCGCTTTCCAGCAGACGCACGGTATCCAGTGAAAAGGATGAAAAAGTCGTCAGGCCACCGAGGAAGCCCACTATCAATCCGGCACGCACTTCGATCGGCACTTCCGGACGGACCAGGAACAGCCCGTACAACACGCCGATCAGCAGGCAGCCCACGATATTAACGGCCAGCGTCGCGGTATAGAAGTGCCGCGGCCAATTGGCGTTGATCCAGTTGCCGGTGGCAAAGCGCAACAGGGTGCCGGCCACGCCGCCGGCGGAGACTGCGAGGATCAGGGGGATCAAGGTTTTCTCCGCTGCAAGGGGCTGGCCCGGTCCAGGGCGGCCAGGTGCTTGAGCTTCTCGCCGATCTTCAGTTCCAGGCCACGGGGCACCGGCTGGTAGAGCGGCAAGGGTTCGAGTTCTTCGGGGAAATAGTCTTCACCGGCGGCGTAGGCATCCGGCTCGTCATGGGCGTAGCGGTATTCGTCGCCGTAGCCCAGCTGCTTCATCAGTTTGGTCGGGGCATTGCGCAGGTGGATCGGCACTTCCAGCGAGCCGTGCTCTGCAGCAGCGCGCATGGCGGCCTTGAAACCCATGTACACGGCGTTGCTCTTCGGCGCACAGGCCAGGTAGGTGATGGCCTGGGCCACTGCCAGCTCGCCTTCGGGGCTGCCCAGGCGCTCCTGCACATCCCAGGCCGCCAGGCACAGGCTCAGGGCCCGCGGGTCGGCGTTGCCAATATCTTCGCTGGCCATGCGCACCACGCGCCGGGCCAGGTACAACGGGTCGCAGCCACCGTCGAGCATGCGCGCGAACCAGTACAGGGCGCCGTCGGGATTGGAGCCGCGCACCGATTTGTGCAACGCGGAAATCTGGTCGTAGAAGGCTTCGCCGCCCTTGTCGAAACGCCGGCGGGTGTCACCCAGCAGGCTTTGCAACAGATCGACACTGATCTCGCCACCGTCTTCCGCCAGGTCCGAGGCGTTTTCCAGCAGGTTGAGCATGCGCCGGCCATCGCCATCGGCGGCCGACAGCAGCATCTGGAAGCCTTCATCGCTGAGGCTCAGCTGGCGCTTGCCCAGCCCCCGCTCCTCGGTCAGGGCGCGCTGTACCAGGGTGCCCAGGGCCGCTTCATCCAGGCTCTTGAGCACATAGACCCGCGCTCGGGAGAGCAAGGCGTTGTTGAGCTCGAAGGACGGGTTTTCCGTGGTGGCGCCGATAAAGATCAGCGTGCCGTCTTCCACGTAAGGCAGGAAGGCATCCTGCTGCGATTTGTTGAAGCGGTGCACTTCGTCGACAAACAGGATGGTTCGCCGACCGTATTGCCCGGCCTGCTGCTTGGCGACTTCCACCGCCTGGCGGATCTCCTTGACCCCGGCCAGCACCGCCGAGACGGTTTCGAAGTGGGCATCCGAGACTTCCGCCAACAGCCGCGCCAGGGTGGTCTTGCCGACCCCGGGCGGGCCCCAGAAGATCATCGAATGCAGCGCGCCCTGCTCCAGGGCCTCGCGCAGCGGCTTGCCCCGGGCCAACAGGTGCTGCTGGCCAACGTACTCGTCCAGGTTGGTCGCACGCAGGCGTGCGGCCAGTGGCTGGGCAATCGGGGCACTACGAAACAGGTCCATGGACTACCTTCGAAACCTTGCGGTTGCGGCTGCTTACTCTTGGATCACATCGGCACCCTTGGGGATGTCGAACTTGAACTTGGACGCCGGGATGGCTTCGTTGGCCTTGACCCCGGTGAACAGGATATTGGTGCGCTGGCCAACGCTGTCGATCAACTGCATGTCGTTGATCATGCCGTTGCGAAACGACAGGCGCAGGCTGTCGAACAGGGTGTCGCGGGTTTTCGGCTTGAGGGTGAAGTCCATCACGCCGCCGGCTTCCTTGGAGGTGATGTCGAAGCTTTCGCTGATTTTCGACACGTCACCGGAGAGCAACAGGGCCGGGGTCTGGGTCAGGCGCTGGTCAAGCTTCTTGATGGTCACCTGCTCCAGGTCCGGGTCCCACAGGGAGACTTTCTGGCCGTCGGAAACCATCAGCTGTTCTTGTGGCGCATCGGTGTGCCAGTAGAACAGGCCCGGGCGCTGCAGGGACATCTCGCCGGCGGTTTCCTGCAACTGGGTGCCGCTGCCATCCAGGGTCAGCTGGGAAAAACGCGCGGTCAGGGTCTGGGACTTTTCCAGCAACTGGGTCAGGCGCGCCACGTCTTTGGGGTCGGCGTGGGCCGACAAGGTGGTCACAGCCAATACCGGCAGCAGCAACATGCGAATCAGGCGCATGGAATTCCTCATTAATTGGATGGGTATACGAGCGGCGTGACTTCACGCCGCTGCAAGCGAAACAGGGATCAGTCGCGCGTCGGGCCCGGCGCCAGCACTTCGCGGGAGCCGTTGGTGTTCATCGCCGTCACCACCCCGGCCATTTCCATGGCTTCGATCATCCGGGCGGCGCGGTTGTAGCCAATCTTCAGCTTGCGCTGTACCGCAGAGATCGAGGCCCGGCGGCTTTCCAGGACGAACTGCACGGCTTCGTCGTAGAGCGCGTCGGCTTCCGGATCATCGCCGTCACCGCCACCGCTGCTGCCTTCGAAACCACTGCCCGCCTCTTCGACACCGTTGAGGATGTCGTCGTTGTATTCCGGCGCACCGCGCAGCTTCCAGGCCTCCACCACGCGGTGCACTTCATCATCGGAAACGAAGGCGCCGTGGACGCGGATCGGCAGGCTGGTGCCCGGCGGCATGTAGAGCATGTCACCGTGGCCCAGCAATTGTTCGGCACCGCCCTGGTCGATGATGGTCCGCGAGTCGATCTTGCTCGACACCTGGAACGCCATGCGGGTCGGAATGTTGGCCTTGATCAGGCCGGTGATCACGTCCACCGATGGCCGCTGGGTGGCGAGAATCAGGTGGATACCGGCGGCACGGGCCTTCTGGGCGATACGGGCGATCAGTTCCTCAACCTTCTTGCCGACGATCATCATCATGTCGGCGAATTCGTCCACCACCACGACGATGGTCGGCAGCTTGGTCAGCAGCGGCGCTTCGTCGTGAATGCTTTCGCGGTTGTACAGCGGATCGGCCAGCGGGGTACCTGCTTCAATCGCTTCCTTGACCTTGGCGTTGAAGCCCGAGAGGTTGCGCACGCCCATCTTGGCCATGAGCTTGTAGCGCCGCTCCATCTCCGCCACGCTCCAGCGCAGGGCGTTGGCCGCGTCCTTCATGTCGGTCACCACCGGGCACAGCAGATGCGGAATGCCCTCGTAGATCGACAGTTCGAGCATCTTCGGGTCGATCATGATCAGCTTGGCGTCTTCCGGGCCGGACTTGAACAGGATCGACAGGATCATCGCGTTGACCCCCACCGACTTACCGGAGCCAGTGGTACCGGCCACCAGCAGGTGAGGCATTTTCGCAAGGTCGGTGATGATCGGCTTGCCGCCGATATCGTGGCCCAGGGCCAGGGTGACCGGGGATTTGAAGTTGTCGTATTCCGGGGTCGAGAGCACTTCGGAGAAGCGCACGATCTGCCGGTCTTCGTTGGGAATCTCGATGCCCACGGTGGTCTTGCCGGGAATCACTTCCACTACGCGAACACTGGTCACGGCCAGGGAACGCGCCAGGTCCTTGGCCAGGTTGGCGATCCGGCTGACTTTCACCCCTGCCGCCGGCTGGATTTCGTAACGGGTAATCACCGGCCCCGGGTGGATCGAATCCACCGAGACTTCGACACCGAACTCCTTGAGCTTGATTTCCAGCAGGTGGCCAACCGCCGCCAGGGATTCGGGGGAATAGTTCAGCTGTTTCTTTTCTGCCGGGTCGAGGATCGAGATCGGTGGCAAGGTGCCTTCCACCGCGCTGTCGACGAACAACGGCACCTGTTTCTCTTTCTGCACGCGCTTGCTGGGCTCCGGCGCCTTGGTGGCGATCGGCGTGATCACTGGCGGCACCTGCTTTTCGCGCTCGGACATGTGCTTGCTCAGGGCCTGCTCGCGCTCGATAAGGCGCTCCTTGACCTTGGCCTGCTCGCGCTTGTCGGCCACGTTCGGGGTCACGACTTCATCGACCCGGGCATCCACTTCACGCAATTGCGCCACCAGTTGCTTGCGCTCCACGCGCGCATCCCACCAGCGGTTGGCGGCGCCCTGGAACAGTTCGAACAGGTCGAGGGTGATCTTGCCGGTCACGTCCATCACCTTGAACCACGACAGGTCGGTGAACACCGTCAGGCCGAACAGGAACAGGGCAATGAACATCAGGGTGCTGCCCTGCACGTTCAGGGCGTTCTTGGCCAGGTCGCCCAGGCTTTCGCCCAGGGCGCCACCGGCACCGGCCGGCAGGCCCGTGGCGGCATGGAAATGGATATGGGCCAGCGCGGCGCCCGACAGCACCAGGAACACCAGGCCGATCAGCCGCCAGGAAAACAGCCAGCCGCTCCACTGCCAGGGCTCATGGCGCTGGCGGAAGATCTGGTAGGTCTTGATCGCCAACAGCAGCGGGAAGATATAGGCGAAGTAACCCAACACCATAAACAGGATATCGGCGCTGTAGGAACCGGCCGGGCCACCGAAGTTCTGCACGTCTTCAATCTTGCTGTTATGACTCCAGCCCGGATCATCTTTCCCATAGGTCAGAAGTGCCATCATCAAGAACAGGCACAGGGCGCCAATGGCGATCAACGCACCTTCCTTGAGCCGGTAGTGCAATTGTTGACGCCAGAGCGGAACAACAGGTTTAGGTGCTGCGGTGGATTTCTTCAAAACGCGTCTTTTCCTGCGCCAAGGGCGCGTCCAACGGGTGATTGACTACAAGATACTGCTCAATCCGAGCAGGTAAATAAAGTTGACCGGCGTAACTGGGGCTACTTTTAACACTCTGCCCCTTGCTTCTGAAACAGTGCAATTCTGAATAAACCCGGTACAGCGTCGTATTGTACGGGTTTGTTCACGCCATGCCACGTCGGAACCCTCCGACCAGCATAGTCAACGGCCTGTTACGCACTGTTCAATTGGAGCATGCATTCTCTTTTGTGACAAAGGCTTATGAGGTGTTTTTATGAACGATGCGAAGCATTCACGCCTGATCATTCTGGGCTCTGGCCCTGCCGGTTACAGCGCTGCCGTCTATGCCGCTCGGGCCAACCTCAAACCGACGGTGATCACCGGTTTGCAAGCCGGCGGCCAACTGACCACCACCACCGAAGTCGACAACTGGCCCGGCGATGTCGAAGGCCTGACCGGCCCGGTGCTGATGGAGCGGATGCAGAGACACGCCGAACGCTTCGACACCGAGATCGTCTATGACCACATCCACACCGCACAGTTGCAGCAGCGGCCGTTTATCCTCATCGGCGACAGCGGCACCTACAGTTGCGACGCGCTGATCATCGCCACCGGCGCCTCGGCGCAATACCTGGGCCTGCCCTCCGAAGAAGCCTTTGCCGGCAAGGGGGTTTCCGCCTGCGCCACCTGCGATGGCTTCTTCTACCGCAATCAGGTGGTGGCCGTGGTGGGCGGCGGCAACACCGCCGTGGAGGAAGCACTGTACCTGTCGAACATCGCCAAAGAAGTGCACCTGGTGCATCGCCGCGACAAGCTGCGGGCCGAGAAGATTCTCCAGGACAAGCTGTTCGACAAGGCCGCCAATGGCAATATCCGCCTGCACTGGAACCAGCACCTGGAGGAAGTGCTGGGCGATGCCAGCGGCGTGACCGGCGCCCGCCTCAAGGACAGCCACAGCGGAGAAACCAAGGATCTGCCACTGGCCGGGGTGTTTATCGCCATCGGCCACAAGCCCAATACCGATCTGTTCCAGGGCCAGCTGGAGATGCGCGACGGCTACCTGCTGGTGCGTGGCGGCAGCGAAGGCAATGCCACGGCCACCGGCATCCAGGGCGTATTTGCCGCCGGCGACGTGGCCGACCACGTCTATCGCCAGGCCATCACTTCGGCCGGCGCCGGCTGCATGGCAGCGCTGGATGCGGAAAAATTCCTCGACGACAACTAAGCCCTCGCCCTACGCTTGTGGCGGGCCCGCAATGGCTCGCCACCGCCCTCCCCTGCCGCAAGTCTGGATACCATGCTGACCTGGTTACAACGCAACACACTCGACTTCCCGCCGCTGGAAAAGGCCATGCGCGAGCCCAATGGCTTGCTGGCGGCGGGCGGAGACTTGTCTGCCGACCGCCTGATCCAGGCCTATCGTCACGGCTGCTTTCCCTGGTTTTCCGAGGGCCAGCCGATTCTCTGGTGGTCCCCCGATCCGCGCACGGTGTTATTCCCGGACGAACTGCATGTCTCCCGCAGCCTGGGCAAACTGTTGCGCAAACAACACTATCAGGTGACCTTCGATCGGGACTTTGCCGCAGTCATCAGCGCCTGTGCAGCGCCTCGCGCCTATGCCGACGGCACCTGGATCAGCGAAGCGATGCAACGCGCTTACCTGCAACTGCATCAACGCGGCTACGCCCATTCGGTGGAAGTCTGGGATCAAGGAGTGCTGGTGGGCGGCTTGTATGGACTGGCCATGGGGCAGCTGTTTTTCGGCGAGTCGATGTTCAGCCGCGCCGACAATGCCTCGAAATTCGGCTTTGCCACTCTGGTGGAACGCTTGAAGGCGTGGGGATTTGTGCTGATCGACTGCCAGATGCCCACCGAACACCTGCACAGCCTCGGCGCCCGATCCATTTCCCGGCCAGAGTTCGCGAATTACCTGAAACACCACCTGGACCTGCCGAGCCGCGCCATATGGGTTTCCTAGGCGGGTTTGCCGGGGGTGGCTTACACTTAATTGCAAAGCTTATTCCGAGGGTTGACTCATGACCGAGTTGGCGCGCCTGAAGTTCTATGCCACCCAACCCCACTCTTGCAGCTACCTGCCCGACGAACAGGCGACCACTCTGTTCCTCGATCCCAGCCAGCCCATGGACGTGCATGTCTACGCGGATCTGTCGGAAATGGGCTTTCGGCGCAGCGGCGATCATCTGTATCGCCCCCACTGCCAGAACTGCAACGCCTGCGTGCCGGCGCGCATTCCTGCTACACAGTTCCTGCCCAGCCGCCAGCAAAAGCGCATTCTCAAACGCAACAGCGACCTGACCGTACACGCGGCCAAACCCTGCTTCAGCGAAGAGTATTTCGACCTCTACCAGCGCTACATCGAGCAACGCCACGCCGATGGCGACATGTTCCCCCCAAGCCGCGACCAGTTCTCGACCTTCCTGGTTCGAGACCTGCCCTTCTCGCGCTTCTACGAGTTCCGCCTGGACGGCCGCCTGCTGGCCGTGGCGGTCACCGACCTGCTGCCCAATGGCCTGTCGGCGGTCTACACCTTCTATGAACCCGACGAAGAGCGCCGCAGCCTCGGGCGTTTTGCGATCCTTTGGCAAATCGGCGAAACCCTGCGCCTGGGGCTGGATGCGGTGTACCTCGGCTACTGGATCAAGAACTGCAAAAAGATGAACTACAAGACCCAATATCGCCCCATAGAGCTGCTGGTTAACCAGAGATGGGTGATCCTCAACTAGAAGGTCTTGGCTTAAACCCCACTTTTCGGGCACAATGCACGCCGCTTTTGCCTGGCGCAGTTGCACCGGGCCATTCATTGGACACCGAGGGCTTTACTGCATGTCGAAAGAAGACAGCTTCGAAATGGAAGGCACTGTCGTCGACACCCTGCCCAACACCATGTTTCGTGTGGAGTTGGAAAATGGGCACGTCGTAACCGCGCATATTTCCGGCAAGATGCGCAAGAACTACATTCGTATTCTTACCGGTGACAAAGTGCGCGTCGAGCTGACGCCCTATGACTTGAGCAAAGGGCGCATCACTTACCGCGCTCGCTAAGCAAGTCAATACAAGACGCCCGGTTATGCCGGGCGTTTTTGTTCGTCTGCAAAAAAACGTTTCAAACGCCAGATAGCACAAAGGCACCTCCCGGTGCCTTTGGCTGTACTGCTGTGTTATGCGGCGATCAAGCCATTTCCGCCGTGGTCTCGAAATCGAAGGTCAGCTCGCCATCCTTGATGTCGATGTGGACCACACCGCCATGGTCGGACAGCTCGCCAAACAGGATCTCCTCGGCCAGGGGACGCTTGATCTTGTCCTGGATCAAGCGCGCCATCGGACGGGCGCCCATGGTCACGTCGTAACCACCGGCGGCCAGCCAGCTGCGAGCGGCATCGGTCACTTCCAGCTGCACGCGCTTGTCTTCCAGCTGCGCCTGAAGCTCGGTAAGGAACTTGTCCACCACGCTCTTGATCACTTCGTGGCTCAGGCGACCGAACTGGATAATGGTGTCCAGACGGTTGCGGAACTCCGGCGTGAAGCTCTTCTTGATCACTTCCATGGCATCGGAAGAGTGATCCTGATGCGTGAAGCCGATGGAGGCTCGCGCCGCGGTTTCAGCACCGGCGTTGGTGGTCATGATGACGATCACATTGCGGAAATCCGCCTTGCGCCCGTTGTTGTCGGTCAGGGTCCCGTGGTCCATCACCTGCAGCAGCAGGTTGAAGACTTCCGGGTGGGCCTTCTCGATTTCATCGAGCAGCAATACGCAATGCGGCTGCTTGGTGATGGCCTCGGTCAGCAAGCCACCCTGGTCGAAACCGACATAGCCGGGAGGCGCACCAATCAAGCGCGAGACGGTGTGCCGCTCCATGTACTCGGACATGTCGAAGCGTACCAGCTCGATCCCCATGGCCTTGGCCAACTGCCGCGCCGCTTCGGTCTTGCCGACACCGGTAGGACCGGCGAACAGGAAGGAACCGACCGGTTTGTCCGGCGATTTCAGGCCTGCACGGGACAGCTTGATCGCGGTGGACAGCGAATCGATCGCCGCATCCTGGCCAAACACCGTCAGCTTGAGATCGCGCTCAAGATTGCGCAGCAGCTCTTTATCGGAACTGGTGACGTGTTTTGGTGGAATCCGCGCGATTTTCGCCACGATGTCTTCGACCTGGGCCACTTCGATGCGCTTCACGCGCTTCTCCGCCGGCTGCAGGCGCTGATAGGCACCTGCCTCGTCGATGACGTCGATGGCCTTGTCAGGCATATGCCGGTCATTGATATAGCGCGAGGCCAATTCTGCAGCGGCACGCAGGGCTTCATCACTGTATTCGATACTGTGATGCTGCTCGAAACGCCCCTTGAGGCCGCGCAGGATGCCAATGGTGTCTTCAACCGAGGGCTCGGACACATCGACTTTCTGGAAGCGCCGCGCCAAGGCCCGGTCCTTCTCGAAAATGCCACGGAACTCCTGGAAGGTAGTCGAGCCGATGCAACGGATATCACCCGAGGACAGCAGCGGCTTGAGCAGGTTCGAGGCGTCCATCACCCCACCGGAGGCCGCACCGGCACCGATGATGGTGTGGATTTCGTCGATGAACAGGATCGCCTGAGGGCGTTTTTTCAGTTCGCCCAGCAGCGCCTTGAAGCGCTTCTCGAAATCGCCGCGGTATTTGGTACCGGCCAGCAACGCCCCGAGATCCAGCGAGTAGACGACGCTGTTGACCAGCAGGTCCGGCACTTGATTGTCGACGATGCGCTTGGCCAGGCCCTCGGCAATCGCGGTCTTGCCCACGCCTGCCTCACCCACCAGCAGCGGGTTGTTCTTGCGCCGGCGCGCCAGGATCTGCGCTACGCGCTCGACTTCCTGCTCGCGCCCCACCAACGGATCAATGCGCCCCTGACGGGCCAGTTCATTGAGGTTGCTGGCATAGGCATCCAGAGGATTGCCCGAAGAAGACGACTCACCACCCTCTTCGTCCTGCATATCCTGTTCACCTTCAGAATGATCGCCATGCCCGGGCACCTTGGAGATGCCATGGGCGATGTAGTTGACCACGTCGATACGGGCAACGCTCTGCTGTTTCAGCAGGAACACCGCCTGGCTCTCTTGCTCACTGAAGATGGCTACCAGCACATTGGCACCGGTAACTTCACGCTTGCCCGAGCTCTGTACGTGAAAGACAGCACGTTGCAATACACGCTGGAAACCCAGGGTTGGCTGAGTTTCGCGATCCTCGTCGTGCACGGGAATCAGCGGCGTTGTGGAGTCGATGAACTCCTGCAAGTCGTGCTTGAGTTTGTCGAGGTTTGCTCCGCAGGCACGTAAAACGGTGGCGGCGGCCTCATTATCCAAAAGAGCCAACAGGAGATGCTCGACGGTCATGAACTCATGACGCTTCGAACGGGCCTCCTTGAAGGCGAGATTGAGGGTGACTTCGAGCTCGCGGTTTAACATAGCTTCACCTCATACCCAAGTGGTCGGCGTTAACCGTCCTTCTCGATTTCACAGAGTAGCGGATGCTGGCTTTCCCGGGCGTACTGGTTGACCTGCATGGCCTTGGTCTCGGCGATGTCGCGGGTAAACAATCCACACACTGCCCGCCCTTCGGTATGGACGGCCAGCATGACCTTGGTCGCCAGCTCGCGATTCAGGTTAAAAAACATCTCGAGCACTTCGACGACGAAATCCATCGGCGTGTAGTCATCGTTGAACAAAACCACCTTGTACATCGGCGGCGCCTGGAGAGCAGGCTTAGCCTCCTGTACTGCCAAGCCAGCGGAATCGTCGTCGTGCAAGTCCGGGCGATCCTGATTGAATGTTAGTCGAATCTGGCTGATTGCATGCATGGAAAGAAAGGTTCGTCAGTTGTGCAAATACAGTGGTGGGGGCGCCCTGGAAGGATTTCAACTCCGACCGCCGGGTCAACTTGACTATCGGCAAAACGGTGTTACAACCAATAGGGCCCACATTGGGTAATAAACGTCCGCGGCGTCAACCTTTTTACCAAGCTTGGCGGCGGATGAACTGGATGATACTCCAGTGATGGAGTCTGTTGCAGAGGGATATGAGTATGGCTAGCGGTAAGGTCAAGTGGTTCAACAACGCCAAGGGTTATGGCTTTATTAATGAGGAGGGCAAGACTGACGATCTGTTTGCCCATTACTCGGCCATCGATATGGATGGCTACAAGACCTTGAAAGCCGGACAGGCTGTGAGCTTCGAGATCATCCAAGGGCCCAAGGGCCTGCATGCGATCAAAATCAGCGCGTTGAAGGTGCCCGGCGAAATCGTCACCGCCGAGGCCCAGCCCGAAAGCGCCCTGAGCTGATCCAACCAACATCCAGTCATGAAAAAACCGGCCGACTCAAGGGATTGAGTCGGCCGGTTTGCTTTGGGCGCCGTACAGCTTACATGTGCGAGATCAGCGCATCGCCGAAGGCCGAGGAAGACAGCAGGGTTGCACCGTCCATCAGGCGTTCGAAGTCATAGGTCACGGTCTTGGCCGAGATTGCGCCATTGGTGCCCTTGATGATCAGGTCGGCTGCTTCGGTCCAGCCCATGTGGCGCAACATCATCTCTGCGGAGAGGATCAGCGAACCCGGGTTGACCTGGTCCTTGCCGGCATACTTGGGCGCGGTACCGTGGGTGGCTTCGAACATGGCCACGGTATCGGACAGGTTGGCGCCTGGCGCAATGCCGATGCCGCCCACTTCCGCCGCCAGGGCGTCGGACAGGTAGTCACCGTTGAGGTTGAGGGTCGCGATCACATCGTATTCGGCCGGGCGCAGCAGGATCTGCTGGAGCATGGCGTCGGCGATGGCATCCTTGACGATGACGTTCTTGCCGGTTTTCGGGTTCTTGAACTGCATCCAGGGACCGCCGTCCAGCAGGGTCGCGCCGAACTCTTCGGCCGCCACTTCGTAGGCCCATTCCTTGAAGGCACCTTCGGTGAACTTCATGATGTTGCCTTTGTGCACGATGGTCAGCGAGTCGCGGTCGTTATCCACTACATATTGCAGCGCCTTGCGCGCCAGACGCTTGGTGCCCTGCAGGGAAACCGGCTTGACGCCGATGCCGCAGTTTTCGTCGAAACGGATCTTGGTGACACCCATTTCCTCCTTGAGGAACTTGATGACCTTGGTGGCTTCTGCCGAGCCGGCTTTCCACTCGATGCCGGCGTAAATGTCTTCGGAGTTTTCACGGAAGATGGTCATGTCCACGTCACCCGGCTTTTTCACCGGGCTGGGCACGCCTTCGAACCAGCGCACAGGGCGCAGGCATACATAAAGATCGAGTTGCTGACGCAGGGCCACGTTCAGGGAACGGATGCCACCACCGACCGGAGTGGTCAGCGGGCCCTTGATGGAAACCACGTAATCCTTCACTGCGTCCAGGGTTTCCTGAGGAAGCCAGGTGTCCTGGTCGTACACTTGAGTCGCTTTTTCCCCGGCATACACTTCCATCCAGGAAATCTTGCGTTCGCCGCCGTAAGCCTTCTTAACCGCAGCATCGACAACCTTGATCATGACCGGGCTGATATCAACACCAATACCGTCGCCTTCGATGAAAGGAATAATCGGGTTGTTAGGAACATTGAGAGAATGGTCTGCGTTGACGGTGATTTTGTCGCCGACTGCTGGAACCTGAATCTTCTTGTATCCCATGCTGAACTCCGTTGTGTGGATTGAACATCTGGCTGCGTTCGAGCGTACCCCAGTTGAATCTGGACGGGAACCTCATGTTCCACCCATATGCCGTGAAAGCTGCACAGTTCGCGGCCTACAAGCCTGAAAGCAAAGGGAAAAGTGCCAAAGTAAAGCACCCCGAGCGACTCTACGCCTGCACCCTGCCTGCGACCTTTAGACCAATGGACGAGAACGGGCGCCTATGAAGCATCGGCGTTTTGCTAGCTACCTATGTATAATGCCGCCGCTGACCACAGAGTCACGACGGCCGAACGCTCTGCTACCGACAAAACAAGCCGAGAATGGCCGCCCAAAGCCGGGTTGTTACCGCAGCCCACCCGCTTGACGCTCGACTGATGCACCCAACATCACCGCGAAGAAACCTCGACATTCGGCTCATGGATGACCTTTGAACGAAAGCGCTTACCCGGCGCACCTCGAGTTTCTGCGCACGCTTTAGCAAAGAAGAGAGTTAATCCGAATATGCCCACCCGCTCGAAGATCATCTACACCTTCACCGACGAAGCCCCGGCCCTCGCCACCTATTCCCTGCTGCCTATCGTAGAAGCCTTCACCGCTTCGGCTGATATCGCCGTGGAAACCCGCGACATCTCCCTGGCCGGCCGCATCCTCGCCAGCTTCCCTGAGCAGTTGGGTACCAAAGCGGTGCCGGACCACCTTGCCGAACTGGGCGAGCTGGCGGTCACCCCAGAAGCCAACATCATCAAGCTGCCGAACATCAGCGCCTCGGTCCCGCAACTGCAAGCCGCGATCAAAGAGCTGCAGGCCCAGGGCTATGCGCTGCCGGACTACCCAGAAACCGTGACCTGCGACGCCGACAAAGACGCCAAGGCCCGTTACGACAAGGTCAAGGGCAGCGCCGTGAACCCGGTCCTGCGTGAAGGCAACTCCGACCGCCGCGCTCCGCTGTCGGTGAAGAACTATGCGCGCAAGCACCCGCACAAGATGGGCGCCTGGGCCAAGGACTCCAAGTCCCACGTTGCCCACATGAGCAACGGCGACTTCTACGGCAGCGAAAAAGCGGCCCTGATCGAAGCAGCCGACAGCGTCAAGATCGAACTGATCACCCAGGACGGCACTGCCACCGTCCTGAAGGAAAAGACCGCCGTGCAAGCCGGCGAGATCCTCGACTGCGCCGTAATGAGCAAAAAGGCCCTGCGCGCCTTCATCGCCGCTGAAATCGAAGACGCCAAGAAGCAAGGCGTACTGCTTTCGGTACACCTCAAGGCCACCATGATGAAGGTCTCCGACCCGATCATGTTCGGCCAGATCGTTGCCGAGTTCTATCAGGATGCCCTGAGCAAGCACGCCACCGTGCTGCAGGAAATCGGCTTCAACCTGAACAACGGCATCGGCGACCTGTACGCCCGCATCAAGGCGTTGCCTGCCGATCAGCAAGCCGCCATCGAAGCCGACATCCAGGCCGTCTACGCAGCCCGCCCTGCCCTGGCCATGGTCAACTCCGACAAAGGCATCACCAACCTGCACGTGCCGAGCGACGTGATCGTCGACGCCTCGATGCCTGCCATGATCCGTGACTCCGGCAAGATGTGGGGCACCGACGGCCAGCTGCACGACACCAAGGCCGTGATCCCGGACCGTTGCTACGCCACCATCTACCAGGCCGTGATCGAAGACTGCAAAGCCAATGGCGCGTTCGATCCGACCACCATGGGCAGCGTGCCGAACGTTGGCCTGATGGCGAAAAAAGCCGAAGAATACGGTTCCCACGACAAGACTTTCGAAATCAAGGCTGACGGCGTGGTTCGCATCACCGACAGCAAAGGCAGCCTGCTGCTGGAGCAGAAAGTCGAAGCCGGCGACATCTTCCGCATGTGCCAGACCAAAGACGCGCCGATCCAGGACTGGGTCAAACTGGCGGTCAACCGTGCTCGTGCCAGCAGCACCCCGGCCATTTTCTGGCTGGACCCGATGCGGGCCCACGACGGCGTGATGATCGAGAAAGTTCAGGCCTACCTGAAGGATCACGACACCAGCGACCTGGACATCCGCATCATGTCCCCGGTTGAAGCCATGAAGTTCACCCTGGCCCGCACCCGCGACGGCAAGGACACCATCTCGGTGACCGGCAACGTACTGCGCGACTACCTGACCGACCTGTTCCCGATCATGGAACTGGGCACCAGCGCCAAGATGCTGTCGATCGTGCCGCTGATGAACGGTGGCGGCCTGTTCGAAACCGGCGCCGGCGGTTCAGCCCCGAAACACGTGCAACAGCTGCTGGAAGAGAACTTCCTGCGCTGGGACTCCCTGGGTGAGTTCCTGGCCCTGGCCGCCTCCCTGGAGCACCTGGGCAACACCTACAACAACCCGAAAGCCCTGGTGCTGGCCAAGACCCTGGACCAGGCGACCGGCCAGTTCCTCGACAACAACAAGTCGCCATCGCGCAAGGTCGGCAACATCGACAACCGCGGCAGCCACTTCTACCTGGCGCTGTACTGGGCTCAAGCCCTGGCCGCCCAGACCGAGGACGCTGCCCTGCAAGCGCAGTTCAACACCCTGGCCAAGACCCTGACCGAGAACGAAGCGACCATCGTCGCCGAGCTCAACGCCGTACAGGGCAAGCCCGTGGACATCGGTGGCTACTACAGCGCCAACCCCGAGCTGGTGAGCCAGGCCATGCGCCCGAGCACCACCCTCAACGCGGCCATCGCTGCGCTGGTGTAAGCACGAGCGAACACACAAACCCCGGCCCCGCGCCGGGGTTTGTGCTTCTGGCGCCCGCAGCAACCGGCCTGTCGGCGAAACAGACAGCGCTCGCTTCGCCGGCAAGCCGGCTCCTACAATGCCCACCCTTTATAAAGGAGTGCCTTTATGGAATGGCAACCGCATATTACTGTCGCCACCATCGTCGAGGACCAGGGCCGCTTCCTGTTCGTCGAGGAATACCAGGGCGAACAAGCCGTGCTCAACCAGCCCGCCGGGCACCTGGATGCCAATGAAAGCCTGCTCCAGGCGGCCGTACGCGAAACCCTGGAGGAAACCGGCTGGGACGTGGAGTTGACCGGCGTGGTCGGCATCTACCTCTACACCGCCCCCAGCAACGGCGTGACCTACCAGCGCGTGTGCTTTGCCGCCAAGCCACTGCGCCATCATCCGGACTATCAGTTGGATGACGGCATCATCGGCCCGCGCTGGCTGAGCCGCGAGCAACTGCTGGAGCAACGGGCCAACTGGCGCAGCGAGCTGATCCTGCAGTGCCTGGACGATTACCTGGATGGCCAGTTGCACAGCCTGGCACTGATCCGACCAATGCTTTAACCGCAGTTTTAGCCTTGCAGGCCTCAGCCTGTTAGAATCGCGTCCTTTTTCAAGACACCCGTTGAATTCCTATGCGTGATCCAGCCCCTTCTGATAACCAAAAGAAGCGCGTCATTGTCGGCATGTCCGGCGGCGTGGATTCTTCCGTTTCCGCCCTCCTGCTGATGGAGCAGGGTTACCAGGTGGAAGGCCTGTTCATGAAGAACTGGGAGGAAGACGACGGAACCGAATACTGCACCGCCATGGACGACCTGGCCGACGCCCAGGCCGTGTGCGACAAGATTGGCATCAAGCTGCACACCGCCAACTTCGCCGCCGAATACTGGGACAACGTGTTCGAGCACTTCCTGGCCGAATACAAGGCCGGCCGCACGCCGAACCCGGATATCCTCTGCAACCGCGAAATCAAGTTCAAGGCCTTCCTCGACTACGCCATGATGCTCGGCGCCGACCTGATCGCCACCGGCCACTATGTGCGCCGCCGCGACATCGATGGCCGCACCGAACTGCTCAAGGGCCTGGACCCGAACAAGGACCAGAGCTACTTCCTCCACGCCGTTGGCGGCGAACAGATCGCCAAGACCCTGTTCCCGGTAGGCGAGCTGGAAAAGCCCGAAGTGCGCGCCATTGCCGAAAAACACGACCTGGCCACGGCGAAGAAGAAAGACTCCACCGGCATCTGCTTTATCGGTGAGCGGCGCTTCAGCGACTTCCTCAAGCAATACCTGCCGGCCCAGCCCGGCGAGATCAAGACCACCGAAGGTGAAGTCATCGGCCGCCATCACGGTTTGATGTACCACACCATTGGCCAGCGTCAGGGCCTGGGCATCGGCGGCCTGAAAGACGCCGGCGAAGAGCCGTGGTACGTGCTGATCAAGGACCTGGAGCACAACGAGCTGATCGTGGGCCAGGGCAATGATCACCCCTGGCTGTTCTCCCGCGCCCTGCTGGCCTCCGACATCTATTGGGTCAACCCCATCGACCTGAGCCAGCCGCGACGCCTGACCGCCAAGGTGCGCTACCGCCAGAGCGACCAGCCCTGCACCCTGGAAAAGACCGCCAACGGCTACCGCGCCACCTTCGACGACCCACAGCGCGCCGTCACTCCCGGCCAGTCCGTGGTGTTCTACGACGGCGAGATCTGCCTCGGTGGCGGCGTGATCGAAGTGGCCGAACCCTGGAGCAGCAAGGACGCCCGTCCATGAGCCCGATTCAGGAACAACTGACGGCGCTGGGCGGTGTATTCCTGGCCGCCGTGCTGGTCGACCGGATCGCCAAGACCGGCCAGGTCAGCGAAGCGGCCTTGAGCTGCATGCTCGGCAGCCTGCTGATCCGCGACCCGAAAGACACCCTGGAAGTCTACGGCGGCGACGACATCAACCTGCGCGAGGGTTACCGGGCCCTGATCGGCGCCCTGGAGCGCGACCCCAGCACCCTGCAGCGCGAACCGCTGCGCTACGCTTTGTCGATGCTCGGCCTGGAGCGCCAGCTGGCCAAGCGCGACGACCTGCTGGAGACCATCGGCAAACGCCTGCCGCAGATCCAGTCCCAGGTAGAACATTTCGGTCCAGCCCACGAAAACGTCATCGCCGCGTGCGGCGGGCTGTACCAGGACACCCTGAGCACCCTGCGCCAGCGCATTCAGGTGCACGGCGACATGCGCAACCTGCAGCAGCCCAGCAATGCCTCGAAGATCCGCGCCCTGCTGCTGGCCGGCATCCGCTCGGCACGCCTGTGGCGACAGTTGGGCGGCCATCGCTGGCAACTGGTGATCAGCCGGCGCAAATTGCTCAAAGAGCTTTATCCATTGATGCGCAGCAGCTGAGCTGCGCCTGATTTTTCAAGAGCTGCGCGTAAGACGCTGGTCAGTTGGCAACGGACCGGCGGATATTTTCATGTATGATACGCGCCCCATTTCGTTGCCCGACTGTCCGAGAACACCCCATGCAGCTCTCTTCGCTCACTGCGGTTTCCCCTGTTGACGGCCGCTACGCCGGCAAAACCCAGGCCCTGCGCCCCATTTTCAGCGAATACGGCCTGATCCGTGCTCGCGTCCTCGTTGAAGTGCGCTGGCTCCAGCGCCTGGCCGCCCATAGCGCCATCAGCGAAGTGCCGGCGTTCTCCGCCGAAGCCAACGCCGTCCTCAATGCCCTGGCAGAGAACTTCTCGCTGGAGCACGCCGAGCGCGTCAAAGAGATAGAGCGCACCACCAACCACGACGTCAAGGCCATCGAGTACCTGCTCAAGGAGCAAGCTGCCAAGTTGCCTGAACTGGCCAACGTCAGTGAGTTCATCCACTTCGCCTGCACCAGCGAGGACATCAACAACCTGTCCCACGCCCTGATGCTGCGCGAAGGCCGTGATGAAGTGATGCTGCCGCTGATGCGCCAGACCGCCAACGCCATCCGCGAGCTGGCGATCCGTTTCGCCGAAGTGCCGATGCTGTCGCGCACCCACGGCCAGCCGGCCTCGCCGACCACCCTGGGCAAGGAACTGGCCAACGTCGTTTACCGCCTGGAGCGCCAGATCGCCCAGGTCGCCGCCGTGCCCCTGCTGGGCAAGATCAACGGCGCCGTGGGCAACTACAACGCCCACCTCTCGGCCTACCCGGACATCGACTGGGAAGCCAACGCCCGCGCCTTCATCGAAGACGAACTGGGCCTGGCCTTCAACCCCTACACCACGCAGATCGAGCCGCACGACTACATCGCCGAGCTGTTCGACGCCATCGCCCGCTTCAACACCATCCTGATCGACTTCGATCGCGATATCTGGGGCTACATCTCCCTGGGCTACTTCAAGCAGCGCACCATCGCCGGCGAAATCGGTTCCTCGACCATGCCGCACAAGGTCAACCCGATCGACTTCGAAAACTCCGAAGGCAACCTGGGCATCGCCAACGCCCTGTTCCAGCACCTGGCGAGCAAGCTGCCGATCTCCCGCTGGCAGCGCGACCTGACTGACTCCACCGTGCTGCGCAACCTGGGCGTGGGCTTTGCTCACAGCGTGATTGCCTACGAGGCCAGCCTCAAGGGCATCAGCAAACTGGAGCTCAACGCCCAGAAAATCGCCGAAGACCTGGACGCCTGCTGGGAAGTCCTGGCCGAGCCGATCCAGACCGTGATGCGCCGCTACAACATCGAAAACCCCTACGAAAAGCTCAAGGAACTGACGCGCGGCAAGGGCATCAGCCCAGAAGCGCTGCAGACTTTCATCGACGGGCTGGACATGCCCGCCGCGGCCAAGGCCGAGCTGAAACAGCTCACTCCAGCCAGCTACATCGGTAATGCCGCAGCCCAGGCCAAGCGCATCTGACCGATTGCTCGACCTTTTGACGCCCGGCCGCGCCGGGCGTTTTTATTCCTGCTAGAAAAGTACACTTTTTCAATAGGTTACACATGAATCCTGATATTCCTCTTCAACTTCTGGGCGGCATCACTGCACGGGAATTTCTGCGTGACTACTGGCAGAAGAAACCCCTGCTGATCCGTCAGGCCCTGCCTGACTTCGAAAGCCCGATCGAACCTGACGAACTGGCCGGCCTGGCCCTGGAAGAAGAAGTCGAATCGCGCCTGGTGATCGAAAACGGCGAGCGCCCATGGGAACTGCGCCGCGGGCCCTTCGCCGAAGACGAGTTCAGCAAGCTGCCGGAACGCGACTGGACCCTGCTGGTCCAGGCCGTGGACCAGTTCGTCCCGGAAGTCGCCGAGCTGCTGGAGCACTTCCGCTTCCTGCCGAGCTGGCGCATCGATGACGTGATGATCAGCTTCGCCGCACCTGGCGGTAACGTCGGCCCGCACTTCGACAACTACGACGTGTTCCTGCTGCAAGGCTTTGGTAAGCGCAACTGGAAGATCGGCCAGATGTGCGACTCCGAAAGCCCGCTGCTGCAGCACGCGGACCTGCGCATCCTCGCCGAGTTCGAAGAAACCGAAAGCTGGGTCCTGGAGCCCGGCGACATGCTCTATCTGCCACCGCGCCTGGCCCACTATGGCGTTGCGGTGAACGATTGCATGACTTATTCGGTCGGTTTCCGCGCCCCGAGCGCCGCCGAAGTCCTGACCCACTTCACCGACTTCCTCGGCCAGTTCCTGCCGGACGAAGACCGCTACACCGACGCCGACGTGCAGCCGGCCAGCGACCCGCACCAGATCCAGCAGGACGCCCTCGACCGGCTCAAGGGCCTGCTGGCCGAGCACATGAGCGACGAGCGCCTGCTGCTGACCTGGTTCGGCCAGTTCATGACCGAACCACGCTACCCGGAACTGGTGACCGGACCCGAACTGGAAGAAGAAGACCTGCTGGACAGCCTGGAACAGGGCGCGATCCTGATCCGCAACCCGAGCGCGCGCCTGGCCTGGTCGGAAGTGGATGAAGACCTGCTACTGTTCGCCAGCGGCCAAAGCCGCCTGCTTCCCGGTAAGCTGCGCGAACTGCTGAAAATGATTTGCGCCGCCGATGCCTTGCATATCGACAACCTCGGCCAGTGGCTGGCGGATGACGATGGGCGCGGCCTGTTGTGTGAACTGGTCAAGCAAGGGAGCCTGGGGTTTGCCGATGAATAAGATTCACGTACGTGTCGCAGACTGGCAAAAGGACAACGCCGAGATCCGGCGCATCCGTGAAGCCGTATTCATTGCCGAGCAATCGGTGCCGCCCGAACTGGAGTGGGATGCCGACGACGACAGCGCCGTGCACTTCCTGGCCTTCGAGGGCGACTTCCCCATCGGCACCGCGCGCCTGCTGCCCGACGGCCATGTGGGCCGGGTTTCGGTGCTCAAGGACTGGCGCGGCCTGAAGGTTGGCGACGCGCTGATGCGCGCGGTGATCGATGAAGCCGAAAAGCGCGGCCTGAAGCAGCAGATGCTCAGCGCCCAGGTCCAGGCCACGGCGTTCTATGAGCGCCTGGGCTTCTCCATCGTCAGCGAGGAGTTCCTCGAAGCGGGCATTCCCCACGTCGACATGGTTCGCGGCGCCTGACCGACACGCCGCTCGCGGCAACGGCCAGCCAAAACGCCCCGCCATCCCTCCTCCGGCAACTAAGCTGGAGACCAGGATGCCGGGGCGTTTTGCCGTGCGCGATTCAACTTGCCCCACCCAAAGCCGACAAAGTGTCAAACTCAAGGCTTTACGCCAGCTACTCGCGGAGATAACGGATATGTCCCTACGCACCCTGCTCACGACGCTGCTGCTGACCTTCAGCTGTTCGGTCATGGCCGCCACCGAGATCGTGCCCCTCAACAACCGCACCAGTGCCGACCTGCTGCCGGTGGCGCAGAACTTCCTCGGCAAGGACGGCAAGGTCAGCGCCTATGGCAACCAGCTGATCGTCAACGCCGAGCCGGACAAGATCGCCGAACTGCGAGCCTTTATCGCCCAACTGGACACCGCGGCCAAACGCCTGCTGATCACCGTCGATACCAATGAAAACAACTTCCAGGACAATCAGGGCTATTCGGTCAACGGCGCGCCCCAGACCCGAATCATCAACCGCAGCACCGAGAGCCGCGACGGCGGTATCCAGCAGATCCAGGCCAGCGAAGGCGTGCCAGCGCTGATCCAGGTCGGCCAGAGCGTGCCGTTGACCACCACCCAGACCGACCCCTACGGGCGCCTGCAGAACCAGACCCAGTACCGCAACGTCACCCAGGGCTTCTATGTCACCGCCAGCGTTACCGGTGAAACCGTGCACCTGAGCATCAGCACCAACCGTGACCGCATGAGCCAGGAACGTCCCGATGTAGTGAACGTGCAAAGCACCGACACAACTGTCAGTGGGCGCCTGGGCGAATGGATCACCCTGGCCGGAGTCAATCGCCAGACCCAGGCCGATAAACAGGGCCCGGGCCGCAGCTACTCGACTCAAGGCCGGGACGACATGACCTTGCGGGTCAAGGTCGATGCCTTGGACTAAAGCACCAAAAACTGACTGATTAGTCGTATTAGACCAAAGATGTAGTGCCGCAAAAAAAGCACTACAAAACATTTGACGAGCCAAAAAACCGCGGGCATGATGGCCTCGCTCCCGCTAATCAGGGGCCCTGGCAAGGGCCTTCGGATCGCCGCTCTAACCTACCCACCTGAGCCGATTCGTGTCTGTACCGCCCACAAGGTGTGTTTGACGAGATTGCGACTGGAACGAAGTTGTCCCGAGGGACGGAAGCGTAATTAGGTAGATCGGCAACACACTGATGGAACGCACCAAGGCCCACGACGCCGGCATGCGCCCCGCAGCTCGCCTTCACCTGCTCACTTTCCCCTCGAGCCCATCGTTCACCCGTCGCCATCCCCGCCAGACCCGACTTGACCGCCATAAGCTTCCTGGTCAGCGAGCAGCCTTTTACGCAGCGTTATGACGCGTGATCGGCGGAGCCGGAATTCTCCAACCAAGAACGACTTTTTACACAAGACGCGACGAGGTTTATCTCCATGGCACTGACACGCGAACAGCAAATTGCAGCCCTTGAAAAAGACTGGGCTGAAAACCCGCGCTGGAAAGGCGTGACTCGCACCTACTCCGCTGCCGACGTGGTCCGTCTGCGTGGCTCGGTTCAACCCGAGCACACCCTGGCACGCATGGGCGCCGAGAAGCTCTGGAACCTGGTCACCCAAGGTGCCAAGCCGTCCTTCCGTCCTGATAAAGATTTCGTCAACTGCATGGGCGCCCTGACCGGCGGCCAGGCTGTACAACAGGTTAAAGCCGGTATCCAGGCGATCTACCTGTCGGGTTGGCAAGTGGCTGCGGACAACAACTCCGCCGAATCCATGTACCCCGACCAGTCGCTGTACCCGGTGGACTCGGTTCCAACCGTGGTCAAGCGCATCAACAACTCGTTCCGTCGCGCCGACCAGATCCAGTGGAAAGCCGGCAAGAACCCGGGCGACGACGGCTACATCGACTACTTCGCACCGATCGTGGCCGACGCTGAAGCCGGTTTCGGCGGTGTACTGAACGCCTACGAGCTGATGAAGAGCATGATCGAAGCAGGCGCCGCCGGCGTTCACTTCGAAGACCAGCTGGCTTCCGTTAAGAAGTGCGGCCACATGGGCGGCAAGGTACTGGTTCCAACCCAGGAAGCCGTACAGAAGCTGACCGCTGCCCGTCTGGCGGCCGACGTTGCCGGTGTACCGACCATCATCCTGGCCCGTACCGACGCCAACGCCGCTGACCTGCTGACTTCGGACTGCGACCCGTACGACCAGCCATTCGTGACTGGCACCCGCACCCAGGAAGGCTTCTACAAAGTGAAAGCCGGCCTGGACCAGGCAATCGCCCGCGGCCTGGCTTACGCTCCGTACGCCGACCTGATCTGGTGCGAAACCGCCAAGCCGGACCTGGACGAAGCCCGTCGCTTCGCCGAGGCGATCAAGAAGGAATACCCGGACCAGATCCTGTCGTACAACTGCTCGCCTTCCTTCAACTGGAAGAAGAACCTGGACGACGCGACCATCGCCAAGTTCCAGCGCGAACTGTCCGCCATGGGCTACAAGCACCAGTTCATCACCCTGGCCGGCATCCACAACATGTGGCACAGCATGTTCAACCTGGCGCACGACTACGCCCGCAACGACATGACCGCCTACGTGAAACTGCAAGAGCAAGAGTTCGCTGACGCCGCCAAGGGCTACACCTTCGTGGCTCACCAGCAGGAAGTGGGCACCGGCTACTTCGACGACATGACCACCGTGATCCAGGGTGGCTCGTCCTCGGTAACCGCGCTGACCGGCTCCACCGAAGAAGAACAGTTCCACTGATTTAGGCCTCACGGCTTGATCGAGCGGCCAATGCAGACCCGGTAAAAACAACTGCATTGCTGTACAGCTGACGCCCCGACTGGTTCGGGGCGTTTTTTTTGCCCACCCCTCCTGTAGGAGCCGGCTTGCCGGCGAACCTCTACCCTGCGCGCCCTCCTCAAAAGCCTCGCCATGCCCGCCCCTGCAAAAAAGCTGGCCAAACATTGATCCAGGGCGGTGTTAGCAAGGGCGAAAGAGGTTAAAAGGTGCGCCCCTGCTACTTGCAGTAACAGGGATATAACAAGCAACTTTCCCACACCCCGAAGGAAAGCAGATTAAAACAGCCTCCAAACAATATTGATTATCATTTAGCGGTTGTAACTTTCGTTACAGCAGCTACAAAACATAATTAACAAAACCTCCCCTAATGCCCGCAGGCCGCGGCTTACGGGGCTACCGGGGTGAGCTATGTCCTTATTACGATAAACAATTTCGCTTTAGAAATTTTACTTGCCCGGTGTTTAGCCATAAAATCAGCGCGATTGATTGCGCTGCGACATATCGTCACTGCTTTATTTCTTTATCAAGCTCAGAGACTCTTGCTCTCTGTTAAGGATTACCAGCATGCCCGAAGCGACAGGACTCATGGCCCACAACTGGGGCTTTGCCATTTTCCTTCTGGGCGTTGTCGGCCTTTGCGCCTTCATGCTCGGCGTCTCCAGCCTCCTCGGGTCAAAAGCCTGGGGCCGCAGCAAAAACGAACCGTTCGAGTCCGGCATGCTACCTACCGGTGGCGCCCGCTTGCGGCTCTCAGCCAAATTCTATCTGGTCGCGATGCTCTTCGTGATCTTCGATATCGAAGCCCTCTTTCTCTTTGCCTGGTCTGTGTCCGTCCGCGAAAGCGGCTGGACCGGATTCGTCGAAGCTCTCGTTTTCATAGCAATTCTGTTGGCAGGTCTTGTCTACCTTTGGCGGGTGGGGGCTCTTGACTGGGCTCCGGAAGGTCGTCGTAAGCGGCAGGCGAAGCTAAAACAATGAGGCTTTGGCGATGCAATACAATCTCACCCGGATCGACCCCGATGCTCCTAACGATCAGTATCCGATCGGCGAACGGGAAACCGTTTCCGATCCGTTAGAGGATCAGGTCCACAAAAACATCTTCATGGGCAAGCTCGAAGACGTGCTGAGCGGCGCGGTCAACTGGGGGCGTAAGAACTCCCTGTGGCCGTACAACTTCGGCCTTTCCTGCTGCTACGTGGAAATGACCACCGCCTTCACGGCGCCCCACGACATCGCGCGCTTTGGCGCCGAGGTTATCCGGGCATCGCCGCGTCAGGCGGACTTCATGGTTATCGCCGGGACCTGCTTCATCAAGATGGCGCCGATCATCCAGCGTCTCTATGAGCAAATGCTCGAGCCAAAATGGGTTATCTCCATGGGTTCGTGCGCCAACTCCGGCGGCATGTACGACATCTACTCGGTAGTCCAGGGGGTGGACAAGTTCCTGCCCGTGGACGTCTACGTACCTGGCTGCCCGCCCCGTCCCGAAGCGTTCCTGCAAGGCCTGATGCTCTTGCAGGAATCCATTGGCCAGGAGCGTCGCCCACTTTCCTGGGTCGTCGGCGACCAAGGCGTGTATCGCGCCGAGATGCCGTCGCAAAAGGAACAGCGCCGCGAACAGCGTATACAGGTCACCAACCTGCGCAGCCCTGACGAAGTCTGATCCAGTTCTGTTCTTACAAAGAAACGAACCTGGCTTCACTCTTTACGTTGACCGAAAGCGATAAAAAACCATGACTACAGGCAGTGCTCTGTACATCCCGCCTTATAAGGCTGACGACCAGGATGTGGTCGTCGAACTCAATAACCGTTTTGGCCCTGAGGCGTTCACCGCCCAAGCCACCCGCACCGGCATGCCGGTGCTGTGGGTTACCCGCTCCAAGCTCGTTGAAGTCCTGACCTTCCTGCGCAATCTGCCCAAGCCGTACGTCATGCTCTATGACCTGCACGGCGTGGACGAGCGCCTGCGCACCAAGCGCCAGGGCCTGCCAGGTGCCGACTTCAGCGTGTTCTACCACTTGCTGTCGATCGAACGTAACAGCGACGTGATGATCAAGGTTGCCCTGTCCGAAGGCGACCTCAGCCTGCCCACCGTGACCGGTATCTGGCCTAACGCCAACTGGTACGAGCGTGAAGTCTGGGACATGTTCGGCATCGACTTCGCCGGCCACCCTCACCTCTCGCGGATCATGATGCCGCCGACCTGGGAAGGTCACCCGCTGCGCAAGGACTTCCCGGCCCGCGCCACCGAGTTCGACCCGTTCAGCCTGAACCTGGCCAAGCAGCAGCTGGAAGAAGAAGCCGCGCGCTTCCGTCCGGAAGACTGGGGCATGAAGCGTTCCGGTGCCAACGAGGACTACATGTTCCTCAACCTCGGCCCGAACCACCCTTCGGCCCACGGTGCCTTCCGCATCATCCTGCAACTGGACGGTGAAGAGATCGTCGACTGCGTTCCGGACATCGGCTACCACCACCGTGGTGCCGAGAAGATGGCCGAACGTCAGTCCTGGCACAGCTTCATCCCTTACACCGACCGTATCGACTACCTCGGCGGGGTGATGAACAACCTGCCGTACGTGCTCTCGGTCGAGAAGCTGGCCGGCATCAAGGTGCCAGAGAAGGTCGACGTCATCCGCATCATGATGGCCGAGTTCTTCCGGATCACCAGCCACCTGCTGTTCCTGGGCACCTACATCCAGGACGTGGGCGCGATGACCCCGGTGTTCTTCACCTTTACCGACCGTCAGCGCGCCTACACCGTGATCGAAGCCATCACCGGCTTCCGCCTGCACCCGGCCTGGTACCGCATCGGTGGCGTCGCCCACGACCTGCCGCGTGGCTGGGAGAAGCTGGTCAAGGACTTCGTCGAATGGCTGCCCAAGCGCCTCGACGAATACACCAAGGCTGCCCTGCAGAACAGCATCCTCAAGGGCCGGACCATCGGCGTTGCCGCCTACAACACCAAGGAAGCCCTGGAATGGGGCGTCACCGGTGCCGGCCTGCGCTCCACCGGTTGCGATTTCGACCTGCGCAAGGCCCGTCCGTACTCCGGCTACGAGAACTTCGAGTTCGAAGTCCCGCTGGCCGCCAACGGTGACGCCTATGACCGCTGCATGGTTCGCGTCGAGGAAATGCGCCAGAGCATCAAGATCATCGACCAGTGCCTGCGCAACATGCCGGAAGGCCCGTACAAGGCGGATCACCCGCTGACCACGCCGCCACCCAAAGAGCGCACCCTGCAGCACATCGAAACCTTGATCACGCACTTCCTGCAAGTTTCGTGGGGCCCGGTGATGCCGGCCAACGAATCCTTCCAGATGATCGAAGCGACCAAGGGCATCAACAGTTATTACCTGACGAGCGATGGCGGCACCATGAGCTACCGCACCCGGATCCGTACCCCAAGCTTCGCCCACCTGCAGCAGATCCCTTCGGTGATCCGCGGCAGCATGGTCGCGGACTTGATCGCGTACCTGGGTAGTATCGACTTCGTTATGGCCGACGTGGACCGCTAAGCATGAACAGCACGCTTATCCAGACAGACCGTTTCGCCCTGAGCGAAACCGAGCGCTCGGCCATCGAGCACGAGATGCATCACTACGAGGACCCGCGCGCGGCGTCCATCGAAGCCCTGAAGATCGTCCAGAAGGAACGTGGCTGGGTGCCTGACGGCGCGGTCTACGCCATCGGCGAGATCCTCGGCATTCCTGCCAGCGACGTTGAAGGCGTGGCGACGTTCTACAGCCAGATCTTCCGCCAGCCAGTGGGCCGCCACATCATTCGCGTCTGCGACAGCATGGTCTGCTACATCGGCGGCCACGAATCCGTGGTCAGCCAGATCCAGAGCGAGCTGGGCATCGGACTCGGCCAGACCACCGCCGACGGCCGCTTCACCCTGCTGCCGGTGTGCTGCCTGGGCAACTGCGACAAGGCCCCGGCGCTGATGATCGACGACGACACTTTCGGCGACGTGCAGCCTGCTGGCGTGGCCAAACTGTTGGAGGGCTACGTATGACCCTGACCTCTTTCGGTCCTGCGAACCGCATTGCGCGCACCGCAGAAACCCATCCCCTGACCTGGCGCCTGCGCGACGACGGCGAGCCGGTCTGGTTCGACGAGTACCAGGCCAAGAACGGTTACGCGGCGGCCCGCAAGGCCTTCGCCGACCTGTCCCAGGACGACATCGTGCAGACCGTCAAGGATGCCGGCCTCAAGGGTCGCGGCGGTGCGGGCTTCCCCACCGGTGTGAAGTGGGGCCTGATGCCCAAAGACGAATCCATGAACATCCGCTACTTGCTGTGCAACGCGGACGAAATGGAGCCCAACACCTGGAAGGACCGCATGCTGATGGAGCAACTGCCCCATCTGCTGATCGAAGGCATGCTGATCAGTGCTCGCGCACTCAAGACCTACCGCGGCTACATCTTTCTGCGGGGCGAGTACACCACCGCCGCCAAGCACCTGCGTCGTGCCGTGGAAGAAGCCAAGGCCGCAGGCCTTCTGGGCAAGAACATCCTGGGCAGCGGTTTCGATTTCGAGCTGTTCGTCCACACCGGCGCCGGGCGTTACATCTGCGGTGAAGAAACCGCACTGATCAACTCCCTGGAAGGCCGTCGCGCCAACCCGCGCTCCAAGCCGCCCTTCCCTGCCGCCGTGGGCGTGTGGGGCAAGCCGACCTGCGTGAACAACGTCGAGACCCTGTGCAACGTGCCGGCGATCATCGGCGACGGCGTGGAATGGTACAAATCCCTGGCCCGTGAAGGCAGCGAAGACCACGGCACCAAGCTGATGGGCTTCTCCGGCAAAGTGAAGAACCCCGGCCTGTGGGAGCTGCCCTTCGGCGTGACCGCACGCGAGCTGTTCGAAGACTACGCCGGCGGCATGCGCGACGGCTTCAAGCTCAAATGCTGGCAGCCAGGCGGCGCCGGTACCGGCTTCCTGTTGCCCGAGCACCTAGACGCCCAGATGTATGCCGGCGGCATTGCCAAAGTGGGCACCCGCATGGGTACCGGCCTGGCCATGGCGGTGGACGACAGCATCAACATGGTGTCCCTGCTGCGCAACATGGAGCAGTTCTTCGCCCGCGAGTCCTGCGGCTTCTGCACACCGTGCCGCGACGGCCTGCCCTGGAGCGTCAAGCTGCTGATGGCCCTGGAAAAAGGCCAGGGCCAGCAAGGGGACATCGAGACCCTGCTGGGCCTGGTGGGTTTCCTCGGCCCGGGCAAGACCTTCTGTGCTCACGCACCGGGTGCCGTGGAGCCTTTGGGCAGCGCCATCAAGTATTTCCGTCCAGAGTTCGAAGCCGGCATCGCGCCCACCAGCGCCGCCGTCCCGCCTCTGGCCCGACCGATCGTAGTCGGCGCGTAACGCTTAAATGAGGGCGCCGGGCCCGTGCCCTGCGCTCGACGTGCGATGACGCCGTGAACGGCTGTGTTGATTCGCACGCATAACAAGATTCCATTAGCCACGCCCGCTGACACCGGGCCAACGAAGAACTTTGAACCATGGCCACTATCCACGTAGACGGCAAAGCGCTCGAAGTCGATGGGGCGGACAACCTGTTACAGGCTTGTCTGTCACTAGGCCTCGACATCCCTTATTTCTGCTGGCACCCCGCTCTCGGTAGCGTCGGTGCCTGTCGCCAGTGCGCGGTCAAGCAGTACACCGACGAGAACGACACCCGTGGTCGTATCGTCATGTCCTGCATGACCCCGGCCACCGACAACACCTGGATCTCCATCGACGATGAAGAATCCAAGGCGTTCCGCGCCAGTGTCGTCGAGTGGCTGATGACCAACCATCCCCACGACTGCCCGGTCTGTGAGGAAGGCGGTCACTGCCACCTGCAGGACATGACGGTGATGACCGGCCACAACGAGCGCCGTTATCGCTTCACCAAGCGTACCCACCAGAACCAGGACCTCGGCCCGTTCATTTCCCACGAGATGAACCGCTGCATCGCCTGCTATCGCTGCGTGCGCTTCTACAAGGACTACGCCGGCGGCACCGACCTGGGCGTCTACGGCGCCCACGACAACGTGTACTTCGGTCGCGTTGAAGACGGCACCCTGGAAAGCGAGTTCTCCGGCAACCTCACCGAGGTCTGCCCGACCGGTGTGTTCACCGACAAGACTCACTCCGAGCGCTACAACCGCAAGTGGGACATGCAGTTCTCGCCGAGCATCTGCCATGGCTGCTCCAGCGGTTGCAACATCTCCCCGGGCGAGCGCTACGGCGAGCTGCGCCGCATCGAGAACCGCTACAACGGTTCGGTGAACCAGTACTTCCTCTGCGACCGCGGCCGCTTCGGCTATGGCTACGTCAACCGCAAGGACCGTCCACGCCAGCCACGCCTGGCCGATGGCACCAAGCTGACCCTGGACCAGGCACTGGATCAGGCCGCAGACCTGCTGCGCGGCCGTAACATCGTCGGTATCGGTTCGCCCCGCGCCAGCCTGGAAAGCAACTACGCGCTGCGTGAGCTGGTAGGTGCCGAGCACTTCTACTCCGGTATCGAAGCCTCCGAGCTGGAGCGCATCCGCCTGGTTCTGCAGGTTCTGAACGACAGCCCGCTGCCGGTTCCGAACATGCGCGACATCGAAGACCACGATGCCATCTTCGTCCTCGGCGAAGACCTGACCCAGACCGCCGCACGCATGGCCCTGGCCCTGCGCCAGTCGGTCAAGGGCAAGGCCGAGGAAATGGCCGATGCCATGCGCGTCCAGCCTTGGCTCGACGCTGCGGTGAAGAACATCGGCCAGCACGCGCTGAACCCGCTGTTCATCGCCAGCCTGGCTGAAACCAAGCTCGACGACGTGGCCGAGGAGTGTGTACACGCCGCTCCAGACGACCTGGCGCGCATCGGTTTCGCCGTGGCCCACGCCATCGACGCCAGTGCCCCTGCCGTGGAAGGCCTGGACAGTGAAGCCCTGGAACTGGCCAAACGCATTGCCGACGCTCTGCTGGCGGCCAAGCGCCCGCTGATCATTTCCGGTACCTCCCTGGGCTCCAAGGCGCTGATCGAAGCCGCGGCCAACATTGCCAAGGCCCTGAAGCAACGCGAGAAAGCCGGCTCCATCAGTCTGATCGTGCCAGAGGCCAACAGCCTCGGCCTGGCCATGCTCGGCGGCGAATCCGTGGACGCGGCCCTGCAGGCGGTGATCGACGGCCGTGCCGACGCCATCGTGGTACTGGAAAACGACCTGTACACCCGCACCGACGCGGCCAAGGTGGATGCAGCGCTGAACGCGGCGAAGGTGGTGATCGTCGCCGATCATCAACAAACCGCTACCGTTGAGCGCGCGCACCTGGTGCTGTCGGCGGCGAGCTTTGCCGAAGGCGACGGTACCCTGGTCAGCCAGGAAGGTCGCGCCCAGCGCTTCTTCCAGGTCTTCGATCCAACCTACCTGGACGCCAGCATCATGGTTCACGAAGGTTGGCGCTGGCTGCACGCCCTGCGCAGTACCTTGCTGAACCAGCCGGTGGACTGGACCCAGCTGGACCACGTGACCGCTGCCTGCGCCGCGAGCACCCCGCAACTGGCCAGCATCGTTGACGCCGCGCCATCCGCCGCGTTCCGCATCAAGGGCCTGAAACTGGCTCGCGAACCGCTGCGCTACAGTGGCCGTACCGCCATGCGCGCCAACCAGAGCGTGCACGAGCCACGTACCCCGCAAGATCCGGATACCGCCTTCGCCTACTCCATGGAAGGTTACTCGGGCTCCGTCGAACCGCGCTCGCAAGTGCCGTTCGCCTGGTCTCCGGGCTGGAACTCGCCACAGGCCTGGAACAAGTTCCAGGACGAAGTCGGTGGCCACCTGCGCGCCGGTGACCCGGGCACTCGCCTGATCGAAACCCAGGGCGACCGCCTCAACTGGTTCGCCAGCGTGCCACGGGCCTTCTCCCCGGCCCCGGGCACCTGGCAGGCCGTGCCGTTCTACCACCTGTTCGGCAGCGAGGAAAACTCTTCGAAAGCCGCTCCGGTGCAGGAGCGCATCCCGGCTCCGTACGTTGCTCTGGCCAAATCCGAAGCGGATCGCCTGGGTGTCAACGACGGTGCCCTGCTCGCGGTGAACGTGGCTGGCCAGACCCTGCGTCTGCCGCTGCGCATCAACGAAGAGCTGGGTGCTGGCCTGGTGGGCCTGCCTGCCGGCCTGGCGGGTATTCCTCCGGCAATCGCAGGCATTTCCGTTGATGGTCTGCAGGAGGCGGCACAATGAGTTGGTTTACCCCTGAAGTGATCGACGTGATCCTGACGGTCGTCAAGGCCATCGTCATCCTGCTGGCCGTAGTGATCGCCGGTGCGCTGCTGAGCTTCGTCGAACGTCGCCTGCTGGGCTGGTGGCAGGACCGTTACGGTCCGAACCGTGTTGGCCCGTTCGGCATGTTCCAGATCGCAGCCGACATGCTGAAGATGTTCTTCAAGGAAGACTGGACTCCACCGTTTGCCGACAAGGTGATCTTCACACTGGCACCGGTGGTGGCCATGTCCGCCCTGCTGATCGCCTTCGCGATCATCCCGATCACCCCGACCTGGGGCGTGGCGGATCTGAACATCGGCCTGCTGTTCTTCTTCGCCATGGCCGGTCTGTCGGTCTACGCGGTACTGTTCGCCGGCTGGTCGAGCAACAACAAGTTCGCCCTGCTCGGCAGCTTGCGTGCCTCGGCGCAGACCGTGTCCTACGAAGTGTTCATGGGCCTGGCCCTGATGGGCATCGTGGTACAGGTCGGCTCGTTCAACATGCGTGACATCGTCGAGTACCAGGCGCAGAACCTGTGGTTCATCATTCCGCAGTTCTTCGGCTTCTGTACCTTCTTCATCGCTGGCGTGGCCGTGACTCACCGTCACCCCTTCGACCAGCCGGAAGCGGAGCAGGAACTGGCCGACGGCTACCACATTGAATACGCCGGTATGAAATGGGGCATGTTCTTCGTCGGTGAATACATCGGCATCATCCTGATCTCGGCGCTGCTGGTCACCCTGTTCTTCGGTGGCTGGCACGGTCCGTTCGGCATCCTGCCGCAACTGTCCTTCGTCTGGTTCGCACTGAAGACCGCGTTCTTCATCATGCTGTTCATCCTGCTGCGCGCTTCCATCCCGCGTCCGCGTTATGACCAGGTGATGGACTTCAGCTGGAAATTCTGCCTGCCACTGACCCTGATCAATTTGCTGATAACCGCTGCGGTTGTGTTGTGGAACACACCTGCGGTTGCGGTTCAGTGAGGATTTGACCCATGTTCAAATATATTGGCGACATCGTTAAGGGTACTGGTACCCAGTTGCGCAGCCTGGTCATGGTCTTCGGCCATGGCTTTCGCAAGCGCGACACCTTGCAATACCCGGAAGAGCCGGTCTACCTGCCTCCACGCTACCGTGGCCGCATCGTCCTGACCCGCGACCCCGATGGCGAAGAGCGTTGCGTAGCCTGCAACCTGTGCGCCGTGGCCTGCCCCGTGGGTTGCATCTCGCTGCAGAAAGCTGAAACCGAAGACGGTCGCTGGTACCCGGACTTCTTCCGCATCAACTTCTCGCGCTGCATTTTCTGTGGCCTCTGCGAGGAAGCCTGCCCGACCACCGCGATCCAGCTGACACCGGATTTCGAGATGGCCGAGTTCAAACGTCAGGACCTGGTTTACGAGAAAGAAGATCTGCTGATCTCCGGTCCCGGAAAGAACCCTGATTACAACTTCTATCGTGTTGCAGGTATGGCCATTGCCGGTAAGCCAAAAGGCTCCGCGCAGAATGAAGCCGAGCCGATCAACGTGAAGAGCTTGCTGCCTTAAGGAAGAAAGATGGAATTCGCTTTCTATTTCGCGTCAGGTGTTGCGGTTGTCTCCACACTCCGTGTGGTCACCAATACCAACCCTGTGCACGCCCTGCTCTACCTGATCATTTCGCTGATCGCCGTGGCCATGACCTTCTTCAGCCTTGGCGCGCCGTTCGCCGGTGCCCTGGAAGTGATCGCCTACGCCGGTGCCATCATGGTGCTGTTCGTGTTCGTGGTGATGATGCTGAACCTCGGCCCGGCCGCGGCTCAGCAAGAGCGCATCTGGCTCACGCCCGGCATCTGGATCGGCCCGGTCATCCTGGCCGCGCTGCTGCTGGCTGAACTGCTGTACGTACTGTTCAGCCATCAGAGCGGTGCCGGTATCGGTCAAACCACCGTCAGCGCCAAGGCCGTGGGCATCAGCCTGTTCGGCCCTTACCTGCTGGTGGTCGAACTCGCCTCGATGCTGCTGCTTGCCGCGGCCGTCACGGCGTTCCACTTGGGCCGCAACGAGGCGAAGGAGTAATACGATGCCTACTATCTCTCTCGGTACTATCCCGATGGAACATGGCCTGGCGGTTGCCGGCATCCTGTTCTGCCTCGGTCTGGTCGGCCTGATGGTCCGCCGTAACATCCTCTTCGTGTTGATGAGCCTGGAAGTGATGATGAACGCCTCTGCACTGGCCTTCATCGTTGCGGGCGCCCGCTGGGCGCAGCCGGATGGACAAGTGATGTTCATCCTGGTGATCAGCCTGGCAGCCGCCGAGGCCAGTATCGGCCTGGCGATCCTGCTGCAGCTGTACCGCCGCTTCCACACTCTCGATATCGATGCAGCCAGCGAGATGCGCGGATGAACCTTCTCTTTCTGACTTTCGTATTCCCCCTGATCGGTTTCCTGCTGCTGTCGTTCTCCCGTGGACGCCTCTCGGAAAACCTCTCGGCCCTGATCGGTGTCGGCTCCATTGGCCTGTCGGCCATCGTTGCTGCCTACGTGATCTGGCAATTCAACGTCGCGCCGCCCGAGGGTGGCCACTACACCCAGGTGCTGTGGCAGTGGATGTCGGTGGACGGTTTCGCACCGAACTTCGCCCTGTACCTGGATGGTCTGTCCGTGACCATGCTGGGTGTGGTGGTGGGCGTGGGCTTTTTGATCCACTTGTTCGCGTCCTGGTACATGCGTGGTGAAGCCGGCTACTCGCGCTTCTTCGCCTACACCAACCTGTTTATCGCCAGCATGCTGTTCCTGGTACTGGGCGATAACCTGCTGTTCCTGTACTTCGGCTGGGAAGGCGTGGGCCTGTGCTCGTACCTGTTGATCGGTTTCTACTACAGCAACCGCAACAACGGTAACGCCGCACTCAAGGCCTTCATCGTTACCCGTATCGGCGACGTGTTCATGGCCATCGGCCTGTTCATCCTGTTCCAACAGGTGGGCACGCTGAACGTCCAGGAACTGCTGGTGCTGGCCCCGCAGAAATTCCAGGCCGGCGACTTCTGGATCACCCTGGCAACCCTGATGCTTCTGGGTGGCGCCGTGGGTAAATCTGCCCAGTTGCCACTGCAGACCTGGCTGGCGGACGCGATGGCCGGCCCGACCCCGGTTTCGGCACTGATCCACGCCGCAACCATGGTCACCGCCGGCGTCTACCTGATCGCCCGTACCCACGGCCTGTTCACCCTGGCGCCGGAAATCCTGCACCTGGTCGGCCTGGTCGGCGGCGTGACCCTGGTACTGGCCGGTTTCGCCGCGCTGGTGCAGACCGACATCAAGCGGATCCTCGCCTACTCCACCATGAGCCAGATCGGCTACATGTTCCTGGCCCTGGGCGTTGGCGCCTGGGACGGCGCGATCTTCCACCTGATGACCCACGCCTTCTTCAAGGCCCTGCTGTTCCTTGCTTCCGGTGCGGTGATAGTTGCCTGCCACCACGAGCAGAACATCTTCAAGATGGGCGGCCTGTGGAAGAAACTGCCTCTGGCCTACGCCAGCTTCATCGTCGGCGGCGCGGCCCTGGCGGCCCTGCCTCTGGTGACCGCAGGCTTCTACTCCAAGGACGAGATCCTCTGGGAAGCCTTCGCCAGCGGCAACCATGGCCTGCTGTACGCCGGCCTGGTGGGTGCGTTCATGACCTCGCTGTACACCTTCCGCCTGATCTTCATCACCTTCCACGGTGAAGCCAAGACCGAAGCCCACGCCGGCCACGGGATCTCCCACTGGCTGCCGCTGGTGGTACTGATCGTGCTGTCCACTGCGATCGGCGCGATGATCACCCCGCCCCTGCATGGCGTGCTGCCGCAAAGCGTCGGCCATGCCGGTGGCGAAGCCAAGCACAGCCTGGAAATCGCCTCGGGCGCCATCGCCCTGGCCGGTATCCTGCTGGCCGCCCTGTTGTTCCTTGGCAAGCGTCGCGTTGTGACCGCCATCGCCAACAGCGGCATCGGGCGTCTGCTCTCGGCCTGGTGGTTCGCCGCCTGGGGCTTCGACTGGATCTACGACAAACTGTTCGTCAAGCCATACCTGGCCATCAGCCACGTACTGCGCAAGGACCCGCTCGATCAGACCATCGGTTTGATCCCGCGTATGGCCAAAGGGGGTCACACCTCCCTGAGCCGTACCGAGACCGGTCAACTGCGTTGGTACGCCGCCTCGATGGCAGCCGGTGCCGTGCTGGTCATCGGCGCCATTGTGCTGGTAGCGGTCTGATATGAACCTTGCGAACTTGCGAAAGGAATTGAGCCCGTCATGATTCTGCCTTGGCTAATCCTGATCCCCTTCATCGGCGGCCTGCTGTGCTGGCTGGGTGAGCGCTTCGGCGCCACCCTCCCCCGCTGGATTGCGCTGTTGACCATGACCCTGGAACTCGCCCTCGGCCTCTGGCTGTGGGCCCACGGTAACTATTCATTTGCTCCGGCGCCTGGCGCCGATCCAACTTGGGCCATCGAGTTCAAGCACGTCTGGATTGAGCGCTTCGGCATCAACGTGCACCTGGCGCTGGACGGCCTGTCGCTGCTGATGATCCTGCTGACCGGCCTGCTGGGTATCCTCTCGGTACTCTGCTCCTGGAAAGAGATCCAGCGCCACGTGGGCTTCTTCCACCTGAACCTGATGTGGATCCTGGGCGGCGTGGTCGGCGTGTTCCTGGCGCTGGACCTGTTCATGTTCTTCTTCTTCTGGGAAATGATGCTGGTGCCGATGTACTTCCTCATCGCGCTCTGGGGTCACAGCTCGGCAGACGGCAAGAAAACCCGGATCTACGCAGCGACCAAGTTCTTCATCTTCACTCAGGCTTCCGGCCTGATCATGCTGGTGGCGATCCTGGGCCTGGTGCTGGTGAACTTCAACAACACCGGGGTCATCACCTTCGATTACGCCCAGTTGCTGAAGACCAAGATGTCCACCGCCACCGAGTACATCCTGATGCTCGGCTTCTTCATCGCCTTCGCGGTGAAGCTGCCCGTGGTGCCATTCCACTCCTGGCTGCCTGACGCTCACGCCCAGGCACCGACCGCCGGTTCCGTGGACCTGGCGGGCATCCTGCTGAAGACGGCGGCCTACGGCCTGCTGCGTTTCGCCCTGCCACTGTTCCCCAACGCCTCGGCAGAGTTCGCACCGATCGCCATGACCCTGGGTCTGGTCGGGATCTTCTACGGCGCCTTCCTGGCCTTCGCCCAGACCGACATCAAGCGCCTGATCGCCTTCTCCAGCGTTTCCCACATGGGCTTCGTGCTGATCGGTATCTACTCCGGCAGCCAGCAGGCCCTGCAGGGCGCGGTGATCCAGATGCTGGCCCACGGTGTTTCGGCAGCCGCGCTGTTTATCCTCAGCGGCCAGCTGTACGAGCGCACCCATACCCGCGACATGCGTGAAATGGGCGGCCTGTGGTCGCGTATCGCCTACCTGCCGGCCATCAGCCTGTTCTTCGCAGCCGCCTCCCTGGGCCTGCCGGGCACCGGCAACTTCGTCGGCGAGTTCCTGATCCTGATCGGCACCTTCGTCAGCGCTCCATGGATCACCGCGATCGCGACTTCGGGCCTGGTGTTCGGCTCGGTCTACTCGCTGATCATGATCCACCGTGCCTACTTCGGCCCGTCCAAGTCGGACGCGGTGCTGCACGGCATGGATGCTCGCGAACTGATCATGGTGCTGGGGCTGGCGGTACTGCTGATCTACATCGGCGTGTACCCGCAACCGTTCCTCGATACCTCTGCCGCCACCATGCATGGCGTGCAGCAATGGCTCAGCACCGCCTTCACTCAACTCGCTTCGGCCCGGTAAGAGCGCTATGGACTTTACGATTCAACACTTTATAGCCCTGGCGCCGCTGCTGATCACCAGCGCCACCCTTGTGGTGGTGATGCTGGCGATCGCCTGGCGGCGCAACCACGCCCAGACCTTCCTGCTATCGGTGGCCGGTCTGAACCTGGCATTGCTGTCGATCTTCCCGGTGCTGAAAGTGGCACCGCTGGCGGTCACCCCGCTGTTGCAGATCGACCAGTTCGCCTGCCTGTACATGGCCCTGATCCTGGTGGCCACCCTGGCCTGCGTCACCCTGGCCCACGCCTACCTGGGCGATGGCAGCAGCGGTTACCCGGGTAACCGTGAAGAGCTGTACCTGCTGATCCTGCTGGCCGCCGCTGGTGGCCTGGTACTGGTCAGCGCGCAGAACCTGGCCGGCCTGTTCATCGGCCTGGAACTGCTCTCGGTACCGGTCTACGGCCTGGTGGCCTATGCCTTCTTCAACAAGCGCTCCCTGGAAGCCGGCATCAAGTACATGGTGCTGTCGGCAGCCGGTTCGGGCTTCCTGTTGTTCGGCATGGCCCTGCTCTACGCAGAAGCCGGCAGCCTGAGCTTCAGCGGTATCGGCCAGGCCCTGGCCGCCACCGGCCTGCCAAGCCTGCTGGCTCAACTGGGCCTGGGCATGATGCTGATCGGCCTGGCCTTCAAGTTGTCGCTGGTGCCGTTCCACCTGTGGACCCCGGACGTCTATGAAGGCGCCCCGGCCCCGGTGGCCGCCTTCCTGGCCACCGCCAGCAAGGTGGCGGTATTCGCGGTACTGGTGCGTCTGTTCCAGCTGTCGCCAGTGGCCAGCAGCGGTGTCCTGAGCAACGTGCTGACCGTGATCGCCATCGCCTCGATCCTGGTGGGCAACCTGTTGGCGCTGACCCAGAGCAACCTCAAGCGTCTGCTGGGTTACTCCTCCATCGCCCACTTCGGCTACCTGCTGATCGCCCTGGTGGCGAGCAAGGGCCTGGCCATGGAAGCCATCGGCGTGTACCTGGTCACCTACGTGATCACCAGCCTGGGCGCCTTCGGCGTGATCACCCTGATGTCCTCGCCGTACAAAGGCCGTGACGCCGACGCACTGTACGAGTACCGCGGCCTGTTCTGGCGCCGTCCGTACCTGACCGCCGTCCTCACCGTGATGATGCTGTCCCTGGCCGGTATCCCGCTGACCGCCGGCTTCATCGGCAAGTTCTACATCATCGCTACCGGTGTCGAAGCGCACCAATGGTGGCTGGTCGGTTCCCTGGTAATGGGCAGCGCCATCGGCGTCTTCTACTACCTGCGAGTGATGGTCACCCTGTACCTGATCGAGCCGAACCTGCGCCGCGTCGATGCCCAACTGCACTGGGAACAGAAAGCCGGTGGCGTCATGCTGCTGGCCATCGCGCTCCTGGCGTTCTTCCTCGGCGTATACCCACAGCCGCTGCTGACCCTGGTCCAGCATTCGGGCCTGGCAGGTTGATCGCTTAGGTTTCAACGCAACAAACAGAACGGCACCTTCGGGTGCCGTTTTGCATTTCAGGGCCCTGCCCTCCCCTCTTCCCAGCAAAACTCGGAATCGCCCTTCCTGCCACGTCGGCCCGGTCCGACATTCAGCCCGCTGCCGCAGGCATAGACTGCTGCCAGATCAAACGCGGCGCCTAGCGGGCCTTGACCAAAGCTGTATCTCCATCCACTCTATACGCAGGAAGCGTATGAAATGAATGCTCTGTTTATTGAACTACCGGCATTTGCGCGATACCGAAAGGGCTTCCTTGACGACGAATTGTTCTGCGAACTGCAGATCGAGTTGCTGCGCCACCCGCACGCGGGCGTTCTGATTCAGGGCACTGGCGGCTTGCGCAAGATGCGTTTCATCGATGAGCGACGCAACAAGGGCAGGCGTGGCGGGCTGAGGGTGATTTATTACTGGTGGTCCGGAGGAGCACAGTTCTGGCTCTTCACCCTGTTCGACAAGGAGCAGATGGACGACCTGCTACCGCAGCAGCGACAACAGCTCAAACAACTGCTGGAACGTGAAATCGAGGCCAGAAGACATGACCAAACGTGACATCTTTTCCGAACTGGTTGAAGGCATCGACGCCCTCACCCAGGAACGCCAGGGCAAGATCACCCTGCGCAGCCATAAAGTGAAACTCGACAAGCTGCCCCCCATCACCGCCGCCGAGGTGATGAACATCCGCCAGCAACTCAACCTCTCGCGCTCGGTGTTCGCCATGTACCTGCGCACCAACACCCGCACCCTGGAGAACTGGGAACAGGGCCGCGCCATACCCAACGCCCAGGCCACGACCTTGATACGCCTGGTGGAGCGCTACCCCGATACAGTGGAGCGCCTCGCCTCGCTGGCCTGATCCTGCACTGTTCGAAGGGCAACAAAAAACCCGCACCAGGCGGGTTTCTTGTTGCAGCGAACGCAGGCTCAGTCAGCCAGGCGCCAGGTCGTACCGCCCTTGCCGTCTTCCAGGATCACGCCCATGGCGGTGATCTGGTCGCGGATCCGATCGGACTCTGCCCAATCCTTGTTGGCACGGGCCGCCAGGCGGGCCTGGATCAGCGCCTCGACTTCTGCCGCATCGACCCGACCTTCGGCACCGGCCTGCAGGAAGTCGTCGGCCTCCAGTTGCAGCACGCCCAGCACACTGGCCAGTTCCTTCAAGCGGGCTGCCAGACCGGCCGCCGCATCGATATCGCTCTCACGCAGGCGGTTGATCTCGCGCACCATCTCGAACAGCACGGCACAGGCTTCCGGAGTACCGAAGTCGTCGTTCATCACCTGGGTGAAACGCTCGACGAAGGCTTCGCCACCGGCCGGCGCCACTTTCGGCAGGCCCTTGAGTGCATGGTAGAAACGCTCCAGGGCGCCCTTGGCGTCCTTGAGGTTGTCTTCCGAGTAGTTGATGGCGCTGCGGTAGTGGCTGGCCACCAGCAGGTAACGCACCACTTCCGGATGGTACTTGTCGAGCACGTCGCGAATGGTGAAGAAGTTGTTCAAGGACTTGGACATCTTCTCGCCATTGATGCGGATCATGCCGCAGTGCATCCAGGCGTTGGCGTAGGTCTTGCCGGTAGCCGCCTCGCTCTGGGCGATCTCGTTCTCGTGGTGCGGGAACTCCAGGTCGCTGCCGCCGCCATGAATGTCGAAGGTCTCGCCCAGGCAGCAGGTGGACATCACCGAGCACTCGATGTGCCAGCCCGGACGCCCGTCACCCCAAGGCGATGGCCAGCTCGGCTCACCCGGCTTGGCGGCTTTCCACAGGACGAAGTCCAGCGGGTCCTGTTTCGACTCGTCGACTTCGATCCGCGCGCCGATGCGCAGGTCTTCGATCTTCTTGCGCGACAGCTTGCCGTAGCCCATGAACTTGCCGACGCGGTAGTACACGTCGCCATTGCCCGGAGCGTAGGCGTAGCCCTTGTCGATCAGGGTCTGGATCATCGCGTGCATGCCGGGGATATGGTCGGTGGCGCGCGGTTCCATGTCCGGCTTCTTGATGTTCAGCCGCGCCTCGTCCTCGTGCATCGCCGCGATCATGCGCTCGGTCAGGGCCTCGAAGGCCTCGCCGTTCTCATTGGCACGATTGATGATCTTGTCGTCGATATCCGTGATGTTGCGCACATAGGTCAAGTCATACCCGCTGAAACGCAGCCAGCGGGTAATCAGGTCGAAGGCCACCATGCTGCGGCCGTGCCCCAGGTGGCAGTAGTCGTACACGGTCATGCCGCACACGTACATGCGCACCTTGTTGCCATCCAGCGGCTTGAAGACTTCTTTGCTCTTGGTGAGCGTGTTGTAGATCGTTAGCACGTTAGTTCCTTGACTGAATCACTGACCCCAGGAGTCGCGCAGGGTCACAGTACGGTTGAATACCGGAGCGCCTGGTTTCGAGTCCTTGATATCCGCGCAGAAGTAGCCTTCGCGCTCGAACTGGAAACGGTCTTCCGGCTGTGCGTTGCCCAGCGAGGGTTCGGCACGACAACCAGTGAGCACTTGCAGGGAGTCAGGGTTGATGTTGTCCAGGAAACTCGCGCTGTCCTCGGCCTTCTCCGGGTTCGGAGAACGGAACAGACGATCGTACAAACGCACTTCGCACTCGACGCTGGCGGCAGCCGGCACCCAGTGGATCACGCCCTTGACCTTGCGGCCTTCAGGGTTCTTGCCCAGGGTGTCCGGGTCGTAGGAGCAACGCAGCTCGACGACATTGCCCTCGGCGTCCTTGATCGCTTCATCGGCACGGATCACGTAGCTGCCACGCAGGCGCACTTCGCCGTTAGGCTCCAGGCGCTTGTAGCCCTTTGGCGGCTCTTCCATGAAGTCGTCACGGTCGATGTAGATTTCACGGGCGAACGGCAGCTGGCGCACGCCCAGCGCTTCTTTCTGAGGGTGACGCGGCAGTTCGAGATTCTCGACCTGGCCTTCCGGGTAGTTGGTGATCACGACTTTCAACGGACGCAGCACGCACATGGCGCGGGGTGCGTTCTGGTCCAGATCCTGGCGGATGCTGAATTCCAGCATGCCGTAGTCGACCACGCCGTCGGAGCGGTTGGTGCCAACCATCTCGCAGAAGTTGCGGATCGACGCCGGCGTGTAGCCACGACGACGAAAGCCCGACAGGGTCGACATGCGCGGATCGTCCCAGCCATTGACGTGCTTCTCATCCACCAGTTGCTTGAGCTTGCGCTTGCTGGTGATGGTGTAGTTCAGGTTCAGGCGGCTGAACTCGTACTGACGCGGGTGCGCGGGCACCGGCAGGTGCTCGAGGAACCACTCGTACAGCGGACGGTGGCTTTCGAACTCCAGGGTGCAGATCGAGTGGGTGATGCCTTCGATGGCGTCCGACTGGCCGTGGGTGAAGTCGTAGTTGGGGTAGATGCACCACTTGTCACCAGTCTGATGGTGATGGGCGTGGCGAATGCGATACATGATCGGGTCGCGCAGGTTCATGTTCGGCGAGGCCATGTCGATCTTGGCCCGCAGCACGCGGGCGCCGTCCGGGAACTCGCCAGCGCGCATGCGGGCGAACCAGTCCAGGTTCTCTTCCACCGAGCGATCGCGGAACGGGCTGTTCTTGCCTGGCTCGGTGAGGCTGCCGCGGTATTCCTTGGCCTGGTCAGGGGTCAGGTCGCAGACATAGGCCTTGCCCGCCTTGATCAGTTCCACGGCCCAGTCGTGCAACTGGTCGAAGTACTGCGAGGCATAACGCACTTCGCCGGACCACTCAAAACCCAGCCACTTGACGTCGCTTTCAATGGCGTCGATGTATTCCTGGTCTTCCTTGGCCGGGTTGGTGTCGTCGAAACGCAGGTGCGTGACGCCACCGAATTCCTGGGCCAGACCGAAGTTCACGCAGATCGACTTGGCGTGACCGATGTGCAGGTAACCATTGGGCTCCGGAGGGAAGCGGGTCACGATCTGTGTGTGCTTACCCGAGTCCAGGTCCGCCTGGATGATCGGGCGCAGGAAGTTGACCGGTACGGCCGGTCCAGTCTTGGAATTCGAGGTAGGGTCGACAGTGGGCTTGCTCATAGGATCCTTGAACGTACAAGTGCGTGGCCGGGTGCGGCCTGACAAATCAAAACGGATATCATAGCCGATGCTGTCAAGTGCCTGACAGAGCGCAGCTTTAAAACTGCGGCTATTAATGGCAGGCCGGTGAAAAAACAGCCTCGAAATTCGTGGCTGTCACGCTAAACTGCGCTCCTTGGCTGCAAGATGGCCAAACCGGTCCGGGCTGCCCACGCGTCCCGATACCCAGGATTTTCTTGAAAACGCTTCTCCTTATAAAGAGTACCGACCATGACCCAAGTCAAACTGACCACCAACCACGGCGAGATCGTGCTGGAACTGAACGCCGAGAAAGCCCCGTTGACCGTGGCCAACTTCGTCGAATACGTGAAAGCCGGTCACTATGAAAACACCGTTTTTCACCGCGTCATCGGTAACTTCATGATCCAGGGCGGCGGCTTCGAACCTGGCATGAAAGAAAAGAAAGACAAGCGTCCAAGCATCCAGAACGAAGCTGACAACGGCCTTTCCAACGACAAGTACACCGTTGCCATGGCCCGCACCATGGAGCCGCATTCGGCTTCCGCGCAGTTCTTCATCAACGTTGCCGACAACAGCTTCCTCAACCACAGCGGCAAGACCGTGCAGGGCTGGGGCTACGCCGTATTCGGCAAAGTGATCGCCGGCACCGAGGTGGTCGACAAGATCAAGGGCGTGGCCACCACCATGAAGTCCGGCCACCAGGACGTACCCGCAGACGACGTGATCATCGAGAAAGCCGAGATCATTGAGTGATACTGCTGATTTCAGATCTGCATCTGGAAGAGGAGCGCCCGGACATCACCCGGGCGTTTCTGGAATTACTCGGTGGGCGCGCCCGCGCCGCCGAGGCGCTGTACATCCTCGGGGACTTTTTCGAGGTATGGATCGGCGACGATGCCATGACCCCCTACCAGCTTTCCATTTGCCAGGCATTGCGCGAGCTCAGCGACAGCGGCACGCAGATCTTCCTGATGCATGGCAATCGCGACTTCATGCTCGGCAAGGCCTTCTGCAAGGCGGCCGGCGCCACCCTGCTCAAGGATCCCAGCGTCGTCGACTTCTACGGCGAGCCGGTATTGCTGATGCACGGTGACAGCCTGTGCACCCGTGACGAAGCCTACATGCGTATGCGCCGCTACCTGCGCAACCCGCTGAGCCTGTGGATTCTGCGCCACCTGCCCCTGGGCACCCGGCGCAAGCTGGCGCGCAAGCTGCGCAACGAAAGCCGGGCCCAGACCCGCATGAAGGCCAACGACATTGTCGATGTGACCCCGGACCAGGTACCGCAGGTCATGCAGGAACACGGGGTGCGCACCCTGGTTCACGGCCACACCCATCGCCCGGCGATCCACAAGCTGCAGATCGGCGAACAAGCCGCCAAGCGCATTGTGCTGGGGGACTGGGACCGTCAGGGCTGGGCGCTGCAGGTGGATGAGCAGGGTTTCCAACTGGCGGCGTTCGATTTCGTACCGACGCAACTGGCGCTGCCCGGTTCGCCCTGAACGGACGCCCTCGCTGCCGTAGGAGCCGGCTTGCCGGCGAAGGGAACAGCAAGCCTTGCATGGCCCTGTCGGGCGCCTTCCCTGGCAAGCCCGCTCCTACAACAGATGCCCTACCGTAGGAGCCGGCTTGCCGGCGAAGGGGCCAGCAAGCCTTGCATGACCCTTTCGGACGCCAGCGCCTGCGACGAAAGGCATCAATGCCCCGCCGCGGCTGGGCCGGCCTTGGCAGCGAATGGCGGCTTGGCCAGCCAGACCAGCAGAATCAGGCCCATGAAGCCCCAGCCCAGCAAGGTGAAGTAGTCCACGGTCGAGAGCATGTATGCCTGGCTGGTCAGGACTTGATCCAGTTGCGCGTAAGCCTTGGTGCTCGCGCCTCCGAGATTGTTCAGCGCATCCCGGGTGACCGGGTCGAAGATGCTCATGCTTTCGCTCATGTAAGCGTGATGCTGGTCTGCCCGGCGAATCCAGATCCAGGTGGTCAGCGACGCCGCAAAACTGCCCCCCAGAGTCCGCAGGAAGGTTGCCAGGCCAGCGCCGTCGGCGATCTGGTGCGGTGGCAGGTCGGACATCAGGATGCTCAGGGTCGGCATGAAGAACAGCGCCACGCCGATGCCCATGAACAGTTGCACCAGGGCGATGTGCTGGAAGTCCACTTCATTGGTGAAACCGGCACGCATGAAGCAGCTCAGGCCAATGGCCAGGAATGCCAGCCCGGCCAGCAGGCGCAGGTCGAACTTGTTCGCGTACTTGCCGACAAAGGGTGACAACAGCACCGGCAGGATGCCGATCGGTGCCACCGCCAGCCCTGCCCATGTCGCGGTGTAGCCCATCTGGGTCTGCAACCATTGCGGCAGGATCAGGTTAATACCGAAGAACCCGGCGTAGCCCAGCACCAGCACTATCGTGCCAATGCGGAAGTTGCGGTGCGCGAACAGCCGCAGGTTGACGACCGGATGTTGGTCGGTCATTTCCCAGATGATGAACACCGCCAGCGCGATCACCGAAATCGCCGCACCAATGATGATGAAGTTCGACTCGAACCAGTCCAGGTCATTGCCCTTGTCGAGGATCACCTGCAACGCGCCGACGCCAATGACCAGCGAAATCAGCCCGACGTAGTCCATCGGCTGACGGCTGGTGACCACCGGGCGCTTGGCCAGCTGCGAACGCACCACCATCACCGCAAAAATGCCGATCGGAACGTTGATGAAGAAAATCCACGGCCAGCTGTAACTGTCGGTGATCCAGCCGCCAAGAATGGGACCAGCAATCGGCGCCACCACCGTGACCATTGCCAGCAATGCCAGGGCCATGCCGCGCCTGGCGGGTGGATAAACGGCGATCAACAGGGTTTGCGTCATCGGGTACAACGGCCCGGCCACCAGGCCTTGCAGCACACGAAAGCCGATCAGCTCAGGCATCGAGGTCGAGATGCCGCAGAGAAACGAGGCCAGCACAAACAGCATCGTCGCCCAGAGAAACAGTTTTACCTCGCCAAAGCGCCGGCTGAGCCAGCCGGTCAGCGGCAACGCAATCGCATTGCTCACGGCGAACGAGGTAATCACCCACGTGCCCTGCTCCGAACTCACACCAAGGTTGCCGGAAATGGTCGGCAACGCCACGTTGGCGATGGTGGTGTCGAGCACCTGCATGAAGGTCGCCAGCGACAGGCCGATGGTGCTGAGCAACAGGCTGGGCGGCGTGAAAGAAGCGTTATTGCTCATCGCGAATCCTTTGGAACCGGGGTGGCGCTGCGCCCCTGTGGGGCGAGCATGCTCGCACCCACAGGGTCAGTGGCGAATCAGCGTTGCGCGGTTTTGCTGACCACAGCGCTGTTGTCATGGATCAGCTGAGCGATCATCGCATCGGCTTCGGCCAACTGCCGGTCGTAGACGTTGGTGCTGAACGAGGCCTTTTGCTGCGGTTGCTGCGCCAGTACCGGGCCGCTCTGGTCATGCAGGTTCACTTCAACATTGGTCGACAGCCCAACCCGCAGTGGGTGCTTGGCCAGCTCTTCGGCATTGATGTGAATCCGCACCGGCACACGCTGCACGATCTTGATCCAGTTGCCGGTGGCGTTTTGCGCGGGCAACAGAGCAAACGCGCTGCCGGTGCCGGCGCCGAGGCTGTCGACGGTGCCACTGTATTTCACGCTGCTGCCGTAGATGTCGGACTCGATGTCCACGGGCTGGCCGATGCGCATATCACGCAGTTGGGTTTCCTTGAAGTTGGCATCGATCCACAGTTGATCCAGCGGGATCACCGCCATCAACGCCGTACCTGGTTGCACTCGCTGGCCCAGCTGCACGGTGCGTTTGGCAACGTAACCGGTGACCGGCGCGATCAGGGTGCTGCGCGCATTGGTCAGGTAGGCCTGGCGCAGATCCGCAGCCGCCGACATCACGTCCGGGTGCGACGAGACCACGGTGTCATCGACCAGCGCACTGGTGGTTTTCAACTGCTGCTTGGCGTTGGCCAGGGCGTTTTGCGCCGAGGTCAGGTCGTCGCGGGCGTGGGACAGTTCTTCCTGGGAAATCGCGCCGCCAGCGGCAAGGTTTTTCCGGCGGTTGAAGTTGTCCTGAGCCTTCTGCACTTCGGCCTGTTGCGCGTTGACCTGGGCTTTCATGCCGTCGACATTGCTGTACAGGCCGCGAACCTGACGCACGGTACGCGCCAGTTTCGCCTGGGCACTTTGCAGACCGACTTCGGCATCGTTGGGGTCGAAGTTGATCAGCACCTGACCTTCGTGGACCAGGTCACCATCGTCGGCGCCGATGCTGACCACGGTACCGGTCACCAGCGGAGTGATTTCAACGACGTTGCCGTTGACGTAGGCGTCATCGGTGCTCTCATTCCAGCGCCCGATGAATTCGTGATAAGCCCAGACACCAGCACCGGTGAGGGCTACAACAATGGCCAGCACCAGCAGCATCACTTTGCGCTTGCGCGGATTGCCGGTGTCTTGCGAGTTGTCTTGAGCTTGGGTGTTTTCGGCAGTGGCCATGACAAATACCTGAATTAGTTGTGCGGCGTGGCTGGAATGGCGTTGGCTGCGCTCAGGGTCTCGCCCTGAAAGCCCCCGCCCAGCGCTTGCATCAGTTGAATCGACAGATCGATCTGCTCGGCATTGAGGTTGGCCAACTGACGTTGGGCCTGCAGCAGTTGCTGCTCGATGCTGAGCACGTCCAGGTAGTTGCCGATGCCGGAACCGTAACGCTGGACCACGGTGTTATAGGAATCCTGAGCAATATCGGTGGCGTGCTGTTGCGCGCCGATTTGCCGGCCGATGTCACGCAACTGGTTGATCGTGTCGCTGACATCACCCAGCGCTTTCACCAGGCTTTTGTTGTACTGCGCCACCGCCAGATCGTAATCGGCGTCACGCGAATCGAGGTTGGCGCGCAGGCGCCCGCCATCGAAGATCGGCAGCGAAATGGTCGGGGCGATGCTGAAGAAGCGACTGGCCGAACCAAACATTGCGTCACCCAACAAGGATTCGGCACCGGCGGACGCCGTAAGGTTCAGGTTGGGATAGAAGCGGGTTTTCGCCGAATCGATGTCTTTGCTCGCGGCCTCTACACGCCAGCGGGCGGCAACCAGGTCCGGGCGGCGGCCAAGCAGCTCTGCCGGAAGAACCGAGGGCACTGCCACGGCGCTGGCTTGCAATACTTTGGGCCGGGCGATTTCACTGCCGCGATCCGGGCCTTTGCCGAGCAGCACGGCCAGGGCGATTTTCGCACTGCTCAGGCGTTTTTCGGCGTCGATCAGGCTGGCTTCGGAACTGGCTTCCAGGCTCTGGGTTTGCTGGAGCTGGTACTGGCTGTCGATCCCGGCGCTCAAGCGACGCTGGCTCAGATCGAGCATTTGCCTGGTGCGCTTGAGATCGTCGCTGGCCAGGTCATAGACGATGTGCGCCTGCCCCAGATCGCTGTAGGCCCGGGCCACATCGGCGGCGAGGGTCAATTGCGCGGCCTGACGGTCGACTTCAGCAGCACGAGCCTGGCCGAGTGCGGCTTCCCAGGCATCACGCTGGCCGCCCCACAGGTCGAAGTTGTAATTGAAGCCGGCGCTGATGTTACGCACGGTGGCGTAGGCATCGCCCTGCCCCAGCGGATCCTGATCCTTGGCCAGGCGCGAACGGCTGATGCCGGCGCTGGCGTCGAGGGTCGGATAGCGTTCGGCATCGGCGGCATACGCGGCGGCGCTGGCCTGATGGGCACGGGCGGCGGCGATCTGCATGTCCGGACTGTCGCGCAGGGCTTCGCGGATCAGACCGTCGAGCTGTGGATCGCCAAGGCTGGTCCACCAGTCGCTTTTCGGCCATGCCGCAGGCGACAGGGTCACACCGTTGAGGGATTGGCCGGCCTTCAGGCTTTTCGCGTCGAGATTTTTGCCTTGGGTATCGAGGCCGCTGTAATTGGCGCATCCGGCAAGGATCATCGCCGACAGCACCAGCGTCAGGCTGCTGCGCAAGGTCTTACTGCTCATTGTGTTCACCTAAGCGCTGGATGGTGATCGGGTCACCGGCGGCCAGCAGGATTTTCTTGAGGATGTATTCCAGGGTCTTCAACTCGTCCGGGGAGATCGCGCCAGCCAGTTCATTCATCGCGTCGGCGCCGATCTGCGGCAGCCGATCCGTCAACTGCTGGCCCTGTTCGGTCAGGGTCAGTTGCACTTGGCGGCGATCACCTTCGCTGCGTTGGCGAGCCAGGAAGCCCTTCTGCTCCAGACGATCGAGCATGCGTGTCATCGAACCGCTGTCCAGCGACAGGTGCCGGCACAGCTCGGCCGGGGTATCGACGCCGAACTGGGCCATGATGATCAACACTTTGAACTGCGCGGCAGTGATGCCGTGGGGTTCCATGTGGGTGTCGATGATCCGGTCCTTGAGCAGTGCGGCGCGGCCCAGCAACAGGCCGAGATGGCAGGTTTTGAATTCGTCCGGGGTGAAATGCTTCATGTGCTCACCTAATAACTGCCTAGGCAGTGAATATATGTCGAGATGTTACTGCCTAGGCAGCGAATGTCAACGCAATAGTTAGGTTGCTTTGTAATTAGTTGACCAATGGACTGGGTCTTTATGTTGAACAGGCGAGCGTCATCGCCAACCTGCTGGCGACGGGTCGTTTCCATCCCTCTGCCTGCTGCCTGTGAATCATCGGGGTTGGCCTATTCCACGATGACTTCGACAAAGGCTATGGCTCGCACGTGCCCCCGGTATCACCCTCCTTCAGCGAATTGAAGATGGAGCGCATACAGGTGCACGACTGCAACGCCAACGAGGACTGGCGTAGGCGCCGACCTGCATTGCTCGGCTCGGTCACCCGTCGGGTCTAACGGTGATGACGGGAAGCTTGGAGACCGCGCAAGAACTTGATCTGTTGCATAAAATCGACTGCACTCAGATTCAGGATTTCCTGATCTTTCACGCCATGTCTTCGGATCAATTCCGGCAGTTGCTGTCCCATGACGGGCCGGCAAACGCGTACGGATTGGCAAGCGGGTGTTGATACCCGTCACTTGCCATCGAGGTCACTGTGTCCAACGGCTCTCCCATCACTGCTGCCCAGGCCCTCTAATGCCACATCCCAACGCCTTTCTGGAGAAACTCGCCAGCAGTTCATCGCGCCTGAACAAGAGCCTGCTGGTGCTCGGCGCCCTGGTGCTGCTGTTGCTGGGCATCAGCTATGTGGGGGTGACGCGCATGATCGAAGAGCGGCGCGAAACCTTGCAATTTCACTTTGCCCGGCTGATGGAGAATGTCCACGAACAGGAAGTGTTCCTGCAGGATATTGCCCGGGAAAGCGCCAAGGGCGAACGGCTGCCCAATGCCATGTTGCCGCCCTACTCAAAAAAACCCCTGCCCGATGAAGGGCCGAACATTTACGAAGGCCGCGGCCTGCCGTTTTCGCTGCCCTATAGCTTGAAGATCAATACGGACAGGATTGCCCCCAGCCAATACCCGAAAATCTTTGCGCTGGGTACCCATCTGGCGGCCTATTACAGCGCGTTCTGGTCGGCCTCGCACTATCAGTCTCCGCAGGTTGTCCTGATCAATGGCCCCGACAATTTTGACCTGGCCGTACCCTCCGTCGGGCGTTTGCGCGGTACGGGGCAGTTACCGATGCAGACGGGCCATCTAGTCGATGTGATGACCCAGGTGAACAAACGCCTGCGCGGGCACAACTCGCCATTGCCAGATCTTCAGGTGCGCTGGGAACCCTATGTCTCTTCCGAGGACGACAAGAGCGCGCCCACCCTGCTGGCTTACGTGAGTATCAACCTGGCGAAAACCGCATTGACCGTCGAGGGCGCCGATACCTGGGTGGTACTGGGCTCGCTGATGAACCTGTCCCAGGTCAACAACATCGAACGGCTGATGCAGTGGTCGATCTACGATGACTTCACCTTGATCACCCCCCGTGGCGTGGTATTGACCGGTGCTCTGAAACCCGGCCAGGTGCTGGATGAAGGGGTGAATTTCAACCGCGACGGCCTGGTGTTCAAACTGAGCAGCCCCGGGGAGCAACACTGGACGGCGATCTACGTCATCAGCCTGCGCAGTTTCCTCGACTACGCGCTGTGGCCATTGCTGTGCCTGGTTGCTCTGGCGCTTGCGCTACTCGGTTGCAGTCGGGCGGTCAATCGCTGGTACCAGGCCCGGGTCATCCTGCCCGCGCAGAGGGCGCACGCCAGCATTGCCGAAAGCGAGGCGTTCAGCCGCACGGTGATAGATACGGCGCCGACCGGCCTGTGCGTGATTCGCCGCAGCGATCACCACGTACTGCTGGAAAACCAGCGCGCCCAGCAATGGCACGATAACGGCCAACTGATGAGCTTGCTCACACCCCTTACGGGCCCCGGTCACGCCGATCTTGAAATCAATGGGCGCCACCTGCACGTCGCCTTTGTGCCCACCCGCTATCAGGGCCAGGACGCCTGGTTATGTGCGTTGCATGACGTGACCCGGCATGTCGAAGATGCGGCGGCGCTGGAAGAAGCGCGCCAGGCCGCCGACTCGGCAAACCAGGCCAAGAGCCGCTTCCTCGCTACCATGAGCCACGAGATCCGCACTCCCCTGTACGGCGTGCTGGGAACTCTGGAGCTGCTCGGCCTGACCTCGCTCGCCCCGCGCCAGCAGGATTACCTGCACACCATCCAGCGCTCCTCCGCCACGTTGTTCCAACTGATCAGCGATGTGCTGGATGTGTCGAAAATCGAAGCCGGACAGATGACCCTCGAACTTCAGGATTTCTGCCCGCTGCAACTGACCGAAGACACCGTGCGCACCTACAGCGCCTTCGCCCGATCCAAGGGCCTGCTGCTCTATGCCTGCATCGACCCGGCGCTGCCGGACCGGTTGCGCGGTGACCCGATACGGATTCGCCAGATCCTCAACAACCTGCTGAGCAACGCCATCAAGTTCACCGATAACGGTCGCGTGGTGCTGCGGGTTCAGTTGCTGGAAAGCGACGATGGCCGCGCCCACGTGCAGTGGCAGGTCAGCGATTCGGGAGGAGGAATTTCCCTGGCGCAACAGCAACAACTGTTCGACCCTTTCTATCAGGTCAACGATGCCACTGAACAGGCCGGTGCCGGATTGGGACTGGCCATTTGCAAATGGCTGTGCGAGTTGATGGCGGGCCAGTTGAACCTAGTCAGCGAGCCCGGGCTCGGCAGCAGTTTCACCCTTCAACTCGCACTGGAACACGCACCCGGTGAGCTGGCCGGTTGCCCTGTGTTCAACCCCGGCAGCAGCACCGTCTATGTGCGTGCGCAGGTCACTGAGCAGGCACAACACCTGATCGCCTGGCTCAACCGTTTTGGCCTCGACTGCCGCCCGCTGAGGCCCGATACACCGGTGTCATCGGCACTGCTGGTAGAGCTTTCCCCCCTGGCCGATACCGCGGCCTGGCCCGGTCCGAAGGTCGTCGCCAGGGCGGATGGCCCCAACCCTGCGCAATTGCGCGGTACCGACCGAGAAGTCGACGCCCATGATGTCCGCGCGATCGCCTGGGCGATTTACCAGGCCCAGCACGGCGTCAGCGCCGACAGCCAACCTTCGTCGCCGGAAAAGCCCCGGCAGTTGAATCTGCAAGTGCTGGTGGCGGAAGACAATGTGATCAACTCGGCGATCATCAAGGAGCAACTGGAAGTGCTGGGCTGCTCGGTGGTCGTCGCGGCCAATGGCGAGCTGGCCCTGGCGCAGTGGTCGCCCGGACGCTTCGATCTGCTGCTGACCGACGTCAACATGCCGGTCATGAACGGCTACCAATTGGCCACGGCGTTACGGCTTCAGGATCAGACGCTGCCGATTATCGGCGTCACCGCCAACGCCTTGCGCGAAGAAGGCGAGCGCTGCGCCGACGTCGGCATGAACGCCTGGATGGTCAAGCCACTGAACCTCGCCACCCTGCGCGCGCACCTGGAAAGACATTGCAAAATCGCCCTGCCGGCGACCAGCGTTGCCCCTCTAAAGCTGTCACCGAAAATGCGCGAACTCTTTGTCACGACGCTGCGCCAGGACATGCAGACCACGCTGACGGCATTGGACAACGCCGATGCCCATCGCGTGGCGCAACAGCTGCACAGCATGGCCGGTGCATTGGGTGCGGTACAGCTCGAAGAACTGGCCACAACCTTCGTCGAGCTGGAGTGCCGCCTGAACGGCCTGAGCTTGACCCACGCCCTGGACCTGGAGGTACGCCAGAATCTGGCTCGATTGAAAGACCTGCTGGGCACCCTTGAATAATTTCAACGCGGATAATCAGCCATGGAAACCCTCAAGGTTGCCATTGCCGATGACCACCCCATCGTCCCGGTGGGGTACGAGAGCGGGTTGAGCGTGGCCAATGCTTTCGCACTGATGGAATACCTGACGCGGCACCTCCCCAACGTGCTGGTGCTAACAGCGCTTTACTCACCTGTTGCTAAAGGAAAATAAAATAGTGCGTTTATTTATTCCGGGAGAGGGAGTCAGAGACGACTGACTTGAGAGCGCAAAGATAACAAGCATTCAAAAGATGTTCGCCACGAGCAAACTTGAAGTCAACAGCAACTATAAAAACTTGAATTACCATACACAACAACCAACTCAAACTAACAGACAACTACATTCCAATTGCAATCAACTTCTAGGAATCGTCTGATGTACCACCAAAAATTCGCGTTATATCGTGTTGTTGTTTTAAACCTAACCATTGGAAAACAACATGAAAAAGCTAACTCGCGCACTTCTCGCCCTTTCGATCATCGCCGCCACTGGCAACGCCCTGGCAGATGACCCCGTCAAGGCCGGTAGTGGCACTATCAACTTCACCGGTACCATCAACAACGATGCCTGCTCCGTTGAGGGCGCTGGCAAGGGTAAAACCATTGCGATCGACATGGGCGAAGTGTCGATCAAAGACATGGGCACTCCCAGCGCGCCTAAAGGCAACGGCACCCTGAACGTCGAAAACTTCAGCATGAAGATCAACTGCAACGCCGGCACCAAGGTCGCAATGATCTTCGAACCAACCACGGGCGCAGGTTCGGGTCTCGCGCCCGGTACCAACGTGCTTCGCCTGATCGACGGCCTGGGTGCTGCGAAAGGTATCGGCATTGCGCTGCTTGATTCCAATGGCGCCGTGATCGACCTCAGCTCGCCGAGCACCGCAAAAATCGAAAACACTCTGCAAGACAGCAACGCCACCCTCAAATTCTCCGCAGCCTACGTAACCACCGTCGATCCGAAACTGGCTGTTGCCGGTCGTGGCGACGCCACCCTGCCGTTCACGCTGCAATACGAATAACCCGCGCGAACACACAAGCCTGGTGCGGGGCCGTTCGGCCCTGCATCCTCATTCACTTGCGCGGTAGCCCTCATGTTTTATCGTCACTCACTGTCCTTATGTGCAGGCCTGCTGGGCCTGTTCGCGGTCAATCAGGCCATGGCCGGAATTTCCTTGAGCAGCACCCGTCTGATTTTCGACGGCCAGCACAAGGAGGCCGGAATCACCGTGCGTAACAGCGGTGAAGATGTGTTGATCCAGTCGTGGATCGACACCGACTCCAGCGAAACCGCAGCCGTACCCTTTGCTGTGACGCCGCCCCTGGTGCGCGTCAGCGGCGACGAGCAGCAAATATTGCGGGTGATCTACGAAGGTGCGGGCATGCCGACCGACCGCGAGTCGGTGGTGTGGCTCAATGTGCAAGAGATCCCTAAAGCGGCAAAATCCGAGAACACGTTGCAACTGGCCGTGCGCCAGCGCATCAAGGTGTTCTTCCGCCCGGCAGGCCTGAAAAACAACGCCTATCTGGCACCGAGCGAACTGACCTGGCGCCTGACAGAACAAGCCGGCAAGAGCTTGTTGGTGGTGAATAACCCAGGCCGGTATCACGTGTCGATTGCAAATATCACACTTCAATCCGGCACCATCAGTGAACACCCCTTCGATTCGATGATGATTGCCCCCGGCGAACAAAAAAGCTTCCCCCTTAAACAACTTCACAACGCCAATACAGCCCACATTTCATTCAGCAGTATTAATGACTATGGCGCACAAGATCGTTATGGCGCGCAACTTTCCAACAGTGCTGATACCCGAGCCAGTTTGAATAAACAAACCCCATAACTTACGTGCCGCTGTGACGGCTGCACTTCCACTGTATTTCTCTTCGCTCCGTTAGTTCGTATCGGAGGTGATATAGGGTTCCTGAATGTTTTTACTCAAGCGCGACGGATGGGCGCCGTTTTCGATTGCCCTGGTTTTCAGCTGCACCTGCCTTGCCGATGACGAAGAACAGTTCAATACCTCGTTTCTGCAAGGCGCAACGTCTTCTGTCGATCTGCAATCACTGCTCGCCAGCAGCCGCGTGCTGCCCGGCATCTATCGGGTGGACCTGTACGGCAACGAGACGCTGGTCGGGCGCCGCGACATCGATTTTCGTCGTTCTCCCGGCACGAACAAGATCGAGGCCTGCCTGACTCTGGAGATGGTGCAGCAATTGGGGGTCGACATCGGCAAGCTGCAGGCCAGCGGCAAACTGGGCAGCGATGATCCCGACACCTGCCTGGACCTGCCCGCCTTGATCGATCACGCCAGCGTGCGTTACGACGTGCCCCGCCTGCGCTTGATGGTCAGTGTCCCGCAAAGCGCCATGGCGCGTGGCCGACGTGGTTATGTCGACCCGGCCCTGTGGGACGAAGGCGTTCCCGCCGCGTTCATCAACTATCAATTGAGCAGCAGCCGCAACGGCACTCGGGGTGAAAGTACCCTGTCCAACAACGTCGGCCTGCGCAACGGCATCAACCTCGGCGCCTGGCGCTTGCGTAACGAATCGAACTTCAGCAGCAGCACCGGCCGCCCTAGTACATTCAAAAGTAACCGCAGCTATCTGCAACATGACGTGACTGCCCTGAAAGGCCAGTTCAGCGCCGGGGATATCTTTTCAGATGCCGACCTGTTCGACAGCGTGCGCTATCGCGGCCTGAAGCTAGCGTCCGACGACGGCATGCGTGCCGACAGCGAGCGCGGTTATGCGCCGATCATTCGGGGCATTGCGCAGTCCAGCGCCACCGTGGAGATCCGCCAGGACAGCTACCTTCTCTACACCGCCAATGTGCCGCCGGGGCCGTTCGAGATCAGCGATATCTACCCCAGCGGCTCCAACGGCGACCTGGAAGTGACGATTATCGAAGCCGATGGTCGCCGCCGGGTGACGGTGCAGGCATTTTCCAGCCTGCCGATCATGGTCCGTGAGGGCCAGTTGAAGTACAGCGTCTCGGCCGGCCAGTACAACAGCAACAGCGATGACCAGAAGTCACCGCAATTTGTCAGCAGCACCCTGGCGTACGGCATCAGCAGTAACTTGTCCGGGATCATCGGGGTGCAGGCCTCGGAAAACTTCAAGGCGCTGTCCGTCGGAGCTGGCCGCAATACGACTATCGGTGCCGTCTCACTGGACTTGACCCACTCCATGAGCAGCACTTTCGGCGCAACCATCACCGGCAACAGCCTGCGCGCCCTGTATGCGAAGACGTTCACCGGCACCGACACCAACTTCACCCTCGCCGCCTATCGCTACTCGACCGAGGGCTATCGCACCCTCACCGAGCACGTCGAGGAACTGAGCAACGACGGCCAGAAGCGTATCGGCAACTCGAAAACCCGTACCGACCTGACCGTCAACCAGAGCCTGGGCCGAAACCAGCGATACGGCAGCATCTACATCAACGCCAGCGACCAGCGTTACTGGGGACGCGGTGGTTCGCAAAGCCTGTCGGCGGGTTACAGCAACTATTGGGGCGATGTGAGCTACAACCTCGGCGCCACCTACTCCAAGGATGTCGGCAACTACGGGCCGGCGAACAATGACACGCTGGTGAACCTGTCCGTATCGTTCCCGCTGGGCTCCAAGCCTCGTGCACCCCGCGCCTTCATCTCGGCCAGCACGCAGAAGTCCGGCGACACCACGCAAATGGGCATCAACGGCTATCTGTCGCAAGACAGCGACACCTATTACTCGGTGCAAGCCGGCAACAGCAGCACTGGAGGCAGCTCAGGCTCGGTCAACCTCAGTACCCGCACCTCGGTAATGGATATCAGTGCCGGCTACAGCCAGGGGCGCGGCTACAACTCGCAAAACCTTAACCTGTCAGGCTCGATCGTCGGCCATGGCGGCGGGATCAACCTGGGACAGACCGTGGGCGAGACGTTCGCGCTGGCGCAGGTCGAAGGCGTGGAAGGGGTGAAAATCGGCAGCTTCTCCGGAGCCAGGACCGGCAGCAACGGCTTCGCCGTGGTCCCCAATGCGCAGCCCTATCGCGTGAACTGGATCAACCTCGACACTCGAGACCTGGGCGCCGATATCGAGATCGACAGCGCAACCCGGCAAGTGGTGCCACGTCGTGGTGCCGTGGTGCTGGCGCGTTACACCAGCAAGACCGGACGGCGAGTGCAGTTCGCGCTGTTCGACGCTCGACACCAGCCGATTCCGTTTGGCGCGTCGCTCGAAGACAGCGCCGGCAAACAGTTGGCGATCTCTGACCCTGGTGGCAAGGCTCTGGCGCTGGTTGAAGCCGACGCCGGTACCCTGACCATCAACTGGCAGGGCCAGCGCTGTGAAGCGCCTTATGCGTTGCCCGAACGCAACAAGGCGCTGAACTATGAGCGGGCGACACTGGTGTGCCGCCCCTGATTCCTCAGAAATCGCGCTTGTAAAAGATATCCAGGGAGCTGGCGAAACCGCTCGCCGCTTCCAGATAGACCTTCTTGCTCAGCTTGTAACGCAGAGCGATGGTACTGGCCGGCTCAAAGACCCCGACGCCATAGCGCAGGCTGAGCCTTTCGGAAATGGCGCCGCTGGCCACCACGCTGGTGTTGTTGCCGCTGCCCTGGGTATCGAGTTGGAAGTCCTGAATGCCCAGGTTCTTGGCAATGCCGCCGGTCAGTTCCGAGCTGCCCATCAGCCCCAGCCCGAGAGCCGCCTGGGCCAGCATGTTGTTGTCTTCACCGGTGGACGTCAGCGGGCGCCCCAGAACCAGATAGGACAGCGCCTGTTCCTGGCTCATGGCCGGCTCCGAGAAGATCTGCGTCGCCGGTTGCTCGGCGCTGCCACTCAGGCGGATGCCGGCAATCACGTCGTCAGTCTGGCGCACGGCCTCGATGTCCAGGTAAGGCTGGTCGATGGGGCCGGCAAACAGCAGCCGCGCACGACGCACGGTCAAGCGCTGGCCGTAGGCCCGATAGCGGCCGTCGTTGAGCCACAGCTCACCGCGGGTATCCATGTTGTCACCAATGTGCACGTGCCCCTGCAGGTTGGCAGTCAGGCCGAAACCGCTGAAGGCCAGCTTGTCCTGGCCCACCTCCACATCGATGTTCATGGCCATGGCCATGGGCTTTTTGCCGTCGTCGGTCTGCTGGCCGACGATCACCGTGTCGTCGGAGACCTTGACCGTCGAGGGCGGCAATTCGCGCACGGTGATCTGGCCCTTGGGGATCAGCACCTTGCCGGCAATCGCCAGCTTTTCTTCCTGCAGCGAGATCTTCAGGTCCGGCGCCACCTCCAGCGCTGCATAGGGCTCCACCGTCACCGGCAGTTGGGTGCCCTTGAGGCTCAGGTCCACCAATAGCGCCCGGCCCCAAGTGATGTTGCCATTGAGGCTGCCCTGCCCGGCCTTGCCGCTTTTCCAGCCGCCGTTGAGCTGCACGCTCTCGCCAGCGATCTGCGCGCTCAGTTGCAGGTCTTCAAGGCTGATGGGCAACTCGGAGCCGGACACCTCGCCCCCGGACAACTGCACGTTGCCGTTGACCTGAGGCGCCAGCAGGCCGCCAGACAAACGACCGCTGCCATTGAGGCTGCCGCTGAGCTTTTCCACCATGGGCACGAACGGCCGCGCCACGGACAGATCCAGGCCACTGAGGCGGAAATCACCGGACAGCGGTTTGCTTTTCGGCAACGGATTGATCTGCGCCTGGAGCATCAGCTCACCCAGTTTGCCGCCGTCGAACTGCAACTGTGTGTCGATGCGCCGCGGGGTGAGGCGGGTATTGAGCTTCAACGCCTGATAGGGGAAATCCAGCCACTGGTCCTTTTCCTTGACCCGCAGGGTGCCACCGCTGGCGTCCAGCATGATCTGGCCCTGGGGCCCGCTGGCCGGCAAGTCCAGTTGCACATCGGCATTGAGCATGCCCTTCCAGGCGAAATCCTTGGGCAGCCACTGCGCCAGGCTGTCGAGGGGAAAACGCTTGAGGTGATAACGCAGTTTCGGGTCCGGCATCAGCCGCTGGTCTTCACCGCACAGGCTGGCATCGCCGCTGGCCCAGCAGTGGGCAGCGAAGTTCAGCGTGCCGTTGGCCAGCCGCTCAAGCCGGGCCGGGTTCTGCAGCTTCCAGTCCTGGCCGCCGGTCTGTACATCACCGCTGGCCAGGCGCCCGCGCCAGTTGCCCTGGTCCAGGACGCCATCCAGGCCCAGGGCCAGTTTCAACAGCGGCCCTTGCAGGTCCAGTTGCAGTTTCTGTTTCTTGATGTCGCCCTGGCCGGCCAGGGTCAGGGTCCCCAACTGCGTGTCGCCCAGTTGAATCCCGCTGCCCTTGAGGTCCACCTGGGCCTTTTGCGCACCATCCAGAGTGGCGTCCAACTTGAGGTTCTGCAGGCGGTTTTCGGCAAAGGCCAGTTGCTGCCCGGCCAGGTCCAGCTTGCCCTGTGGCGCCTTGAGGGTGCCGGCCAGGTCCAGCCGACCGTTGAGCTGCCCACGCAACTCGGGCCAGAGCTGACCCAGGCGCGGCATCTTGATCTCCAGCTGGCCGGCGATCTTCTGTTGCAGGCTGCCGGAGCCGTTGATCCGGTTGTCTCCCAGGCGGATGTCCAGCGCGCCCAGGGTCCATTGCTCGCCCGCTCCGTCGGCCTTGGCCTGGAGAACCGCCGGCTGTCCACGCAAGCGTCCCTTGAGGTCGAGGTTGGCATTGAGCTTGAGTTGCTGGTTCTTCATTTCGCCCTGGCTGCGCAGGGGGCCGGCCAGGGTTCCGGGCAGCTCCGCCACCCAGTACGCGGGGTTGATGGCCGACAGATCCAGGGCGGTATCCCAGGCAATGCCGTCGGCGAACTGCAGGTTCAGGTGGCCCTCGGCCTTGCCCTGGCCCGCCGCCAGCTTGAACTGCGGTAGATAGATTTTCGTCAGGTCGCCGCTGAACGGGCTGCTCAGGCTGAACGCGCCTGCCGGGCCGTCCAGGTCGCCCTTGAAGTTGCCCAGGTAGTTACCGTCACGGTAAGCCACTTCGGCATCAAAACTGCGGACCCGCACCGCCGGCTCGTCAATCAGCGGATACAGGCGGTGCCAGGGGAAGTCCAGCCAGGCCAGCTTGGCCTCGGCGGCGAAACCTTCGCTCCAGTCCAGTTGCCCACTGAGCTTGAGGTGTTGCTTGTCGTTGGCGCTCAGGTCCAGGGCGGCAATCTGTGCGCCCTTGGCGTCGACCTTGCCTTGCAGCAACAGGGCCACCGGGCCCTGCTCCGCCGGCAGGCTGGCCTTGCCGGCGAGCTGGTAGCCGCTTTTCAGGTCGCCCTGGCCAGTCAGTTCCAGCTGATCCAGTTGCAGGGTGTCCGGCAGATCGGCGCTGGCCTTGAACCCGTCGGCAGTGATGCGCACCTGGGCCGGCAGGTTCTCCACCAGGGGCTGCAACTGGCCGCTCAATTGCCCTTGCAGGTAGCCACTGCTGTCGGCATTGAGCTGCAGAGTCTTGAGCAGGTCGCCTTCAACCTTCAACGCCAGGGACCAGGGGCCACCGCCGGGAGCGGGCAAGCCGAGGTTGCCCTGGGCGGTCAGGGGCCAGTCGCCACTGGGTTGCAGCAGCCCGGAAAGGTCCAGACTCAGGTCATCGCGCTTTAGGTGCAAAGAGTCGATCTGCAGGCCTTGGGCAGTCCAGTGCGCCGCCAGCTGCAGGGTCTTGAGTTCTTCACTGCCATTGAACAGCAGGCTGCCCACACGCACTTGCCCCAACTCGATGGCCAACGGCTGCTTCAATTCCGGCAGGCTGATGGGCTCCGAACTGGTTTCGGTTTCGCCGCTCGGAGGGAACAGCAGGCTGACCTGATCGGCTTCCAACTGCTCGATGCACAGGGTCATGCGCAGCAGGCAGCCGGGCGACCAGGTGAACTGCACGGCGTTGAGCTCGACCCGGTTGCCCTCCTGTTGCCAGAGCAAATGATCGGCGCTCCAGTGCCCGCCAAGGCGGCCCTCGAAATTGTCCAGGGTCAGCCCCGGCACTCGCGCCAGGGCCCAGCGGCTGCCAGCCTGGGTTCCGAGTACGCTGGCCACGGCCAGAATGATCAGGATCACCAGCGCAACAATCGCCAGCAGCGTTATCTTCAAACCACGCTTCAAAGCTCTGGCCCCATGGAAAAGTGCAAGCGGATGCCGCCGTCGTCATTCATCGCGTGGGCCAGGTCGACCCGGATCGGTCCCACTGGCGAAACCCAGCGTACGCCGACGCCCACCCCGGTCTTGAGGTTAGGCAGCTCCAACTTGTTGAAAGAGTTGCCCTGGTCGACAAAGGTCGCGATCCGCCATTTCTCGGCGATCGAATACTGGTACTCGACGCTACCGGCCACCATGTAGCGGCCGCCGATGCGATCGCCTTCGGAGTTTTCCGGTGACAGGGTCTGATAGTCGTAGCCCCGAACGCTCTGGTCGCCACCGGCAAAGAAGCGCAAGGACGGCGGAATCGACTTGTAGCCATTGGTGGCACTGCCACCGAACTGCACTCGCCCGAGAAAGCGGTGATTATCCCAGACCGTGGTCAGGCCCTTGAGCAGCACCGTGCCATACAGCAGGTTGGTGTCGGAACCGACCCCTTCCTTGGCCAGCTTGGTGTCGAACTGAATGCGATAGCCGTTATGCGGGTCGATGCGATTGTCGCTGCGCAGGTAGGAATAAGTCAGGCCAGGCATCAGCAGATTACTCAGGCCCGAGTCGTCCCCGAGGCGATATTCCTCTCGCTGATACTTCAGCGACAGCACCCGCTGCCAGCCGCTGGGCAACTTGCTGTGCCACTCGGGACCGATGGTGAGCAACTTACTCAGGGTATCGGTGCCGGCAATCTCTTCATTCTGGTAACCACCGGCGAACCGCAGCTTGTCGGTCAAAGGCGGGTCCAGGGGAATGTCGTACCACAGGCCGACGTTCTGCCGCGGGGCAGAAACTTCCGCCTCCCAGCCGTAACTGTGGCCCTGTGGGTTGACCCAGTGCCGGGTCCAGTTGGCCTTGACCCGCGGCCCCACGTCGGTGGAATAGCCGAGGCCGAGGCCCATGGTCCGGGGCTTGCGGGTTTCCAGCTGGACCGCCACCGGAATCACCTCGTGCTCGGCGGCAGTAGGCGCGGCGTCCACCCGCACGCCCTCGAAGTAGCCGCTCGACTGCAGGGCCTGGTTGAGTTCGGCAATCAGTTCGGAGTCATAGGGCGCGCCGGCCTTGAACGGCACCATGCGCCGCAACAGGTCTTCATCGAACAGGGAGTCGCCGCTAAAGCTGACCTTGCCCAGCGCGTAGCGCGGGCCGCTGTCATAGACCAGGTCGATGTCCGCGACACCTGCCTGGGGGTCCACCGACAGTTTCTGCTGGGTAAAGCGCCCGCTGAAAAAGCCATAGCGCGAAGCCTGGTTCTGGATCAGGCGCTTGGCGTCTTCGTAATGGCCATGATTGAGCACGGCACCCGGCTTGAGCTGGTCGCCGTCGGGAAGGCGAAACGACTTGAGGGAGGCCGCCGGGCCTTCGACCCGGACTGTCACGTTGCGCAGGTGCACCGGTTCGCCGGGGTCGATCCGCAACGTCAGGCGCGGTTTGTCACCGCCACGCACCTCACTCTGGATATGCGGTTGGTAGTAGCCCAGGGCCTGGGCGGCTTTCTTCGCCTGCTCCTCGGCGCCCCGGCTGAACCGCAGCAAGGCTTCTTCATCGCGATCGCCGACACTGCCAATGTAACCCTCCACATTGGCCTTCAACTCGTCATTGGCGGGCTTGACCCTGACATCCAATTCGCTCTGCGCCAGCGCCGCACAGCTTGTGAACAACAGCAAAAAGCCGCTGGTAAATCTTCCTGGAAACTTCATAGGCGCGGATGCTATCACGAGCTTGGGAGGGCGATAGAGCGCTCAGGTGCACGGAAAGTTCTATATCAGGCTGTTGCTCTTTGTAAGTGCTGCGGGTTGGGGTGAAAAAATACGTGCTCACGCACCGGCCCCACCGCAATCTCACCGATCTCTTCATAGCCCTGGCGCTTGTAGAACTCCAGGTAACGCGGATTGCCGGTGTCCAGCACCACACCCTGGGAATGCTCGTCCACGGCGCACCAGTTGTGCACCGCCGCCAGCAATTGCTCGCCGAAATGCTGGCCCTGAAACTGCGGATGCACCCCCAGCAGCGGCAGCACATGTACCGCATCATTGGGCAGGCAGGCCTGCACCGCCTGGTGATACTCCAGATAGCGCTGGGTGCAGCGAAACCCGGTGCTGAGCACCATGCGCAGGCGCCAGGCCCAACTTTCGGTGATGCCCAGGCGCCGTTGCGGCGGCGCGATCAGGGCGATACCGATCAGCCGGTCATTGACCAGCAGGCCGATGGCCGGCAGGTCCTGAAGAAAATGCTGCTTCACCAATTCGCGCACTGTGGCTCGTACCCGCTGTTCGTAGCCGGGGCGATCGGCTTCGAAAATGAAGCCGAAGGTCGGCTCATGGCGGTAGGCCTGGTACAGCAGCGACCGCGCTTCGCGGGAATAGCCGCTGTCGAGCTGGTGAATATCGGCGATGACATTGGAGGAATCAGGCATGACGGTCACTCTCCCCTGGACCCGGCTCAAATGGCCGCGTTCTTGTTAGTACGAGCCCTGCGCGCCGCTGATCGTTCCCGCGCCCCTGGGACATTAGCAGCGCATCCGCCACGCCGCCACGCTGGCCGGCCCGGGCGTTGTCAGCTAGCATCGCTGTTTTGCCAGGACCGCCGACCATGAAAATCGTCTCGTTCAATATCAACGGGCTGCGTGCCCGCCCCCATCAGCTGGCGGCGCTGATCGACAAACACCAGCCGGACGTGATCGGCCTGCAGGAAACCAAGGTCGCCGACGAACAGTTCCCCCTTGCCGACATCCAGGCCCTGGGCTACCACGTGCATTACCACGGCCAGAAAGGCCATTACGGCGTAGCCCTGCTCTCGCGCCAGGCACCGTTGGCCCTGCATAAAGGCTTTGAAGGTGACGACGAAGACGCCCAGCGGCGCTTTATCTGGGGCACCTTCGCCGATGCCAACGGCACCCCGGTGACCATCATGAACGGCTACTTCCCCCAGGGCGAAAGCCGCGACCATCCCACCAAATTCCCGGCCAAAGAGCGCTTCTACCAGGATCTGCAGCACCTGCTGGAAAGCCGCTTCAGCAATGACCAGCCCCTGGTGGTGATGGGCGATGTGAACATTTCCCCGGAAGATTGCGACATTGGCATCGGCGCCGAGAACGCCAAGCGCTGGCTGAAGACCGGCAAGTGCAGCTTCCTGCCGGAAGAGCGCGAGTGGATGGCCCGCCTGAAGAACTGGGGCCTGGTGGACAGCTTTCGTCACCTGAACCCCGAGGTGAACGACCGCTTCAGCTGGTTCGACTACCGCAGCCGCGGCTTCGAGGATGAACCCAAGCGCGGCCTGCGCATCGACCTGATCATGGCTTCCCAGGGGTTGTTGCCACGGGTCAAGGACGCTGGGGTCGACTATGAACTGCGGGGCATGGAAAAACCTTCGGACCATGCGCCGATCTGGCTCGAACTGGGCTGATCGACAGGCACAAAAAAGCCCATCTGCCGATGGGCTTTTTTTTTGCGGTTACAGCTGTATGTGCTCGACCCGCTCCGTGGTACCGGCACTGGCGATAGCGCTGATGGCGCTCTCGAGGGTGGCTTCCGAATCGTACAAGTGGCTGACCAGAATCACTTCCTTACCGGACTTGAGCTTGAAAAAAGGTTTGCCGCCCGACGAAATTTTCTTGACGTAGCGTTCCGGGGAAGCGCAGTGTGCGCGGAACAGGCCGAGAGCCGCCTCGGCACTGTCCCGGCAAGGGTAGCGGTCGCTTTGAAGCATGGTCTGCGCCTCCTTTGTCTTCAGCAAGAATCTGCATGCACCACTGCCATACTGCTTCAGCTCGAACCAGGCACTCATTTGTAACTCCTTTGCACACTACGAAATAGCAGCTCAACACTGCCGAGGCATCCGCGGGGGATGACGCGTTGGCAGTCGCCCCAATCCCCGCCAGACAAAGTTGCCCACTCTACGCGCCGTTCCGAGGTTGGTCTTTAGGACAAATCTCAAAAAATCTAGAGAAAACAGCTATTTATGATGTAGGACTTTCGCCATTTCTCTGCAAATAGCCCCGTCCGTCACATCCCTGTCACCTCCCTGACTTAATGTCCCCAGCACTTACCTCCTCCCTCTATATAGAAGGCCAGTGCCGCCATGCCCCGCGCTTCCACCGTCAGCGAACGAGATATCTGGTGCCGGACCATCAGCCTGTTTCTGATCGGTTTCGTTTGCTACGCCCTGCCCTGGTCGGTATTCGCCGCCCTGCCCCCAGCCCCGGACAATGCGCCGGTCCTGCGCATCCAAGGCTCCAATACCATCGGCGCCCGGCTGGGCCCGGCCCTGGTCAAGGGCCTGATGGAAGAACAGGGCCTGCGCGATATCAGGATCACCGCCAGTGGCAAAGACAATGAACAACAGGTGGTGGGGCAAACCGCCCAGGGCCGAGCGGTGCGGGTGGAAGTGGCCGCCCACGGTTCGAGTACCGGCTTTGCCGCTCTGAAAACCGCCCGGGCCGACCTGGCCGCCGCTTCACGGCCGATCAAGGACAGCGAGCTGGTGGACCTTGAAAGCCTGGGGGACCTGAAAAGCCCCAGCGCCGAACAGGTGATCGCCATCGACGGGCTGGCAATCATCCTGCATCCGCACAACCCGCTGAACCAACTGAACACCGAGCAACTGGCCCGGCTGTTCAGCGGCGAAGCCAGGACCTGGGAAGAACTGGGTGGCATTGGCGGCGCAGTACATCTTTATGCCCGGGATGACCAGTCCGGCACCTACGACACCTTCAAGGAACTGGTACTCAGCCGTCGCGGCAAGACCCTGGGCCCCGGCGCAAAACGTTTCGAATCCAGCGAGCAGTTGTCCGACGCGGTCAGCCATGACCCCCAGGGCATAGGTTTCATCGGCCTGCCCTATGTGCGCCAGGCCAAGGCGGTGGCCATTGTCGACGGCGACTCACAGCCGATGCTGCCGCTAAACAGCCTGATCGCCACCGAGGATTACCCGCTGTCACGGCGCCTGTATCTGTACCTGCCGCCCAATGGGCAGAACCCCTGGGCCGATGCCCTGGTGAGCTTTGCCCAGGGCAGCAAGGGCCAGGCCATCGTCGCCGCCAACGGCTTTATCGCCCAGACCGTGCAGGCCATGCGCGTCGCTCCCGGCCCGCAGATGCCGGAGGCTTATCAGGCGCTCACCCGCCAGGCGCAGCGCCTGACGGTCAACTTTCGTTTTGAGGAGGGCAGCGCCAGCCTGGACAACAAGGCCCGCCAGGACCTCAATCGGGTACTGGATTACCTGCGCCAGCACGGCAAGATGAACCGCCAGGTGACCCTGGCCGGCTTCGGTGACGCCAAGAACGATCCGGCCCGCGCGGCCCTGCTGTCCAAACTGCGAGCCATGGCGGTACGCCGGGAACTGGTGAAGAGCGGCGTGGTGTTTCGCGAGATTCGCGGCTTTGGCGCCGAGTTGCCGGTAGCGGCCAACAGTGCCGACGAAGGGCGGATCAAGAACCGCCGCGTGGAGGTCTGGGTGTACTGAACTCACAGCGGCCGGCCTTTCGACAGGCCGGCCGCATCGCCCTCAATGCCCGCTGCGCATCAGCTCCTTGGGTACATACTTGCCGATTTCATACTTGCCGATCGCCGCGCGGTGCACCTCATCCGGGCCGTCGGCCAGGCGCAAGGTACGCTGCATCGCATACATGTAGGCCAGCGGGAAGTCGTTGGAGACCCCGGCCCCGCCGTGGATCTGGATCGCCCGGTCGATCACCCGCAGGGCCACGTTCGGCGCCACGACCTTGATCTGGGCAATCTCGCTCTTGGCCACCTTGTTGCCCACGGTGTCCATCATGTACGCGGCCTTCAGCGTCAGCAGCCGGGCCATGTCGATCTCCATCCGCGAGTCGGCGATCTTGTCGATGTTGCCCCCCAGGCGCGCCAGCGGCTTGCCAAAGGCAGTACGGTTCACCGAACGCTTGCACATCAGTTCCAGCGCCCGCTCCGCCATGCCGATGGAACGCATGCAGTGGTGGATCCGGCCCGGGCCAAGGCGGCCCTGGGCAATCTCGAAACCACGGCCCTCACCCAGCAGCACGTTCTCGTAGGGCACCCGGACGTTGTCGAACAGCACTTCGGCGTGGCCATGGGGCGCGTCATCGTAGCCGAACACCGGCAACGGGCGAACAATCTTAACCCCGGGGGTATCCACCGGCACCAGAATCATCGAGTGCTGCTGGTGACGCGGCGCATCCGGGTTGCTCAGGCCCATGAAGATCAGGATCTTGCAGCGTGGGTCGCAGGCGCCCGAGGTCCACCATTTCTTGCCGTTGATCAGCCACTGGTCGCCGTCGCGTACCGCACGGGCCGCCATGTTGGTGGCATCGGAGGACGCCACGTCCGGCTCGGTCATGGCGAACGCGGAGCGGATCTCGCCACGCAGCAATGGCTCCAGCCAGCGCTGTTTCTGCTCTTCGTTGGCGTAGCGCACCAGCACTTCCATGTTGCCGGTATCCGGTGCCGAGCAGTTGAAGGGTTCCGGGCCCAACAACGACCGCCCCATGATTTCCGCCAGCGGCGCGTACTCAAGGTTGGTCAGGCCTGCCCCCAACTCCGACTCAGGCAGAAACAAATTCCATAGCCCGGCCTCCTTGGCCTTGAGTTTCAGCTCTTCCATGATGGCGGTCGGCTGCCAGCGATCGCCTTCGGCAACCTGACGCTCGAAGACCGCTTCAGCCGGATAAACATAGGCATCCATGAACGCGGTGACACGCTCACGCAGTTCCTGAACCTTGGGGGAATAGGCGAATTCCATGGGCAGCTCTACCTTTGTGACGATCGGGTGTTGGAGGACTGAAATCGATGCTAGATCAGCTACGAAAATTTACCTAGCCTATTCTCGGCGTGTATTAACATTCATCACCGATATATGATCGGCTGATCCGACAGGCTTCCAAGCCCTCCCACAGGCCCTAACAATAAGAGTGCAGCGCAATGAATCTGAGCAAGGTCGATCTCAACCTCTTCATCGTTTTCGATGCGATCTACACCGAAGCCAACCTGACCCGTGCAGGGCAGATCGTCGGCATCACCCAACCGGCGGTATCCAACGCCCTGGCACGCCTGCGCGAGACCTTCAACGACCCGCTCTTCGTGCGTACCGCCCAGGGCATGGTGCCCACGCCCATGGCGCAGAACATCATCGGGCCGGTGCGCAATGCCCTGTCGCTGCTGCGGGTTTCGGTCCAGGAAAGTCGCATTTTCAACCCCCTGCAAGCGGTCAAGACCTACCGCATCAGCATGACCGACCTCACCGAAGCGGTGATCCTGCCACCACTGTTCCAGCGCCTGCGGCGCCTGGCGCCGGCGGTGATCATCGAAAGCTTTCTCTCCAAGCGCCGGGAAACCACCAAGGAGCTGGCAGCCGGGCGCCTGGACTTTGCCGTCGACGCACCGCTCAATACCGACCCCCAGGTGCGTCACGTCAAGCTGATGGAAGACCGCTATGTGTGCGCCATGCGCAAGGGCCACCCGCTGGCAGGCAAGGAAAAATTCAGCCTGGACGATTACCTGTCCCTGACCCACATCCATATCTCCAGCCGCCGCAGCGGCCTCGGGCATGTCGACCTGGCCCTGGGCAAGATGGGTATCCAGCGCAAGATCGCCCTGCGCTCCCAGCACTACCTGATGGCTTCCCAGGTGCTGCAGCAGACCGACATGGTGATGACCGTACCGGAGCGCTTTGCCCGTCGCCATGAACTGCACGCGTTCAACCTGCCGGTCAATGATGTCCCGCCGGTGGAAACCCACCTGTACTGGCACGAGAGCACCGACCAGGACCCGGCCAACCGCTGGATGCGCGAGCAGATGATCGAGCTCTGCCAGCAGGTCACGGCCTACGAAAAGAAGCTCGACCAGCAGACCGCCTGAGCCCTTTCGCCGGCAAGCCCTCGCTGCAGGAGCCGGCTTGCCGGCGAACGGGATCGGCTCGGACTGCTTGACGTATACGTCAACCTGCCTTTAGCTTAGCGCCAAGCCCCCTCTTGAGCGCCTCCATGAGCAGCCAGACCTACAGCATTTCCGACCTCGCCCGCGAGCTCGACATCACCACCCGGGCCATCCGCTTCTATGAAGAGCAGGGCCTGCTGGCTCCCGAACGCCGTGGCCAGGAGCGCATCTATTCGCCCCGGGACAAGGTCAGCCTGAAACTTATCCTGCGGGGCAAGCGCATCGGCTTTTCCCTGGCCGAGTGCCGCGAACTGATCGAGCTCTACGACCCGAGCAGCGGCAACCTGAAGCAGCTGCACAGCATGCTGGCGAAAATCGCCGAGCGTCGCGAACAGCTCGAACAGCAACTGCTCGACATCGAACAGATGAAGCTGGAACTGGACACCGCCGAAGAGCGCTGCACCCAGGCGCTGGAACAGACCATCCTGAACCAGAAAAGCACCGCCCGATAATCATCGGCACACCTGCGCCCGGACGCCGGTATCCGCCACTCCCTATAAGAAGGTGAACCTCTATGTCACTCCCCAGCCATGTACGCCTGATCGAAGTCGGCCCCCGCGACGGCCTGCAGAACGAAGCCCAGCCCATCAGCGTCGAAGACAAGGTGCAATTGGTGGATGCCCTCACCGCCGCCGGCCTGGGCTACATAGAAGTCGGTAGTTTCGTGTCACCCAAATGGGTGCCGCAGATGGCCGGTTCAGCCGAGGTCTTCGCCCGTATCCAGCGCAAGCCCGGGGTTGTCTATGGCGCACTGGCGCCCAACCTGCGGGGTTTCGAAGATGCCCTGGCGGCTGGGGTCAAGGAAGTGGCGGTGTTCGCCGCGGCCTCGCAAGCCTTCTCCCAGCGCAACATCAACTGCTCCATCAGCGAAAGCCTGGAACGCTTCGTGCCGATCATGGACGCCGCCAAGCAGCACGGCATCAGCGTGCGCGGTTACGTGTCGTGCGTGCTGGGCTGCCCTTATGAAGGTGAAGTGGCCCCGGAACAGGTGGCCATGGTCGCCCGTGAACTGCATGACATGGGCTGTTACGAGGTCTCTCTGGGCGACACCATTGGTACCGGCACCGCCGGTGCCACCCGGCGCATGTTCGAGGTGGTAGGCGCCCAGGTACCACGGGAAAAACTCGCCGGGCACTTCCACGACACCTACGGCCAGGCCCTGGCCAATGTCTACGCCAGCCTGCTGGAAGGCATCGCGGTGTTCGACAGCTCCATCGCCGGCCTCGGCGGCTGCCCCTATGCCAAGGGCGCCAGCGGAAACGTCGCCACCGAAGACGTGCTCTACCTGCTCAATGGCCTGGGCATCCATACCGGTCTCGACATGGACCGCCTGATCGACGCCGGCCGGCAGATCTGCAACGTGCTGGGGCGCCCCACCGGCTCCCGCGTGGCCAAGGCGCGTAACGCCAGCTGAGGCATTGTGCGGCCGGGTGTTACCGGCCACTCCGATCTGGGGCGGGAACGAGTAACACGGAAACAGTTTGTCGAATTTGTTGCGGTACAGATTGTCCTACAAAATTATCAAACCATTGATTTTAAAGGACTTTAAAAAGTTGGCACGGCTTCTGCTATCTCTATGGCATAACAAGAATAAAAAGCAGCAAACCTAATAAAAATAAGACGTAACGACTCTGAGATAACAAAAACAACACGGCAGAGACGCAGCTAACAGATTTTTTTGGAGAGGATGCACTGTGCAGGAGGGCTTGCAAGAGCCACCCGCAACCGGTCAGAGAACAATAAAACTACCCTGAGGTAGCTCCCGAACTGGTTGGATCGCCCTGGCGACACATTGAATCAGCGCTCAAAAAAATACGTTTGCTCTTGATCCCGGATGGGGATCGCCAAAAACAGCAGTAAAGGGCAACGGTTGCCAAAAACAACAATAGACCGCCCCTCAATAATAAAAAAAGAGCACGCAACGACAAAATTAAAGGGGAGCTTCGGCTCCCCTTTGTGCTTTCTGCAATCCCTCTTTGCTGCCCATAAAGCGTGCACCGGCGCCGATGCACGCTCCATCCGGGTTCACCCCTTGTTCATGCGCTCACGCAGCTCCTCGATGCTGATTTCGCGCATGCGGAACTTCTGGATCTTACCGGTCACGGTCATGGGAAACTCTTCAACGAACTTGAAGTAACGCGGCGTCTTGAAGTGCGCGATACGCTCCTTGCACCAGGTCTGCAGCTCCAGCTCATTGGCCGAATGGCCGGGGTGGAACTTGATCCAGGCGACGATCTCCTCGCCGTACCTGTCGCAGGGGATGCCGATTACCTGCACATCGGCCACCGCAGGATGGGTGAAGAAGAACTCTTCCAGCTCTCGTGGATAAATGTTCTCGCCACCGCGAATGATCATGTCCTTGTTGCGCCCGGCAATGCACACGTACCCCTGCTGGTTCATGGTGGCCAGGTCACCGGTGTGCATCCAGCCGGCCTGATCGATGGACTCGCGGGTGCCCTCAGGGTTGTTCCAGTAACCGAGCATGACGCTGTAGCCCCGGGTGCACAGCTCACCGATGGTGCCGCGGGGCACCACATTGCCGGCCTCGTCGATGATCTTGCTCTCCAGGTGCGGCTGGGTCCGGCCCACGGTGGTCACCCGCAGTTCCAGGTCGTCGTCCGGCCCGGTCTGCAGCGACACCGGGCTGGTTTCGGTCATGCCGTAGGCGATCTGCACTTCGCTCATGTGCATTTCGCTGATCACCCGACGCATCACCTCGATCGGGCAGGTGGCCCCGGCCATGATCCCGGTCCGCAGGCTCGACAGGTCGAACTCGCTGCGTCGGGGCTGATCGAGCACAGCGATAAACATCGTGGGTACGCCGTACAGGCCGGTGGCGCGCTCTTCGGCCACCGCGGTCAAGGTCAGCAGCGGGTCAAAGGCGTCATTGGGGTAGATCATGGTGGTGCCGTGGGTGATGCACCCCAGGTTGCCCATGACCATGCCGAAGCAGTGGTACAGCGGCACCGGGATCACCAGCCGGTCGGCAGCAGTCAGGCCCAGGCTCTCCCCCACCATGTAACCGTTGTTGAGGATGTTGTAGTGGCTCAGGGTCGCGCCCTTGGGGAAACCGGTGGTGCCGGAGGTGTACTGGATATTCACCGGCTGGTCGAAATCCAGGCTGTCCTGGCGCGCCTGCAACTGCTCGGCCGTGGCCCCCGCCCCCAGCGCCGATAGCTGCGACCAGGGCAGGAAACCCGACGGCGGCTGCGCATCCAGGCTGATCACCCCGCGCAGCTCGGGTAACCGCTCGCTGTGCAATTGGCCGATGGACTGTTCCGCCAGCTCGGGCACCAGGCCCTGGAGCATGCCGTGGTAATCGGACGTCTTGAAGGCGCCGGCGCAGATCAGCCACTGGCAGCCGGACTGCCTGAGCACATACTCCAGCTCGGAACTGCGGTAGGCCGGATTGATGTTCACCAGAATCGCGCCGATCTTGGCGCTGGCGAACTGGGCGATGCACCACTGGGCGCAGTTGGGGGCCCAGATCCCCAGGCGATCGCCGGTCTTGAGCCCCAGGGCCAGCAGCGCCCGGGCATGCAGGTCGACCGCCTCGCGCAGTTGCTGCCAGGTGTAGCGCAGCTGCTGGTGGCGCACCACCAGAGCCTCGCCCTGGGGATAGGCGGCGACGGTGTTATCGAAAGCCTGGCCGATGGTCAACGCCAGCAGCGGCTGGTATTGCGTACCACGGGTGTAACTGCGATCCGGCTGGAAACCCGAGTGTTCCATGACGACCCCTATTGTCTTTATTAGTGGGTGTGCAGGAGCCAGGCGAAAGGTGCAAAACAGCCTGGCTCCAATCGAAAGCCTCGCTACTCTGGCGCAAGTTGACGTTTACGTAAAGGGCGATTGACAGCCATCGGTCGCAGGTTTACGTTAACGTAAAGGTGAGAGCCAGGCCGCGCCGCTCTCGACATCCTGTTCCCTCAATAAAAACAAGTTTGAAGGTGCCCCGCCATGAGTTACCCGACCCTGAACTTCGCCCTCGGTGAAACCATCGACATGCTGCGCCAACAGGTCCAGGCCTTCGTCAAGGCGGAGCTGGCACCCCGGGCAGCGCAGATCGATGTCGACAACCTGTTCCCCGCCGACATGTGGCGCAAATTCGGCGACATGGGCCTCTTGGGCATCACCGTGGCGGAAGAATACGGTGGCGCCGGCCTGGGTTACCTGGCGCATGTGGTGGCCATGGAGGAGATCAGCCGCGGCTCGGCCTCGGTGGCGCTGTCCTACGGCGCGCACTCCAACCTCTGCGTGAACCAGATCAACCGCAACGGCAACCACGAACAGAAGAGCAAATACCTGCCCAAGCTGATCAGCGGCGAACACATCGGCGCCCTGGCCATGAGCGAACCCAATGCCGGCTCCGACGTGGTGTCGATGAAGCTGCGGGCCGACAAACGCGGCGACCATTTCGTGCTCAACGGCAGCAAGACCTGGATCACCAACGGCCCCGATGCCAACACCTACGTGATCTACGCCAAGACCGACCTGGAGAAAGGCCCCCACGGCATCACCGCGTTCATCGTCGAGCGCGACTGGAAAGGCTTCAGCCGCAGCAACAAGTTCGACAAGCTGGGCATGCGCGGCTCCAACACCTGCGAGCTGTTCTTCGATGACGTGGAAGTGCCGGAGGAAAACATCCTCGGCGTGCTCAATGGTGGCGTCAAAGTGCTGATGAGCGGCCTCGACTACGAGCGCGTGGTGCTCTCCGGCGGCCCCACCGGGATCATGCAGGCCTGCATGGACCTGGTGGTGCCCTACATCCACGACCGCAAGCAGTTCGGCCAGAGCATCGGCGAATTCCAGCTGATCCAGGGCAAGATCGCCGACATGTACACCCAGCTCAACGCCAGCCGCGCCTACCTGTATGCGGTGGCCCAAGCCTGCGAGCGCGGCGAAACCACCCGCAAGGATGCCGCCGGAGTGATCCTCTACAGCGCCGAGCGCGCGACCCAGATGGCCCTCGACGCAATCCAGATCCTGGGCGGCAACGGCTACATCAATGAATTCCCCGCCGGCCGCCTGCTGCGCGACGCCAAGCTCTACGAGATCGGCGCCGGCACCAGCGAGATCCGCCGCATGCTGATCGGTCGCGAACTGTTCAACGAAACCCGCTAACGGAGCTGTCCATGGCAATCTTGCATACCCAGCTCAACCCGCGCTCGGCGGAGTTCGTGGCCAACAGCGAGGCGATGCTGGCCCAGGTCGACGCCTTGCACAGCCTGCTCGCCCAGGTCCAGCAAGGCGGCGGCGCCAAGGCCCAGGAGCGCCACACTTCGCGAGGCAAGCTGCTGCCCCGCGAGCGCATCAACCGCCTGCTCGACCCCGGCTCGCCGTTCCTGGAAATCAGTGCCCTGGCCGCCTATGAGGTCTATGGCGAAGACGTACCCGCCGCTGGCGTGATTGCCGGTATCGGCCGGGTGGAAGGCGTCGAATGCATGATCGTGGCCAACGACGCCACGGTGAAAGGCGGTTCCTATTACCCGCTGACGGTGAAAAAGCACCTGCGGGCGCAGACCATCGCCCAGCAGAACCGCCTGCCGTGCATCTACCTGGTGGACTCCGGCGGCGCCAACCTGCCGCGCCAGGATGAAGTGTTCCCGGACCGCGAGCACTTCGGGCGGATCTTCTTCAACCAGGCCAACATGAGCGCCCAGGGCATCCCGCAGATCGCCGTGGTGATGGGCTCCTGCACCGCCGGCGGTGCCTATGTTCCGGCCATGGCCGACGAAGCCATCATGGTCCGTGAACAAGCCACTATCTTTCTCGCCGGCCCTCCCCTGGTGAAAGCCGCTACCGGCGAAGTGGTAAGTGCCGAGGACCTGGGCGGCGCCGATGTGCATTGCAAGATTTCCGGGGTCGCCGACCACTATGCCGAGAGCGACGAGCACGCCCTGGCCCTGGCCCGGCGCAGCGTGGCCAACCTCAACTGGCACAAACAGGGCCAATTGCAACAACGCACGCCGATCGCTCCGCTGTATGCCCGCGACGAACTCTATGGCGTGGTCCCGGCCGATCCCAAGCAGCCGTTCGATGTACGTGAAGTCATCGCCCGGCTGGTGGACGGTTCGGTATTCGATGAGTTCAAGGCCCTGTTCGGCACCACCCTGGTCTGCGGCTTCGCCCACCTGCACGGCTACCCGGTGGCCATCCTCGCCAACAACGGCATCCTCTTCGCCGAAGCCGCGCAAAAAGGCGCGCACTTCATCGAACTGGCCTGCCAGCGCGGGATTCCGCTGCTGTTCCTGCAGAACATCACCGGTTTCATGGTGGGGCAGAAATATGAGGCTGGCGGCATCGCCAAGCACGGCGCCAAGCTGGTGACCGCAGTGGCCTGCGCCCAGGTACCGAAGTTCACGGTGATCATCGGCGGCAGTTTCGGTGCCGGCAACTACGGCATGTGCGGCCGGGCCTATGACCCGCGCTTCCTGTGGATGTGGCCCAACGCGCGCATCGGCGTGATGGGGGCCGAGCAGGCCGCCGGAGTCCTGGTGCAGGTCAAGCGCGAACAGGCCGAGCGCGGCGGGCAAAGCTTCGACGCCGCCCAGGAAGCCCAGATCAAGCAGCCGATCCTCGACCAGTACGAGCATCAGGGGCACCCTTACTACTCCAGCGCACGGCTCTGGGATGACGGCGTCATCGACCCGGCGCAAACCCGTGACGTGCTGGCCCTGGCCCTGTCTGCGGCCCTCAACGCCCCCATCGAACAGAGCCGCTTCGGCGTGTTCCGCATGTAATCCTGCGCGAGAAGAACATGAGCGACTTCAATACCCTGGAACTGCTGCGTGACCCTCGAGGCTTCGCCACCCTGTGGCTCAGCCGCGAAGACAAGAACAACGCCTTCAACGCCGAAATGATCCGTGAACTGATCCTCGCCCTGGATCAGGTGCAGGGCGACCCGAACCTGCGCTTCCTGCTGCTGCGCGGGCGCGGCCGGCATTTCAGCGCCGGCGCCGACCTGGCCTGGATGCAGCAATCGGCCGAGCTCGACTACCACACCAACCTCGACGACGCCCGGGAACTGGCGGAGCTGATGTACAACCTGGCCAAGCTGAAGATCCCGACCCTGGCGGTGGTGCAAGGCGCGGCCTTTGGCGGGGCCCTGGGCCTGATCAGTTGCTGCGACATGGCCATCGGCAGTGACGAGGCGCAGTTCTGCCTCTCCGAAGTGCGCATCGGCCTGGCACCAGCGGTCATCAGCCCGTTCGTGGTCCAGGCCATCGGCGAACGCGCTGCCCGCCGCTATGCCCTCACCGCCGAACGCTTTGGCGGCCAGCGGGCGCGGGAAATCGGTCTCCTGGCAGAAAGCTATCCCGCCGCAGAGCTGGATCAACAGGTCCAGCAGTGGGTCGACAATCTGCTGCTCAACAGTCCCCAGGCGATGCGCGCCAGCAAGGACCTGCTGCGGGAAGTGGGCAACGGCGCGTTGACCACCGCCCTGCGTCGCTATTGCGAAAACGCCATCGCCCGCATCCGGGTCAGCGCCGAAGGCCAGGAAGGCCTGCGGGCATTCCTGGAAAAACGCCCGCCCAGCTGGCAGTCCGAGACCACATCCAAGGAGTCCCGTTGATGAGCGCCCCTGTTCTAGACACCCTGCTGGTGGCCAACCGCGGCGAGATCGCCTGCCGGGTGATGCGCACCGCCAAGGCCCTGGGCCTGACCACCGTGGCCGTGCACAGCGCTACCGACCGCGACGCCCGGCACAGCCGTGAAGCGGATATCCGCGTGGACCTGGGCGGCAGCAAGGCTGCCGACAGCTACCTGCAGATCGACAAGCTGATTGCCGCCGCCCGGGCCAGCGGCGCCCAGGCCATCCATCCCGGGTATGGATTTCTCTCGGAGAACGCCGGTTTTGCCCGAGCCATCGAAGCCGCCGGGCTGATTTTCCTCGGCCCGCCTGCCGCGGCCATCGACGCCATGGGCAGCAAGTCGGCAGCCAAGGCGCTGATGGAAACCGCCGGGGTGCCCCTGGTTCCGGGTTACCACGGTGAAGCCCAGGACCTGGAAACCTTCCGCAATGCCGCCGAACGCATCGGCTACCCGGTGCTGCTCAAGGCCACCGCGGGCGGTGGCGGCAAGGGCATGAAAGTCGTCGAGGACGTCAGCCAACTGGCCGAAGCCCTGGCCTCGGCCCAGCGCGAAGCCCAGTCGTCCTTCGGCGATTCGCGGATGCTGGTGGAAAAGTACCTGCTCAAGCCACGGCACGTGGAGATCCAGGTGTTTGCCGACCAGCACGGCAACTGCCTGTACCTCAACGAACGCGACTGTTCGATCCAGCGCCGCCACCAGAAAGTGGTCGAGGAAGCTCCGGCCCCGGGCCTCAGCCCCGAACTGCGCAAGGCCATGGGCGAAGCCGCGGTGCGCGCGGCCCAGGCCATTGGCTACGTGGGCGCGGGCACCGTGGAGTTTCTCCTGGATGCCCGTGGCGAGTTCTTCTTCATGGAGATGAACACCCGATTGCAGGTGGAACACCCGGTCACCGAGGCCATCACCGGCCTGGACCTGGTGGCCTGGCAGATCCGCGTGGCCCGCGGCGAAACCCTGCCCATCAGCCAGGAGCAGGTGCCGCTACGCGGGCATGCGATCGAAGTACGGCTGTATGCCGAAGACCCGGCCAACGACTTTCTTCCGGCCACCGGGCGCCTGGAGCTGTACCGCGAATCGGTTGCAGGCCCCGGTCGGCGGGTGGACAGCGGTGTCGAGGAAGGCGACAGCGTTTCGCCCTTCTACGACCCGATGCTGGGCAAGCTCATTGCCTGGGGCGAAGACCGCGAGCAGGCGCGCCTGCGGTTGCTGAGCATGCTCGACGAGTTCGTCATCGGTGGCCTGAAGACCAACCTGGCGTTTCTGCGGCGCATCATTGCCCACCCGGCCTTTGCCGAAGCGCAGCTGGATACCGGCTTTATCCCTCGCTATCAGGAGCAGTTGCTGCCAGCCGCAGGCGAGCTGAGTGCAGACTTCTGGCAAGCCGCCGCCCACGCCTTCAGCCAGAGCCAGCCGCCACTCACACGAAGCGATGATCCCGACTCGCCATGGTCCGCCATCAACGGCTGGCGCAACGGCCTGCCAGCGCAAACCAGCCTGCACCTGAGCTGCGCCGGCCAGGATCAGGCCATCAGCCTTGGCGCTCGCACTGCGGCCTTTGAGCTGCAGGGCGAGCACCTATGGACAGAGCAACAGGGACTGCGCCGCGAGCACCGGGCCATCCGTCGCGGCGACACCCTGTACCTGAACTGGCAGGGCGACACACATGCCGTCAGCGCCTATGACCCGATTGCCGCGGCCGAAGCCAGCCATAGCCAGCAAGGCGGGCTGACTGCGCCGATGAATGGCAGCATCGTTCGGATATTGGTCAGCCCGGGTCAAAGCGTCGAGGCCGGTGCCCAACTGGTGGTGCTGGAAGCCATGAAGATGGAACACAGCATTCGTGCACCCCAGGCCGGGGTCATCAAGGCGCTGTATTGCCAGGAAGGCGAAATGGTCAGCGAAGGCAGTGCACTGGTGGAGTTGGAATAACTCCCAAGTAAGAAAGCCCCTTCCTGTTTGCAGGAAGGGGCTTCTAGGGAAAGTTAAAACTTCGCAGTAGCTTGTACGACTACACCAATAATCCGGCACTTGTCGCTGTAGAGCATCTTCGGATAAGTAGGATTGAGCGGAACCAGGTAACGCAAACCACCCTCTTGCACCAACTTGCGGAAGATCGCCTCGTCACTACCAGGACACTGTACAACCACCAACTTCCCGGGTTCGGCGCCAATCGCCGGGTCCACCAGGATCAGCATGTCCTGGCTGATGCTCAGACCGCTAGGAGCGATCATCGCGTCGCCGACCACCACCAGCCAGAATGCCGCGCCCCGGGCCTGATAGTCGGAAAGCTCGTAGCGCTCCGGCACGTAGGCAGGCTGCCCGTCTTCGCGAACCTCGCCGGCCACCCGCCAATCGCTCACCGGGTAACGGAAGTACGGGTTGTACTTGTTGAGCAGCGCAGGCCCGTCTGCCAGGGGCTCGCCATCGTCTCCTAGCAAGGGTTTCTCGCGGACCACCAGGGCCACTTCGAGAAAGCCCATGCCGATCTCTTCCAGCACCCGGTTCATGTCTTCGATCTTCGGTTGGCGGCGCTTGCTCAACCAGTGACCGATACCCCCTTGAGACATGCCCAGGCGCTCGGCGAGCTTTTCCTGTGTGACCTTGCGGCCTTTCATGTTGGCTTTGACCAACTCGATCCATTTGTCCATGGGCCGAACAATACGTTGTGTATTTCCAGCCTCAACACACAACTTGTAGTATTTGAAATCCCGTCACAATTACAATGTGTATTAACATCGGCCTACCCCTATTTCCTTTCTCAGACAGGGCAGAACACTTCATGAACACAAGCAGCAAGGACGTGCCGGAACTCGATACAGAGACCACATTAAGCTCACTCAAGGACAGCCAGGCTGCCCGACGCGCAATGGACTATTACTTGAAGCCGGCCATTACCGAGTCAGACAAGGAAGAGAAGTTCTTCGAAATCAGGCGCAGCCTGAGCAGCGAGGAAGCCATGATCCACGCTTCCGACCTGCTGCGCTGTGCAGCGGCCACCGCCTACGATGCAGCGGACAATCTGCGGGGAGCCAATCGCGACCTGGCGTTTTCAGTGGTGCACATGATCGATCTGGCCAAGGCCCTGGTGGACAAATCACTGGAAAGCCAGCGCGTTGAGTCGAACTGAAGCCCTGCGCACGGCTGGACGTGAAGCCAGCGACGGGAAAAAACGGAAGTGGAAAAAATATTTTCCGGAAGGCGGGGAAAAACATTTGACTTGCAAATGATAATGATTATTATTGCAAGCAACTGGTCGCGAGATCAGTCGATAGCCCAAAGGACCTTAGGTCGGACCTTTGGATTATCTCCTCATCAGGCTAATCACGGTTTTTGACCCGGCTTTTTGCCGGGTCTTTTTTTTTTGCCAGTTTTTCTGGCTTGGCTTCAGGCTAATGAAGACTGTAGGTGTCGCAAAAAATAATGGCGGCGATGATAGCAAAAGAATGTCCTTTTGCAAGCAAACGCCCGTCGTAAAAGCCTCGCAAATCAAAAAGTAGCGCTTGAGAATCAATCGCATAGCCACTAAGCTTCGTCTGCGTCAAGGACGACGCCCCCCTTCTTTTACCCCCCCTTCTGTGTAGAGTAGCGCTCATAACAATCCTGATAAGGAATCGATTATGACCGTGGGCAATCACACTTCTTTTGATATTTGCGCTGATTTCGACAGTGGCAACATCGACGTACTGGATATCAGCAACCCGTTGCAGGCACTGCTGGCCATCCGCCCGGATACCCGCAGCCCGCACTTCCAGTGGTTTCATTTCAAGGTCAGCGGCCTGCATGTCGGCCAGGAACACTGGTTTCGCCTGACCAACGCCAGCCAGTCCTCCTACAACAAAGCCTGGACCGGCTACCAGGCAGTGGCCTCCTACGACCATGTGAACTGGTTTCGCGTACCGACGATCTTCGAAGGCGACGCCTTGCGCTTCAACCTGGAAGCCACCCAGACCCATGCCTGGTTCGCCTACTTCGAACCCTACAGCCGTGGCCGCCACGACTGGCTGATCGACCAGGCCCTGACCAAGGCCGGCACCGAGTTGCTGGCCGTGGGTAAAAGCGTCGAAGGCCGGGACATCCAGTTGCTGCGCAAAGGCAGCGGCGCGCCAGGCCAACGCAAGATCTGGATCATCGCCCAGCAGCATCCCGGTGAGCACATGGCCGAATGGTTCATGGAGGGCGTGATCGAGCGCCTGTTCCGTCACGATGATGCGGAGCTCAACGCGCTACTGGCCAAGGCCGACCTGTACCTGGTGCCGAACATGAACCCCGACGGCGCATTCCACGGCCACCTGCGCACCAACGCCCAGGGCCAGGACCTGAACCGTGCCTGGCAGACCGCCAGCCAGGAACTCAGCCCGGAAGTGCTGTTCGTCCAGCAGCAGATGGAACAATACGGCGTCGACCTGTTTCTCGATGTGCACGGCGATGAAGAGATTCCCCACGTGTTCACCGCCGGCTGCGAAGGCAACCCGGGCTACACCCCGCGACTGGAGAAGCTCGAGGAGCATTTCCGCAGCCACCTGAAACGCCAGACCCGGGACTTCCAGACCACCCACGGCTACACCCGGGACAAACCCGGCCAGGCCAACATGGCCCTGGCCTGCAATGCCGTCGGGGAAAAGTACGACTGCCTGGCCCTGACCCTGGAAATGCCCTTCAAGGACCACGATGACAACCCCAACCCGCTCACCGGCTGGTCGGGCAAACGCTCCATGCAACTGGGCAAGGATGTGCTGAGCACCCTGGCCGACCTGGTGGATCACCTGCGCTGAACCCGACTGAGGGCTGCGCCCCCCGTTGCGCAGCCCTCAGTCACCCTCCCCGACCGGCACCCGCCGGCAATCCTCCGGCCCCAGCAAGCGCCCGTCCGCCGAGCGCAGTTCCAGCGCGCGCAACGGCTGCCCGGTCTGCCGGTCGACCATCCGTGAATGCGCTTCCCCTTCCTGGTAGAAAAACGCTTCGCCCCATTGGCGCAAGCCGATGATCAGGGGAAACAGCCCCTTGCCCTTTTCCGTCAGCACGTACTCCTGGTAGGCACTGCCATCGGACGCCGGGACAACCTCGAACACCCCATGTTCCACCAGGGTCCGCAGGCGTGTGGCCAGGATGTTCTTGGCCATGCCGAGGTTGCGCTGGAACTCGCCAAAACGGCGGATTCCGTCAAAGGCATCCCGCACGATCAGCAGCGACCACCAGTCGCCAATGGCGTCCAGTGAGCGGGCAACCGGGCACTCGGCATCTTGCAGGCTGGTGCGCTTGACCATGTAGGGCATTCTCCGATCAGGCCAAAGGAAAGTGGTTGCAATATAAAACCGCGATCTTTACCGTACAACTGGTTTCATTATGAAACCAAAACTCGGAGCCCAACATGTCAGCCAATTCTTCCCCTCATGCCTCGCCTGCTCTTTCCACCAAAGTGGTGCTGCTGTTCGCCATCGCCTGCGGTCTGGCGGTGGGTAACGTCTACTACGCCCAGCCACTGCTGGATGCCATGGCTCATACCTTCGACCTGGCGCCGGCCACCGTGGGCATCGTCATCACCCTGACCCAGGTCGGCTATGGCCTGGGCCTGCTGTTGCTGGTGCCCCTGGGGGACCTGTACAACCGGCGACGGCTGATCGTGACCCAGACCCTGCTCTCGGTGCTGGCCCTGCTCACCGTGGCCCTGGCCCCGAGCAGCGCCTGGCTGCTGCTGGGCATGGCCTGCATCGGCCTGCTGGCGGTGGTAACCCAGGTACTGGTGGCCTACGCCGCCAACCTGGCCCCGGCAGAGCAACGCGGCCGAACCGTGGGCATGGTCACCAGCGGCGTGGTGGTAGGCATCCTGCTGGCCCGTACCGTGGCCGGGACCATGGCCGACCTGGCGGGCTGGCGTTCGGTCTATCTGTTGTCCGCCGGGCTGACCCTGCTGGTGGCCCTGGCCCTGTGGAAAACCCTGCCTACCCACGAGCAACCCAAGGCCACCCAGGGTTACGGGCAATTACTCGGTTCGCTGCTGCAACTGTTCAGGGAGGAAAAAGTGCTGCGGGACCGGGCGGTGCTGGCGATGCTGATCTTCGCCGCCGGCACCGTGCTGTGGACGCCATTGGTGTTGCCATTGAGTGCCCCGCCACTGTCCTTGTCCCACACCGAGATCGGCCTGTTCGGCCTCGCCGGCGCGGCAGGCGCCCTGGGCGCGGCACGGGCCGGGCACCTGGCCGACCGCGGCCTGGCGCAGTGGACCAGCGGCCTGGCACTGGGCCTGATGCTGCTGTCCTGGCTGCCCATTGCCTTCACTCAATCGTCCCTGTGGGCCCTGCTGTTCGGGGTAATCAGCTTCGACCTGGGCCTGCAGGCCGTGCACGTCACCAGCCAGAGCCTGATCTACAGCGTGCGCCCCGAGGCGCAGAGCCGACTGGCCGCCGGCTACATGCTGTTCTATTCCCTGGGCAGCGCCGCAGGCTCCATCGCCGCCACCGCCACCTATGCCTGGGCCGGCTGGACCGGGGTCTGCCTGCTGGGTGCCGGGATCAACGGCGTGGCGCTGATCTACTGGCTATGGAGCCTGGCCCCGGGCAAAGCCGCGGCCAGGGTGCGTTGCGCCACTTGAGCCCGGCGCCGCCGAGTTCAATCAACCGCGGCCGCGCAGCATGCTCTGCAGCACGCCATCGCGACGCACCCAGCCATGGAACAGCGCCGCGGCCAGGTGCAGCAGCACGGTGAAAAACAGCAGGTACGCCAGATAACCATGGGCCTTGCGCAACACCGCAAACAGCTGGGCATTGGCCGGCAGGATCGCCGGCAGTTGCAGCGAACTGCCGAGCATCACCGGGTCGCCGGCCGCCGAGATCATGCCCCAGCCCAGCAGCGGCAGGCTCAGCATCAAGGCGTACAGCAGCACATGGGAGGCCTTGGCCGCCAGCACCTGCCAGCCCGGCAGGTCTGCCGGCAACGGCGGTTGTCGGGTGTAAAACCGCACCCAGAGGCGCACCAGCACCAACAGCAGGATGGCGATCCCCAGGGGCTTGTGCAGGTGGATCAGCCATTCATGACGCGCGGAAACCGACGCCACCATGCCGGCGCCGATGAACAGCATGGCGATGATCAGCAACGCCATCAGCCAGTGCAGCAGGCGCGCCAGGGGAGCGAAATGTCGAGGTTGGCTATTCATGGACGTGGCTCCTGGGCGCCGGGCAATTGGCTGACTTCGCTGGTGCGACGCAGGTAGGAACTGGCGTAGGCCGCAGAGCGCGCTGCCAGCAGGGGGTCGTCGGACGCCTGGATGCCGCTGGGCAGGATCAGCGGGTCGTAATTGATGTCCCGACACTCGCCGCTGTTCTGCGCCTGGGTGCTTTGCAGCACCAGGGTCCCGGCGTTGATTACCGGCCGCTGCGCCGGCCAGGCCTTGCTGGCGTCATCCGTGGGGTCGCCGGGCGCCGCCAGGGTGATCTGCAAGCGCCAGCGCAGCGGCCCTTGGGCCAGGCGCCGAACCAGGTCCTGCTCCAGGTAGTCGGCGCCTTGCGGGGCACTGCCTGCATCAGGCCCATCCCGGGTCTCGGGCACTACCCCCCAGCGCACTGCCTGGCGCTTGCCGCTGCCATCCACCAGGTAGAAGGCATTGATCCCGTTGTAGCTTTCACTGGCATAGCTGGCCGAAGGTTTGGCGCCCTTGACCCATTGCAGGAACGGCGTCGCCTCGGGATGACTGGCGAAGAATGCCGGCACTTTGCTCGGGTCCGGCTTGCCCGTGGCCGGATCAGGGGAGCCGGCCTGTTGCAACTGATAGAAGGCTTCGGGAGTGCCCACCGGGAACACCGGCATGCTGTTCATCCCGGTCCGCCACTGCTGGCCGTTGGCCTGGAGGAAACGCAGCGCCAGGCTGCGGATCGGCACGCTGCTGTCCGGCGCATAGGGGTTGCCACTGGGCAGGGCAAAGCGCCCCACCACCGGCGTGCGTGCCTCATTGAACACCAGCGCCGTGGAGTAGGCCCGGGCCTCGCCGCTGCTTTCGAAGTAGCCGATGACGCACACCCCTTTGGCATGGTTGCGGCGATACCCCGGGTGCACGCCATTGTTGGTTTCCAGCACATCCACCAGGGCCTTGGGGGTCAGGCGACCGGGATCGAGGCTGCCATGCACATAGGCCAGAGCCCCCGCAGCGACGGCCACCACCAGGGCGATTGCCCCCAGGCGCAGGGTCAGGCTGACAGGCCCCAGGGGTGGGCGGTCGGGCTTTGATGAAGGATCAACCATGGGACATCTCCAATACGCATAGCCATGAGGGCAAGGACCTGTCAGACGCAGCTCGCCCAGGGTTATTCCACGACCGGTATTTATTTTCCTGCGGCTGGAATAACCTGCTGTGCGGCGCGTCTTCCTAGCCTCAAGCCTAGTGACTGGCCCAGCATCCGCAGGATTTCATGAACGATCTCGACCAACAGCTACGCCCGCTGATTCCAAGGCTGCGCCGCTTTGCCCTGTCCCTGACGCGCCAGCCCAGCAGCGCCGACGATCTGGTGCAGGCCTGCCTGGAACGCGCCCTCGCCGGATGGACCGGGAAACGCCCCGAAGGCGACCTGCGGGCCTGGCTGTTCGAAATCCTCTACCGGCAGTTCCTCGATGCCCACCGGCGTTCCCGACGCTACGCGCGGATGCTGGAGTTCTTCACCGGCCGTGACGACAGCCAGCCCTCGGTGGAGCGCACGGTGATGGCGCAATCGACCCTGGAAGCCTTCGACCGCCTGAATGCCGAACAGCGCGCCCTGCTGCTCTGGGTGTCGGTGGAAGGCTTGAGCTACAAGGAGATCGCCGAGATTCTCCAGGTGCCCACCGGCACCGTGATGTCGCGCCTGTCCCGGGCCCGCCAGGCCCTGCGCCAACTCAGCGACGGCGAAATCAGCAGCCCTTCTCTACGGATACTCAAATGATCAGCCTGCCCCCCAGCGACAGCGACTTGCACGCTTATGTCGATCACCAACTCAGTGAGCAGGACCGCCGGCTGCTGGAGCACTACCTGGCCAGCCACCCGCAGGTCGCGGCCCGGGTCCAGGCCTGGCAGCAGGACGCCCAGCACCTGCGGGCGGCCCTGGGTGGTGCCCTGCTGCAGCCGGCCAACCCGGCGCTGGACCCTGTGCAGATCCGCGCGCGCCTGAAGCAACGTAGCCTGCGCCGCCTGGCCAGTGCCGCGGTGCTCCTGATGGCGGTGGGCGTGGGCGGCCTGAGCGGCTGGCAGGCGCGGGAACTGACCCTGGCCGGCAGCAGCGTGCTGCCCATGACCGACGCCCTGCAGGCCTATCGTCTGTTTGCCGAACAGGGCATGCTCCCCGCCGACTTCAAGGTACAGGGCAATCAGAGCATGCAGGCCTGGCTGGACCGCTACTTCACCCAGGCCAGCCCATTGCCGGATCTGCAGGGGGCCGGGTTCAGGGCCGTCAGCGGGCGCCTGCTGAGCACCGAGCAAGGCCCGGCGGCCATGGTGCTGTACGAGGATCGCGAGGGGCGCAAGGTCAGCTTCTACATCCGCCCGCCAGGGCCGCAGAACAAGCTGCTGCCCCCGGGCAGCCGCCGCGAGGGCCCGTTGCAGGCGCAGTACTGGTCCGGCCAGGGCTACAACTACGCCATGGTCGGCCCGGCGGAAATTCCCCTGTAGCCCTCAGAAGCCCACGTCCAGCACCACGTTGTCGATATAGGTGCCGGCCGGCGGGGTGCTCTGGTCGGTGTAGATCCTGGCGTTGTAGTTGAAGATCTGGCTGCCGGTGCCCAGGCCGTTGCCGGGGTTCACCTCGGCATCGGTGCTGGAGCGCCGGGCACTGCCGACACTGCCCCAGCGGGTGCTACCGGCACTCTTGAAGATGTCGTAGGCCAGGTAGTTGCTGCCGGAAATCATCTGCCTGCGCCCCCCCGCACTCACCGGGTGCTGGCCGTCGCTCAGGCCCACGGTGTAGGCACTGCCCTTGGTGCAGGCCAGGTTGATGGTCTGCCCGGTCACCGTCGCGAAGGCGCTGATCACCGGCGCGCTGCCGAAACTGATGTTCGGCGCAGTGATCACGCAATCGTTGGACACCGTCATGTTCACGGTCAGGCTCTGGGTACCGCTGCCGACATCCCTGCCCAGACAGATCCCCAGGGCGCCGATTCCGGAGCAATAGTTCCAGCTCCAGAGAATGCTCAGGTTCTCGGTATAGACCCCCGCCGCAACGTTGCTGCCGGTGAGGGTACCCAGGTAGATGGGCACCGTCTTGGCCACGGTCGGGCTGCCCAGCAGGCCCAGCAGGTCGATGATGGAATTGCGGGCGAAGTCGAACTGCACCCCGCGGGTGATCGGATAGCTGGTGCTGTTGTTGGCGTACAGGGTGTAGCTGATGACGTCGCCGGTAGGTCCCACCATGCCGCTGGTGGTGGAGGTGATGGTGGCGTAGAAATGATCGTTGCTGGCCAGAATGCTCAGCAGCGAGCCGGTACAGCTCAGCCCGGCATTGGTGGTGGAGGCCGGCTGCGAGGTGGTGCGCACCAGGATCGAGCTGACGGTACCGAAGCCTGCCGGCGCGGTCGGGACCGTCGTGCACAGTGCCTGGGCCGTGCACGACAGCACGCTCGCCAGCAGCCCCAGTATTGCCTGTCGCCATCCCTTGCCCGCATTCACACGCCACGCTCCTTGATCCGGTGATACCGCCGTTACTGACAGACCAGCGGGCCGATCAACGGCACCTGCTGCTGTTGCATGTCGATGTCGAACTGCGCCCGGCAGGTCTTGCCGTCGGCCAGTTCCACGTGCAGGGTGTTTTGGGCCGCGAGGTTTTCCAGATAGACCAGCCCATCCCAGCCGACCACCGTCCGCGCCCCGCTCTGCTCATGAGTGACGTTGCTGCCCAGGGGCAGCTCGCGCTGCTGGGCGTCCACCAGCACCACGCTGGCGGCAATGATCCGGGGCAGCGGAAACTCCAGCAGGTAGCCGCTGCCACGCCGCACCGCCACCCGCTGCTCGACATTCGGGCTCTGCACGTTGGCCGGCAGGTTCAGCGGATCGATCTCGTACTTGCCGCGGTAATAGGCGCTGCTCCAGGGCACCAGCAGATGGCCGTTCTTGTCGGTCTGGCCCACCAGCTGGTTTTCATAGCGCACCGGGATGTCCTTGTAGCCGTCGGTACTGACCACCACGAAGGCGTCGTCGATCTGGTTGGCGGCGAACACCTGGCGGTCCATCCACACCAGTGAACCGCTGGCATCGGCCCAGCGGGTCTCGGCATCGCTGGTGCCATAGACCCCGGCCTGCAGGCGCACCGACTGCAGGCGCCAGGTCACATCGGCCTGGCGATAGTGGGCGCCACTGCCGGTGGCGTAGCCAAGGTTGTAGCCAACCCCGCCTTCGATCGGCACCGAGCGGCTGAAGTTGACCCGCTGGCGGTTTTCCCCGGTCTTGCTGCGCTCGTTGCTCAGGCTCAGGCTGCCGTGCAGGTCGAAGGGGATCACCAGTTGTGCCTGCATGGCCCAGTGGCTGTCGCCGATCTCGCGGTTGGCCGACAGGTAGAAGCTGCTGCTGTGCCACAGCGGCTTGCTCCAGGTCAGGTTCAACAGCCGGGTACGGGTCGAGTCGGCGGCGCGCACGTCGAAATAACCGGCGCCCAGGCTGCCGAAGCGCTCCAGGTTGAGGCTCAGGGTCAGTTGCTCGCTACGCTGGCTGAGGCTGGTGTAGGGGCTGTCGACTACCGTCAGGTCGGCGTACTGATCACGCCGCTGCACCCGCTGGTAGGCGACGCTGTAGCGCTGGCTGCTGTACTGATAGCCAAGGCTCAACTGCTGGCCGCCGTCGCCGTCGAAACGGCTCTGGCTGACGGCGGTATTGATCACCCCGAACTGCCCCAGCCGCAGGTTGCCGCCGACCCCGCCCAGGGTCAGGGAGTCCGAGGCTTCGGCATGGCCTTCCAGGGTCAGGCTGTCGCTCAGGCCGTAGCGCAGGCTGCCGGAAGTCACCCCCGGGCCATAGCCGAAGTCGCGCTGGGTGTAGTCCCGGCGCAAGGTGCCCGCGGCCACCGAGAAGTCCGTCAGGCCCTTTTGCAGCAAGGTGCTGGTGACGTAGAACGGCACCGTGGTGGACACCTGCCGGCCAAGGGCATCGGTGGTGACCACCACCGCTTCGCCGGCGCCGTTGATGAAGGGAATGTTGGTCAGGGTGTAGGGGCCGGGCTGCAGGTCGGCGCTGCTGGATTTGTAGCCGTTGATGAACAGGTCCACCGAGGACGGCACCGCTGCTTCCCCGGCGAACTGCGGCAAGGGATAGGTCACCAGGTCCGGACGCACCGAGAAATCCCGGGACAGTTGCACCCCGCCCAGGCGCACCGAGTTGCTCCAGGGCAAGGCACCACTGATCAGGTCGCCGGCCTCGTAGGTCAGCAGGCGTTCATCGTCGGAAAAACGCCAGGTGGTGTCATAGCGTCGGTAACCGTTGTTCAGGGAGCTGTTCCCAACCCCCGACAGGGTCTGGCGGTACTGCCCGGTGTTGGACAGCGTGCCCCAGGAGTCGAACAGCCGCACCTCGTTCCAGGCCGCCAGGTAGGTGCCGCCGTCATCGGTGTCGTTGAGGTACAGGTCATAGTTGAGCAACCCGCCGAAGCTGCTCAGGGCCGGGGTCCGTGGGTAGGCCTGGCGGCTGCCGATGAATTGCTCCGGCAGCCAGTCGGGCGGCACGTCCAGCAGCAGCCGCTGGCCCTGGCTGTCGTAGTCGCTGTGCAGGCCCGGCAGGCTGTCCAGGTCGACCTCGGCGCCCAGCCCCTCGGGCAGCTTGATCCCGGTTTCACGTAGGGTCTGCGCCGGCAGAAACAGCCGGCCGGAGCGCTGCTCCACCGCCACCACCTTCCCTGTGTTCATCTGATTGATCACCAGTTCCAGAAACAGCTGTGCATCGGCCATCGACTCCAGGCTGCTGGGCGGCGGCGGCAGTTCGCCCGCCGGCACCTCTGCGGCCAGCATCAGGCTACACAGGCCGGTCACCAGCCCTTGCCACCTGCGAAAACGCCGAGCCGGGTCCTGGCTCATTGCGGGCTCAAGTCCATCTATGGACATCTCCATCCCGGGGCGGATGCGCCACCGCGCTCACATCCGTCCGTACCTCTCCCCACCGGCCGTCCGACTGGCGGCCGCGTTGCGCCCGAGGCTCAGTGCGTAGGCGCCAGGTCCTGTACCTGCGGTGCTCCATTGACCCGCAGTTGCAGGGTCGACTCGGCCGCCAGGGTTTCCGGCACCGGCCAGCGCATCACCGCCCCGGGCAACACATAGCCCAGCAGCCCAGGCGCCACGGGCCGGGCCTGCCCGCCCTGCTTGAAGGCCACATCGGTCAGGCGGGCGTGCACCGCGCCCTGGTTGCGCAGCTCGAAAAACGTCTTGCCGTCCACTGCCACCTTGCGCCAGCTCAGGTCCGGCACGCCGGCCCCCTTGGGATCGCGTGGACGGGAGGTGTCTTCCTTGCTCCACAGCCCGGCGCCATAGGCGAACAAAGGCACCGAGTAGCGCATCTGGAAGCGGATCGCTGCCGCACTCTTGGCATCCCCTTCCGGGGTGATGGGCTTGGCCGAGGGAATCTCGTCGATGATGATCCGGTACGCCAGCTCCTGCCCCGGTGGCACCTCGCGGGTGCGGGTCAGGCGTACCAGTTGCTTCTGCCCCGGCTCGATCTTCGCCACCGGCGGGCTGCCGATGACATCGCGCTGGTTCTGGTACTGGTCGGCAAAGCCGCTCTGGCTCCAGGCAAACACCCGGATCTGCAGGTTGGCGGTCTCGGTACCGCGGTTCTCCAGCCACAGCGCGCTGGCCTGCTGATCGGCCTCCAGTACCGGGTCGATCGGCCAGATCAGCACCGAACTGGCGGCCTGGACCCTGGGTACAACTGCCAACAGCCCCGCCAGGATCAGATAACCGGTCCCCCGCATGCCCTGCAAAGGTAAATGCATACTGCTACTCCTTGTCCGCCTGCCGGCTGGTTATGAATGCGCCCCATCACCACGACAGCTGCACCTGCAGCACATCGCTGTACGTCCCCCCAGGCTGATTGCCCGGCAACTGCACCTGCCCGTAGATCGGCAGGCTGATGTTATTGGCATCGCTGTAGGCCACGGCCACGCTCTGGCCTATCCCCAGGCTCTGGCTGTAGCCCGCATCGCGAAACAACTGATAGGCCACCCGCGCACTGCCGCTATTGAGCTGCATGTGCCGGCCGCTGCTGTTGTACTGGCCTCCGTCCACCGTCATGTTCAGGGTCACACCCGGCGTGCACTGCAACTGCACGCCCCCGGTGAGCGCCACTCTGACCGTGCTGGTGGACAGCGCCGACTGGCTGCCGAAGGCCAGGCTGCCGTAGTTGCTGACGCCCCCCACCACCAGGCACCCGGCGGTGATGGTGGCGCTGACCTGGAAGCTCTGGCTGGTGGCCGCAGCGATCCACCCCGGCCAGGCACTCGCGCAGGCCAGGAGCAGCAGCGCACAAGCGTGGCTGGCCATGGCATCAGAAGGTCAGTTGCACGGACACCGTATCGGTGTAGGTGCCGGCCGGTAGCCCCGCCTTGCCCACCGCCTGGCCATAGAGGTTCACGGTTTGCGCCACCCCGGTGCTTGGCGCCAGGTTGATCACGCCGTTGATCGCGACGATCTGCGAATGCCCGGAGTCGGTGTACAGGTCATAGGGCACATAGTTGGCCACCCCGTCGAACAGGGCCCGGGTGCCACCGGTGGACTTGCCGTCATTGGCGCCGCCCTGGATGGTCAGGGTCGGCGTGGTGCCGGTGGAGCAGAGGATCGACAGCGCGCCGCCACCGCCGCCCAGCACCTGGCCGGTGGCCGTGGTGAACAGGCTGTTGGTGGTGCCGAAGTTCAGGGCACCGAAGTTCAGCCCGGTGCTGCCGCCGACGCCGTTGACCTGGCAACTGCTGGTGAGGATCAGGGTCGAGCTGATCTGCCCGGTGACCGTGGTGGCGGCATTGGCCGTTGAAGCCATGACCAGCCCCAACAGAGGCCAGCCGATTCTGGATACAAGCGCGTGCATGATGTGTGTCCTCTCATGGTTTACCAATCCAGCGTGATGGTCAGGGTGTCGGTGTAGAGCCCTGCCGGAACCGCGCGGGTATTCGCGACCACAGAGCCGAACACCGGGATGGGAATCCGTCTGCCGCTGCTCACTGCGAAATTGCGCTGCTGGCCGATGCTGTAGCTGTCGCTACCGGAAGCATCGACGAACAATCGATAGGGGATGGTCTGGCGGCCATTGCTCAAGCGCCGGGTCGTGCCGTCGCCGTTGAGGCCGCCATTGATGGTCACGGTGAAGCCGGTGACCGAGGAGTTGCAGGCCACCTGCAGCTGGCCCTCGGCGCTGTTGGTGAGGCTGGCCTTGATCGGCGCGACCCAGGTCGGGCCCTGCTGGCCGAAGTTGAGCATGCCCGGGTCGCCGATCGGGCTGGCAGACGGATCGCCGCCGCTGCTGACCTGGCAGGCAGCGGTAATCACCAGGCGTGCCTGGATCTGCCCGCTGATTGCCGCCTGGGCATCGTCCGCCAACAGGCACAACGAACCCAGGGCGACAATCGTCCAGGTCCTGCCTTTCATTGCAGCCATCCCAGTTCCATCAGGACTCCCACATGGGCCGTTCACCATGAACCGCCCTCCCTGCTCTGCCCCGTTACTCGTGGCAGCATCCATGCCCCGGCCCTACCAGGTCAGGGTCACTTTCAATACATCGGAATAACCGCCGGCCCGGGGGATCTCGGCCAAAGGTTCGATACGCCCGTACAAGGGCAGGTCCACCATGCCGGAATCCGGCACCCGGCCACTGACCGGTACATTCACCGGCAGCGGAATCCGCCGGGCCGGGTCCTGGTAGAGGCGATAAGGAATGGGTTTGCCGGCCCGGGTGTTGCTGGCCAGGTAGCGCACTTCGCCGACACCACCGTGCAGGCCGCCGTCGATGCGCATCTGATAGGGGGTATCGGGGTTGCATTCCAGGCGCGGCTGGCGGCTGCCCGGCAGTGCCGCCGACAAGGGCCCGGCCGGGTCGTCCAGGCGTGCGGTGCTGCCGAAGTCCAGGGTACCGAGCTGTTCGATCCCCGCTTCGCGCTGCTGGCCGACCAACTGGCAGCCACGCAGCACATCGACCCGGACCTGCACCTGCAAGTCCGCGGCCCCTGCTGTCGCGCTGAGCAATGCGCTCATCACTGCCACACCCTTATATCCATTCAAGGCCTCAATCCTTATGAGGAGCATTCGCTGAAGTCAGGTTAGCAACCCGCGGGGAAACCGCCAGTTAGCGTATTAATTGCTCACGGCATGAGCGCTGCGCCGGCACGGCTGCAGCCATGCCTTTTCGAGATGACTGGCCGGGGCATTTTCTATTGGTTAAATTGGCGCGCCGCTCTTAAGGTGAGCGGCCTGGAACCATCGGGGTAATCACCATTGGCCGCTTTACCGCCAAAATCTGCACAGACTCGATCTCCCTGGCGTCGCCTGTTCGCCAGGCCCGCCCGCCGCCCGAGCGCCGCTGGCGCGCTGATCCATGACTACTTTCGCCATAAGGCCCAGGACCTGGGCTACACCCTGAGCCATGGCCAGTTGCAGGTGATCGAGCGCATGGGGCAACTGGCCGACGCCCTGGAGCAGGCCACCCCGCAGGCGCCGAGCCTGTACCTGTATGGCGCCGTGGGGCGGGGCAAGAGCTGGCTGCTGGACGGCTTCTTCCGCGCCCTGCCCATCGACGAGAAACAGCGCCTGCATTTCCATGACTTCTTCGCCCAACTGCACCAGGGCATGTTTCGCCACCAACAGCAGGCCGATGCCCTGGAAACCACCCTGGACGAGCTGCTCCGCCAGTGCCGGGTACTGTGTTTCGATGAGTTCCATGTCCACGACATCGGCGACGCCATGCTCATCACCCGGCTGTTCAAGGCCCTGTTCAAGCGCGGCATCGTGCTGCTGGTGACCTCCAACTACGCCCCCGAAGGCCTGCTGCCCAACCCGCTGTACCATGCCCGCTTCAAACCGGTGATCGAACTGATCAACGCGCGCATGCAGGTCATGGAAGTCGGCGGTGCCGAGGATTACCGGACCCACGCGCAAACCCACGAGCAACAGGCCTTTACCCGGGGGCAGTATCTCTGGCCCGGCACCGCGGCCCAGCGCCAGGCGCTCAAGCTGCCCGAACGCCATGCCCCGGCAACGCTGCTGCAGGTCGGCAGCCGCCAGCTGACCACCCGCCAGCGCCAGCAGCGCAGCATCCGCTTCGAATTCAACGACCTGTGCCAGCAGCCCACGGCAGTCATGGACTACCTGGAACTGAGCCGCCAGTTCGACACCTGGATCATCGATGAACTGCCGCCACTGGCGGAGTGCTCGATCGCCGCCCAGCAGCGCTTCATCAACCTGATCGACGTGCTCTACGACCAGGACAAGCGCCTGCTGCTGATCGGCCAGCGCCCGCTGGCCGAAAGCCTGGACGGCCACGCCATCGACCTGGCCCGCACCCGCAGCCGCCTCGGGCAATTGCAGGAAATCGGCCCCGAGCACCCGCTTGAGCGAATAGCCACATGAGTTCGATCAGCTTTTGCGAGCTGGTGTGCCTGCACCTGCAAGATTCAACCCTCCAGCACTCCCGGCTATTTGGCCTGGAGAGTTTCTCGGCAGCTGAACTGGCGGCCAAAGGCTATGAGCGGGTCGGCGAGCCCCAGGACTTTCACCAGTATGAAAAAAGCTGCACGACGCGCTACCACCAGCGAACCCTGGAGGTGCTGTTCAAGTGCTACTTCCTTGACCGGCAACGGGTCGGCAGTGGCTTCAACCTGGCCCCTGGGGCCCGGCTGACGTCGGTGCTCAAGTACAGGAAACGCCTTGCGGCCCAGCAAAACCTGCCCCCTTCGCAGTTGGCTTTCCATTTCTCGGACGACAAGCAGGAAGGCGCGGTGATTCTGGATGACCGGCACGTCATGCGTTTCAACCAATGGAGCCGCCAGGGCGCCTACCTGCTTGCAACCCTGGAGAGCGACTTCGACCTGGAAAGCCCGCTGGGCAGAGCCGCCACCGGATCGGTAAAAAATACCCTGGAGCACCACAGCCTGGAGTCGATGCTGGCTGAGGCCGGGAACTCCAGGCAACCCGCGGCATTTCGCCGGCTGGCTGGAGCACTGCAAGATGCAAGCATTTGACCGCCAAGAGATTTACCGACTGGCAGAGGCACTCTTGCGCGCCATTGAACATGCCCAGCCAACGGCATTGGCGGCAGTTGGCGTGAGCCCGGCCATTTATGCAGAAATCCTCGAAGAGCTGGACAGCTCGGGAGAACAGGCCGGCGACCTGGCCCTTGCGCCCTATGACCTGGCATTCCAACCAGACCGCAGCGGCCGGGTGGCCCTGGACCTTTACCCGCTGGGCACCGAGCCATCGACCATGAGAGTGGCCTGCCAGCTGTGGTCCAAAGGCCGCAAGACCGACCTGACCCTGATTGCCGACTACCTTCAAGGAGCAGGCGCGTTGGCCTTCAGGCTGCTGGAAACCCAATAGCCCCCATCCCATGGCCGCTCAGGCAGCAAAAACCGCCGAACTGCTTTATTCTGCCCGCCTTTTTCTTCTTTCGAGTGTTGACGCTGTTCATGGATACCCTTGCCCAACTGCGGGCTGGCCAACTGGCCGGCATCAAGCGCCTGGACCTGTCCTGCGGGCTGACTGAGTTCCCCCGGGAAATCTTCGATCTGGCCGACTCCCTGGAGATCCTCAACCTCAGTGGCAACGCCCTGAGTAGCCTGCCCGAGGACCTGCACCGGCTCACTCGCCTGCGCATCCTGTTCTGCTCCGACAACCGGTTCAGTGAAGTACCGGCCTGCCTCGGCCAATGCCTGCAACTGAGCATGATCGGCTTCAAGGCCAACCGCATCGAGCGGGTGCCGGCCGCCGCCCTGCCACCGCAGCTGCGCTGGCTGATCCTCACCGATAACCGCATCGCTGAGCTGCCGGAAGAACTGGGCCAGCGCCCGCTGCTGCAAAAACTCATGCTCGCCGGCAACCGCCTGACCCGCCTGCCCGAAAGCCTGGGCCAGTGCCACCGCCTGGAACTGCTGCGGATTGCCGCCAACCGCCTGACCGAGCTGCCGCCGTTCCTCCTGGCCCTGCCGCGCCTGACCTGGCTGGCCTATGCCGGCAACCCGCTGGAGTCGGAAGCCGATGCCACGGCCCTGGAATCCACTCCGACCATCCCCTGGAGCGAACTGACCCTGGAACAGCGCCTGGGCGAAGGCGCCTCGGGGGTGATTCACCAGGCGCAATGGCAGCCCGCCGGGCAACCGCCGCGGGCGGTGGCGGTCAAGCTGTACAAGGGCGAGATGACCAGCGACGGCTCGCCGCTGCACGAAATGAACGCCTGTATCAGCGCCGGGCTGCACCCGAACCTGATCCGCGTCGAAGGACGCATCCTCGACCACCCCCAGGGCCAGAACGGCCTGGTGATGCAGTTGATCGACAAAAGTTTTGCCAACCTTGCAGCGCTGCCCAGCCTGGACTCCTGCTCCCGGGACATCTACCCGGACGACACCCGCTTCAACGCCGACGTAACCCTGGGCATCGCCCGGGGCATTGCCTCGGTGGGCGCGCACCTGCACGCCCAGGGCATCACCCATGGCGACCTCTATGGCCACAACACCTTGTGGAACGCCCAGGGCGACTGCCTGCTGGGGGATTTTGGCGCAGCGTCCTTCCATGCCCAGGACGACACCGTGCAAAGCCGGGCGCTGCAACGCCTGGAAGTGCGGGCCTTCGGCATCTTGCTGGAGGAATTGCTGGAGCGCGGGGATGGCTCGCTGAGCCTGGGGCAACAGCAGAAACTGGCGGCGCTGGTGCAGCGCTGCTGCCAGCCGGAGGTACTGGCGCGACCGGGCTTTACCCAGGTCTGCGAGGAATTGGCGGGGCTTTAAAACAGCTTCGCCGGCCAGCCGGCTCCTACAGAGGTATGCAGAAGCCGGCTGGCCGGCGAATCGCCTTAGCCTGCCAGGCCGACGAACATGTCCTGCACGTCGTCATGGTTGTCCAGGCCTTCGAGGAACGCCTCGACTTCAGCCATCTGCTCATCGCTCAGGCCGCTGACCGGGTTCTTCGGCTGGTAGCCAAGCTTGGCCGAAAGCACGGTGAATCCTTGCTCGGGCAGGGCTTTCTGTACCGCATCCAGGTCCGCAGGCTCGGTCAGGAACAGGGTCGCGCCCTCTTCGCCCGGCTCGAAGTCCTGGGCTCCAGCCTCGATGGCGGCCAGTTCCGGATCGGCGTCCGGGCTGTCCGGCGAGGCCTCGATCATGCCCACGTGGTTGAAATCCCAGGACACCGAACCCGAAGCGCCCAGTTGGCCTTTGCGGAACGCCACGCGGATTTCCGCCACGGTACGGTTGATGTTGTCGGTCACGCATTCAACGATCAGGGGTACCTGGTGCGGGGCAAAACCTTCGTAGGTCACGCGGTGGTACTGCACGGTCTCGCCCAGCTGGCCCGAGCCTTTCTTGATGGCACGCTCCAGGGTCTCGCGGGGCATCGAAGCCTTTTTCGCCTGTTCCACCACCAGCCGCAGGTGGGCGTTGGTGGCGGTGTCGGCGCCGTTACGTGCGGCGATGGTGATCTCTTTGACCAGCTTGCCGAAAATCTTGCCCTTGGCATTGGCTGCCGCTTCTTTGTGTTTAACCTTCCACTGTGCGCCCATTACTCACTCTCTTGATCTATGGCGTCGAGTTGGATTTGGCCGACGCGATGGGCAAGTTTATACGTCCTCAAGGCCCTGATCGACCAAAAAGTCAGTGGCTGGCAGGCTTCAGCCCTTGTCGGCCTTGCCGGCCGCCGCAGCGAAACGCGCCAGGCGCACATCCAGGTGCCGCGGCCGGCGCCCGTGGTCCTCGGCCCGTTCCTTGCGGCGGATGGCGTTGCGCACCACCAGCGAACCCAGGTAGCGGATCGGCTCCGGCGGGAAGTAGCCCAGGGGGCCATTGACCAGCGGCGAGCGAGTCCAGGGGTTGTCCAGCCCCTGCACCAGGGAGGCGAGGATCTGCCCGCCCATATGGCAGGGGCCGACGCCGCTGCCGGAATACCCGAAACCGTAGAACACATTGCCCGCGCGGCTCATCTGGCCGAAGAACGGCAAGCCGGTCACCGAGCGATCCGACGGGCCATTCCAGGTGGCCGCCACCGGCACGTCGGCAAAGGCCGGGAAGAACTGCCCCAGGCTGCGCTTGAGCAAGCCGGCGTAGGGCGACGGCTGGTCGAACACCGGCAGCATCCGCCCGCCATAGGCGAAGGTGTTGCCGCCCTTGCCGAGCATGATCCGACCGTCCGGGGTGTTGTGGTAGTAGTGCACGAAGATCCGCGAATCCAGCACCGTCACGCCGCTGGTCAGGCCGATCTGCTGCAGCAGTTGGGGCCGCGGCTCGGTGATCAGCATGTCGCTGGAAACAATCGCCACGCTGCGCTCGAATTGCGGGAAGGCTCGGGCCATCCAGGCATTCATCGCCAGTACCACGCGCTCGGCGCGGATCTGCCCCATGGGTGTGCGCAACAGCGCCGGGCGCCCCTCCTCCAGCCCGGTCATGGCGGTGTTCTCATGAATCCTCACGCCCAGTTGCAGGGCCACCCGGCGCAGCCCGCGCACCAGCAGGCCCGGCTGTACGCTGGCCGCCGCCGGTGAATACCAGCCCTCCAGATGCTGGCTGGAACCGGCCATGCGCTGCACGTCGGCCAGGGGTCGCTTGTCGAAGGAGTTGATGCCGCGGCGCTCCAGCGCAGCGATCACGCCATCGGTGGAGCCGACCTGGGCCGGGTTGGTGGCCGTGTACAAAGTGCCGTCGAGGCGGTACTGGGCATCCACCCCGTAGCGCTCGCAGAAGGCGCCGATGGCATAGATGCTCTGCTCGGATTCCTTGACCAGGCGCACGGCCTCCTCGACACCGAACAGCCGCTCCAGGGTGAAGTACTTGGCCGACCAGGACAGCGCACAGCCGCCGTTGCGCCCACTGGCACCGGCGCCGCAGATATCCGCCTCGATCAGCAGCACGTCCAGCCCGGGGTTCTGCTCCTTGAGCATGATGGCGGTCCACAGCCCGGTGTAGCCGCCGCCGACAATCGCCACCTGGCAGGTGGTATCGCCCGACAGTGGCGGGCACGCCGGTGAGGGTTGCTGTTGCAGGGCCTGTTCCAGCCAGAAAGGTCGCATGGTGAGTCTCCAGGTAAAAAACGGCGAGTGGGTTCGCTGGCAAGCCTGCTCCTACAAGCCTTCGTAGGAGCCGGTTTGCCGGCGAAGAGGCCCGAAAGTCAGGTACGCAGCGGTTTGATCAGCAAAGGTCCATTGGGAACGAGTGCGCGCACCGGCTCGAGCCCTTGGGGCCGGCTGTTCCAGTACGGCACCAGCACCAGGGCCGAGACCAGGGCGCAGGCGGCAAACACGATGAACACCGTGACCGTGTCGAAGTAACCCGGCAGCAGGCCACCCAGCACCGCGCCCACCGAGCCGCAGCCATTGACGAAACCGGCCGCGGTGGCCCCGGCCTTGGCCGAGCCGAAGTCGATGGCTGCAGCGCCACAGATCATCGAGTCCGGCCCGTACAGGGTCAGGCCCATGAAAAACAGCAGGGCCATCACCAGCACGACGCTGCCGGTATGCAGAGCGCCCATGAACAGCGCCAGGGACAGGGTCAGCGCCAGCAGGCTGATGACACAGGCCGGCATGCGCCGGGCGCCGAACAGCTTGTCCGAGGCCAGGCCGATCATCACCGGCCCCAGCAGCCCGGCCAGCTCGAAGCTGGTGGGCACGATCGCCGCCCCCACCTTGCCCACCGAGGGCATCTGTTCGTAGACGATCACCGGCCCCCACAGCAGGATCGCGTAACGCGCCGGCTTGAGCAGGAAGTACGACAGCCCGAGGATCAGCACCGTGCGGTTGCGCAGGATCTCGCGCAGCGGTTCCCAGACGCTCATGCGCCGTTCGGCGGCGTCTTCTTCGGCGCTCTGCGGGGGCAATGGCTCCACGGCCGGCAGGCCCACGTCCTCCGGGGTATTGCGCTGGAAGATGAAGAACAGCACCGCGGTCAGGCCCACCACCACCGCACTGGAAATGAACGCCGCGTGCCAGGTGCCGATCAGCGTATAGGCCCACCAGCCGGCAAAGGGCGAGGCCACCAGGCCGCCGAAGGCGTAGCAGGAACTCCACAGCCCCAGCACCCTGCCGCGCTGCCCGGCGGGAAAGAAACTGCCGATGTTCTTGCACAGCCCCGACCAGCCCGTGGACTGCGCCAGCCCCTGGACCAGCATGCAGGTGGCGAACACCGGCAAGGTGGCGAAGCTGCCCATCACCAGCGCCGCAGCGGCGGAAATCAGCAAGCCGCCCAGCACCACCACCCGCGGGCCGAAGCGGTCGGCGAAGATGCCCCAGGTGAACTGCCCTACGGCGTAGGCCGCCAGGTAGATGGCATCGAGGTTGGCCATGGCCATCTTGTCGAGGGTGAAGTCGGGATCGTCGGCGATCCCGAGCTTGGCGACGGAAAAGGCTTTGCGGGTGAAGTAGAACGCCGCGTAGGCGATCCAGGTGATGGCGAAAATCTGCACGCGCCAACGTTTGATGGTGCCGATCTGCTTGTTCATTGTGGTTCTGACCTCAGGGTGAGTGTGCCGGCAGGATGCGAAGCAAACGCCTGTGTTTTTTATTCTTGAGCACTGCAGCAGGGCCCTCGCGGCGGGCGCTGCTGGTCAGATGAGTCCTGTTGCCGGCCCGTTTCGGGGACCGAAGCTGCACGCACAGGCCTCAGGGCCCGGTGCCGGTCGACCGACCGGTCACTGGGCTTGCAGGGATGGAAGCAATTACTGACTAATAAATGAAATCGATTTATCGTATTTCAAATATAAGCTCAGCTTGTAAGAGGTCTGGCCCATGTCGGTTTCCCACGCCCAATTGAAAGCCTTCCACGCCGTGGCGGTGCACGGCAGCTTCACCCGGGCGGCCGAACGCCTGTACCTGACGCAGCCGGCGATTTCCGACCAGGTGCGCAAGCTCGAAGAGCGCTTCGGGGTGCTGTTGTTTCATCGCAACAAGCGCTCGGTGCGCCTGACCGACCTGGGCGAGCGCCTGCTGGCCATCACCCAGCGCCTGTTCGTGGTGGAAGCCGAAGCCAAGGAGCTGCTGCAGGAGTCCCGGGCCTTGCAGACCGGCAGCCTGGTACTGGCGGTGGATGCCCCGGTGCATGTGCTGCCGCAGATCGCTCGATTCTGCGAGCTGTACCCCGGGATCAATGTGAAGATCGAAACCGGCAACACCGATGAATCGCTGCTGCGCCTGTTCAATTACCAGGCCGACCTGGCTCTGCTGGGGCGGGCCGTGGACGACGAGCGCCTGCTGTCTCTGACCCTGCGCAACGACCCGATGGTGGCGTTCGTCTCCCGTCACCACCCCTGGGCCGGCCGCCAGTCCATCTGCCTCGCCGACCTGGACGACACGCCCCTGGTGCTGCGGGAGGTCGGCTCGGTAACCCGCCAGACCCTGGAAGAGGAAATGAACCGCGCCGGCCTGCGCATCCGCCCGACCATCCAGGTGGAAGGTCGCGAAGCCGCGCGCGAAGCAGTGGTGGTGGGCATTGGCGTGGGGGTGGTCTCGGCGGCGGAGTTCGGCGCCGACGCCCGGGTCTGCGCCCTGCCGATCGTCGACTGCCAGCGGCGCCTGACCGAAACCCTGGTGTGCCTGCGCGAACAGAGTTCGCGACGGATCGTCGCCACCTTCCTCGACCTGGTACGCGAAAGCCTGGCCTCCCCCACCGCCCTGTAGGAACCGGCTTGCCGGCGAAGGCAATCTCCCAGGCACCACTACCGTAGGAGCCGGCTTGCCGGCGAAAGCGATCCCCCAGACACCGCTACCGCAGGAGCCTGGCTTGCCGGCGAAGGCGATCTTTCGGGCCTCTTCGCCGGCAAGCCAGCTCCTACAAGAGTGGAGGTGGGCTCAGGCTGGAGCCAGGGCGAAAAACGCCTGAATCAGGCGCAGGTCCCGGCGCCGCTCCACGCAGCCGATCATGTGCCGGTTGACCAGCCCCGCACCGCGGATCGGCACCGTGCGCACCCGCGGGTCGTGGCCAACCTCCACCGAACTGACAATGCCCGCCCCCAGGTGCGCCGCCACCGCCTCGGTCACCGCTTCGCGGCTGTCCAGCTCCAGCAGCACCCGGGGCTGGACCTGGGCCAGCCCACAGGCCTCATCGAACGTCCGGCGGGTGATCGAACCCGGTTCGCGCAGCACCATGATCACCTGGTCCAACTGCTCGATGGCGACGCCCTCAGCCAGTTCCAGCCAAGGGTGCCCATCGGGCACCAGGGCACAGATCCGCGACTCGCCCAGGCTTTGCAGGTGCAGGCCCTTGCGCGGCTCGACCTCGGTCAGCACCGCCACGTCGGCATGCTCGGACAACAGCGCCGCCAGGGTTTCCTGGGCATTGCCCAGGCGCAGGTTGACCGTCACCCCCGGGTAGCGCGCCCGCAGGCTGGCCAGCATCGGCATGACCAGATGGGGGCCGTCCGCTGCCACTTCCAGGCGCCCGGTGAGCAATTGCCGGTTGGCCTCGAGCATGGCCTGGGCCTCTTCCGCCAGGCCGAACATGGCCCGGGTAATGGCCGCCAGCTTGATGCCCTCTTCGGTCAGTTCCACCCGGCGCGCAGTGCGCCGCAGCAAGGTGATCTGGTAATGCTCTTCCAGGGCCTTGATATGCCCGGTGACCGCCGGCTGGCTGATGAACAGCCGCCCGGCGGCCCGGGTAAAGCTGCCTTCCCGGGCCACGGCGTCGAATGCGCGGAGTTGAAACAGGTTCATAGCTATCGGCCTCACTGATGGCTGGCATAACAACAAACAATTTGATTGATGACAAGGCAAACTGCAATTTAGTCCCCGTAGCGTCATCCCCACCTTTTCGAGGACACAGCATGAGCATCGCCGAGCCAATCCTGCTTACCCCCGGCCCCCTGACCACCTCCGCCCGCACCCGCCAGGCAATGCTGGTGGACTGGGGTTCGTGGGATGACCGCTTCAACCAGCTGACCGCCAGCCTGTGCCAACAGCTGCTGGCCATCATCCAGGGCGCCGACAGCCATCACTGCGTGCCCCTGCAAGGCAGTGGCACCTTCGCCGTGGAAGCGGCCATCGGCACCCTGGTGCCCCGCGACGGCAAGGTCCTGGTGCTGATCAACGGTGCCTACGGCAAGCGCCTGGCGAAGATCTGCGAAGTGCTCGGCCGGGATTTCAGCACCTTCGAAACCGCCGAGGACCAACCCACCACGGCCGCGGATGTCGAGCGCCTGCTCCAGGCCGACAGCAGCATCAGCCACGTGGCGCTGATCCACTGCGAAACCAGCACCGGCATCCTCAACCCGCTGCCGGAAATCGCCCAGGTGGTGGCCAGCCATGGCAAGCGCCTGATCATCGACGCCATGAGTTCCTTCGGCGCGCTACCCATCGATGCCCGGGAGATCCCCTTCGATGCGCTGATCGCCGCCTCCGGCAAATGCCTGGAAGGCGTGCCCGGCATGGGCTTTGTCTTCGCTGCCAAGGCCTCCCTGGCCCAGGCCGGCGGCAATGCCCATTCCCTGGCCATGGACCTGCACGACCAGCACAGCTACATGGCCAAGACCGGCCAGTGGCGCTTCACCCCGCCGACCCACGTGGTCGCCGCGCTGCACGAAGCCCTGCTGCAATACGCCGAGGAAGGTGGCCTGCCGGCGCGCCACGCCCGCTACGCCGACAACTGCCAGACACTGCTCGACGGCATGGGCGAGCTGGGCCTGCGCAGTTTTCTGCCGGAAGCGATCCAGGCACCGATCATCGTCACCTTCCACGCCCCGAAAGATCCCCGCTACCAGTTCAAGGATTTCTACGAGCGGGTCAAGGCCAAGGGTTTCATCCTCTACCCGGGCAAGCTGACCCAGGTCGAAACCTTCCGCGTGGGCTGCATCGGCCATGTCGACCGCCGCGGCATGCAGGCTGCCGTCACCGCCATCGCCGAAGTGCTGCAAGAGATGGAAGTCCTCGACATCTGACTCCCCACCGAGCCTGTAGGAGCGAGCTTGCTCGCGAATCAGGCGACGCGATACCGAACCTTTTTTGCGAGCAAGCTCGCTCCTACACAGGCATCGAAACCATGAACTACAGCAACCCTTCTCAGCTGCAAGCGGCGATCCTCGACTGGGCCGGCACCGTGGTCGACTTCGGCTCCTTTGCCCCGACCCAGATCTTTGTCGAAGCCTTCGCCGAGTTCGATGTGCAGATGTCCATCGAAGAGGCCCGCGGCCCCATGGGCATGGGCAAGTGGGACCACATCCGCACCCTGTGCGACCTTCCGGAGGTGGCCGAGCGCTATCGCAAGGTCTTCGGCCGCACCCCGACTGACGCCGATGTGACCGCTATCTACGAACGCTTCATGCCGTTGCAGATCGAGAAGATCGCCGAGCACTCGGCGCTGATCCCCGGCGCCCTGGAGGTGATCGCCAAGCTGCGTGGACAGGGGATCAAGATCGGCTCCTGCTCCGGCTACCCCAAGCAGGTGATGGACAAGGTGGTAGCCCTGGCCGCCACCAACGGCTACACCGCCGACCACGTGGTGGCCACCGACGAAGTGCCCAACGGCCGCCCATGGCCAGCCCAGGCCCTGGCCAACGTGATCGCCCTGGGCATCGACGACGTGGCCGCCTGCGTGAAGATCGACGACACCGTACCGGGCATTCTCGAAGGCCGCCGCGCCGGCATGTGGACCGTGGCGCTGACCTGCTCGGGCAATGCCCTGGGCCTGACCTACGAAGGCTACCGGGCCCTGGCCAGCGACACCCTGGCCAGCGAGCGCAAGCGCATCCACAAGCTGTTCGAGGCTTCGCGCCCGCACTACCTGATCGACACCATCGCCGACCTGCCCCAGGTGATCGCCGACATCAACCAGCGCCTGGCCCGGGGGGAAATGCCCCAGGGCAACTGATTCAGGCACGGGGCAATATTAAAAAACGGCGGTGCCTTCGGGGCCGCCGTTTTTTTCATACCCGCCCACCGCCCCGGCGCTGCACAGGGGGGCGATAAAAGCCGCTACAGCTCCAGGCAGACCGGCATAAAGCGGATTACAGTTAAAGCACTCCGTCGCTCAAGAACGGAGGCTTCAGACCTGATGACCGAGGATGTCCCGTATGCCCTGGAAAAACACTGAGTCTCGCTACAGCACCATGACGATCGCCCTGCACTGGTTGATGCTGGTGCTACTGGCCGTGGTTTACGCCTGTATCGAATTTCGCGGCATCTTCCCCAAAGGCAGCGGTGGTCGCACGCTGATTGTCGAAGCCCACTTCATGCTCGGCCTGACAGTGTTTGCGCTGGTCTGGCTGCGCCTGTTCGCTCGCGCCCAGGGCGTAGCGCCGAAGATCCTGCCCACCCCGCCCCACTGGCAACGGCTGCTGTCGACCCTGATGCACTGGGCGCTGTACCTGTTCATGATCGCCATGCCGATCCTCGGCTGGCTGACCACCAGCGCCAAGGGCCATCAGGTGATGTTCTACGGCCTCGACCTGCCGCTGCTGCTGGCCGAGAACAAGCCACTGGCCAAGCAGCTCCAGGGCTGGCACGAACTGCTGGGTACGGTCGGCTACTGGCTGATCGGGCTGCACGCCCTGGCCGGGCTCTACCACCACTACGTGATGCGCGACAACACTCTGCAACGCATGTGGCGCAAGCGCGGTCAGGCCTGAGCCAACAGCACGCGGCGGCCCTGCAGGCCGCCGGTATGCACAAAGATCAACCGGCAACCCGGGGCGAAACGCCCGGCCTGGACCTGTTCCTGCAAAGCCAGCAGGGCCTTGCCGGTGTACAAGGGTTCAAGCGGTAGAGCGCATTGTTGTTCAGTGAGCCGGATAAACCCGCTTAACACTTCATCGACCTTGGCAAAACCGCCGCGGCTGCTGTCCAGCAGTTGATAACCGCCGCGGCCCTGCCCGGCCTCTTGCAAGATCCCCTCGACCTGCTGCGCCACCCCGTGATCCTCGGGGACCGCCAGGGCGCCGTAGACCGGATGCGCTCCGGCCTCCGCCAGCACCAGCCCGGCCAAGGTAGTGCCCGTGCCGGCGGCCAGCCACCAGCCGTGGTAGTCGCTCCAGCCCAGGCTCGGCAACTGCCGCCGCACCTGATCGCGCAGGGTCATGCAGCCCGCTGCGCCGGCCAGGCCACCGCCACCTTCCGGCACCGGGTACAACTCCGGATACCTGGCCTGCCAGGGCGTCCAGAAACCCGCCTCGTGGCGCGCGCGATAACCGCCATAGCCCAGCCAGTGCAGGCGCATGCCGAAGGCTTGCAGGTCGAGCACCGTCGGTGTGTCCTGTGGATGGCCACGCAACAGACCCACGGTGGGAAAGGCAAAACGCCGGCCAGCAGCGGCCAGCGCATGCAGATGATTGGAATGGGCGCCCCCCAGGCTGATGATGCCGTGGGCACCGGCGGTACGTGCCGCCGCCAGGTGTTCGGTCAGCTTGAACCACTTGTTGCCGCTGATCAGCGGGTCGATCAGGTCCAGGCGCAGCACCGCCACCTCGACCCCGGCCCGCGACAGCCAGTCCAGCTCCAGCCGTTGCAGCGGGGCGTGGGGTAACCAGTCGAAGGATTCGGGGAAGGACATCGGCAGCGGGGGTTCGGGAAAGAAGCTGCGCAGTCTATCAGCTCCAGGCCCAGGCTCATCCTTGTAGCCACTGCCGCAGGCTGCGAACGGGATCGCAGAACCCGCAAGACAGGCAACCGCGCTCGCTGGTTGCAGCGCGATTGCCCGCTGGGCGAGTCCTGCGGCCTCGTGCCCAGCCTACGGCAGCGGCTACAGGACGGCAGGCCGTTACAGCTCGGCCGCCAGACGCGAACCCTGGTTGATGGCGCGCTTGGCGTCCAGTTCGGCGGCCACATCGGCACCACCGATCAGGTGCACGTTCTGCCCTGCCGCCACCAGGCCGTCCTGCAGTTCACGCAGCGGATCCTGACCGGCACAGATGACGATGTTGTCCACCGGCAGCACCTGGGGTTCGCCGGCCTCACCGATACGGATATGCAAGCCGGCATCGTCGATCTTCAGGTACTCGACGCTGTTGAGCATCTGCACCTGCTTGTTCTTCAGACCGGTGCGATGGATCCAGCCGGTGGTCTTGCCCAGGCCGTCGCCGACCTTGGTCTTCTTGCGCTGCAAGAGGAACACCTGCCGCGCTGGTGCATGGGGCTCGGGCTTGATCCCGGCCACACCGCCACGGGCCTGGAGCTGGGTGTCGATGCCCCATTCCTTCCAGAACGCCTGGCGATCCTGGCTGGTGGCCACACCCTGGTGCACGAGGAATTCGGAAACATCGAAGCCGATGCCGCCGGCACCGATCACCGCCACGCTCTTGCCCACCGGCTTGCGCTCCAGCAGCACGTCCAGGTAACTGAGGACCTTGGCGTGCTCCACCCCGGGAATCGCCGGCACGCGAGGGGCAATGCCGGTGGCCAGAATGATTTCGTCAAAGCCGCCGGCCACCAGTTGCTGCACATCGACGCGGGTGTTGAGGCACAGCTCGACATGGCTGGTCTGCAACTTGCGCTTGAAGTAGCGCAGGGTCTCGAAGAACTCTTCCTTGCCCGGCACTCGCTTGGCGATGTTGAACTGGCCGCCGATCTCGCTGGCGGAATCGAACAGGGTCACCTGATGCCCACGCTCGGCAGCCACGGTAGCGGCGGACAGGCCCGCCGGGCCGGCACCGACCACGGCGATCTTCTTGATCTGCTTGACCGGCAGGTAGTTCAGCTCGGTCTCGTGGCAGGCGCGCGGGTTGACCAGGCAACTGGTGAGCTTGCCGCCGAACGTGTGGTCCAGGCACGCCTGGTTGCAGCCGATGCAGGTATTGATTTCGTCGGCGCGGCCTTCGGCGGCCTTGTTGACGAAGTCCGGGTCGGCCAGGAATGGCCGCGCCATGGAGACCATGTCGGCATCGCCCTCGGCGAGGATCTGCTCGGCGACTTCCGGGGTGTTGATGCGGTTGGTGGTGATCAGCGGAATGCTCACCGAACCGCGCAGCTTGGCCGTCACCTTGCTGAATGCGGCACGCGGCACCTTGGTGGCGATGGTGGGGATCCGCGCTTCGTGCCAGCCGATCCCGGTGTTGATCAGGGTGGCGCCGGCCTGCTCGATGGCCTGGGCCAGTTGCACGATCTCTTCCCAGGTGCTGCCGCCTTCCACCAGGTCGAGCATCGACAGGCGGAAGATGATGATGAAGTTCGGGCCCACCGCCTCACGTACCCGACGGACGATTTCCACCGGCAGGCGCATGCGGTTTTCATAGCTGCCGCCCCAACGATCGGTGCGGTGGTTGGTGTGGGCGGCCAGGAACTGGTTAATGAAATAACCTTCCGAGCCCATGATCTCGACACCGTCGTACTCGGCCTTCTGGGCCAGGGTCGAGCAGGTGACGAAATCGCGGATCTGCTTCTCGATGCCTTCCTCGTCCAGCTCCTTTGGCTTGAACGGGTTGATCGGTGCCTGGATGGCGCTGGGAGCCACCTGCTTGGGGCTGTAGGCATAACGCCCGGCATGAAGGATCTGCATGCAGATCTTGCCGCCGGCCTCGTGCACCGCACGGGTCACGATCTGGTGCTTGAGTGCCTCTTCTTCGGTGGTCAGCTTGGCGGCGCCGGAATACACCCCGCCCTCATCGTTGGGGCCGATGCCGCCGGTGACCATCAGGCCCACGCCGCCCCGGGCACGCTCGGCAAAGTACGCCGCCATGCGCTCGAAGCCGCCGGGCTTTTCTTCCAGACCGGTGTGCATCGACCCCATCAGGGTGCGGTTGCGCAGGGTGGTGAAACCCAGGTCGAGGGGGGCCAGCAAATGCGGGTAAGGTGCTCCAGCCATGGTGTCACTCCAGATCGGGCAATCACGGAAAAATGCGGAAGCTCTGCGGCTTCCATCAGTAGTGCTGCACAGACTAAGAGCAGAACATCGGGCACTCAATGACCGTAACTGACAACTTAATGATCAGAACGCACACCCTTTTACCATCCCCCCCTTCCTATTAAAGTGCCGCGTAGGCCAGCGCGGCCAGTTGCTGCGGACGGGGATCGATCATGGTGTGCCGGCCCGAGGTGGTGGTGACAAAGCCGAAGCTCACCTCGCGTTCGGGGTCGGCAAAACTGATCGGGCCGCCCAGGCCGATATGACCGAAAGTCTCGGGCCCCATGCCGAGGGAGGCAGCCGGATCGGCCGGTTGCTCCATCATGCAGCCCAGGCCATAGCGCATGGGGCGTCGCCAGATGCGATCCATGTCATTGCTGTGCTCGCGGGTGAACTCACTCAACAGGTCGGGCCCGATCAGGCGGCCCCCCAGCAATGCGCTGTAAAAGCCGGCCAGGCCATGGGCGGTGCTGTGGCCGTTGACCCCCGGCTGCCGATAGGCCCACCAGCGGGGGTCGCAGGTGCGCCGGGGGACCATGCCCGGGTTGGTAAAGGCCAGGGTCGCGACATGCTCCGGCTCGGCAATGATCACCTTGCGCAGGTCCTCCGAGTAGTAGTCGCCCACCCGCCCCTCGGCGGCATCGAAATGCGCGATACGCTCAAAATCCTGTTCCTCGACCCCCAGGTAAACCTCCAGGTCATGGGGCCGGGTGATCCGCTCGTGGATGAAGGTGCAAGGCTCTCGACCGTCAACCCGGCGAATCAACTCACCGATGACCCAGCCAAAGATAGTGGTGGCATACCCCAACCCGGTTCCTGGCTGCCACCACAATGGCTCGGCAGCCAGGATCTCAACCATGTGCTCCCAGTCATACATCATGGCGTTGTGATTGGGCCCGCGCAGCGCCGGTATGCCGGAGGTGTGGGTCATGACCTGGCGCACGGTGACCCGCCCCTTGCCGCCCTGGGCAAACTCGGGCCAGTAGCGGGCCACCGGCGCGTCGAGCTCCAGCTTGCCCTCCTCCACCAGCATCAGGGCAGCCACTGCGGCCAAGGGCTTGATGGTGCAGAAGGTATTGGCCAGGGTGCCGTGGTGCCACGGCTTGTTGCCCTCCAGGTCCGCCACGCCGGCCCACAGGTCGACCACGGTCTGGCCGCCGACCTGCACACAGAGCCCGGCGCCGCGCTCCTGGGGATCATCGAACATTGCCTCGAAGGCGTGCAGCACGGCTTCGAAACCCTTCGCACATGTTCCTTGCGCTTCCATTCTCAAAACTCCCATCCATCGTCATGCCGCCCTGGCGAGAGTCGGCCAGGGTCAGCATGAGTTAAAAACCGAAACCAAGAGGCCGGTTGCATTCGTCAACGGCAATGCAAACCTGTGATAACGAGAACAATAGAGGTGCAAAAGACCTTCAGCCTCTGGACTGAAAGTTGCCCGTATCCAACTTGAAACGATTTGCGCGCTTGTAGGTACCGAAGTCATTGAAACGAACTCCGGCCTTCGCCATGACTTCATGGGCATAGGGCGCCGTCATCTGTCGAAGATAAAAAGGATCTTTCACGACAAAATGATGAATACTGTGAGTACTGCCAAAGTTGAAACAGAACAACTGGAACGGCCACAGCAGCCAATGGTTCATTACTTGGGTTTGCTGTAGAGCATTGCGTGGCGCAACATCACCGTAATAATGCATATTGGAACTGATGAAATACAGGCAGAACTGTCGAATCATATTCGGCGCAACAACAATGACCACTGCACAATCGATCACGTTCATCACTTGCAGCACTAACGGCGAACTTGGTGGCGGCACTCCTGCCAGGCCGCCCAGCCAGGTAGACAAGTGATAACCCAGGAACACATACCAGCTGCCCCAGTACAGGAGCCCGAAAGGGGTATTGAGGCGAATGATCCTGGCCAGCAGTTTCATTTTCTGCCGCCAGCCCGGTGCGCAGACCGCATTCACAAAGCCGAACAGGAAGCCATCCATCAGCTTCAGCAGCCTGAGAATGCCCCAGGGGTTGCCGCTGGTGGTGATCCAGGCCTCGACATCGGTGGCGGTTCCGGATTCCTTGTGATGATGAAAGTGCAGGCCGCGCCTGAGCCAGGGGCTGGGCATTCCCGGGCGCGTCAGCCAGCACAGCAGCATCATGAAGTTATGGGCCAGAGGCTGTTTCCGGAAATACAGACGGTGAATCAGGTCATGTTCAAGTTCATGAATGATCGAGGTCGACAGCGCGTTTACCAAGATGCACAACCACGCGGGCATGATGCCCTTCACATACAACACACCAGTCACCACCATAACTGTCACCGAAACAGCCATGGCACTTGCACCCAGGGCGTTCTGATAGTTCAGGACAGGATAGCGTCTGCGTAGTTCGTTACCATGCTCGGTAATTTGGCGGGTGACTTCTTCGATCTTTTGCTGGTCAGTTACGGAGCGACCGCAATCAAGTTCCTTTTCTATGGAGTTCATCACTTCATCCTTTGAAGAAAATGAGTGGAGGCGAACTTCAATAGAAAGACATACTTCGATAGCAAAACAACCAATTGGGCCGAAACGGCGGCTACAACTGATAAGTGGCCCCCTGGACCGCTGGTTTTTTTAACAACTGTTATGAATGACCCAGCAGTCCACTTTGGAACAATTAGTTCGCCACTACTGAGCCTCTTTGGGTAAGTCCTGAAGAACTTTCAAGATTGCTTCATTGTCGAACAACCCATCAACGTGCAAAACCTCAAACTTCAACGAAAGTAGGGGCAACTGCACTAAACCTGACTCGCTCGACGCAGGACCGCAGCACCCTGCCAGCCCTCTCCCTCCTGAGGCGACATCGCAGGCGCAGCCCAGGGAAAAGCCCGAGACGCCACGGAAAATGACCCATTTCATGCAAAAAACCGCTCTAACACACTGTTTTCCTGTACCTTTGGCCCAAATATCCGAGAAATGTCACGATCCAGCACACGGCCGCTGACTGTTTTCCCATGCGCAAACTTCTCTACATCACCCTCACCCTGGCCCTGCTTGCCGCCATCACCAGCTACGCCATCTGGACCCGTGATCGTCCAGGGGCGCACTACCTGTCGGACCTGCGTATCCAGCTCGCGGTGGACCAGGGTGTGCCTGCCGACCACGGCAACCTGCTGGCAATCCAGCCCGAGCTGTTCCCCACCGACTACCAGAGCATCGAGCGCCTGCATCGCAAGCTTGCGGCCTACATGCAGCAAGCCCGTGACAAGGGCCTGGTCAACGACAAGACCATCGTCGTGCTGCCCGAGCATGTCGGCACCTGGCTGATGGTCAGTGGTGAAAAGAATGAGCTGTATCAGGCCACCTCTCTGAAAGAGGCAATGAACTGGCTGGCGGTGAGCAACCCGCTGCCGTTTCTCAAGGCGCTGATCAGCGCCAGGGGTGACAGCCGCCTGGACGATGCGTACCTGCGCATGAAGGCCAAGAGGATGGCTCGGGACTATCAGTCGCTGTTCGGCGGCCTGGCCAAGGAGTTTCATGTGACCCTGGTGGCCGGCAGCATCATTCTTCCAGAACCCAGTGTCAGCCAGGGCAACCTGCAGATCGGCAGCGGCGCCCTGTACAACAGCAGCCTGGTGTTTGGCAGCGATGGCCTGCCCATGGGCCAGCCCCAGCGGCAGATCTACCCGACCTATGCCGAAAGCGGCTACGTGAAGGGCGATGCCGACAAAGCGCTGGAGGTTATCGACACCCCGGCCGGGCGCCTCGGTGTGCTGATCGGCAGCGACAGCTGGTACCCCGACAACTACCGCAAGCTCAATGACCAGCACGCCCAACTGGTGGCGGTCCCGGCCTTTGTCATGGGCCGTGATGGCTGGGACAAACCCTGGCGCGGATACAAGAGCATCGCCACCCCCAGCGAAGTCAGCCTCAAGCCCGAGGAAGTCAGCGAGGGGGAGGCCTGGCATCGCCTGACACTGACTGCGCGCGCACCCAGCAGCCTGGCCAGCGCCGGGGTCAGCGTGTTCCTGCGCGGCCAGTTCTGGGACCAACGCAGCAGTGGCCAGAGTTTCATCAACAGCAACGGCCAGACCTTTGCCGACGACGGCAACCGCGGCGCCCGCCTGCTGAACATCTGGTTGTAGGCCAATGAAAACCCCACCGATGCGCCTGGGCGACTTGTCGGTGGGCTTCGTCCATAGCCTGGTGGACGCAGTCCTCAGCTACGGGCAGGACCCCACCCCCCTGCTGGAACAGTACGCCCTGGACGCCGCGCGCCTGGCCGAAGCCGGAGCGCGGCTGTCAATCCCGCGCTACATGCGCCTGGGCCACGGGGCGATCCAGCTGACCGGAGACCCGGCCCTGGGCTTGCGCATGGGCCGCCTGAGCCGGCTGAGCCAGGCCGGCCTGGCCGGAGTGACCGCAGCCCAGGCCCCCACCGTGCGCGAAGCCGCCCGCTGCCTGACCCGCTTCGAAGCTCTGTATGGCTCCAACTATCGCGGCCAGTCGAGCTTTCACGAGGATGCCAGCGGCGCCTGGCTGTGCTTCTACTCCATCAGCCCGTACAACGCCTACAACCGCTTCGTGGTGGACTCGATCATCTCCGGCTGGCTGCAGCAGTTGTCCAGCGTCGCCGACCAGGCGATCCACGCCGAACAGATCGATATCGAATTCCAGCGCCCGGACTACCACGAGGCCTATGCGGTACTCGGCCCCACGCCTATCCAGTTCGGCGCCGAACAGAACCAGCTGCGCCTGAGCCAGGCCAGCCTGGGCCTGCGCAACCCGCAGCATTGCCCGAGCACCTGGCGGCATCTGGTGCAGTTGTGCGAGAGAGAACTGGAACAACTGACCCGCACCCGCAGCCTGCGCGAACGCATCATTCAGATGCTGGGGCCGTTGCTCAATGGCGGTCGCGAGCCGGGCCTGGAAGAAGTGGCGATGCGCCTGAAGCTGCCGACCTGGACCCTGCGGCGCAAGCTGGCGGAAGAAGGGACGCAGTTCCGGGCGATTCTCAATGACACCCGCCGCGACCTGGCCATGACCTACATTCGCGATACTGAACTGGCGTTCGGGGAGATTGCCTATCTGCTGGGCTTTGCCTCAGCCGAGGCGTTTCAACGGGCCTTCAAGCGCTGGAATGGCCAGACCCCCGGGGATTTTCGCCGCAGCCACCGACAATTCGGCTAGAGAAACGGTAAAAAAAACGCCACCGGCGTTACAGCTCGGTGGCGTCTTCTGCAGGTTCCAGAGGATCCAGCTCGAAAGCCTGATACTCCAGCAGTTCCTCTTGGTATTCGTCCATGGCGGACTCCTTTTTCCGTTGTTGAAAGACCTTGTTCAATAGCCCTGTGCCTAATGACCATCGGGATCAGCATAAAGTGCCGGGATGACAGAAAAAATACTACCCCACAGGTCAGGATTTCTATCATTAAAACGTAACAGCCCGTGAGGAATTTAACCCTCGAACACAGATGCAACTGCAACGATTGCAATTGCAATCATATTTGCCGATCCGTTAGGGTAGCCGCTCTCCCCCCTTGCGGACGGCGCCGAGCATGAACCCATCCTCACTTTTCCCCACTCGCCACAAGGCCCCCGCGCAACAGGCGGCCCAGGCCTGCCTGGACCTGCTCAGGAGCGCCCGCCCCCCTGGCGGTTCGCCACTCAACACCGTGCTGGAGATGGCCAATACCCTGGAGCTGGACCGGCGCACCGCACGCCAGTCCTTTGTGGTGCGCAGCCACGGCGCACCACAAAGGAGTACCCGGATCAGCGCCTGGCCATTGTGGTTCTCCACCGACAGCGCGGAAAAACCCCTGCTCTATCTGCACCGCTGCAGTTCTTCGGCGCAGTTGTGCGCGGTCAGCGCCGAGACCGCGGCGCGGGGCATCCTCTGCAACGACAGTGAGACCCAAACCTCCCCATGGCCCAAGGGTGCCGACCCGTCACTGGCGTTGTGGCTGGCCCACAACCCGCACTGCCTGCCATTCGACCCGGCCACTGGCGCGGAGGCCGAGGCGATTATCCTGGAGGCCCTGCAACGCCTGTATATCGAGGGCCAGCCAGGCTTCTACTACCTGGCCCTGCATGACCATGAGCTGCAACTGGAACTGACGCCCGAGCAACGGCAAGCCGCATTGCAGGGGATGTACAAGGTGACGGACACCACTGCCCACCCAGCGGCGGGGCACGTGCGACTGCTGGGCGCCGGCCGGGCGTTTGCCCAGGTCAGGGCCGCGGCGGATCTGCTGCAGCGTGATTGGAAGGTGGCCAGCCAGCTCTGGAGTTGCCCCAGCTACACCCGCCTGGCGCGGGAAGCGGCTGCGGCGCAGCATTGGAATCGCCTGCATCCTGGGCAGGAGAAGCGCGGCTCACACCTGCAGCGCTGCCTGGCGGATGACTCGGCGCCCGTGATTGCAGTGACTGGCTACGGCCAGGCGGTGGCCGAACAGCTACGCCCTCACCTCAAGGCCGAGCTGGTGGCCCTGGGCACCGACTCCTTCGATGCCGCCCGCGACCCGCGACGCGGCCGCTGCCCCGAGGCTCGCTGGATCGCCGTGCTGGCGCTCAAGAGCCTGGCAGACGCTGGGCAATTGCCCATGCAATGCGTGGAACAGGCCATGGCGACCTATGGCCTGCCCTGACGGTACCGGGCTCAGCCCCTGGAGCCTGTGTCGCCACCATTGGCCGCCGCCCGAGCCAGGGTCGCGGTGCGTTCCAGGGCATCGGCAAAGGCGTGTTTCTGCTCGCTGTCCAGTTGCGAGAGAAACAGCTCGGCCACTGTCGCCTCGTAGATTTTCCACATCTTCTTGCGCAGCTTTCGGCCTTCGTCGGTGATGCTGACAAAGGCCGCGCGACCATCGCCCTCACAGCGCGAGCGCTGCACCAGGCCGTCTTTTTCCAGGCGATCCACCAGGCGTGTGAGGTTGTAGCGCTCGATGGCCAGCACATCGGCCAATTCGTGCATGCGCCGGGTACCTTCGGCGCCGCTTTCCAGGCCCCAGAGGGCGTCGTACCAGGCGTACGCCGGCAAGCCGGCCTGGGCCAGGCGGCGCTCGATTTCGCGAATCACTGTCCGGTGAGCCCTGACAAAACGGAACCAGACATCGGGCTCTTTTGAAGACATGCCACACCATCCGAAGGTTTGAAGAAGGGTTGCAATAGTAGCGCATGCCGGGATAGATTCGGCCATGTAGTTGCAATTGCAATTACTTTTCCCGGCGCCGAATACCCTCCGATTCCACAAGAATCCGCGCGCTGGAACCCCGCCCAACACGGAGCCAGGTATGACCCAGAACAACAGTGCAACCCTCGATAACGATCCCCAGGAAACCCGCGAGTGGCTCGACTCTCTGGAGTCGGTGCTGACGGTGGAAGGTCGCCCGCGGGCCCATTACCTGATCGACCAGTTGCTGGATTTCGACGTGGCACGCCACGGCGACTTCCATGGCCGGGTGACCACGCCCTACATCAACACCATTGCCCCCGATCGGCAGCTGCCCTACCCCGGCGACCTGGAGACCGAGCGCAAGCTCAACGCGATGATCCGCTGGAACGCCATGGCCATGGTGCTGCGCGCCGGCAAGCATTCGGGCGTGGGCGGCCACATCGCCACCTATGCTTCGGCAGCCGTGCTCTACGACGTGGGTTTCGATCATTTCTTCCGCGGCCGCAGCGACAGCTTCGACGGTGACATGGTGTACATCCAGGGCCACTCCTCCCCAGGCATCTACGGCCGCGCCTACCTGGAAGGCCGGATCAGCGCCGCCCAGCTCGACAACTTCCGCCGCGAGGCCGACGGCCAGGGCATTTCCTCCTATCCGCACCCCAGGCTGATGCCGGACTTCTGGCAGTTCCCCACTGTATCCATGGGCCTGGGGCCGATCACCGCGGCCTATCAGGCGCGTTTCATGCGCTACCTGGAACTGCGCGGGCTCAAGCAGCACCAGGGGCGCAAGGTCTGGGCCTTCCTCGGCGACGGCGAAATGGACCAGCCCGAATCCCTGGCGGCGATTTCCCTGGCCGGGCGGGAGAAACTCGACAACCTGATCTTCGTCGTCAACTGCAACCTGCAACGCCTCGATGGCCCGGTACGGGGCAACGCCAAGGTCATCCAGGAGTTCGAAAGCCTGTACCGCGCCGCCGGCTGGAACGTGATCAAGGTGATCTGGGGCAGCGGCTGGGACGCGCTGCTGGAGAAGGACCGCAGCGGCCTGCTGCGCCAGCGCATGATGGAGTGCGTGGATGGCGACTATCAGAACTACAAGTCGCAGAACGGCGCCTATGTGCGCGAGCATTTCTTCGGCAAGTACCCGCAATTGCTGGAGCTGGTGGCCGATCTCTCGGACGAGCAGATCTGGAAGCTCTCCCGGGGCGGCCACGACCCGCTCAAGGTCTACAACGCCTATGCCGCCGCAGTACGCCACAGCGGCCGGCCCACGGTGATCCTGGCGAAAACCGTCAAGGGCTTCGGCATGGGCGAGGCCGGCGAAGGCCAGAACATCAACCACCAGCTGAAGAAGATGGGGGCCGAGGCAGTGAAGGCCTTCCGTGATCGCTTCGAACTGCCGGTCAGCGATGAGCAACTGGCTGAAATGCCCTACCTCAAGCCCACGGCGGACAGCACGGAAGGCCGTTACTTCGCAGCCTGTCGCAGCCGCCTGGGGGGCTATGTGCCGGCTCGCTACAACGACTGCGCACCGCTGCAGATCCCAGCCCTGGAAGCCTTCGCCACCCAGCTCAAGGACACCGGCGACCGGGCGATCTCCACCACCATGGCCTTCGTGCGCATCCTCGGCACCCTGCTCAAGGACCCGCAGATCGGCAAGCGGGTGGTGCCGATCGTGCCTGACGAGTCGCGCACCTTCGGCATGGAAAGCCTGTTCCGCCAGATCGGCATCCACTCGGCGGTGGGCCAGCTCTATACCCCACAGGATGCCGGGCAACTGAGCTACTACAAGGAGAGCAAGGACGGCCAGATCATGCAGGAGGGCCTGAACGAATCCGGGGCGATTTCCTCATGGATCGCCGCCAGTACCTCCTACAGCAACCACCAGGTCATGACCCTGCCCTTCTACATCTTCTATTCGATGTTCGGTTTCCAAAGGATCGGTGACCTGGCCTGGGCCGCCGGCGATGCGCGGGCCCGGGGCTTCCTGCTGGGCGCCACTTCCGGGCGCACCACGCTGATGGGCGAAGGCCTGCAGCACGACGACGGCCACAGCCATATCCTCGCCTCGGTGATCCCCTGCTGCATCGCCTACGACCCGACCTTCGCCTATGAACTGGCGGTGATCATCCATGAAGGCATGCAGCGCATGTATGTGCAGCAGGAGGATGTGTATTACTACATCACCCTGCTCAACGAAAACTACCCGCAACCGGCCATGCCCGAAGGTGCTCGCGAAGGCATTCTCAGGGGCTTGTACCGCTTCAGCTCAAGCACCGCCCAGGGCGCCAAAGCCCCGCGGGTGCAACTGATGGGCAGTGGCTCGATCCTGCGCGAGGTGATCGCCGCCGGGCAGCTGCTGGAGAAGGACTTCGGGGTGCAGAGCGACATCTGGAGTGCCACCAGCCTCACCGAACTGCGCCGCCAGGGCCTGGCGGCGGAGCGCTGGAACCTGCTGCATCCGCAGCAGCCTCGGCGAGCGGCCTATGTCGAGCAATGCCTGGAAGGCCATCAAGGCCCGCTGGTGGTGGCCACCGACTACATGAAACTGTTCGCCGACCAGATCCGCCCCTTCGTCGAGGGTCGGCGCTTCGTCGCCCTGGGCACCGACGGCTTCGGCCAGTCCGATACCCGGGAAAACCTGCGGCAGTTGTTCGAGGTGGACCGGCATTTCATCGCCCTGGCGGCGTTGAAAGCCCTGGCCGATGACGGGGAGATACCCTACAGCCAGGTCGGCGAAGCCTTGAGTCGCTATCGGATCGACGCTGAAAAAGTCGACCCGAGCTCGGTCTAGGTGCCTTAGTGCCCGCTGCTCGGCAGGGCCGGAATCGGCTCGCTGGGCGGCGGCAGGTTGCTGGCCGGTGGCGGCGTGACGGTTTGTGTGGCGGGCGCTGGCTCGCTGCTGGCTGCCGGCACTATCGGCGCCGCCTCGGCCGGAGGAGCCAGGGGTTGCGAGACCGCAGGCTCAGGCTCGGTGGCGGGTGCCGGCGCGGCCACAGGGGCAGGCTCGACCACTGGCTGCGCCTTGGGCTCGGGCTTGGCTGGCGCCTCGGGCTTGTTCTCGGGAACCCCGAGGTCGGCCTTGGGTTTCTCTTCGATATGCGCCGCCTTCTTCGCTTCCTGGGGCAGGAACAACTCCACCAGGGCGAAATAGCGGTCATAGAACTTGGCCGAGGACACGGTTTCGCTGGCCACCTTGACCATCGAATCATCGGTAGAGCCGATCGGCATCGACACCGAGCCCAGCACGCCCACGCCGAGGCTGGCCGAGTTGTTGACCTTCTTCAGCGCATAGCGGTCCTGCAGGGCGTTGGCGAACATCGTCGAACGCTGGTCGCCGCTGCCGTCCTGGGCACAAACCACGTTGAAGCTGATTTCCAGGTGGGTCTCGCCGGTCTGCTGGAAGCTCTTGTGGCCGCTGACCAGCTTCGGATCGTTGCTGGTGATGATGTAGCCCTGGCTGAGCAGGGCACGCCGCGCGGCCTCACAGGAGGCGGCATCGCTCACCGGGTAATTGCGCGAAAACGTGCCGGAATCATCGAAGCTTTCGTGCTCGTAGATGGCGGTCTTGTGCGACGAACAGCCGGCCACCGCAGACAGCAGCAACCCCCCGGCCGTGGCGCGCAGATGAAATGATTTAAACATCGAGAATCCTGAGGAAAACGCTCCGGCGCGTATTGTGCAACAGATCAGCGTCCCGCAGCGCGGGTAATTGGTGCCTTAAATTTCTCATCAGTTTACTGACCACTGTTTGCCGGAAAAAGTCGCTCGCTCAAGTGCTCGATCAACACCCGCAGCTTGGCCGCTGCATGTCGGCTCGAGGGCCACAACACCCAGAAGGCGCCGTTGTGCTCCAGGTATGGGTCGAGCACGGTTTGCAACTCGCCACGGCGCACCGCGGCCTGGACCATGAAGTCCGGCAGGCAGGCAATGCCCAGCCCGCTGCGCGCCGCGTGCTCCACCGCCTCGATGGAGCTGCTGGTCAGGCGAGTGGGCAGCACCGGCTCCGGCGCATCCGCTTGAACCTTGAAGGGCCAGGCCTCGAGCTTGCCGGTGTGGTGAAAGGTATGCCGCAGGCAGGAGTGACTGCGCAATTCCTGCGGGGTCTGCGGCACGCCGCGCTGTTGGAAATAGCCGGGGCTGCCCACCAGCACCATGCGAAAGCGCCCCAGCTGCCGGGCCAGCAACCGCGAGTCCTTGGGGTTGCCGGTGCGCACTACCAGGTCGAAACCCTCTTCCACCACATCCACCATGCGATCGGAGAGGTCGATATCCAGCTCGATCTGCGGATAGCGTTGCATGAACTCGGCCAGTACCGGCATCAACAACCCATGGACCTGCGGCGCGCTGACCCGCAGCTTGCCCACCGGCGCGCTGGAAGAGTCACATAGCTGGAACTCCGCCGCCTCGACTTCGGCGGCGATCCTGCGGCAGCGTTCGAGGAATCCGGCGCCTTCGGCGGTGAGGCTGATGCTGCGGGTGGTGCGATGAAACAGACGAGTCTCCAGGCGCTCCTCCAGACGGGCAATACTTTTGCCAACCGCCGAGGAAGAGACTCCCAGAAGGCGCCCCGCTTCGGTGAAGCTGCGGGTTTCCGCCACCTGCATAAACACCGGGATACTGCCGAGCCAGTCCATCGCGCCGCTCCGAAATTAAGGACACCTGTGTCCGATAAGTTCGGAACCTTAGCCTATTTTTCCGCCATGAACAGCGCCCTACCCTAGGCCCCTCACTTCCGAACCCACCCATCGGGGCCTTTCCATGAGCAATTGCGTCAATGCCTGCGAACCCTTGCAAGTACCTGCCACAACCCACGAACGCCTGCCTGTCGGCGGCCTGCTGGCCCTGGCCACTGCCGGGTTCATCACCCTGATGACCGAAACCCTGCCCGCCGGCCTGCTACCGCAGATGAGTGCCGACCTGAGCGTGTCTGCAGCGCTGATCGGCCAACTGGTGACCGTCTACGCCCTGGGCTCACTGCTGGCGGCCATTCCGCTGATCCTCCTCACCCAGGGCTGGCGGCGCCGGCCCCTGCTGCTGATCGCCATCGGCGGTTTCGCCGTGGTCAACAGCATCACGGCCCTCTCCACCGAATACAGCCTGATCCTGGTGGCGCGCTTCTTTGCCGGAGTCTTCGCCGGCTTGCTCTGGGCCCTAGTGGCAGGTTATGCCAGCCGCATGGTGGCGCCACACTTGCAGGGCCGGGCGATTACCCTGGCCATGCTCGGCGCGCCGCTGGCGCTGTCGGTGGGCATGCCCGCCGGGACCTGGCTGGGCGCCCTGCTGGGCTGGCGCATGAGTTTCGCCGTGATGACTGTGCTGACCCTGGGCCTGATCGGCTGGGTACTGGTGCAAGTGCCGGACTTCCCCGGGCTGCGGGCGCAGAAGCGCCTGTCGCTGAGTCGTGTCCTGACCCTGCCGGGGATCCGGCCGGTGCTGTTCGTGACCTTCGCCTATGTGCTGGGCCACAACATTCTCTACACCTACATCGCGCCTTTTCTTGAGCCGGCCGGGCTTGGCGGGGAAATCGAGCGGGTGTTGCTGGTGTTCGGCCTGGCCGCCTTGCTGAGCATCTGGCTGGTGGGCCTGCTGATCGACCGCTGGCTGCGTGAGCTGGTACTGGCCAGCTGTCTGCTGTTTATCGGCTCGACCCTGCTGCTGGGCCTGCTCGGCGACCGGCCACTGGCAATCTATGGGGCAATCGCTATCTGGGGGCTGTCCTTTGGCGGCATGGCCACCTTGCTGCAGACTGCGCTGGCCAAGGCCGCCGGCGAGCACGCCGATACCGCGCAGTCGATGCTGGTGACCCTGTGGAACCTGGCAATCGCCGGTGGCGGCCTGGGCGGCGCGTTGCTGCTGCAGGGGCCGGGCGTGGCCACCTTCCCCTGGGTGATTGCCGCCCTGTTGCTGGTGACCTTGCTGGTGGCGATGAACGCCCGGCGCCAGGGCTTCCCTGCCCGAGCTTGAAATCCGGCGCCCGGCTCGGGTGGCCGGGGCTCCAGCACCAGGGCTCGTGAAAGAATGCCTAGCCTTGCGAAGCAGGGTTCGCCGGCAAGGCGCCCTCTACCTTCGCCCCTGCACTGGAGCGGGCTTTACGGCTGCGTACCAGCGGCCAGAACAACTCTTGCGTCCAGCTCACGGGTGCCAAGTGTTCGATGCCATAGGCAACGGGCCGGCGCCGAGTGATCTTCGCCGTACCAAACAGCACATCCCAGAGGAACAGCAGGTTGCCGAAGTTGCCCTTGTAATGGGTCACACCATCCTCGGCGCTCAGGCCGTGGTGCGCCGAATGGGTGGACGGCGTAGAAAAGACCCGCTCCAGCAACCACATCAGCGGCCGCAGAAAACCGATGCGGTACAGCTTGTCATCCCAGGCCACACTGCTGTGAGCGGCGAAGATCACCGTCATCTTGAGAATCAGGTAACCGTAGTAGACCGGCGCCAGCCCCAGATAAATCAGCACTCCCGAGAACCAGATGCCGGGCATCAGCAGGTAATAGAAGCTGTTGTTGCGGTAGACGATGCGAATGCTCATGTAGGGCGCCGAATGGTGCGCGCGATGCAACGCGTACAGCGCCGGTACGCGGTGGGTCAAGCGGTGCCACCAGTACTGGGCCATGTCATCGAAGACCAGGAACAGCAGCAGGCCGAGTACCCAGGGGATCTGTGCCAGTGCTCCCTTTGCTTCGGGCAGCGATAGCTGCATGAGCGCGCCGCTGGCCCACATCACCAGGGGAAAGGTCACACCGAGCAACAGGCTTGAGCCCACCGCCTCGATCAACACATCACGGCGCTGGCCGCGAGGTTGGCCAAAGGCCGAACAGGCGATTTCCAGGAGGATGAAAAACACAAAGATCGCCGAAACGATCAGCAGCGGGTTGTTGGTCAGCAGGTCGTGGTTCATGGCATTCTCGCTCTTATCCTTGTGGGCATCGCCCCACCATTAGAGATCAGCAAGGCAGCCCGCTCTATGCGCGAACTGGACAGAATTCCGCGAGATCCGGCCAAGGGCATGGCCCCGCGTTTCCATCGCGGGCGCCTGGGTGAAGTCCTGCAACGCTTTCTCGATGACCAGAACACCGGCCCCCAGCAGGACTACAACCTGCTGCAGCTGGAGCAGCTGTGGCGCGCCGCGGCAGCGCTGGAGCCGGCCATCGGCCTCAAGCTGTTCGAACGCTTCACCCCCCAGGACTGGCACGTGATCGCCCACGCCAGCCTGTACTGTCCGGATGTCGCCGCGTCCATGGCGTTCTGGGTGCGCTACGCGCCCTTGGGTTCGGATACCGACCGGGTACAGCTGGTGACGGATACCCGGGGGGCCGGTGTCGAGGTTGATATCGACACATCGGCGCCACTCGGCCGCTACCTGATCGAGCACTATGGCGTCATGTCCATCACTCAGTTGCGCCGTGGCACCGGCCTTGCAGTGCAGCCGGTACTGGCCTGCTTCAGCCATCCGCGCCCGGCCTATCACGCGCAGTACCATCACTGGTTCGGCGAGCGGATCGAATTCGATTGCCCGGCCAACCGTTTCTACTTCGACCCGCAAACCCTGCAACTGCCGCTGCAAACCCGCCACGCCGGCATGCTGGAACTGCTGAGCGAGGAGCTGGATCGACGGGTGGCCCTGCACCGGCGACAGAGCGGTTGGGCCGCCAAGGTGGCAGCGGCTTGTCGCCAGGCCCTGGCCGCCGGCCACTCACCAACCCTGGAAAGCCTTTGCGCGCAACTGCATCAAACCCCGCGAACGCTGCGGCGACGCCTGGACGAACAGGGGTTGAGCTTTCGCGAATTGCTCGACCAGACCCGCGCCGAGCTGGAAATGCACCTGCAACTGCAAGGCGAATCCCGGGCCCAGATTGCCCTGCAGTTGGGCTACAACGATCAGGCGGCCTACCTGCATGCACGCAAACGCTGGAAGAACGCCCTTGGCTGAGGTTTTTTTCAGCCCAAAAAAAGACCCCGGCATTGCGGCCGGGGTCTTTTCAACACTGTGGGTCAGGCATCAGTAACGCTTGATGTCCGCCTGGTTTTCCAGCTGCTTGCGGTAGGCGGCAAAGTCTTGCTGCCCTACCCGCGAGGCCAGGAAGCGACGGTATTGAGCCTTCTCTTCCTCGGTCGGCGCAGCGGCTTCGTTGACACCATTGAGCTGCAGCACCAACAGGTTGCCATTAGGCAGGGTCACGCTGGTGAAGGTCGGTTTGTCCTTGGACTCAGGCTTGGTCATGCGGAACAGCGCCTGCAGCACGGCCGGATCGATCCCTTCCTGGCCACGGGTCACGGCATGCGCGACTTTCCAGTCCTGGCCATCCACCGGCTTGTTCAGCGCGGTCTTGCCGTCGCGCAGGCTGGCGATCAGCTCTTCAGCCTTGGTCTTGGCCGCGGCACTGGCGTGCTCTTTGGCCAATTGCGTGCGAATGGCACTGGCAACGCTTTCCAGTGGCAGTTGCTCAGGTTTGCGGTGCTCCTTGGCACGCAGCACTACCACGGTTTCCGGGTCCAGTTCGATGGCGGTGCTATTGGCACCCTCATCGAGGACTTCGGTGCTGAACGCCGCTTGTATCACGGCGCGGTTGGCTGCAATGCCGTCACCACCTTCACGGCCGAATGGCGCGGAAGTGTGGACAGTCAGCTTCAGGTCCTGGGCCGGTTGTGCCAGATCGGACGCTTCGAACGACGAGTCTTCCAGTTGCTTGGTGGCCTCGACGAAACGCTGCTCGACCTGCTGGGTCTTCAGATCCCGGGTCAGCTTGCCCTTGAGGCTGGCGAAGCTCGGCACTTCCGGCGCTTCGACACCCAGTAGCTTGATCAGGTGGAAACCGAAGTCGGTACGTACCGGCGCCGATACCTGGTCCTTGTTCAAGGCGTACAGGGCTTTCTCGAAGGTTGGGTCATAGACGCCAGGACCTGCGAAACCCAGGTCGCCGCCGTTGCTGGCCGAACCCGGGTCCTGGGAGAACTCCTTGGCCAGTGCCTCGAAGCTTTCGCCCTTGGCCAGACGTGCCTGGATCTCTTCGATCTTGGCCTTGGCCTGGGCCTCATTCACCTTGTCATTGACTTCGATGAGGATGTGCGCGGCGCGGCGTTGCTCGGACAGGTTGGCAATTTCCTTCTGATACAACGCTTGCAGGTCCTCGTCCTTGACGCTGACCTGATCGAAGAAGGCGGCCTTCTTCAATTCGATGTAATCAATCACCACCTGGTCCGGAGTCATGAACTCCTTGGCGTGCTGGTCGTAGTACGCCTTGACCTCATCGTCGGTCAGCTTTACCGCTGCCGGGTCGGCCTTGATGGTCAGGGAAGCGAAGTCACGGGTCTGCTTTTCCAGACGGGCGAATGCCAGCACCTGGGCGTCGGTGACAAAACCGCTGCCTGCCAGACCGGCGCGTACCTGGCCGATCAGCATTTCCTGAGTCAGCATCTGGCGAAATTGCAGGCGGGTGTAACCCAGTTGACGGATCACCTGGTCGAAACGCTCGGGGCTGAACTTGCCATCAACCTGGAATTCCGGCGTTTGCAGAATGACCTGGTCCAGCGCACCCTCGGAGAACGCGAACTTGGAATCCTGCGCACCTTGCAGCAACAGCTTGCGGTCGATCAGCCCTTTGAGAGCAGCTTCGCGCAGCATCTTCTCGTCCAGCAGGGAGGCATCGAAGTCTTTGCCCAGCTGCTGCATCAACTGACGACGTTGCATGTCGACGGCCTGGCTCAACTCGTTCTGAGTGATTTCCTCACCGTTGACCTTGGCCGCGTCCTGATTGTGGGTAGTGGCCTTGAAAATGGCATCGAATCCCGTCAACGCCAACAGCGCGACGATAACCCCGATGATGGTTTTGGCAATCCAGCCTTGTGAATTGTCCCTGATATTCTGCAGCATGCGTCCCCCAGAAACGGTTGTACTTCAATTTGAGCAACCGTGGAGCGTGGGTAGAGTCCGGATAGAAGAAAGGCGCATCCGAGGATGCGCCTTCTCGTAACTGGCGGAGCGGACGAAGGTTAAACCCGCGACCCTCGGCGTGAACCGGTGGTAGACCGGTTGACTAGCGCCCCGCTGCCAGATCAGGCATGACCCCGACCCGGATGGGCAAAGACCCTGAAGAAACTTAGTTAACGGCTTCTTTCAGTGCTTTACCGGCTTTGAAACCTGGCTTTTTAGCAGCAGCGATTTCCAGAGTCTTACCGGTCTGTGGGTTACGACCGATACGCGCTGGACGATCAGTTACGGAGAAAGTACCGAAACCAACCAGCACCACAGAGTCACCGGCCTTCAGAGCGCCAGTAACGGATTCGATTACTGCGTCCAGCGCACGGCCAGCAGCAGCTTTCGGGAGATCAGCAGATGCAGCGATAGCATCAATCAGTTCCGACTTGTTCACTCTAAGTCCCCTTATATATCTATGAGTATGATTCTAAGTTTTTTGGTGAAAGCAAAAACGAGTGCTGAATGGCCTACAGACACTTAAGAGCCGCTTTATAACAAGGGCTCTAAAAAGCTGTCAAGGAAGCCCCCCAGGCTAATGCGTACTAATGCGTGCTAATTCTTTCCTTAGAGTCAGACTCGCGTTTTTCGTCCTTTGCGACTATCTCGGGAGCCACATCCGGCAAGGGCTCCGGCGCGTATTGCAGCGCAATTTGCAGGACTTCGTCAATCCATTTAACCGGTTTAATCTGCAGATCCTGCTTGATATTGTCAGGAATTTCTTTCAAATCGCGAACATTCTCTTCCGGAATGATCACTGTCTTGATTCCACCCCGATGAGCGGCGAGTAATTTCTCTTTCAACCCGCCGATAGCCAATACCTGACCACGCAGAGTGATCTCCCCCGTCATTGCCACATCAGCCCGCACCGGAATGCCGGTCAGCGCCGAAACCAGCGCCGTGCACATGCCTACACCCGCGCTGGGGCCGTCTTTCGGGGTCGCCCCTTCTGGCATGTGGATATGGGTGTCGCGCTTCTCGTGGAAGTCCAGGGGAATGCCCAGGCTCTTGGCCCGGCTGCGCACCACGGTCAGTGCTGCTGTGATCGACTCGACCATCACATCGCCCAGGGAACCGGTCTTGATCAACTGGCCCTTGCCCGGAACCACAGCGGCTTCGATGGTCAGCAGTTCACCGCCCACTTGAGTCCATGCCAACCCGGTCACCTGACCGATCTGGTCTTGCTGCTCGGCCAGGCCGTAGCGGAATTTGCGCACGCCGAGGAAGTGCTCCAGCAGGTCGGAAGTGACCTTCACCGAGAAGCGCTTTTCCATCGCATGCTCTTTCACCGCCTTGCGGCAGACCTTGGCAATCTGCCGCTCCAGGCCGCGTACACCGGCCTCGCGGGTGTAGTAGCGAATGATGTCGCGGATCGCATCCGGCTCGAATTCCAGCTCGCCCTTCTTCAGGCCGTTGGCCTGAATCTGCTTGGGCGAGAGGTACTTGACCGCGATGTTGATCTTCTCGTCCTCGGTGTAGCCAGGCAGACGAATCACCTCCATCCGGTCCAGCAAGGCCGGCGGAATATTCATCGAGTTGGAGGTGCAGAGGAACATCACATCGGACAAGTCGTAATCGACTTCCAGGTAGTGATCGTTGAAATTATGGTTCTGCTCGGGGTCCAGCACCTCGAGCAATGCCGAGGCCGGATCACCGCGCATATCGCTGCCCATCTTGTCGATTTCGTCGAGCAAGAACAGTGGGTTGCGCACCCCCACCTTTGTCATCTTTTGAATCAATCTTCCTGGCATCGAACCGATGTAAGTCCGACGATGCCCACGAATCTCCGCCTCGTCACGCACGCCACCCAGGGCCATGCGTACGAACTTGCGGTTGGTAGCGTTGGCGATCGACTCCGCCAGGGAGGTTTTACCCACCCCAGGAGGCCCCACCAGGCACAGTACCGGGCCACGAATCTTTTTCACCCGCTTCTGTACGGCGAGGTATTCGAGAATCCGTTCCTTGACCTCTTCCAGGCCATAGTGGTCGGCATCGAGAATATCTTCGGCACGTGCCAGATCGAGACGAACCTTGCTCTGTGCCTTCCACGGCACCTGAACCAGCCAGTCGATATAAGAGCGGACCACAGTAGCCTCGGCAGACATCGGCGACATCTGCTTGAGCTTGTTCAGTTCGGCCTGAGCCTTGGTCATCGCGTCTTTTGGCAGGCCTGCGGCATCGATACGCTTTTTCAGCTCCTCGATTTCGTTGTGCCCTTCGTCGCCATCACCCAGTTCTTTCTGAATGGCCTTCATCTGCTCATTCAGGTAGTACTCGCGCTGGCTGCGCTCCATTTGCTTCTTGACGCGACCACGGATGCGCTTTTCCACTTGCAGCAGATCGATCTCGGCGTCCAGCAATGCCAGGACATGCTCGACCCGAGCGGACAGATCGATGATCTCGAGGATTTCCTGCTTCTGCTCGATCTTCAACGCCATGTGCGCAGCCATGGTATCCACCAGGCGGCTTGGCTCATCGATGCTATTGAGGGACGACAGCACCTCGGCAGGGACTTTCTTGCCCAGTTGCACGTACTGCTCGAACTGGGACAGCAGACTGCGAACAAACACTTCCGACTCACGGTCAGGAGCATCGACTTCGTCAATCAGGGAGACTTCGGCACGGCAATGGCCATCAACTTCGCTGAAGCGCTCAACAGCACCACGCTGTTCGCCTTCAACCAATACCTTGACGGTGCCATCAGGCAATTTGAGCAACTGCAAGACAGTCGCAATGGTACCTACGCGATAGAGTGCATCTTCACCGGGATCGTCATCAGCAGGGTTTCTCTGCGCCAGCAAGAGAATCTGCTTGTCGCCCGTCATCGCTGCCTCGAGGGCTTCGATCGACTTCTCGCGCCCCACGAACAGCGGGATAACCATGTGCGGATAAACCACAACATCACGCAATGGCAGGAGAGGCAATTCGATGGTTGTCTTCATGATTTCGCCTCTACGGCGGCCGTAAGGCCGTAAACAGATGGAAGTAAGCTTGAAACCAAGATGGGGGCTGCCTGGAAAAAAAACAAGCTCAAAGACAGCACTTTAAGGCGCTAAAAACAAAGGGGCCCGAAGGCCCCTTCTTTCATTCCAACAGCGCGACGCTTACGCGTCTGGCGCCGCCTTGGCCGTCGGCTCACTGTTCTCATAGATGTACAGTGGCTGGGACTTGCCTTCAATAACGCTTTCGTCGATCACTACTTTACTCACCTCGGACTGCGAGGGGATTTCATACATAGTGTCGAGCAGAACACCTTCAAGAATGGAGCGCAGGCCACGAGCACCAGTCTTGCGTTCAAGGGCTCGCTTGGCGACGGACTTCAAGGCATCGGTACGGAACTCCAGGTCAACACCTTCCATCTCGAACAACTTGGCGTACTGCTTGGTCAAGGCGTTCTTCGGTTCGGTGAGGATCTGAATCAATGCCGCTTCGTCCAACTCATCCAAGGTCGCCAGGACTGGCAAACGACCGACGAATTCCGGGATCAGACCGAACTTGACCAGATCGTCAGGCTCGACTTCACGCAGGGATTCACCGACTTTCTTGCCTTCTTCCTTGCTGCGAACTTCTGCGTTGAAACCGATGCCGCCCTTGGTGGAACGGTTTTGAATAACCTTTTCCAGACCCGAGAACGCACCACCACAGATGAACAGGATGTTACGGGTATCGACCTGCAGGAATTCCTGCTGCGGATGCTTGCGACCACCTTGCGGCGGAACAGAGGCAACCGTGCCTTCAATCAACTTCAACAGGGCTTGCTGAACGCCTTCGCCGGAAACATCCCGGGTAATCGAAGGGTTGTCAGACTTGCGGGAAATCTTGTCGATCTCATCGATGTAGACAATGCCCATCTGGGCCTTCTCTACGTCGTAGTCGCACTTCTGCAGCAACTTCTGAATGATGTTCTCGACGTCTTCCCCCACATAACCGGCTTCGGTCAGGGTAGTGGCATCGGCGATGGTGAAAGGTACATTCAACAGGCGAGCCAGGGTTTCGGCCAACAGCGTCTTACCCGAACCTGTAGGGCCGATCAGCAAGATGTTGCTCTTGCCAAGTTCGACGTCGTCACTCTTCTTGTCACGCTGGTTCAGACGCTTGTAGTGGTTGTACACCGCTACTGCTAGAACCTTTTTTGCACGCTCCTGACCAATCACGTACTGATCAAGGATGCCGCTGATTTCTTTAGGCGAAGGCAATTTATGCGCGCTGCTCTCGGCCTGTGCTTCCTGCACCTCCTCACGGATGATGTCATTGCACAGGTCGACGCACTCGTCGCAGATAAAGACCGAGGGGCCGGCAATCAATTTGCGCACTTCATGCTGGCTTTTGCCACAGAAGGAGCAATAAAGCAGTTTGCCGTTGTCCTCGCCGTTGCGGGTGTCAGTCATTCGTTCGATCCAAATCCGATAGGCTTGCAACACAAGATGAAGGCTATTGCGGGCTTTTTCAAGCCCGCCACTGATCGGAACAACCGACCATGCCTATTTTGAGCTGCTTATTTTAAGCGGGGCGCTGGTTGATGACTTCGTCGATCAACCCGTACTCACGCGCAGCTTCGGCGCTCATGAAGTTATCGCGATTGGTATCGCGCTCGATTTCTTCCAGGGTGCGCCCGCTATGCTTGGCCATCAGCGTGTTGAGACGCTCACGGATGAAGAGGATTTCCTTGGCATGGATTTCAATATCCGATGCCTGGCCCTGGAAACCGCCCAGTGGCTGGTGAATCATCACTCGGGAGTTTGGCAGGCAGAAACGCTTGCCTGGAGCGCCGGCTGTCAGCAAGAACGCGCCCATGCTGCATGCCTGGCCAATACAAGTGGTTGAAACGTTAGGCTTGATGAACTGCATGGTGTCGTAGATCGACATGCCAGCTGTCACCGAACCGCCCGGGGAGTTGATATAGAGATGGATGTCCTTGTCCGGGTTTTCCGCTTCAAGGAACAGCAGTTGCGCACAGATCAGGTTGGCCATGTAGTCCTCTACAGGGCCCACCAGAAAGATCACTCGCTCCTTGAGGAGGCGCGAGTAGATGTCGTAGGCGCGCTCGCCACGAGCGGACTGCTCGACAACCATCGGGACCAGGCCGCCTGCGGCCTGGATATCAGAGTTCTGCTGAATATACGAATTACGGAACATGCTCTGCAGTCACTCCCAAATAGTCACGTCTTGAATACGCATAAGCCAGCGCGAAGGCTGGCTTATGGTGTGTGCTTCGAACGAGAAGAAAATCAGTCGGCTTGAGGTGCTTCTACCGGCTTGACCGCTTCTTCGTAGGAGACCGATTTGTCGGTCACGCTAGCTTTCTGCAGAACAGTATCCACAACTTGTTCTTCCAGCACAACCGAACGAACTTCGTTCAATTGCTGCTCGTTCTTGTAGTACCAGGACACGACCTGCTCAGGTTCCTGATAAGCCGAAGCCATTTCCTGGATCAGCTCGCGAACGCGGTCTTCATCAGGCTTCAGATCGAACTGCTTAACAACCTCGGCAACGATCAGACCCAGCACCACGCGACGCTTGGCCTGCTCTTCGAACAGCTCGGCTGGCAGTTGATCCGGCTTGATGTTGCCACCAAATTGCTGGACAGCTTGAACGCGCAGACGGTTAACTTCGTTGTCCAGCAGCGCCTTCGGTACTTCGATCGGGTTGGAGGCCAGCAGACCGTCCATGACCTGATTCTTCACTTTGGACTTGATGGCCTGACGCAGTTCGCGCTCCATGTTCTTGCGAACTTCGGCGCGGAAGCCTTCCAGACCTGCTTCCTTGATACCGAACTGAGCGAAGAACTCCTCGGTCAGCTCTGGCAGCTTAGGCTCGGAAACGCTATTGACAGTCACAGTGAACTCGGCGGCCTTGTTGGCCAGGTCCAGGTTCTGATAGTTCTCAGGGAAGGTCAGATTCAGGACGCGCTCTTCACCCGCCTTGGCGCCTACCAGGCCTTCTTCGAAGCCAGGAATCATGCGACCCGAGCCCAGCACCAGCTGGGTACCCTTGGCCGAACCGCCAGCGAAGACTTCACCGTCGACCTTGCCAACGAAATCGATGTTCAGTTGATCGTCGTTCTGCGCAGCACGATCGGCCACTTCAAAACGCACGTTCTGCTTGCGCAGGATTTCCAGCATGTTATCCAGGTCGGCATCAGCCACATCAGCGCTCAGGCGCTCAACGGCGATGTTTTCGAAACCGGCAACAGTGAACTCTGGGAACACTTCAAAAGTGGCAACGTACTCCAGGTCCTTGCCCTTCTCCAGCACTTTAGGCTCGACCGAAGGAGCGCCGGCAGGGTTCAGCTTCTGCTCGACAACGGCTTCATAGAAGGAAGCCTGGATCACATCACCTACTGCTTCTTGACGCGCATCAGCCTCGTAACGCTGACGGATCACGCTCATTGGAACCTTGCCAGGACGGAAGCCTGGAATCTTGGCCTTTTGGGCAGTCTGCTGCAGACGCTTGTTGACCTGGCTCTCGATGCGCTCAGCCGGCACGGTGATGCTCATGCGGCGCTCAAGAGCAGAAGTATTTTCAACAGAAACTTGCATGGATATTCCTCGTTGCACAGACGTTAGCCGGCCGTTTTCCGACCCCAGAATCAAGGGCATGCATTCTAGAGGGTCAAACTCAAGAAGTCACCCTACTGAAAACGGGTAAAAAACCGCCGGCAATGTGAAGGCGGGGACAAAGGATTGAGCCTCGCCATGAGAGCAAATATTGCGAACCAAACCAGGGCCTCTACTTCAACCCTTCTATATATAGAAGGAGTCGTTCAGCACTCCCCTGAAAAACGCCAGCCAATAGCTGAAACCCGGAACCTTCAACGACCAAAGGACAACATTCTGCCACTCAACCGGCTCATCGGATGCAGCCACTTAGAGGTATCGAATCCAGAAACGAAAACGGCGCAGCCCTTTTCAGGTGCTGCGCCGTTATCTGCTATTAACTAGCTACTTTATTGGTGCGGACGAAGAGACTCGAACTCTTACACCTTGCGGCGCTGGAACCTAAATCCAGTGTGTCTACCAATTCCACCACGTCCGCGTAACAAGCTTTTAAAGCAAAGGCGCCAGACTATTAATCTGGCGCCTTCTTCGAATATGGGGTGGACGATGGGGATCGAACCCACGACAACAGGAGTCACAATCCTGTGCTCTACCAACTGAGCTACGCCCACCATATTGCGTTACTTGTGCCAAAGCTGCCTAATGGCGCACCCGGCAGGACTCGAACCTGCGACCATCCGCTTAGAAGGCGGATGCTCTATCCAGCTGAGCTACGGGCGCCTTATTAATCTGTATTCTTTAACGATTACAAACTAATTGCTTTCAGTCGTTACGAGTTAAACATCAACTCTGCCCGACCTTCTTAACCAGTGCTAGGCTGTGCCCGACAAGTGCGACGAATGTTATAGACGGTCCGTTAGGTCGTCAACTCTTTTTTGAAAAAAATTCATTTAATTAAAGGGCTTAGGGGAATTTGCAGACCAAGCGCCTTTGCCCTCACGTTCCGACATGCGAGAATGCGTTCTCTTTTTCTCACCCTCTCGATGGTTAATCACGCGTCATGACTGCACAACTAATCGACGGCAAGGCGATCGCCGCTAGCCTGCGCCAGCAGATCGCCAAACGCGTCGCCGAGCGTCGCCAGCAAGGCCTGCGTACTCCAGGCCTCGCGGTGATTCTGGTCGGCAGCGACCCGGCCTCTCAAGTTTATGTCTCGCACAAGCGTAAAGACTGCGAAGAGGTCGGCTTCCTTTCCCAAGCCTATGACTTGCCCGCCAACACCACTCAAGAGGACCTGGCCGGCTTGATCGACCGCCTCAACGATGACCCGAACATCGATGGCGTCCTGCTGCAGTTGCCGCTTCCCGAGCACCTGGACGCTTCTCTATTACTGGAGCGTATTCGCCCGGACAAAGACGTGGACGGTTTCCATCCTTATAACGTCGGTCGCCTGGCCCAGCGCATTCCACTGCTGCGCCCTTGCACCCCCAAGGGCATCATGACCCTTCTGGAAAGCACCGGTGCCGATCTGTACGGCATGGATGCAGTGGTTGTCGGCGCTTCCAATATCGTTGGTCGCCCGATGGCCATGGAGTTGCTGCTGGCCGGTTGCACCGTGACCGTGACCCACCGCTTCACCAAGGACCTGGCAGGTCATGTCGGCCGTGCCGACCTGGTAGTAGTTGCCGCCGGCAAGCCGGGCCTGGTCAAGGGCGAGTGGATCAAGGAAGGCGCAATCGTCATCGACGTTGGCATCAATCGCCAGGACGACGGCAAGCTGGTGGGTGATGTGGTGTATGAAACCGCCCTGCCCCGCGCCGGCTGGATCACTCCAGTACCTGGTGGCGTCGGCCCCATGACCCGCGCCTGCCTGCTGGAAAACACGCTGTACGCAGCCGAATCGCTGCACAGCTGAGTTTGCTACCCCGCAACAGAAAACCCGCCAATGGCGGGTTTTTTTATTCTGAAATTAAAGGCCACCCGGGCTCTTTATCACCCCTGACTCTTAGCCCACGCCCATTGCTGCGCAAAGCCCTACCGTTCAGGAAAAAAACGTGTTTTTTCTTTATTTTTAAGGGCTTTCGGCTGACCGTGGAAGAACAATCGACAGTTCTTCAGCCATACTCATAAAATGTAACGTTTTTCCCAGAAAGCCCGTTACCCAACGGCATATCCATTCTTTATCGAGTCCGCCCGCGTGAAAATTCGTCTCTCCATTCTCAGCTTGTTGTTTGCTGTGTCCGGCACACTGATCGCGCACAGCGTCGACGCCAGCGAAACCACCGCGGCGCCAAGAGACACTTCACAATTGCATATCGCGTCCGGCAGCGCCCTGCTGCTGGATCTGCAGACCAACAAAGTCATCTATTCCAGCAACCCGGACGTGATAGTCCCCATCGCCTCGGTGACCAAGCTGATGACCGCCATGGTGGTCCTGGACGCCAAGCTGCCCCTGGACGAATACATCTCCATGAACATCAGCGATACCCCGGAAATGAAAGGGGTGTTCTCCCGGGTCAAGCTCAACAGTGAGCTGAGCCGCCGGGACACCCTGCTGATCGCCCTGATGTCTTCGGAAAACCGCGCTGCCGCCAGCCTGGCCCATCACTACCCGGGCGGCTACGCGGCGTTCATCGCAGCAATGAACGCCAAGGCCAAGTCCCTGGGCATGACCCACACCCGCTACGTGGAGCCTACAGGCCTGTCGATCCACAACGTTTCCACCGCCCGTGACCTGAGCAAGTTGCTGGTGGCTTCGCGCAAGTACCCGCTGCTCAGCGAACTGAGTACCACCAAGGAAAAGACCGTAGCCTTTCGCAAGCCCAACTACACCCTGGGCTTCCGTAATACCGACCATCTGGTGAACAAGGAAAAATGGGACATCAAGATCACCAAGACCGGCTTTACCAACCAGGCCGGCCACTGCCTGGTGCTGGTCACCAGCATGGGTAATCGCCCGGTAGCGCTGGTGATTCTCGATGCCTTCGGCAAATACACCCACTTCGCCGATGCCAGCCGCATCCGCAATTGGGTCGAAACCGGTAAGAGCGGCTCGGTACCGGACGTCGCCCTGCGCTACAAAGCGGACAAGAACCTGAAGAACCGTCAGGTCGCCGCTCCCCAGGCCTCACACTGATACCCGGCAAAAAACAACGGCGCCCTCAGGCGCCGTTGTTGTCTGTAGCACACTCAATGACTGTCCAGTGCCTTGCTCGCCCGGGCTGCCGCCTGCTCCTGGCCGGCCTGGGACAATTCATTGACGGCTTTCAACCAACGCTGGCGATCCACCTTGGCCGGCAACTGGTTGGGGGCCTGGATCAATACCGCAAAGCTGCCGGCATTCTTCCAGGATGACTCGAACTCGCTGAAGCTCATCAGTTGCCGACGGCTTTTCGCCCCACGCAACAGCACTGTCTGCTTGTCGCGGTTGTAGCCGGCCAGTACGGCATAGCGCGGCTCAGCCCAGAATGTCGAACCCTCGGTAAAGCGCACCAGCACCGGGTAACCCGCCGCCACCTGCGTCAGCAACGCCGACAATTGGTTATCCAGGGGATAGACGACCATGCCGTATTCACGCGCCAGGTTCTGCATGTTCTGCTGCAACTGCGCCTCGGCACCCGGCAGATGCAATGGCTTGTCCAGCAGACCGGGCGTGATCACCACGCCCTGCTGCGACAGCATGCTGGCCAGTGCACCTGGGCCGCTCTGGTACATCTGGCCACGGAAAGACGGCACGCTGTTGAGTTCGACACGTTCCGGCAGGCGCTGGATGTCAGGCTGCACGCTACCGGCACAACCGGCCAGGGCCAAGACACAGGCGCTGGCCAGCAGCGCCACTCGAAACCGAGGAAATACCCGCACCATCTTTGCTCTCAATTCAGACACCGGGCGACCCGCCTCCGGCTGGGGCCCTGATAATAGGGCGCCCGCGGGCAAGGGTATAGCGTTAGGCGCCAGTTAATTGAAAACCATAGAGCGAAGTGTTCGAAGACTCTCGACTATTGGTCAATAGCTTGAAACACACAGGCTACTAGACTGTCGATTGTTAAGAGTGTGTGCCCCGCACGGGGCATAAAGGAGGCACTTATGAGCCTGACAACGACCATCCTGATGCTGATCCTCGGCTGGCTGGCGGTAGCCGCCGCTATGCTCTGGGGCGTGCTGCGCATCACCCGCCGCCACCATCATCAGCCCCGGCAAGCAGCCCCCGCCATCAAGGCTGGAAAGAGCGCCCGGCGTCCTGCCGCTGCCCACTGATCAAGGTTTCCCCTACCCCTGAAACAAAGCGGCCGCCTGACTCCAAGGAGTACAGGCGGCCGCCAGTCATGGCTGCGGATCAAGCGTCGCTATGGGCCGCCTGACGCTTCTGCCGGGCCCGGCGGGCCAGCATGTTGAGACTCTCAATGGCCGCCGAGAAGGCCATCGCCGCATACACATAGCCCTTGGGCACATGGGCGCCGAAACCTTCGGCGATCAGGGTCATGCCGATCATGATCAAGAAGCCCAGGGCCAGCATCACCACGGTCGGGTTGTCATTGATGAACTTGGCCAGCGGTTCGGCCGCCAGCAGCATCACCAGCACCGACACCACCACGGCAATGATCATGATCGGCAAATGCTCGGTCATGCCGACTGCAGTAATGATGCTGTCGATGGAGAACACCATGTCCAGCAACAGGATCTGACCGATCGCTGCGGCAAAGCCGATAGCCACGCCCGGAGTCTCGTTCTTGGCCTGCTCAGGTTCAGGGTCCATGCTGTGGTGGATTTCCGTGGTGGCTTTCCACACCAGGAACAGGCCACCGGCAATCAGGATCATGTCCTTCCAGGAGAAACTCTGCCCCATCACTTCAATCACCGGCTCAGTGAGCTGGACGATGAACGCAATGGTACTGAGCAGCGCCAGGCGCAGGATCAAGGCCATGCCGATACCGATGCGTCGTGCCTTGGCCCGGTGCTTTTGCGGCAACTTGTTGGTGAGGATGGAGATAAAGATCAGGTTATCGATGCCAAGCACGATCTCCATCACCACCAGGGTGGCCAGGGCGACCCAGGCGGTGGGGCTTGCAGCGAGCTGTAAAAGGTAATCCATGGGTCAATCCTGACTCGGTTGTATGAAAGATCAGATTTCCTGGGACGCAGGCGCTGGTTTCTTCTCGCTGTCGTCCTCTGGCTTTTCCTTGCCGGTCACGCTCTGAGTCGCATCGCTGAGCGCCTGTTCCGCCGCTTTGTGGGTATCGTCGATGGCCTGCTTGGCCGACTCCGCCGCCTTGCCCAGCATCTGCTGCGCGCTTTTTTCCGCCTGGTCACAACCCGCCAGGGTCAGCATAGACAGGGCCAGCAGCGACGCTGCGCCCAAGGTTTTGAAAGACATGCCGTATTCCTCGATAGAACGGACGGGACCAAGTAGGGCCCCGGCGATAGCGAGGCATTCTAAGGAGAGTGATACTTCAGGAAAATTCGTTTTTTTAGCAGTTATACTTCGCTTTTTACGAACTGAATGTGCCCATGCTCAACTACCGCCAGCTGCATTATTTCTGGGTTGTGGCCAAGACCGGCAGCATCGTCCGCGCCTGCGACCAGTTGAACCTGACCCCGCAAACCATCAGCGGCCAGATCAGCCTGCTGGAACAGACTTACGGCATCGAATTGTTTCGCCGGGTTGGCCGTCAGTTGGAGCTGACCGAAGCCGGACGCCAGGCCCTGCCCTACGCCGAGCAGATGTTCCAGCTCGGGGGCGAGCTGGAAGCCATGCTCCGCGCCCGCCCCGACGAACAGCAGATCCAGTTCCGGGTCGGCGTGGCGGATGTGGTGCCCAAGTCCATCGTCTATCGCCTGATCGCCCCGACCATGGAGCTCAGCGAGCCGATCCGCCTGACCTGTCGCGAAGACAAGCTCGAACGCCTGCTGGCGGACCTGGCCATCCAGCGCCTGGACCTGGTGATTTCCGACAGCCCGATGCCCTCGCACCTGGACATCAAGGGCTACAGCCAGAAGCTCGGGGAATGCGGCATCAGTTTCTTCGCCACCGAGGAGCTGGCGCGGCGGCACGGCGCTGACTTCCCTCGGGGCCTGCACGGCGCGCCACTGCTGATTCCCGGGCAGGAAACCGTGGTCCGCAGCCGCCTGCTGCGCTGGTTCGCCGAGCAACAGTTGCAGCCACGGATCATCGGTGAATTCGACGACAGCGCCCTGATGCAGGCCTTTGGCCAATCCGGCAGTGGAATCTTCATCGCCCCCAGCGTGATTGCCGACGAGGTCATGCAACAGTACGGAGTGCAACTGATTGGCCAGACCGATGCCGTGGCCGAGTCGTTCTACGCCATTTCCGTGGAGCGCAAGGTCAAGCACCCCGGCATCGTGGCCATTACCGAAGGGGCGCGACGGGAATTGTTCACGCCCCTCAATCTCTGATCAGGAAGCGCAGGCACTCGGCGCTTTGAGCTTCATCAGCAGCAGCGCCAGGGCGATCGACAGCAGAATGAAACCCGAGGCCGCGAACCCCAGGCTGCCCAGGCCCAGGGTATCGATCACCCGGCCGCCGACCATTGCCCCCAGGCCAATGCCCAGGTTGGCCCCGGCAATGTTCAACGAAGCGGCGAAGGCCGGCGCCTGGGGAGCCGCCTTGATCAAGCGCACATGGCTCACCAGGAACATCGCCGCCTGGGTCACGCCCCAGATGGCCATGGCCGCTGCCAGCCCCAGGGTCGAATGAATGCTCGGCACCAGGGCTACCATGCCGCCGATCATCAGTGCGCAGAACACCATGGAGGCGATCAGCGGGTGACGGTCCACCGCCCGGCCGCCCAGGGAATTGCCGATCAGGCCCACCGCGCCAAAGCCCATCAGGCACCAGCCCACCAATGCACCGTCGAACCCGGCCAGGCGCTCGAGTATGTCCGCCAGGTAGGTGTAGGCAGTAAACATGCCGCTAAATACCAGGATCGACAGCAGCACATGCCCTTGCATCAGCGGGCTGCGCAGGATGCGAAACTGCGCCCGCAGGCTCACCTGCTCGTTGTGCTGGCGGGTTTGCGGCAGGTAGATAAACAGCAACAGGGCCTTGGCGAACGCCACCACCGCCAGGATGCCGAAGGCGCTGCGCCAGCCGAACGCATCGGCAATCAGGGTGCCCACGGGAATCCCGAACACCGTGGCGCAGACAATGCCGAAGCCGATCTTGGCAATCGCCCGCCCGGCGTAGTCCGGGCCGACGATGTCCACCGCCGTCTCGCTGGCCAGGGCCCAGAACACCGGCAACCCCAGGGCCGGCACCAGCCGCGCCAGGGACATCACCCAGATGTTCGGCGCCAGCGCCGCCAGGGTATTGGCCAGGCCGAACATCACCAGCACGCTGATAAACAGCTTCTTGCGGGGAAAACGCGCGAAGTAGGCGGTCAGAAATGGCCCGAAGGCAGCCACGGTAAAGGCGAACAGGGTCACTAGCAGCCCGGCCTGGGACACGCTGACCTGCAGGTCGCGGGCAATCGACGGCAACAGGCCGACGATGATGAACTCCGTGGTCAGCACGGTAAAACCGGCGGCCGACAACAGCAGGATGGGCAACAGCATGCAGAACTCCAGAAACAGCGACAGCAGCGACAGCCCGAAGGGCCCGCTGACTGGATAGAAAAAGGGGATGGCGAATCTTAACAGAGTGCGCCCGGCTCCGGGCAACCACCGCGTGCACGGCTCTGCAAGGGGCAAGTGGCAGATCGTCACATCGACGCGGTAACCCCGGCCTGCTGTGATAAAGTCCGCCCCCTGCTGAAAACAGGCCCTGTCGAGTTCGTCTACCCTTCAAACGTCTCGATCGCCCGTCGCCTTTTCAGACTGCGTCTGTGCCTGGCGGTTCAACCACCGGCGCTGGCGACCGGCAGGCTCCGCACATTAAAAAAAACAGAGATACCGCTATGAGCGCTTCACCCCCTTCCTTTCTGCATTCCCTCAAACGCCTGAGCCTGGTCACGCAGATCGTTATCGGCCTGATCGCCGGTATCGCCCTGGCACTGCTGGCACCGGAGGTGGCGAAATCCACCACCTTTATCGGCAAGGTATTCGTCTCGGCGCTCAAGGCCGTGGCCCCGATCCTGGTGTTCGTGCTGGTGATGGCCTCCATCGCCAACCACAAGCACGGCCAGGAAACCCATATCCGGCCGATCCTGGTGCTCTACCTGCTGGGCACCTTCGCCGCCGCCGTGGTGGCGGTGATCGCCAGCAGCCTGTTTCCTTCCGCCCTGGTGCTGTCCACCCACGACGTGGCCATCAGCGCGCCCGGCGGGATCACCGAAGTGCTGCAAAGCCTGCTGCTGAGCGTTGTGGACAACCCGGTCAGCGCCCTGATGAACGCCAACTTCATCGGCATCCTGGCCTGGGCCATTGGCATGGGCGTGGCCATCCGCCATGCCGGCGAGACCACCCGCACCGTGCTCGATGACCTGTCCAACGGGGTGACCGTCATCGTGCGCGTAGTGATCCGCTTCGCGCCCCTGGGGATCTTCGGCCTGGTGGCCTCGACCCTGGCCACCTCGGGCTTCAACGCCCTGCTCGGCTACCTGCACCTGCTGGCGGTCCTGATCGGCTGCATGCTATTCGTGGCCCTGGTGATGAACCCGCTGATCGTGTTCTGGAAGATCCGCCGCAATCCCTTCCCGCTGGTGCTGACCTGCCTGCGCGAAAGTGGCATCACCGCCTTCTTCACCCGCAGCTCGGCGGCCAACATTCCAGTCAACCTGGAACTGAGCAAGCGCCTGGGCCTGCATGAAGACACCTACTCGGTGTCGATCCCGCTGGGCGCCACCATCAACATGGCCGGCGCGGCAATCACCATTACCGTGCTGACCCTGGCCGCCGTGCACACCCTCGGTATCGCCGTCGACCTGCCCACCGCCGTGCTGCTCAGCGTGGTCGCGGCCATCTGCGCCTGCGGTGCTTCCGGCGTGGCCGGCGGCTCGCTGCTGCTGATTCCCCTGGCCTGCAGCCTGTTCGGCATTCCCAGCGAAATCGCCATGCAGGTGGTGGCCGTAGGCTTCATCATCGGCGTGCTGCAGGATTCGGCGGAAACCGCGCTGAATTCCTCCACCGACGTACTCTTCACCGCCGCCGCGTGCATGGCCCAGGAAGACAAGGCGCAAGCCTCGGCCTGATGCGCACATCCCGGATCGGCATGGCCCTGTAGCCACTGCCGAACCCGCTCCCTGCGGACCGTTCGCAGCCTGCGGCAGCAGCCACAAAAAAGCCCGGCCAGGGTCAACCTGGCCGGGCTTTTTTATCGCCTGGGGTTTAGAACGCGCCCATGTAGTCGCGCTTGCCCACTTCCACACCGTTGTGACGCAGGATTGCGTAGGTGGTGGTGACGTGGAAGAAGAACTGCGGCAGGCCGTAGGTCAGCAGGTAGGACTGGCCACTGAAGCGCTTCTCTTTCGGGGTGCCCGGACGGGTCACGATCTCGATGCCTTCCTTGCCATCGATCTGCGCCGGCTGGATGCCGTCGATAAAGGCCAGGACCTTGGCGATCAGCGCCTGCAGGTCGGCGAAGGTGGTTTCAGTGTCGTCGTACTTGGGCAGCTCGACTTCGGCCAGGCGCGCCGATACGCCCTTGGCGAAGTCCACGGCGATCTGCACCTGGCGCACCAACGGGAACATGTCCGGGTACAGGCGCGCCTGCAGCAGGGCGTTGGGCTCGATGTTCTTCGCCGTGGCGTGGGCTTCGGCCTTGTGCAGCACGTCGCTCAAGGCATTGAGCATTTGCTTGAAGACAGGAACGGAAGCGGCGTACAGGGAAATAGTCATGACAGTCTCGACAGGGAATGGCGGGAATACAGCGAGCAGCGATTATAGCCACAGCACGCCAGCACGGGGCCTTTATCCGCAGCGCTCCTGGCGATACACGCTGGGGGCCACGCCGAACCAGCGCTTGAAGCTCTGGGAAAAACTCGACAGGTCACTGAAGCCAAGCCTTTCGGCAACCTGGGACAGGCTCAGCCGCGGATTGCCCAGCAACTCCAGGGCCCGGGCGCCTCGATGCCCGGCCAGTACCTGCCGATAGCAGGTGCCCTCCTCCTGCAAGCGTCGCTTCAAGGTCCGCACGCTGGTGCACAGCAGCCGGGCCATGGCCGGCAAGTCCGGTACGCTTGCCGCCGGCACGGCATCCAGGTGCTGGCGGACCAGCGCGGCAACCCCCTGATGGGCCTGTCGCCGCTCCAGCAACTGCGCGCACATCTGCTCGCACATGGCCACCGTCAGCGGGTTGGCCTGGGGCAAGGGCCGGTGCAGGAAACGCCGGTCGAAGGCCAGGGTATTGGCGTCGGCCCGATAGTCGGCGGGCACCCCGAGAATCTGCGCCGGCTCGTCCCCTTCCAGCTCAGGGCTGACACTGCGGCCGAAACGCAGCAGGCGAAAATCCGCACCGACTATTTCCTGCATCAGCGTCGCGGCGGCCGCCATGTCCCGCTGTAACAGGAACTGCGCCAACAAGGGGTCCGCCACCCGAGGCTCGGCAAAGGTCAGCACCCCGAGCCCCGGCTCCACCCGGTAGCCGATCTCGGCAAAGGCATAGGTCAGCGGCAGGAAGCGCAAGGCCAGGGCCAGGGCATCCGCCGGGGTGGCGCTGCTGATCAGGCCGTAGCCGAACAGGCCATAGGTGGAGAAGTGATAACGCGCCCCCACTGCATACCCCAGGCCCCGGGGCTGGCCGAGCAGCGCCAGCAGGTTACTGGCCAGGCGCAACTCCTGGGCCGCCGACAGCAGGCTGTTGGGGTTTTGCAACTGCTCCCGGGACAGCCCGCAACCGGCCAGCAACCGCGCTGGCGCCAAGCCCTTTTCGCAGCCGAAACCGAGCAGCAGCAAGGCGCTGGACGGTCCCCGGGTGAACGACTGAGTGCTCATGGGCGCGGCTCGTGAAGAAAGGTGTTGGCCCAAATACTAAAGCACTTGTCCCGTTACAGCATGGGGTCCACGGTTTATTCCCCGCATGCTTCACTGATCGGGGCTGCACCGCAGAAACAAGGAAGTGGCCCCGGGAGCATCAACCCTGCGCCGCACAACAATAACAACGAGGTCGTCATGCGCGAATTCGCACCTGCTACACACCCCGCCCCCGACTCGGCCACACCGCTGGAGGCCATCATCATCGGCAGCGGCTTTGGCGGCCTGGGCATGGCCATCGCCCTGCGCAAGGCGGGCGTGCACCGTTTCGTCATTCTTGAAAAAGGCCAGGACGTGGGCGGCGTCTGGCGCGACAACAGCTATCCCGGCGCTGCCTGCGACGTGCCCTCGCACCTGTATTCGTTTTCCTTCGAACCCAACCCGCACTGGTCCCGAGTGTTCGCGCCCCAGGCAGAAATCCATGGTTACCTGCAACATTGTGCCGGCGTCTATGAGCTCAAACCCCATATCCGCTTCGGCGCCGAGGTGCGCCATGCCGAATTCGATACCGCCAATGCCTGCTGGCATGTCACCTGCGCCGATGGCCAGCGCCATGCCGCCCGCCTGCTGATCAGCGCCACCGGCCAGTTGAGCCGCCCGGCCCTGCCCGACCTGCCGGGCATGGCCAGCTTCCGCGGCCGGGTCTTCCACTCCGCCCACTGGGATCATGACTATCCCCTGGCGGGCAAGCGGGTGGCGGTGATCGGCACCGGCGCCTCGGCCATCCAGTTCGTCCCGGAGGTTGCCAGGCAGGTGGCCGAACTCAAGGTCTTCCAACGCTCACCGGCCTACATCATGCCCAAGGCCGACCGCCCCTACAGTGCCGAGGAAAAGCAGCGCTTCCTGCGCCAACCCTGGAAGATGAAGCTGGTGCGTGCGGCCCACTACCTGCACTTCGAATCCCGGGCTTTGGGCTTCACGCGCCTGCAGGGCCTGACCAAGTGGGTGGTCGGTGGCCCGTTCAAGAAGCTGCTGCACACCTCGGTCGCCAGCCCCGAACTGCGCCGCCAGATGACCCCGGACTACCCCATCGGCTGCAAGCGCATCCTGCTGTCCAACGACTACCTCAAGACCTTCGACCAGCCCCATGTGCACCTGCTGACCCGAGGCATCCGGCAGATCACCGAGCACGGCATCGAAACCCTGGACGGCGAGGAACACGCCGTGGACGCGATCATCTATGGCACCGGTTTCGCCGCCACCGAGTTCCTCTCGCCCATGCGCATCACCGGACGCGACGGGCTCGACCTGAACCAGGCCTGGCAAGGTGGCGCGGCGGCCTACCTGGGCATCAGCGTGCCGGGTTTTCCCAACTTCTTCATGCTCTACGGGCCCAACACCAACCTGGGCCACAACTCCATCATCCATATGCTGGAAAGCCAGATTTCCCACGTCATGCAGGCCCGCCAGGCCCTGCTGGACAGCGGCGCCAGCCATGTGGAAGTAGACGAGCAGCGCCACCAGCGCTTTCAACTGGGCATCCAGCGCCGCCTGGCCACTTCGGTGTGGAGCGGCTGCAAGAGCTGGTATGTCGACGAACGGGGGCACAACAGCACCAACTGGCCAGGCTTCACCTGGTCCTACCGCTGGCTGGCGCGCTATGCCGGGCTGGCGGCCTATCGCCTGTCCAGCCCGCTGGACACCCAATCCCCAGCCTGCGACGGGCAACGCATAGCCGCCCCCCAGGACTGGTTGGAGCGGGCCAACGCAGCCTTCCTGCGGGTTTTCCTGCGGGTCAGTTTCAGGGCCTTGATCGGCCCGCCCCGGCCCCTGGCCAGCCAGCGCAAGATCGTCGACCGGTTGTCATGGCTGATGGCCGGCTGCCTGGGCGTGAACCGCCGGAGCATGCAGCTGGACGGGCTCTCGTTGCAGATTGTCGAACCCGGAACCAGGGCGCCCAAGGGGGTGATTCTCTACCTGCACGGTGGCGCCTTCTGCCTGGGCAGCCCGCGCTCTCACTACAGCGTCACCAGCCGCCTGGCCAGAGACAGCGGCTGCGCGGTGTGGGTGCCGGACTACCGGCTGGCCCCGGAACACCCCTACCCCGCCGCGCTGGAGGATTGCCTGGCCTGCTACGACGCGATCCGCGCCCAGCTCTGCCCGGCGGACAAGCTGCTGATTGCCGGCGACTCCGCCGGCGGCGCCCTGGTGCTGGCCCTGGCCCTGGCCCTGAAGGAGCGTGGAGACGGGATTGCCGCCGGGCTGATGCTGCTGTCGCCGGTCACCGATCCGGACCTGGGCGGCGCCAGCATGCAATCGCGCCAGGAGGCCGACCCGATGATCCGCCGCGACTGGCTGGAGCAAGCCCTCAAGGCCTACGCAGCGCCCGTTCAAGCACTGAGCCACCGCCCCCTGGAAGCAGACCTGCGCGGCTTGCCACCGATGCTGATCCAGGTGGGCGACCAGGAACTGCTGCTATCCGACTCCACGCGCCTGGCTGAGCGTGCCAGGCAGTCCGGGGTGGCTTGCCAGTTGGAAATCCACCAGGGCCGCTGGCATGTGTTCCAGTTGCAGGCGTTCTACCTGCGCTCCGCGAGAAACGCCCTGCTGGGCCTCGCCCGGTTTGCCCGCCAGTGCCTGGAGACCGCAGGCCAAGCCCCGCAGGCAGCCGACTCACCCCGTACGACACAGCCTGCAACAGATCCGCAACCCAGCTGAACCGGCCGCCCTCGCCCAAAGCATGGTGGCGGGGGCGGCCCGGTCAACCGGCGCCGGCGCGGGCCGCGCCAAGTTCTGATGGCAAGATCCGGGTTCTGGAGGTAAAACAGAGCCCCTCGAAAGTGGCCGACCCGGCCACGCAGAAAACCCGGACGCTGTTCCAGCGCCCGGTGGCGTTTTTTCATGATCCATCCATCAGTGACCAAGGGACCAGCACTTATGAGCAGCGAGCACGACACACCCGGTGAAGCACTGCGCTTGAGCAGTACCGATATCCGCATCCTGGGTTCGTTGATCGAAAAGCAGGCCACCAGCCCGGAAACCTATCCCCTGACCCTCAACGCCCTGGTGATTGCCTGCAATCAGAAAACCAGCCGCGAACCGGTGATGAACCTGACCCAGGGCCAGGTCGGGCAAAGCCTGCGTGCCCTCGAAGCCCGGGGCTTCACCCGCCTGGTGATGGGCAGCCGCGCCGACCGCTGGGAACAGCGCCTGGACAAGGCCCTGGAACTGGTGCCGGCGCAACTGATCCTGTGCGGCCTGATGTTCCTGCGTGGCCCGCAGACGGTCAACGAACTGCTGACCCGTAGCGGGCGCATGCATGATTTCGAAGACAGCGAACAGGTCCTGCACCAGCTCGAACGCCTGATTGCCCGGGGCCTGGCCCTGCACATTCCGCGGCAGGCCGGCCAGCGCGAAGACCGTTATACCCACGCCCTGGGTGACCCGGCGGACATCGAGGCAATCCTCGCCGCCCGCAGCAACCCGGTTGAGCGCAGCGCCGGCGGCGCGGTTTCAGTGGAACGCATCGAAGAACTGGAAGCGCGGATCGCTGCCCTGGAAGAGCGCCTGGCCCAACTCGAAGGCTGAACCCCGGAGCCGCTGCCGCAGGCTGCGATCGACCTCGAAGGGGGCTTCAGGGCCCTGCTGGCCCTGCGGGCCTTGTCGCGGCCTGCGGCAGCGGTGACAGGGCTTCGGGCTCAGGGGCGGGCGAAGGCCACGGCCTTCTGGAACTGCTCTTCGCTCGGGCGCACCCCGGTATAAAGCACGAACTGCTCCAGCGCCTGGATGGCAATCACTTCCAGCCCGGTGATGACCTGCTTGCCCTCGGCCCGGGCCCGCAGGATCAACGGCGTCTCCGGCGGCACCGCCACCACATCGAACACCGTCTGCGCCGCCTTTATCGCCTCGGCGTCGAACGCCAGCTGATGCGCCTCTGGCCCGCCGCTCATGCCGATCGGGGTGACGTTGATCAGCATCTGCGGCCGCAGGCTGCCCAACTCGGCCTGCCACTCATAACCCAGGGAGCTGGCCAGGGCGCGCCCGGCCACTTCGTTGCGGGCCACGATCACCCCGTTGGCATAACCACCATCACGCAAGGCACTGGCCACGGCCTTGGCCATGCCACCGCTGCCGCGCAGGGCAAAGCTCGACTCTCGAGGCACCCCGTGGCCCGCGAGCAATTGCGCCACGGCGATGTAGTCGGTGTTGTAGGCCTTGAGATGGCCGTTGGTGTTGACGATGGTATTGATCGAGGCAATGGCCCGGGCCGAGGCATCCAGCTCATCCACCAGGGCGATGCAGTCTTCCTTGAACGGCATGGACACCCCGCAACCGCGGATGCCCAGCGCCCGGATCCCGGCGACGGCGCCGGGCAGGTCCTGGCTGCTGAAGGCCTTGTAGTAGAAATTGAGACCCAACTGCTCATACAGGTGGTTGTGAAAACGCAGGCCGAAATTCCCCGGGCGCCCGGACAAGGACATGCACAACTGAGTGTCTTTGTTGGGGTTCATTTGCATATCGGTTTCCTCGCTCGGCACTTTCAGATGGACGGGATTGGTCTGGCGCGCCGCTTGGCCTGATCATATCGGCGCGTGTTCACCGGCCTTCGCCACCGCCCAGGGATGACGGTAAAGAGACCGGTACAGACCTTACACAATATTTACTCAGCGGCTGTGCAGATTTCGCAGGAACCGCTGTCTTAGAAGTATCCCCGCGTCAGTTCTTGAGTCTGGTGCAGACCATAAACGCTGGGGTTGAACCGAGGAATGACCATGATCTCCAAAATCCCCAAGATAGCCTTGCTCATTGGTGCACTCGCTGTCGCAGGCCAGGCTTCAGCCCACGGTGGTGGTGGCTGGGTCGGGCCCGCCGCCTTGGGTGCTGTTGTCGGCGCTGCCGTAGTGGGTTCGGTGATCGCCAACCAGGATCGCCCGGTCTATGTGCAGCAAGCGCCGGTGTATGTCCAACCGCAGCCGGTCTATGCCGCACCGCCACCACCGGTCTACTACCAGCCGGCACCGGTCTATGTGCAGCAACCGGTCTACTACCGCCCGGCACCGGTGTACTACGGGCCACCTCGCGGTTACTACGGCCACCCGCATTACTACTACGGCCCGGGTCCCGGCCGCTGGTAAGCACTGGCAGAATCAAACAACAGGCCCCGCCCCCAAAGCGGGGCTTGTTGCATTTTGCCACTATCCGAATGTCTGAATAATTCTCAAGCATGTCGTGACTGGAACAGTATTTGCGTTTAAATCTGGCAATAGTGTACTGATCCCACGGCTGCGGTGAGCGACATGCGACTGTCATGTTTGTGTCATTCAAGGACGACAAGATCGACACAGTCCGCTCGCCACAGGCCCATAACAACAAGGACGAATCCATGCCCACGCAAAACCCGCACCGCGTCGCCGGCCTCTGCACCTCCAGCCGGGTGTACGACGCCCTGACCGAACTCAAGCACCTGGAAGGCCACCGCAGCGCCAAGTTCCTCTCGCTGCTGGCCCAGAACCTGGTGCGCAAGGGCCTGCTCAACGAGCAGGAAGTGCTGCACATGCTCGACCAGGTGGTGGACTGAACTGCCGGCTGCGGTAGCACCGGCATCAATGTCCACTATCAGATTGGGTGATTTTTCGTAGCACTTGGGGCTTTGTAAGGTAACCCCCTCAGATCGAGGAGGTTGTCATGCCCAAGATTCAGATCATGTCCGTCATCGGCAGCGCGGTCCCCGCATCGCTCAGGGAACTGGGGTTGCTGGCTTGCTGGTACCTGGTGCGCGACGGCGAGATGGTCAGCGGCCCGCTGACCTCCCTGCCCGCCGCCCAGACCCTGTCCCGGCAACTGGCGCTGCACATCGTCCAGCCCTAGGGCAACTGCACCCGGGGCCGGGTCTCGACGAACAGGGCCCAGCTGGACATGAACAGCGCGGCAATCAGGGGCCCGATGACAAAGCCGTTGAGGCCGAAGATCGCCAGCCCTCCCAGGGTCGAGATCAGGATCAGGTAGTCCGGCATCTTGGTGTCCTTGCCCACCAGGATCGGCCGCAGCAGGTTATCCACCAGGCCGATCACGAACACCCCGAACAGCCCCAGCACCACCCCTTGCCAGATCGCTCCGCTGATCAGGAAGTAGGCCGCCACCGGCCCCCAGACAATCCCCGCCCCCACGGCCGGCAACAGTGACAGGAACGCCATCAGCACCGCCCAGAGCAAGGCGCTGGGAATGTCGAGGAACCAGAAGATCAAGCCCCCCAGGGCGCCCTGGGTCACCGCCACCAGCACATTGCCCTTGACCGTGGCGCGCACCACTCGGTTGAACTTCAATTGCAGGCGGCGCTTCTGGTATTCCGCCAGGGGCACGGCGGTGCGGATCTTGCGCACCAGCTCCGGGCCGTCGCGCAGAAAGAAGAACAGCAGGTAGAGCATGATGAAGAAGCTCACCACGAACTCGAAGGTGCCCTGGCCGAAGCTGAAAGCCTGGGTCGCCAGGTACTGGCTGCCCTGCATCGCGCTCTTGACCACCTTCTCCTGCAGCCCCTTGAGTTCGCCCAGGCCGAAGCGGTCCAGCAGGTGCTGGAAGTACGGCGGCAGGCTGTGCTTGAACTGAGCCAGGTAGGCGGCGATATCCAGCTGGCCGCTTTCAATTTTCTTGTACAGCTCGGCCCCCTCCTGCACCAGCAGCACGCTGGTGATGATCACCGGCAGAATCGCGATCACCAGGCAGATCAACAGGGTGCACAGGGACGTCAAGTTGCGCTGCCAGCCGAAGCGGGCCTGCAGCCGACGCTGCAAGGGGGCGAAGACAATGCCCAGGATCACTGCCCAGAACAGCGCACCGTAGAACGGCAGCAGAATCCAGATAAAGGCCAGGGTCACCAGTGCCAGCAACAGCAGCAGGCTTTTGTTTTGCAGGTTGGTTTGGTTCATCTACAGGTCCAGGTCTGTCACGCGGAAAATCAGCGTCCTGAGGCTTAGTCCCCGGCCGCGGCGCCGAGTGCCGTTTTTTCTGCTGTCGGCATAGATCCAGATCAATGAATACCCTAGCGCACTGGCTTACCCTCGCGACCTTTTGCGACCGACAGCCCCATGACGCTCCTCGCCAAACCCGAACTCCTGGCCCCCGCCGGCACCCTGAAGAACATGCGCTACGCCTTCGCCTATGGCGCCGACGCGGTGTACGCCGGCCAGCCGCGCTACAGCCTGCGGGTACGCAACAACGAATTCGACCATGCCAACCTGGCCCTCGGCATCCGCGAGGCCCAGGCCCAGGGCAAGCGCTTTTACGTGGTGGTCAACATCGCCCCACACAATGCCAAGCTCAAGACCTTCCTCAAGGACCTGGCGCCGGTGATCGAGATGGCCCCGGATGCGCTGATCATGTCCGACCCGGGGTTGATCATGCTGGTACGCCGGCACTTCCCACAGATGCCGATCCACCTCTCGGTGCAGGCCAACACGGTGAACTGGGCCAGCGTCGAGTTCTGGCAGCAGCAGGGCCTGACCCGGATCATCCTGTCCCGGGAACTGTCCCTGGAGGAGATCGAGGAAATCCGCCAGCAGGTGCCGGGCATGGAGCTGGAAGTCTTCGTCCACGGGGCGCTGTGCATGGCCTACTCCGGGCGTTGCCTGCTGTCGGGCTACATGAACAAGCGCGACGCCAACCAGGGCACCTGCACCAATGCCTGCCGCTGGAAATACAGCGCCCAGGCGGCCACCGAGAATGCCGTGGGCGACATCGTGCAGAGCTACCAGCCGGAGCCGACCCTGGGCCTGGGCGCCCCCACCGACCAGGTGTTCCTGCTGCAGGAAGCCAATCGCCCGGGCGAGCTGATGCCGGCCTTCGAAGACGAGCACGGCACCTACATCATGAACGCCAAGGACCTGCGGGCGGTGCAGCACGTGGAGCGCCTGACCCGCATGGGCGTGCACTCGCTGAAGATCGAGGGGCGCACCAAGTCGCACTTCTATTGCGCACGCACCACCCAGGTCTATCGCCGGGCCATCGACGATGCCGCCGCTGGCCGCGAGTTCGACCGCCAGTTGATGAGCGATCTGGAGTCCCTGGCCCAGCGCGGCTACACCGAGGGTTTCCTGCGCCGGCATGTGCATGACGAGTATCAGAACTACCAGAACGGCAGCTCGGTGTCGGAGCGCCAGCAGTTCGTCGGTGAACTGACCGGCGAACGCCGCGACCGCCTGGCCGAAGTGAAGGTGAAAAACCGTTTCGCCCTGGGCGATCACATGGAACTGATGACCCCTCGGGGCAACTTCCACTTCGACCTGCACCAGTTGCAGAACGCCAAGGGCGAAGCCATCGAAGTGGCGCCAGGGGACGGCCATACGGTGTATCTGCCGATCCCTGATCAGGTGGACCTGCGCTTTGGCCTGCTGATGCGCGATATCAGCGCCTGAGCCGTGCAGTTAACACCCTGATGTAGCTGCTGACGGGGGCGGTGGGACATTCTGGTGGGCTGCCAAAAGACCGCCACGCAAGGCCCTTCGGGGCTTTTCGCAGCCTCGCAGGCTCGGCAGCGGCTACACCAGCCACCGGCGCCCCGCCCTCAGATACGGAATTGTCCCACCAGCCGCCCCAGGCGCTGACCCAGGTCCGCCAGGCTGCGGGAAGTCTGGGCGCCGCGCTGGGTTTCATCGGCCACACTGTCCACCGCCACGGCGATCTGATGCACGCTGCGATTGATCTCCTCGGCCACCGCAGTCTGTTCTTCCGCCGCACTGGCAATCTGCGCGTTCATCGAATTGATGGTGCCGATCAACTGGGCCATGGTGTCCAGCGACGCCCCGGCTTCGTTGGCCTTCACCGAGGTGCCGTCGCCGGCATCGCTGGAACGGCGCATGGCGTCCACCGCCACCCGGGTGCCCTGCTGAAGGCGGTCGATCATGCCCTGGATTTCCTGAGTGCTCTGCTGGGTGCGGCTGGCCAGGGCCCGTACTTCGTCGGCCACCACCGCAAAACCGCGCCCGGCCTCCCCGGCCCGAGCCGCTTCGATGGCGGCGTTCAGGGCCAGCAGGTTGGTCTGCTCGGCGATCGAGCGGATCACGTCCAGCACGCTGACAATCGACGTCACGTCCTGCTGCAGGCTGTCCAGGGAAGTACCGCTGTTGCGGATATCGCTGACCAGCGCATGGATCTGCTGGATGCTGCCATCCACCACGCGCTTGGCCGCCTGGCCCTCTTCATCGGTCTGCTGGGCGGCAACGGCTGCGCCCTGGGCACTGCGGGCCACCTCGTGGGCTGCGGAGGACATTTCGTTGATCGCCGTGGCCACCTGATCGGTCTCGTGGCGCTGGCGCTCCATGGCCTGTTCCGAACGCTGGGCCTGATCCGAGACCTGGGTCACCAGTTCGGTGAGCTGGCCGGTCATCTCGGTGATCTGCCGCACCAGGCCGTGGATCTTGTCGACAAAGCGGTTGAACGAGCCGGCCAACTGCCCCAGTTCGTCCTGGCTGGTAATGGCCAGGCGCCGAGTCAGGTCGCCCTCGCCGGCGGCGATATCGTCGAGGTTGGCTTTCATCAGGTTCAGCGGGCGCAGCATGGTGTTGGCCACCAGCATGCCCAGGGCGGCGATCACCACCAGCACCACCGCGGCGATCCCGAGGATGCTCAGGACCATGCCTTCCATGCGCTGGTTGACGCTGCTCTGCACTGCGGCGACCTGGGCGTCGATGCCATCGAGGTTGACCGAGGTGCCCAGCACCATGTCCCACTTGGGCAGGTACTCGGTGTAGCCCAGCTTGGGCACCAGCACGTCGCTGCCCGGCTGGGTCGAGCTGTATTGCACATAGTGGCTGCCGTCCTTGCCGACCCGCACCAGCTCGCGGTTGACGTACACCCCATTGGGGTCGCGGTTGTCCTTGAAGCTCTTGCCCACGCCGTCCGGGCTGTTGCCCTTGAACAGGCGCACAGTCTCGGAGTCGTAGCCGAAGAAGTAGCCGTCCTTGCCATAGCTGATATTGGACAGCAGCTTGACCACTTCGGCCCGGGCGGCCTGATCGCCCTGCGCCGCCGCATCGTAGAGCGGCTTGACGGTAGTCAGCGCGACTTCCACATAACTCTGCAGGGTGGCCTTGGCTTCAGTCAGCAGCCGGTTGCGGGTTTCCTCGACTTCCTTCTGTGCCTGCTGGCGCAGCATGAGCACGGTGCTCAGGCTGATCACCAGGGCGAACAGCAGTACCGGGAGTACTGCCAGGGACAGGACTTTGGCCTTCAGGCTCAAGCGCATAGGGGGCTCACTCTTGGTTTTTTATTGGCGTGATATGCCGTTAACGGCACGCCAAAAAAAAAGTTGAGCCTGAACCCCTAGGAGCCGGCTTGCCGGCGAAGGGGCCCTCGAGCCTTGCACCGACCTTGGCGATGCCTTCGCTGGCAAGCCAGCTCCTACGACAACCCCCGACGTCTACGAGAGCGAGATGATCAGAGGACCATGGCCGCCACCCAGCCGAAGGCCAGCAGCGGCAGGTTGTAGTGCAGGAAGGTCGGAACCACGGTGTCCCAGATGTGGTGGTGCTGGCCGTCGATATTCAGGCCCGAGGTCGGTCCCAGGGTCGAGTCCGAGGCCGGCGAACCGGCATCGCCCAGGGCACCGGCGGTGCCGACGATGCAGACGATGGCCAGCGGGCTGAAGCCCAGTTGCACACACAAAGGCACGAAGATCGCCGCGAGGATCGGCACCGTGGAGAACGACGAGCCGATGCCCATGGTCACCAGCAGGCCCACCAGCAGCATCAGCAAGGCGCCCACGCCCTTGCTGTGGCCGATCCAGGCCGCCGAGGCCTGGACCAGGGAATTGACCTCGCCGGTGGCCTTCATCACTTCGGCGAACCCCGAGGCGGCGATCATGATGAAGCCGATCATGGCCATCATCTTCATGCCTTCGGTGAACAGCTCGTCGGTCTCGCGCCAGCGCACGATGCCCGACACCGAGAAAATCAGAAAACCGCACAAGGCACCGATAATCATCGAGTCCAGCAGCAGCTGGATCACGAACGCCGCGACTATGGCCGCCGCGGCCACCAGCAGGGTCCGCGGGTTGTACTGCACCGCCACCTGCTCGACCTTCTCGATGCGGTCCAGGTCATAGACGCGCTTCTTGCGGTAGCTGAAGAACGCCAGCAGCAAGCCGCAAAGCATGCCCAGGGCGGGAATGCCCATGGCGTGGGTGACGTTGACCTGGCTGATATCGACGCCGCTGCGGGCCACGTTGGCCAGGAGGATTTCGTTGAGGAAGATGTTGCCGAAACCCACCGGCAGGAACATGTAGGGGGTGATCAGGCCGAAGGTGATCACACAGGCGATCAGCCGGCGATCCAGTTGCAGCTTGGTCAGCACATACAGCAGCGGCGGCACCAGCAGCGGAATGAAGGCAATGTGGATCGGCAGGATGTTCTGCGAGGCAATCGCCACCACCCACAGCAGGCCGATCAGCAGCCACTTGACCTGGCCGCCGCCGTTGGCGTCCTGCCGGTCCACCAGCAGCAGGATCTTGTCCGCCAACGCGTGGGCCAGCCCGGATTTGGCAATCGCCACGGCGAAAGCACCGAGCAAGGCGTAGGACATGGCCACGGTGGCACCGCCCCCCAGGCCGCTATTGAAGGCCTTGAGCGTGGCCTCGATGCCCAGGCCGCCGGCCAGGCCGCCCACCAGGGCGCCAATGATCAGGGCGATCACTACATGCACGCGGGACAGGCTGAGCACCAGCATTACGCCAACCGCGGCAATTACTGCGTTAATCATCGTTACCTCATTACTGCGCCGCTAAAAATGGCGCAAAAGCCTGTGACCGACCGGAAGGCAGCGGGCTGCCGACATCGAAATGAAAGAGGTTCTTATTAGGGGGGCGCACTTTGCAGCAGCCGACCCGGCTTGTCAAAACCCCGCACCCCGCCGCCCGCAGGAGCGAGCTTGCTCGTAAAGCCCCCAAGACCAACCCCGTACCCGTGGTGAGGGAGCTTGCTCGCGCTGGGCTGCACAGCAGCCCCAGCGCCTCGCGGTTTATTTCGAACAAGCGTTTAAAGAACGCCATTGGTCGGCCGCTACAGTGCAAAGTCTCAGATATTTATCGAATAAAGGACGTCTCCATGTCGCTCAGACAACTTTCCATCCAATGGAAAATCACCTTGCTGGCCGGACTCTGCCTGTTGGGCATCGTGTCGCTGTTGGTGGGGCTTTCGCTGTATCGCATGGAGCTCAGCTCCGAGCTGGTGAAGGCCTCGAGCATGGAGATGCTCAACGAAGCCGCCCAGGCGCGGATCGAGGCCCAGGGTGAAGTCCAGGCACTGGGCATTCGCCAGCAATTCATGGACGCCTATCAATACGGCCACGGCTTCTCGCGCCAGGTGCTGTTCCTGCGGGAACAGGCCGAGAAACGCTTCCTCGACGCCTTCGACCTGCGCGAGGACCTGACCCGCCAGGTCAAGTCGGCGCTGCAGGCCAACCCCGACTTGCTGGGCCTGTCCCTGGTGTTCGAAGCCAACGCCCTGGACGGCAAGGACGAGTTGTTCGGCGGCCAGAGCGAACTGGGCAGCAACGAAAAGGGCCGCTTCGCCCTGTACTGGTCCCAACCCACCCCGGGCAAGCTGACCTCCATGTCACTGCCCGAAAGCGACATGAGCGACACCCGCACCGGCCCCAGCGGCCAGCCGGCCAACGCCTGGTTCACCTGCCCGCGCAGCACCCTCAAGCCCTGCGTGATCGAACCCTACTTCTATGACATCGACGGCCAGAAGGTGCTGATGACCAGCATCGTCTTCCCGCTGATGGTGGACGGCAAAGTCATCGCTTCGCTGTCGGTGGACATCAACCTCAACAGCCTCCAGGCCATCAGCCAGAGCGCCAGCAAGCGCCTCTATGCCGGCCAGACCAACGTCAGCATCCTGAGCCCGGTGGGCCTGCTGGCCGGCTACAGCCCGGACGCCAGCAAGCTCAGCCAGCGCCTGGACAGCGTCGACACCACCAACGGCGCCGAGCTGATCCGCCTGCTGGCCAACAGCACCCAGACCCAGAGCCTGCACAGCAACCGTGAACTCAAGGTGCTGGCGCCCTTCACCCCGATCCCCGGTGGCAAGGCCTGGGGCGTACTGCTGGATGTGCCGGAAAAAGTCCTGGTAGGCCCGGCCGAAGCCCTGAAAAGCGAGCTGGATGCGCGCAACAACAGCGGCACCCTGATCGAGCTCGGCCTGGGCCTGCTGGCCGCGGTGGTGGGCCTGTTGCTGGTGTGGCTGATGGCCCGCAGCGTGACCCGGCCGATCCTCGGCGTGGCCCACATGCTCGAAGACATCGCCAGCGGCGAAGGCGACCTGACCCGGCGCCTGGCCTACGACAAGCAGGACGAACTGGGCCAACTGGCCGGCTGGTTCAACCGCTTCCTGGACAAGCTGCAGCCGATCATCGCCGAGGTAAAACGCTCGGTGCAGGACGCTCGCGGCACCGCCGACCAGTCCTCGGCCATCGCCACCCAGACCAGCGCCGGCATGGAGCAGCAGTATCGCCAGGTGGACCAGGTGGCCACCGCTTCCCATGAAATGAGCGCCACCGCCCAGGACGTGGCCCGCAGCGCGGCCCAGGCCGCCCAGGCCGCGCGGGATGCCGACCAGGCCACCCGCCAGGGCCTGAACGTGATCGACCACACCACCCGCAGCATCGACTTGCTGGCCGCCGACATGAGCGCCGCCATGACCCAGGTCGAAGGCCTGGCCGCCAACAGCGAGCAGATCGGCACGGTACTGGAAGTGATCCGCTCGATTGCCGAGCAGACCAACCTGCTGGCCTTGAACGCGGCCATCGAAGCCGCTCGCGCCGGGGAAGCCGGCCGCGGCTTCGCGGTGGTGGCCGATGAGGTGCGCAACCTGGCCCAGCGCACCCAGGAGTCGGTGGAAGAAACCCGCCTGGTGATCGAGCAACTGCAGAACGGCACGCGGGAGGTGGTGGGTTCGATGAACAACAGCCATCGCCAGGCCCAGGGCAGCGTCGAACAAGTGGGCCAGGCGGTCACCGCCCTGCGCCAGATCGGCGATGCGGTAACCGTGATCAGCGACATGAACCTGCAGATCGCCAGCGCCGCCGAACAGCAGAGCGCGGTGGCCGAAGAGATCAACAGCAACGTGGCGACCATTCGCGATGTCACCGAATCGCTGTCGGAGCAGGCCAATGAATCGGCGCGGGTCAGCCAGTCGCTCAACAGCCTGGCCAACCAGCAACAGAGCCTGATGGATCAGTTCCGCGTCTGACCCCGCTGCCGCAGGCTGCGATAGCCGCCACGGGCGCCGAACCTGGCGCCCGGCAAGTTCAGCGCCTGGGCAGTTCGATCTCTACCCGCAAGCCGCCCCACTCGCTTTCCCCCAGGTTCAGGGTTCCACCGCAGGCGTCGACGATGTCGCGCACGATGCCCAGGCCCAGCCCGTGGCCGTGGGTCTGTTCATCCAGGCGCGTGCCCCGGCCGAATACCTCATCGCGCCGCGCTTCGGGAATGCCCGGACCGTCGTCGTCCACCGCCAGGCAGAAGCCCTGCGGCCGCTCTTCCACGCTCAGGCGCACCTGGGCATCCGCCCATTTGCAGGCGTTGTCCAGCAGGTTGCCCAAGAGCTCCAGCAGGTCTTCCCGGTCCCAGGGCAGGCGCAGCCCCGGTGGCGCCTGGTAGCTCAGTTCCAGGTGCTGGCCATGGATCATGTTCAAGGTCGCCAGGAGCCCCGGCAGCTCGGCATCGCACTCGAACAGCACCCCGGGCAGCGCATCCCCCGCCAGCCGCGCGCGGTTGAGTTCGCGATTGAGGCGCTGCTGCACCTGCTCCAACTGTTCCTGGAGCATCCTGCGCACCTCGGGGTGGCCGTCGAGCCTGGGGCTCGACGCCAGGCTCAGGAGCACCGCCAGCGGGGTCTTCAAGGCATGGCCCAGGTTGCCCAGGGCATTGCGGGAACGGTTGAGGCTGTCTTCGGTATGGGCCAGCAAGTGGTTGATCTGCGCCACCAGGGGCTCCAGTTCCACCGGCACCTGGGCATCCAGTTGCGAACGCTGGCCCTGTTGCAACTGGGCGATCTGCTCGCGGGCGGTTTCCAGCGGGCGCAGGGCGCGGCGCACGGTCAGGCGTTGCAGCAGCAGGATCAGCAGCAGCCCGGCCAGCCCCAGCCCGAGGCCGATCTGGCGCATGCGCTGGAAGCTTTCACGCACCGGGGTGTAGTCCTGGGCCACGCTGATGGAGATCGACTGCCCGAGGCGCTTGTAGTCGCTGCGCAGCACCAGCAGTTGCTGGCCCTCCGGCCCCAGTTGCAGGTTGCCCTGCAGGCCGGCGCGCTCCAGTTGCGGCAGTTCCTGGTCCCACAGCGAGCGCGAGCGCCAGTGCACATCGGCAAAATCGATACGGAAATAGTGCCCGGAAAACGGCCGCTGGTAGGCCGGCGACAGACGCCGTTCATCCAGCTGCAGCCCCTGAGGACCGCGCACCAGGGCCAGCAGCAGGCTCTCGCTGTCGTTGCGCAGGCCGGCTTCCAGGTAGCGTTGCAGGCCCACCTCGAACAGCCAGAGGCTGGTCTGCGCCAGCAGCAGCCCGACCACCACCATCACCGTGATCAGGCCCAGGCTCAGGCGGCGCTGGATCGATCTCACGAAGCGGTTCCGCCGAACAGATAACCCTGGCCGCGGCGGGTTTCGATCACACTGCGGCCCAGCTTGCGCCGCAGGTGGTTGACGTGAACTTCAAGGACGTTGGAATCGCGCTCGGTTTCACCGTCGTAGAGGTGTTCGGCCAGGTGGCTTTTGGACAGGATCTGCTGCGGGTGCAGCATGAAATAGCGCAACAGGCGGAACTCCGCGGCGGTCAGCAAGACATCCTGGCCGTCGCGGACCACACATTGCCGGCCCTCGTCCAGGTGCAGCCCGGCGGCCTGCAGGGTCTGCTGGTTGGCCTGGCCATGGGAGCGGCGCAGCAGGGCCTGGACCCGCAGGTGCAGCTCTTCGGGATGGAACGGTTTGCTCAGGTAATCGTCGGCGCCGGCCTTGAGCCCCTCGATGCGCTCGGCCCAGGAGCCGCGGGCGGTGAGGACCAGCACCGGCGTTGCCAGGCCATCGGCGCGCCACTTTCGCAGCACCTCCAGGCCCGGCACCCCGGGCAGGCCGAGGTCGAGGATGATCAGGTCATAGGGTTCGCTGGCGCCCTGGTACAGCGCGTCGCGGCCGTCGGCCAGCCAGTCCACGGCGTAGCCCTGGCGGTTCAGGCCTTCAAGCAGTTCATCGGCCAGGGATACGTGGTCTTCCACCACAAGCAGGCGCATCAGTCGTCTTCCTCATCTTTCAACAAACGCCCGGTGGCGGCTTCCAGGTCCAGCTCGCGAACCACCCCGTCCACAGTCAACAGCTCGACTTCATAGATGTACACATCGTGCTTTTCTTCCAGCTCGGCCTCCAGCAGCTTGGCCCCGGGGTAACGGTCCATGGCCTGCTTGAGCAGTTGCTCCAGGGGCAGGATCACCCCTTGCTGGCGCAGGCGCAGGGCCTCGTCCTGGTCCAGGTCGCGGGCCATGGCCAGGGAGCAGAACAGCAGCAGCGCCAGGGCTGCACGGCTGCCGGCGGTGCGCAGAGTGCGGTTCATTAGGTGTCCTGATGATCCTTGAGTACCTGGCCGCTCACGGCGTCCAGTTCCAGGTCCCATTCCAGCCCCTGCGGGTCGCGCAGTTCAACCTGGTAGATGTACTTGCCGTACTCTTCTTCCAGCTCGGTTTCACTGATGCTCGCCCCAGGATGCCGGGACAGGGCCGTGGCATTGAGTTTTTCAAAGGACACAATGGTACCAGCGTCGCGCAGTCTCAGGGCTTCGTCCGGCCCCAGGTCGCGGGCGTGGGCCAGGCTGGCGGTCAGGGCGACAAGGCTGGCGCCGAACAGCGCGGCAAGGGTCTTCATGGCAGTTCTCCAAAGTCGGTGGCCAAAGGCCGATGCCGCAGACCATACCCAAGGCAACTTAATTGAAACTGAATGGCCAGCATGGGTCTGACACAGGTTTCACTCGGCCCGCGGCCCCAGGTGTCTCTATACTCGGCGGCTGATTCAAGAGTGAGCCCGGTATGACCGCCATCCATATCAAGTTTCCCGCCCTGACCCTCAAGGCCGGCCCCCGCGCCCTGGCCCGCATCCGCCGGCAAGGCCTGCACCCCCGTGAAGTCGGCACCTTGCCCGGCGCCGCCGGCGGCCCCAAGGCCCTGGGCATCCAGGGCCTGGACCTGGCGCTGTTCGGTGAATGGCTGCCATCGGCGCCCCGGGAACGCTCGCTGATCGGCGCCTCGGTGGGTTCCTGGCGCTTCGCCAGCGCCTGCCTGCCGGACGCCGCCGAAGGCATCCGCCGCCTCGGCCAGTTGTACAACGCCCAGAGCTTTGCCAAGGGCGTGACCATGGCGCAGATCAGCCAGAGCTCCCGGCGCATGCTCGAGGACCTGCTGGAGGGCCGCGACGCCTCGATCCTCGACAACCCTCACTACCGGCTGAACATCATGGTGGTCAAAAGCCACGGCCTGCTCGCCGACGACCATCGCGGGCGCCTCGGCCTGGGGCTGTCCTCGGTGATCGCCGACAATCTGCGGGGCCGCGCGCGCCTGGCCCGGCACTTCGAGCGCCTGGTGCTGCACGACCCGCGCCTGGCCCCGCCCTTGCACACCCTGGAAGACTTCCCCTCGCGCTTCGTGCCCCTGGACCGCGGCAACCTGCGCCAGGCGCTGCTGGCCTCGGGCTCGATCCCCATGGTCATGCAGGGCGTGCGCGATCTGCCCGGCGCCGGGGCCGGCACCTTCCGCGACGGCGGCCTGCTGGACTACCACCTGGACCTGCCCTACAGCGGCAGCGACATCGTGCTCTACCCGCACTTCACCGACCGGGTGATCCCCGGCTGGTTCGACAAGACCCTGCCCTGGCGCCGGGCCAGCCCGGAGCGCCTGCGGGACGTCTTGCTGCTGGCGCCATCGAAGGAATACCTGGCGCGCCTGCCCTACGGCAAGCTGCCGGACCGCAACGACTTCAAGCGCTTCATGGGCGATGACGCCGGCCGGCAAAAATACTGGCGCAGCGCCATGGACGAAAGCCGGCGCCTGGGGGACGAATTCCTCGAACTGGCGGCGCAGAATCGCCTGGGCGAGCGCCTGCAGAGCCTCTAGAGAAGGCTTGCCGCTGCGGACTGACCCTTTAGTCAGGGTTTTTCCGCAAGCGCCGGGGCAAGCTGATAAACTCGCCGCCTGCCTCAACTCGCCCCCGGGCGATAGCCATCTGACAGAGCTGACCGACACTGTGGAAATCTTCAAAGAATTTACCTTCGAATCCGCCCACCGCCTGCCTTTCGTGCCCGAGGGCCACAAGTGCGGCCGCCTCCATGGCCACTCGTTCAAGGTGGCGATCCACCTCAGTGGCGAGGTCGACGCACACACCGGCTGGATCCGCGACTTCTCGGAAATCAAGGCGATCTTCAAGCCGCTGTACGAGCGCCTGGACCACAACTACCTGAACGACATTCCCGGCCTGGAAAACCCCACCAGCGAAGTCCTGGCCAAATGGATCTGGAATGAGCTCAAGCCCCTGCTGCCGGAGCTGAGTGCGATCCGCATCCACGAAACCTGCACCAGCGGCTGCATTTACCGCGGCGAATAAGCCCACCGAAGAAACCACCCCACGGGGTGGTTTTTTTATGCCTATGATTGCCCCACCCCGCCGTTACCCGAGCACTCGCGCCCATGCCGCCGACCATTCGCCCCGCTGCCCTGCCCGACCTCGCCGCCATCGAAGGCATCGCCAAGCGCGCCTATGCGCCCTATATCGCGCGGATCGGCCGGGAACCGGCGCCCATGCTCGAAGACTATTCGTGCCTGGTGCTGGCCCGGCAGGTCTGGGTCCTGGAGGAGCAGCAGGCAATCGCCGGTTTCGTTGTCCTGCTGGACGCCCATCAAGCCCTGCTGCTGGACAACCTGGCGGTCCACCCCGAGGCACAGGGCCGGGGCCATGGCCGGCAACTGCTGGCCTTTGCCGAACAACAGGCCGTGGCCGCCGGTCACAGTTGCGTGCGCCTGTACACCAACGCAGCCATGAGCGAGAACATCGCCCTGTACAGCCGCCACGGCTACGTGGAAACCCACCGCGCCGTGGAGCACGGCCTGCACCGGGTGTACATGAGCAAGCCACTGGACTGAACCCAGGAGCCCTCTCCATGCCTCCACGTATCTACCTCGCCGGCTTCGATGTGTTTCGCGCCGACGCCCCGGCCCATGGCGAATACCTCAAGCAACTGTGCAGCGCCCAGGGCCTGCACGGCCTGTTTCCCCTGGATAACCAGGCGCCACCTCGCCTCACGCCAGAAGCCACCGCGCAGTGGATCTACCGGCAGAACCTGCAGATGATCCGCGGCTGCGATGCATTGCTGGCCAACCTGAATGACTTTCGCGGCCTGGAGCCGGATTCCGGCACCGCCTTCGAAGTGGGCGCGGCGGTCGCCCTGGGCAAACCGGTGTGGGCCTACTTCGAAGGCCCCGCCACCCTGCGCCGGCAGGTGCCCCACGATCACGCCGGGCGCGACGCCCAGGGCTTTGCGGTGGAGGACTTCAACCTGCCGCGCAACCTGATGCTGGCCTGCAGCTGGAGCGGCCGCAGCAGCAGTGTGGAAGCCGCCATCTTCGACCTCGGGTGCTGGCTGAGCGCTTCCCCTCCATCGGGCTGAGATAGCCGGCAACGTCACTTTCTGCCGAAAACGACCACCCCGGACAAAAGCCTTGTCTTGTCGCGAAAGCCGATGTTATGTTTCTAACACGAGATACAAAAATGAAACACAAATAACATTTCCAGCGAACGCCCGGCGAGATGGTCATGGACAAGAACAGTTTCCAAGTCACCCTGGAACAGCAGTTTGCAAGCCTGACCCCCACCGGCAAGCGCATCGCCACCTACCTGCTGGCCAACCTCCAGCAGTTGCCCTTCGAGACCGCCGACAGCATCGCCCAGCAAGCCGGCACCACGGGGATTTCCGTGGGGCGCTTCCTGCGCTCGCTGGGCTATCGCAACCTGGATGACGTCAAGCAAGGCCTGCGCGGCGATGCCCCGGCCTCCTGGCTGATCACCGATCGGCTCGGCGCCTTTCGCAGCGAAGCCCATCAGGACGATGCCCTGGAGCGCTCGATGCATCGCGAGATCGAGGCCATCCAGCATGTCTATGGCCTGGCCCGCAGCCAGCCCTTCGCCGCCATCGTGCAACAGATCGTCGAGGCCGACGCGGTGTTCATCATCGGCATCCAGTCGACCCGGGGCATCCTCAACGCCTTCCACAGCCACCTGGAATACATCCGGCCCAAGGTCTACTACGTGGACGGGCTTTCAGGCATCTACGCCGAGACCCTGAACTCCGGCTTTGCCAAGCCCTACGCGATCATCTCCGACTTTCGCGCCTACTCCAGCATCACCCAGACCTTCTGCGAAGTGGCCAATGCCAACGCCCTGCCCCTGGCCCTGGTCACCGACCTGCAGTGCCCCTGGGCCCGGGACTACCCGCTGGACCTGCTGCAACTGAAAACCGATGTCGGCCAGTTCTGGGATTCCCTCGCGCCCCTGACCTGCCTGTTCAACCTGATGGTGTCCGCCGTGGCCGAGGGCTATGGCGAGCGCCTGGACCAGCGCCTGGCCAAGAACCGACAGTTGCAGGAAGCCTTCGGCCAGTTCGAGTCCTGACCTTCAAGCGTTAACCCAGATGGAGTGAGTGAGTGAACAACAGCCCCCTTGTCGAAATCGACGCCCAGCGCCATCAGCTTCAGATCGACCTGATCTACGCCAGCGCCGACAACCTGGCCGGCCAGGTGATCTATCGCAACGCCCGCTGCCTGCTGCACAAGGACGCCGCAGCCTGCCTGTACAAGGCCAGCCAGCTGGCACGCATGGCCGGCCTGGGCCTGCGCATCTACGACGCCTACCGCCCGGCCTACGCCCAGCACCTGCTGTGGCAGGCCCTGCCCAACCCGGACTACGTGCGCGACCCGCGCCTGGGCTCGCACCACACCCGGGGCGTGGCCGTGGACCTGACCCTGGTGGATGAAACCGGCGAGCCGCTGGACATGGGCACCGCCTTCGACGCCATGGAGCCCAAGTCGCACCAGTTCTACAGCGACCTGCCGCCCCAGGTGCAGCGCAACCGCCTGATGCTGCTGGGGATCATGCTCAGCGCCGGCTTCGAGGCGATCCCCACCGAGTGGTGGCACTACGAGCTGCCCAACGCCGAGGACTTTCCCCTGATCCAGGAGCACGACCAGCCCTTCGAACACTGATTTCCCGTTCCCCACCGGCCACAACAACAGGCAGCTAACTGCCCCAAGCCGGTCCTACTGCAACACTGCTTCAGCAACAACTGCCCGGTTATAGCTTTTATAAAAAACCTGACGAACTTCCCAACATCGAATGATCAAGGAAACCGGCATGACCCCTAACCGCAATCACCCTGATGTGCGTCTGTCCACCCGTGTCGCCCTGTCCCTGCTGTGCGCCGCCCTGAGCCTGGGCGCGTGGCAGGCAGCCAGCGCCGCCGCGCCCAAGGACACCCTGATGATCGGCAAGGCCGCCGACCCGCAGACCCTCGACCCCGCCGTGACCATCGACAACAACGACTGGGCCGTGACCTACCCGGCCTACCAGAAGCTGGTGACCTACAAGGTCGAGAACGGCAAGGGCAGCACCGAAGTCCAGGGCGACCTGGCCGAGAGCTGGAGCACCTCCGCCGACAACCTGACCTGGGATTTCAAGCTCAAGCCGGGCAACAAGTTCGACGACGGCAAGCCGGTGGACGCCGCCGCGGTGAAGTTCTCCTTCGACCGCCTGATGCAGCTCAAGCAAGGCCCGTCCGGCGCCTTCCCGGATGACATGAGCGTGGCCGTGGTCGACCCGCTGACCGTGCGCTTCACCCTGAAGAAACCCTACGCGCCCTTCCTCTACACCCTGGCCCACAACGGCGGCGGCATCATCAACCCGGACGTGGCCAACAAGGGCGAGGACGTCAACGCCTACCTCTCGACCCACACCGCCGGCTCCGGGGCCTTCCGCCTGAGCAACTGGCAGAAGGGCCAGGCGCTGACGCTGGAACCCAACAGCTATTACGCCGGCCCCAAGCCGAGCCTGAACAAGGTGGTGATCAAGATCATCAGCGAGGCCTCGGTGCGCCGCCTGCAACTGGAACGCGGCGACCTGGACATCATCGAGGACATGCCCGAAGACCAGCTCGGCACCCTGGCCGGCAAGCCAGGCATCGTGATCCAGACCTTCCCCTCGCTGCGGGTCAACTACCTGTACCTGAACAACAAGCGTGCGCCCCTGGACAACGTCGAAGCGCGCCAGGCACTGGTCCAGGCCATCGACTACAAGGGCATCGTCGACGGCATCCTCAAGGGCCAGGCCAAGCTGATGAACGGGCCGATCCCCGACGGCATGTGGGCCCACGACCCGAGCCTGCCGCTGATGCAGCAGAACCTCGACGGCGCCAAGGCCAGCCTGGCCAAGGTCCCGCAGAAAATCAGCAACCTGACCTACCTCTACTCGGACAAGGACGCCAACTGGGAGTCCATCGGCCTGACCCTGCAAGCGGGCCTGGCGCCCCTGGGCATCAACCTGAAGATGGAGAAGCTGGCCAACGCCACCATGCGTGAACGGGTGGGCAAGGGCGACTACGACGTGGCCATCGGCTCCTGGAGCCCGGACTTCGCCGACCCCTACATGTTCATGAACTTCTGGTTCGACTCCAGCCTGCAGGGCTTGCCGGGCAACCGCTCGTTCTACAGCAACCCCGAGGTGGACAGCCTGATCCGCGATGCCGCGGCCACCAACGACACCGCCAAGCGCATCGAGTTGTACCAGAAGGCGCAGAAGATCGTCCTCAAGGACAACGTCTACGCCTACCTGTACCAGAAGAACTACAGCCTGCCGATGCGCGATTCGGTGAAGGGCTACGTGTTCCACCCGATGCTGGAACAGGTGTTCAACATCGCCGAAATCAGCAAGTAGGACCGGCCCTGCGTTCCCCGTCGCCGGCCCCTGAAACGGGGCGGCGCCGGGTTGCCGTGTCCCCGGCGAGGGGCCGTCGTGCCCCCTGCCGTTCGTCAAGCGTTAACGAGGTTGCCTCATGGCCTTCCTGAATATGTTGCGCAAACGCCTGCTCGGCCTGTTGCTGGTCGTGGTCGGGGTTTCGCTGATTACCTTCACCATCTCGCACCTGATTCCCGGTGACCCGGCGCGGCTGATCGCCGGCGACCGGGCCAGCGATGCCATCGTGCAGAACATCCGCCACCAGCTGGGCCTGGACCTGCCGCTGTACCAGCAGTACGGGCGCTACATGCTCGACCTGCTGCACGGCGACCTGGGCACCTCGATCCGCACCAGCCGCCCGGTGCTGGAGGACCTGCAGAGCTTCTTTCCGGCAACCCTGGAGCTGGCCCTGGCCGCCCTGCTGCTGTCGGTGCTGGTGGGGGTGCCGCTGGGGGTGCTGTCGGCGGTCTATCACAACCGCTTCATCGACCAGATCGCCCGCACCCTGGCGGTCACCGGCATTTCCACCCCGGCGTTCTGGCTGGGGCTGGGGCTGATCGTGCTGTTCTACGGCCACCTCGGCTGGCTGCCCGGCAGCGGGCGCCTGGACGAAGGCCTGGAGCCGCCGCCCACGGTCAGCGGCTTCTACCTGATCGACTCGCTGCTGGCCGGGGACATCCCGCTGTTCCTCAATGCCCTGCAGCACCTGATCCTGCCGGCGGTGACCCTGGGCTTCGTCAACCTCGGGGTGGTGGCTCGGCAGATCCGCTCGGCCATGCTCGACCAACTGGGCGAAGACTACATCCGCACCGCCCGGGCCTACGGCCTGTCGCGCTGGGCGGTGATCCTGCGCCACGCCCTGCCCAACGCCCTGATCCCCTCGGTGACGGTGCTCGGCCTGACCCTGGGCGATTTGCTGTACGGCGCGGTACTGACCGAGACGGTATTCGCCTGGCCGGGGATGGGCGCCTACGTGGTGAAGTCGATCCAGGCCCTGGATTTCCCGGCGGTGATGGGCTTCGCAATCCTGGTGTCGTTCATTTATGTGCTGCTGAACATGGCGATCGACCTGCTGTACCGGGTGATCGATCCGCGCATTGGCGAGGTAAGTTGAGATGTCCGCTCCCTTGAACATTCCCCTGCCACAACCCACCGCCCAGGCCAGCGGCTGGCGCACCCGCCTGGCCTACCTGGGCTACCGCGTGCGGCAAAGCCCGCTGACCATCGCCGGGCTGTGCATGACCCTGCTGGTGCTGCTGTGCATGGCCTTCGCCCCCTGGCTGTCGAGCCATGATCCCAATGCCCTGAACCTGGCCCAGCGCCTGGCCGCTCCCAGCGCCGCCCATTGGTTCGGCACCGACGAAGTGGGCCGCGACCTGTTCAGCCGGGTGCTCCACGGCAGCCGCCAGTCGGTGGGCGTGGGCCTGTTCGTGGCCTTCGCCTCGTGCCTGGCCGGGGGCCTGTTGGGCTGCCTGTCGGGGATCATCGGCGGGCGCTTCGACAGCCTGATCATGCGCCTGATGGACATCATGCTCTCGGTGCCATCGCTGGTGCTGATCATGGCCCTGGCCGCCGCCCTGGGCCCGAGCCTGTTCAACGCCATGCTGGCGATCACCCTGGTGCGCATTCCGTTCTATGTGCGCCTGGCCCGGGGCCAGGCCCTGAGCATCCGCCAGATGGGCTACGTCAAGGCGGCCCAGACCTACGGCGCCGGGCGCTGGCACATCGTCAGCTGGCACGTGGGGCGCAACGCCATGCCGCCGCTGCTGGTGCAACTGAGCCTGGACATCGGCAGCGCCATCCTCATGGCCTCGGCCCTGGGCTTCATTGGCCTGGGTGCGCAGCAGCCCACCGCCGAATGGGGGGCGATGGTGGCCACCGGGCGCAACTTCATCCTCGACAACTGGTGGTACTCGACCTTTCCCGGGCTGGCGATCCTGTTCACCGCCACCGGTTTCAACCTGCTGGGTGACGGCATCCGTGACCTGCTCGACCCACGGCAACAGGGGAAATGACCATGAGCTCATCCGCCGTTCTCAACATCGACAACCTGAGCCTGGAATTCCCCGCCTACCGCAGCAATGTGCAGGCCCTCAACGGCGTGTCGCTGCACGTCAACCCGGGGGAAATCGTCGGCGTGGTCGGCGAATCCGGCTCGGGCAAGTCGGTGACCGCCATGCTCAGCCTGCGCCTGCTGCCCGAGCGCAGCTACCGCATCACCTCCGGCAGCCTCAGCCTGCTGGGCCGCGACATGCTCGCCACCCCGGAAAAACAGCTGCTGCAGATCCGTGGCCGCGACGCGGCGATGATCTTCCAGGAACCGATGACCGCCCTCAACCCGACCCGGCGCATCGGCCGGCAGATGCTCGACGTGATCATCCATCACCAGCGCCTGAGTCAGGACGAGGCCCGGGCCAAGGCCATCGCCCTGCTGCGCGACATGCACATCGCCGACCCCGAGCAGGTGCTCCAGGCCTACCCCTTCGAGCTGTCCGGCGGCATGCGCCAGCGGGTGATGATCGCCCTGGCGTTTTCCTGCGATCCGCAGTTGCTGATCGCCGACGAGCCGACCACCGCCCTGGACGTGACCGTGCAGCGCCAGGTGCTGCTGTTGCTGCGCGAGAAAGCCCGGCAACGGGGCACCGCGATCCTCCTGATCACCCACGACATGGCGGTGGTCTCGCAGTTCTGCGACCGGGTCTATGTGATGTACACCGGCGCCGTGGTGGAGCAAGGCAGTACTGCCCAGGTCATGCTCGACCCGCAACACCCCTACACCCGTGGCCTGCTCAGCGGCCTGCCGGAGCAAGTGCGCCCCGGCGAGCCGCTGCTGACCATTCCCGGGCAGGTGCCCAACCTTGCCCACCTGCCCGGCGGCTGCACCTTCCGCGAGCGCTGCAGCCAGGCCATGGCGGTGTGTGCCCAACGGCCGCCGCTGCATTCGATCAACGCCAGCCAGCAGCACAAGAGCGCCTGCTGGCTGGCTGCCCCGGAGTCCGCCCAATGAATGCTTCGCAACCCCGGGCCGGCAGCGAGCCGCTGCTGCGCCTCAACGATGTACAGGTGCGCTTTCCCCTGAGCAATGACTGGCTGGGCCGGCCACGGGCCTTCGCCCATGCCCTGAACGGCATCGACCTGGAACTGCGCCCCGGGGAAACCCTAGGCATCGTCGGCGAATCCGGCTGCGGCAAGAGCACCCTGGCGCAACTGCTCATGGGCCTGGTCAAGCCCAGCAGCGGCGACCTGCGCTGGGCCTACGCCAGCGACCGCGAGCGCCACAGCCACGTGCAGATCGTGTTCCAGGACCCGCAGTCGTCCCTCGACCCGCGCCTGCCGATCTGGAAGATCATCACCGAGCCGCTGTTCGCCCTGGGCAACACCCCAATGGCGCAGATGCGCGAGATCGCCGCCAAGGTGGCGCAGCAGGTAGGCATCCGCGGCGAATACCTGGAGCGCTACCCGCACCAGTTCTCCGGCGGCCAACGCCAGCGCATCGCCATTGCCCGGGCCCTGGCGTCGAACCCGGACATCATCGTCCTCGACGAGCCGACCTCGGCCCTGGACATCTCGGTGCAGGCGCAGATCCTCAACCTGCTGGCGGACCTGCAACGCAGCCGCGGCCTGACCTTCGTGCTGATCTCCCACAACGTCTCGGTGGTCCGGCACATGGCCGACCGGGTGGCAGTGATGTACCTGGGGCAGATCGTGGAGCTGGGCAGCGCCGAACAGGTGCTGGAGCGCCCGCGCCACCCTTACACCCAACTGCTGCTGGATGCAGTGCCGCGCCTGGGCGCCCCCCTGGCGGACAGCCAGCTCTCGGCGCCCACCGAACTGCCGGGCAACCGCAAGCTGCCCGCCGGCTGTTTCTTCTTCGACCGCTGCAGCCGCCGCGGCCCGGGCTGCGAGCTGCCGCAACAGCTGCTGGGCGATGCGACGCAGCAAGTGCGTTGCCATCGGCAACAGCTCACCGGGTGATCCCACCGCGCCACGCCGCCGGCCACGGCGTGGTGCTTGCTCCCGGCGCGCCCAGGGCTTAAAACAAGCGCCTTCTCTCTGACGTTGCAGGAACCTCTCTCATGGAAAGCAGCTGGCTGACCCACGCCAAACGCCTGCAAGCCATCGCCTCCACCGGCCTGCATTTTTGCCGCGACGTGCATGATCGCGAGCGCTACCAGGAAGTCGCCGAGATCGCCCACGACATGCTCGCGCAGCTGGGCAACGTGCCCCTGGAACGCATCAACGAACTGGTCTCGGACTTCGCCCAGCGCTACTCGACGCCGATGGTGGAAGTGCGCGGCGCGCTGATCGAGGACGGCAAGATCCTCCTGGTGCGCGAGCAGCACGACGGCCTCTGGGCCTTGCCCGGGGGCTACGCCGATGTGGGCCTGTCGGCGGCGCAGAACATCATCAAGGAAATCCGCGAAGAAGCCGGGCTGCAGGTTTCGGTGCGCCAACTGTACGGCCTGCGGCACAAGGCCAAGGGGCCCTACAAGCCCGATCACCGGGACTTCTACAAGCTCTACTTCCTCTGCGAACGGCAAGACGCCGAGGCCCCGATGGCCGGCAGCGAAACCAGCGACGCGGCGTTCTTCGCCCCGGACCAGTTGCCGCCGCTGTCCCAGGGACGCACTGTGGAACGGGATATCCAGGAGGCCTTCGACTTCCACGAAGGCCGGCGCAGCGTGGCCCTCTTCGACTGAGCGTGACGGCGTTAATGTAAAGCACCCTTGACATGAAAAAGCGCCTCCCCTAATGTAAAGGACACTTTACTAAAAGGAGATCGCCCATGGGCACCAAACGCTATTTCAGGGAATTCGGCCTGGCCTTGCTGGCCTACATCGCCTGCGTGCTGCTGAGCAGCCACTGGCTGGCGGACATGAACCCGGGCCCGGGCAAGATCGCCCTGGCCCTGGTGCCGGTGGTCCCCATGGTGGCCATGGCCCTGGCGGTGGTGCGCCAGTTGCGACGCATGGACGAACTGGCCCGGCGCATCCAGCTCGAAGCCCTGGGCCTGTCCTTTGTCTGCACCGCGCTGATCACCTTCAGCTACGGCTTCCTGGAAACCGCCGGCCTGCCCCGGCTCTCGATGTTCTACGTATGGCCCGTGATGGGGCTGGTCTGGGCCCTGGCCACGGTGGCCGGCGTGCGGCGCTACCGATGAACAACCAACTGCGCGAACTGCGCACCCGGCAAGGCTGGTCCCAGGCCGAACTGGCCACCCGCCTCGAGGTGTCACGGCAGACGGTGAATGCCATCGAGACCGGGCGCTACGACCCCAGCCTGCCCCTGGCGTTCAAGATTGCCCGGGCCTTCGAGATGCCCATCGAAAGCATTTTCAGCCCCGACGAGGACTGAACCGCCGGTGAACCAATCTGGCCCAAGGGTGCACCGCTTTCGCCCCCGGGCCACAGGCACCCGGTGCAGGGGCACGGGCATCGGCTATAACTGCTGGGGCGCCCGGCCCTGCCGTCAAGGATTGGCACGGCGCCTGCAACAGCGTGGCATCACTGCGACCAGGGACAGGCCCATGACCCAGCACGAACCCGGCAACGACTACCCCTTGAGCGAAGTTCCGCAGCACGCCCGCAAGGGCCTGGCCTCCATGGCCATGGTGCTGCTGGGCTTCACCTTCTTCACTGCCACCATGTTCGCCGGCGGCAAGCTGGGGGTGGCCTTCGACTTCACCACCCTGCTGGTGGTGATCCTCGTCGGCAACCTACTGCTGGGGATCTACGCCGCCAGCCTCGGCTACATCGCCTTCAAGAGCGGGCTGAACACGGTGCTGATGGGGCGCTTCTGCTTCGGCGAACGGGGCAGCAAGCTCAGCGACCTGATCCTGGGTTTCACCCAGATCGGCTGGTACGCCTGGGGCACCGCCACCGCCGCGGTGGTGCTGGGCAAGTATTTCCAGCTGGATCCGGGTGCGGTACTGGGGCTGATGCTGCTGTTCGGCATGGCCTTCTGCGCCACCGCCTACATCGGTTATCGCGGCCTGGAGATCCTGTCCTGGATCGCGGTGCCGGCCATGGGCCTGCTGTTGCTGCTGTCGATGTGGGTGGCCACCCGGCAGGTCGGCGGCCTCGACGGTTTGCTGGGGGTCACGCCAAGCGCCAGCCTGGACCTTTCCAGCGCCATCACCCTGGTGTTCGGCACCTTCGTCAGCGGCGCCACCCAGGCCACCAACTGGACCCGTTTTTCCCGCTCGGCGCGGGTGGCGGTGAGCGCCAGCCTGATCGGCTTCTTTATCGGCAACGGCCTGATGGTGCTGATCGGTGCCTACGGCGCCATCGTCTACCAGCAGCCGGACGTGGTCGAAGTGCTGCTGCTCCAGGGTTTTGCCATGGCGGCCATGGCCATGCTGCTGTTGAACATCTGGAGCACCCAGGACAACACCATCTACAACTTCGCCGTGGCCGGCTGCAACCTGTTGCGCACCGACCGGCGCAAGACCGTGACCCTGGTGGGCGCGCTGATCGGCACCCTGCTGGCGATGCTCGGCATGTACGACCTGCTGGTGCCCTACCTGATCCTGCTGGGCACGGTGATTCCGCCGATTGGCGGGGTGATCATGGCGGACTTCTTCTACCGCTGGCGTGGCCGCTACCCGCGCCTGGCCGACAGCCAGTTGCCGGCCTGGAACTGGCCGGGCCTGGCCGCCTATGGCCTGGGCACCCTGGCGGCCTTCTGCTCGCCCTGGGTCGCGCCGCTGGTGGGCATCGGCGTGGCCAGCCTGAGCTATGTCCTGCTCAGCGCCTGGCTCGGCGCCCGCACCAGCGCCACCCTCGACGCCCGGGCCTGAACCCGGGCCTTGCCCTCCCGGCGCGTTCCGGGTCTATCATGACCCGCCCCGAACCACCTGCCTGCTTCGACCGGTACCGGTTGAAGCACAGCCCAATGACCGAGGGACAAGGGCCGCCGCCCGGATCCCACGGCTGAACCGCTGATTGCCCGACCCGAGGAACCGCTCCGATGCTGATCACCAACGCCCGCCTGCGCCACCGTGAAGGCCTGCACCAACTGCACCTGGAAAACGGCCGCATCGCCCGCATCGTCCAGCAGGGCCCGGACGCCCCCACCGCCGCGCCGGCCTTCGGCCCCGAGCACCTGGATGCCGGCGGCAACCTGGTGGTGCCGCCCTTCGTCGAACCGCACATTCACCTGGACGCCACCCTCACCGCGGGCGAGCCGCGCTGGAACATGAGCGGCACCCTGTTCGAAGGCATCGAGTGCTGGGGCGAACGCAAGGCCACCATCACCGCCGAAGACACCCGCGCCCGCGCCCACAAGACCATCCGCGCCCTGGCCGCCCACGGCATCCAGCATGTACGCACCCATGTCGACGTCACCGACCCGGACCTCACCGCCCTCAAGGCCATGCTCGAAGTGCGCGAGCAAAGCGCGCACCTGATCGACCTGCAGATCGTCGCCTTCCCCCAGGAGGGCATCGAATCGTTCCGCAACGGCCGCGAGCTGATGGAAGAAGCCATCCGCCTGGGCGCCGATGTGGTGGGCGGTATTCCGCACTTCGAATACACCCGGGACCAGGGCGTGAGCTCGGTGAAGTTCCTCATGGACCTGGCCGAACGCACCGATTGCCTGGTGGACGTGCACTGCGACGAAACCGATGACCCGCATTCGCGCTTTCTTGAAGTGCTGGCCGAAGAAGCGCGCAGCCGGGGCATGGGCTCCCGGGTCACCGCCAGCCACACCACCGCCATGGGCTCCTACGACAACGCCTATTGCGCCAAGCTGTTCCGCCTGCTGGGGCATTCGGGCATCAGCTTCGTCTCCTGCCCCACCGAAAGCATCCACCTGCAGGGGCGCTTCGACAGCTTCCCGAAACGCCGCGGCGTGACCCGGGTCAATGAGCTGCTGGAGGCCGGGATGAACGTGTGCTTTGGCCAGGACTCGATTGTCGACCCCTGGTACCCCCTGGGTAACGGCAACATCCTGCGGGTACTGGAAGCCGGCCTGCACATCTGCCACATGCTCGGCTACCGCAACTTGCAGAACGCCCTGGACCTGGTCACCGACAACAGCGCCAAGGCCCTGGCCCTGGGCGAGCGCTACGGAATCGAAGAAGGTCGCCCGGCGAACCTGCTGATCCTGTCTGCCGACAGCGATTACGAAATGATCCGCAGCCAGGGCCTGGCGCTGTACTCCATCCGCCACGGCAAAGTGCTGATGCAACGGCAGATGGCCCAGGTGCAATGGCAAGACGCATGACCTGCAAAAAACCGTAGGCGCCAGCTTGCCGGCGAAGGCGCCCGTCAGATCGCTTTCGCCGGCAAGAAGCTACAAGCGCACGGCCTGACCAAACAGGCAGACCCGGCGCAGCTCGCCATCCTGTTCCTCCAGGCGCAACGGCGCGGTGCCGCCGGGCATCACCACCTGCACCTCGCCAGCCTTGACCCAGCCCACCCGCCACGCCGCGCAGGCCACGGCGCTGGCGCTGGTGCCCGAAGAGGCGGTCGGCCCTTCGCCGCGTTCGAACACCCGGGCGACGATGCGCTGCGCCGATTCCCGCGCCGCCCATTGCAGGTTGACCCCCGCCGGGCACGGTTCGCCGCTGCCCAGGGGCAAGGCAAAAGCAGTGGCCGTCAGCCCTTCGGCCAGGGGCGCTTCGAGCATCTGCGGGTTGCCGGGCAAGGCCTCGGCATCCTCCAGCAGGGTCACGCAGTGCGGGTTGCCGATGCGCACGAACTGGCTATGCTCCCACCGCGGGTCGAGTGCCTGCAACGGCGCCACCCGGCTCAGCTCGCGACCGTTCAAGGTCACCGCCTCGACGCCAATGGCGGCCACCGCCTCGGGCCCGAAGGACGGCTGGCCGAGGTCCAGCCAGAACCCTGGCACCCCCGCCACCCGGGCCGGCTCCACCACGGTGGCCACCGGCGAGGTACCGGTGGGCTGGTCATGGTGCACCTGCAACAGGGTTGGCCCCTGCTCGGCCAGCAACCCCTGCTCGGCCAGGGCCTGGGCAAAGATGGTCAGGCCATTGCCACTGCGCTCGGCCAGGGTGCCGTCGGTGTTGACGATCAGCAGATCGAAGGGCGCCACGTCCTGGAACGGCCCCACCAGCAGACCGTCGCTACGGTGGGCCTTGGCCCCCGGCGGGCGGGTGCCCGGAGCCCAGTCACAGAGGGCGGCGATGGCCTGCTCGCTCCACAAGCGCCGGTCCCGCGCGGCCTGGGCGGCGCTGTCGGGCAAGGCGACCCCCAGGCTGCGCAACCGCGCGGGTGTCACCACCCCATAGATGTTGCCCCGTGCATCGTAGAACGCCGCCATCACACCGCCTCCTGGAAAACCGAGCCGCTGACATTACGGAGAAACCGGCGGCTCGACCAGAGGACAACACCGGCTCAGGCCGGCAAGACGACCTGTGCGCGGTACCCCAGCCGACGCCACCTGCCACAGAAGCCCCTGGGTTCGTGGCTTTCTCGGGCAAGCCCCGCAGGCCCCCTGAACCTCAGCCGGCCGTGGGCACTTCCAGGCCGACCTTGACCCGGTTCATCGCCACCAGGGTCTTGAAGCGCTTGACGTTGGGGTTGTCGAAGAACAGTTCGCGGGTCAGCTGGGTGTACTGGGCCATGTTGCGCACGCAGAAAATCAGCACGAAATCGCACTCGCCGGCCACGTAGTAGCACTGCTGGACCTGGGGGCAGACCTGGAAGTTGCGCTTGAGGGCGTCGATCTGGTCGATGCGCTCACTCTCCACTTCCACCTCGACGATAATGCTCAGTTCGTGCCCCAGGGCGTCCGGCGCGACGATGGCGCTGTAGCGCTCGATCACCCCCTCGTCGCAGAGGCGCTTGAGCCGCCGGTTGACCGCCGCGGTGGACAGGTTGACCCGCAGCCCCAGCTCGCTTTGCGCGGTGCTGGCGTCACGTTGCAGCTCGGCGAGCAGCTTCAGGTCGTAGGCGTCGAGGCTGGCATTCATGGGCAGGAAAACTCCGGGAAGGAACGGCACGCACTGCAACGTTTTTGTGCACAGCCGCCGATTATGCGAAACAAACCGCCAGCCTGCGCAAATTTATTTCACCCGCAACCCTGTGCAGAAGCACTGCGCTGCGGATTTCTGCAACCTTCGAGGGCCAGATTTGTCACAATCCCCACCCGGCCGCCATCACGCCATGGGGGCATCAGGCGGCCGGCAGCGAGTTCGATCGCCAAGGATTTTTATGACTGCCAGCAACACCCACTTCCAGGCCACCCCCGGCCGCCTCGAACAGATGTCCACGCGCATCGCCTTTTTCATCGCCGGCTTCGGCATTGCCGCCTGGGCCCCGCTGGTGCCCTACGCCAAGGCCCGGGCCGGGCTCGACGAAGGCACCCTGGGCCTGTTGCTGCTGTGCCTGGGGGTGGGTTCGATCCTTGCGATGCCGATTGCCGGCGCCCTGGCCGGGCGCTTCGGCTGCCGCAAAGTGATGGCCGGCGGCACCTTGCTGATCTGCCTGGCCCTGCCCTTGCTGGCCACCCTGACCTCGATTCCGCTGCTGATGGCCGCGCTGTTCATGTTCGGCGCCGGGCTGGGCGGCGTGGATTCCACGGTCAACCTGCAAGCGGTGATTGTCGAGCGGGCCAGCGGCAAGACCATGATGTCGGGCTTTCACGGGCTGTTCAGCCTGGGCGGGATCGTCGGCGCCGCGGGGGTCAGCGCCCTGCTCGGCCTGGGCCTGTCGCCACTGGGCGCGACCCTGGTGGTGATCGCCCTGATGCTGCTGGCGCTGCTCAAGGCCGCGCCGCACATGCTGCCCTATGGCAGCCAGAGCTCGGGCCCGGCCTTTGCCGTGCCCCATGGTGTGGTGCTGTTCATCGGCTGCCTGTGCTTCGTGGTGTTCCTCGCCGAAGGCGCGGTGCTGGACTGGAGCGCGGTCTTCCTCACCGCCGAGCGCGACCTGGATGCCGCCTACGCCGGCCTGGGCTACGCCGCCTTCGCCCTGACCATGACCCTGGGCCGCCTGACGGGCGATGCCATCGTCCATCGCCTGGGCGCGCGCCGGGTGATCATCATCGGCGGCACCACCGCCGCCGCTGGCCTGTTGCTGGCGACCCTGGCCCCGGCCTGGGAGGCGGCGCTGGTGGGTTATGCCCTGGTGGGCGCGGGTTGCTCGAACATAGTGCCGGTGCTCTACACCGCCGTGGGCAAGCAGAACGTCATGCCCGAAAGCATCGCCGTGCCGGCCATCACCACCCTGGGTTACGCCGGCATCCTGGCCGGGCCGGCGGTGATCGGCTTCATTGCCCATGGCAGCAGCCTGAGCGCGGCCTTCGGCCTGATCGCCGTCCTGCTGCTGGCGGTGGCCGCCAGCGGCAAGGTGCTCAAGGTCTGAGCCACTAAAGCACAGCATTGCACCAGGGATTCGCCGCCCTCCCTGTAGGAGCTGGCTTGCCAGCGAAGGGGCCGCCAATCAGGGCCCATCCTCCAGAACCTGCGCCGCTCGGGGGATTCGCCGGCAAGCCGGCTCCTACAGGCGCCGCCTTCCCTGTAGGAGCTGGCTTGCCAGCGAGGGGCCGCCAGCCATGGCCCATCTCCCAGAACCTGCGCCGCTCTGGGGATTCGCCGGCAAGCCGGCGCCTGTTGCGGGGGTCAGAAGCCGACGCTGGCCTGGACAAAGAAGGTCCGGGGCGCGCCCACGTAGATCCCCGAGTTGTTGTCGCTGGAACGGGTGAAGTACTGGCGGTCGAAGACGTTCTTCACGCCGGCCCCCAGCTTCAGGTTCGACAACTGCGGCCCGAAGTCATAGCCACCACGGATGTTCCACAGCACATAACCCGGCATGTCGCCGTACCGGCCATCGGCGCTGCCATCGGTGATGTAGTTGCCGTTGAAGCTGCCGTTGGCGTTCACCCCGGTGCCCGGCGAGTGCTGCTTGGACTGGGCGAAGGCGTCGATGTTGTAGGTCCAGCGGTCAATGTCGTAGCGCAGGCCGACAGTGGCCACCTGGCGCGAGTAGAACGGCAGGTCGCGGCCCTTGAAGCCGGGGATCTCGCCTTCATAGCTGGCGCGGGTGTAGGTGAAGCCGGCGTTGGCGGTCAGGCCGTCAAGGCGCGGGTCCAGGGCTGCCAGGTCGTAATGCATCGAGGCCTCCAGGCCCTGGTGCTTGGTGGCCCCCAGGTTGGTCCAGCCCACGTCGTTGCTGATGTATTGCAGCTCGTCGTCGAAGTCGATGTAGAACAGCGTCACTTCACCGCCCCACACATCATCGTTGTAGCGGGTGCCGATCTCGTAGGTCTTGGCCTTCTCCGGGCTCAGGCCGTTGGCGGTCTGGTCGCCCTTGCCGCCCTGGCCCAGCTGGAAGTACTGCAGGCTGCCAAAGGAAGTCTCGTAGTTGGCGAACAGCTTCCAGGCATCGGACAGGTGATACATCACGCTCAGGGCCGGCAGCGGTTCGTTGCTGTCGATGCTGCGGCGCTTCTCCTGCACTCGCACGCCGTTGGTGCCCGGGACCGGCCGGTCGTGCCAGTTGGTGCTGATGTCCTCGAAGCGGATGCCCGGGGTGATGGTCCAGTTGCCGACGTCGATCTTGTCGTCGATGTAGTAGGCATTGGCCTCGGTGCCGCCGGTACGGTCCTGGTAGACATGGCCGTCGGAATCCGCGGTGAGCACCGGCTGGTTGTTCACCAGGGCCACGCGGCTGGCCTGTTCATGCATGCCTTCCTTGAGGTAGCGATAACCCACGCTGACTTCCTGGGTGGTGGGCCCCAGGTCGAACACATGGGACACCCGTGGCTCGATGCCAAAGGTGTAGTAGGTGCGCGGGTAGGAGACCAGGGTCTTCTGGTCGCTGGCGGCAATGTTGCTGCCGCGGAAGCTGTCGGAGTAGTAGGTCAGCACTTCGAACTGGGTGCGGTCGTCGACCTGGCGCTGGTACTTGAAGGACACATCCTTGCGCCGGCCGCTGAAGTTGTCCCAGTCGCGATCGGAGTCGTAGGGCTTGGCGTCGTACTGCTTCTGGGTCAGGCCGCCGGGCATGTCGGCGGTGGCGTCGTAGTAATGCAGGTTGAACCAGAACTCGTCCTGCTCGGTGGGTGCCCAGTGGGTCTTGAGGATCACGTCGTCGATGTCGTTGCCGTTGTTGCCCTCGCGGTAGCCATTGCCGTTGACCCCGGAATACAGCAACGCCACCCCCAGGCCGTTGTCCGCAGTGCCGCCAAGGAAAGCCGTGTCGATGTGCTTCCAGCCACCCTGCCGTGAGGTTTCCAGGGTGGTGCCGATTTCCCCGGTGGCCTTTTCCGGAATCGCCCGGGTCACGAAGTTGATCACCCCGCCGACGTTCTGCGGCCCGTAGCGTACGGAACCGGCGCCGCGCACCACATCGATGCTGTCCAGGTTGCCGGAGGAAATCGGCGCCATGGACAACTGCGGCTGGCCATAGGGTGCAAAGGCCGCCGGCACGCCGTCGATCAGCACCGTGGAGCGCGGCGACAGGCGCGAGGTCAGGCCGCGCACGCCGACGTTCAGGGAAATATCGCTGCCACCGGTGCCGTTGGCATCCTGGACCTGCACCCCGGGCACCCGGCGCAGCACGTCGCCGACGTTCATCGCGCCCTGCTCCACCATGGCCTCGCGGCGGATCACCGTACGTGCACCGGGGTGGTTCTGGACCTTTTGCACATCGGCATCGCCCAGCCAGTCGCCCACCACGCTGATGCTGCTGGTGCCCAGTTCCAGGGCACCGCCCGTGGCTGCCGGAGCCGGGCTCAGGGTCACCGAACCGCCGTCGATCCGGTATTGCAGGCCACTGCCCTGGAGCAACTGGCCCAGGGCCTGTTCCGGGGACAGGTTGCCGTCCACCGCCGGGGCCTGCTTGCCGACCACCAGCTCGGGGCTGAAGAACACCTGCAACGAGGTCTGCAGGCCCAACTGGCTCAGGGCCTGGCCCAGCGGCTGGGCCTGGATGTGAATGGCGGCTTGCCCGGCCTGGGCCTGGGGCAAGGCCGCACTGACCGCCAGGGCCAGGGCCAGGGGCAGCCAGCGGCGCGCGGGCAACGGGGATACGGCGGGAGAAACGGCTATTTTTTTCACGTCGGCGGCAGTCCTGTCGATCACACAAAGGTGCGTCTGTTAATGCAAACCAGTTGCAGTTGGACAAGAAGACGATGAACTGAAAAAAAACCTGAATCTAACGTGAAAAAATTTCCTGGCTACCGTCGGCAAGGGTCCGCACCTCCACCGGCAGGATGCTCGGCAGGGCCTTGAGCAGGGCCTGGGTGTCGTCGGACTTGAACACGCTGGTCAGGCGCAGCTCACCCACTGCGGCGCTGGCCACCCGCAGGGGCTGTTCGCGATAACGCGAGACTTCGGCCACCACCTCGGCCAGGGAGGCGTTGTTGAATACCAGCTTGCCGCTGCGCCAGGCCGTGAGCGCCTCGGGGTTCACCGCGTAGGCCTGAGCCACCTTGCCGTGCTCATCGACATGGGTGCCCTGGCCCGGGGTCAGGGCAATGAAATCATCCGTCGCGGCGTCGCGCCCCTGCACCTTGACCCGGCCCTGCTCCACCGCCACCCGGGTCTGGCGTTCATCGCGGCGCACATCGAAGCGGGTGCCGGTGACCGTGACCTTGCCCGCTCCCGCCGCCACCACGAAGGGCCGATCCGTGTCGTGCTCGACGTTGAACAGGGCTTCGCCTTCCACCAGCTCGATCAGCCGCTGGTTCCGGGCATAACGCACCTGCAGGTGGCTGCGGCTGTTCAGGTCGACCTGCGAGCCATCGGGCAAGGCCACATGGCGGCGCTCGCCCAGGGCGGTCACGAATTGCGCACTGTAGGAAACCGGCTGGTTGAGGCCACTGAACAGCCCCAGGCCCACGGCCAGCGTCGCCACCCCGGCAGCCAGGGCAAAGCGCAGCAGCGGGCGCCGCCGGGCCTTGGCCGGCGGGGTGGCGCACAGCGCTTGCAGGCGCGCCCTGGGCACCAGGTCGGTGGCCGCCCACAGGGCTTCGAGCAACTGGAACTCGTGCCGGTGCTGCGGATCCTCGGCCAGCCACTGCTGGAACCGCAGTTGCTGCTCCGGGCTCACCTCGGGCTCCTGCAGCCGCGTGAACCAGGCCGCCGCCTCGTCACGAATCCTGGCCTGCGCGCTGGCGCAATCGCGGCTGTCCATCATGCAAATTCCTGTTTGGCAGAGGGTGAGAAATCGCCACGACTGATCATGGGGCCGACCCGTCCAGACGGTCGCGCAGATGCCGCAGGGTGCGGATCATATACTTTTCCACCATGTTCTTTGACAGCCCCAGGCGCTCGGCGATCTCGGCCTGGGTCAGGCCCTCGATCTTCTGCCAGACAAACACCTTGCGACAGTTGACCGGTAACTCGCCAAGCGCCCGTTCGATGGAATCGGCCAACTGGATCGCGTGCATGAAATGCTCCGGGTCGCCGCTGGGCGACACGCTGAGGTGGACCCCCTGTTCTTCCAGGGCACCGCGCCGGTCTTCTCGGCGAAAGGCATCCACGGCGATATTGCGCGCGGTCTGATGCAGGTAGGCGCGCGGCTGCTGCACCGTGGCGGCATCGGATTCCAGCACCCGGACAAAGGTGTCGTGGGCCAGGTCCTCGGCCTGCTGGCGATTGCGCAAGCGCCGGGTCCAGGTGCCGATCAACTCTTCGTAGTGCTCGAAAAAGCCTGGTCTGCGGGGCGGCTTGGCTGTCATCGCGGGGCGCTGGGGAAGTGGGGCGTGAATAGTAATGCTTCGCATTAATGCAGGCAATGGATTCACCGCCCACCTCGCGCCCGGCGGTCGGCCCTAGCGGCTGTACCAGCGCGGCGACTCGACAAACAGGTGAGTCTGCCCCGCCACCAGCCAGTCCCCCAGGCACTGTTGCAGGTGGGCCAGGCAATGCACGGCCAGGTAGATTTCGTGGTACGGAATGACCATCAGGCGCAGGCTCAGGCCCATGGGCCCGCCTTGTACAATCGGTTCATCTCGGCGCCCTTGTTTTATTTATACCGAACAATTAACCGATATAATGAACAGCAAAATTTATCTGCGTCAAGAGAATCAAGGATGATTTAATAGAGATATGAACGATAAAACGAACGACCCAACCTCCCTGTCGCCCATCGGCCTGCTGGCCATGGCCATCAAGCGCGAGCGCCTGAACGCTGGTTTCTCCGTTTCGGAACTGGCCAAGCGGGCCGCGGTGGCCAAGTCCACCCTGTCCCAGCTGGAAGCCGGGCTGGGCAACCCGAGCATCGAGACCCTGTGGGCCCTGGCCCAGGCCATGGGCTTGCAGGTGACGCGGTTTTTCCAGCAACCGGCGCATCAGCTGAAAGTCATCCGTGCCCACGAAGGCACCACCGCCCATGCCGAGGATGCCCACTACGCGGCGACCCTGCTCGATGACTGCCCGCCGGGGGCGCAGCGCGACCTGTATCGCCTGAAGGCGCAACCCGGCCAGGCGCGCCAGTCCAAGGCCCACCTGCCGGGCACCGTGGAACACCTGGTGATCTGCAGCGGGCGGGCCCTGGCCGGGCCTGCGGACAGCCCGGTGAGCCTGGAGGCCGGCGACTACATCCGCTACAGCGCCGACCTGCCCCACGTGTTCGAAGCCCTGGAGGCCGACACCACGGCGATCCTGATCATCGAACATCGCTAGAGCCCGGGCATTTATCTGCAGGGCCAAGTCTGGAATCATGGCCCCCCGCCTCAACAGGAGTGAGCATCAATGCCGTATTTCTCCCGCCGCGCGCCCCTCCTCGGCCTGCTGCTGGCCAGCCTTGCTGCCCAGGCCGCCCCCAAGCAGGACCAGGACCTTCACATCTACTACAGCATGGTGCCCGGCCAGTTCATGCTGATCGGCAAGGAGCCCGATGGCGGGCCGACCTACTCGGGCACCGCGGTGATCCGCTACGAGAACCAGGCCCTGACCCTGGTCAAGACCATCGACGGCAAGACCACCACCGCCACCGGCAAAGTGGAACGGGCCACCATGGCCGAGGCCGATGTGCTGCGTTTCAGCTGGCCGGGGCACAACGCCACCTGCCTGGTGCGCGGCGACCTGGACAACTACTCACGCTTGAGCTGCTACTGGACCCGGGACGGAGTGGACCACAAGGAACCGGGGCTGGAGGCCTATTTCCCCACCGAAACCTGGCCCGGCCATCAGGACTGAAACCCGCCCTTCTGTGCTCCCCCACTTTAGCGAGCCACGCCATGATCCAGATCGTCGAATACAGCAACCCCCACCATCGCCAGCCCGTGATCGACCTGTGGAACCGCAGCTTCGGCTACGACACGGCCCACAACACCCCGAGCCTGGCCATCGACCGCAAGCTCGCGGTGGATGACGCTCTGTTCTTCGTCGCCCTGGACCAAGGACAGGTCATAGGCACCCTGATGGCCGGCTATGACGGCCACCGCGGCTGGCTCTACGCCCTGGCGGTGGACCCGCAACAGCGCCGGCTCGGCACTGGCCGAGCCCTGGTGCGCCATGGCGAACAAGCCCTGCAGGGCCGCGGCTGCCTGAAGATCAACCTGCAGATCCTCAGCAGCAACGCCGCCGTGCAAAGCTTCTACCAGGCCCTGGGCTATCAGGTCGAACCGCGGATCAGCATGGGCAAGGTGATCAGCGCCAACCTCCCCGAACACCTGCGTGGCTAGGGGCCGCCGCCCCGCCCTCACCAGTTGTGCCGGTTGCTGCGCGGTGGCGCCAGCAGTTGCTGGGCCAGGCTGGCGGCCGCCAGCGGCGAGGCACTGTGCAACAGCGGATAACCCCAGAACTTTTCATAGGTATCGGCAAAGGCCTCGACCCCGGCCTGGGCCTCGGGTTCCGGGGCGATGACGATCATGGCCTTGATCCAGCGACGGATCGCCGCCTTGTTGCGTTTCATCCATAACGCCCCCTGCTTGAGCAATGCCTTGCTCTGCTCGGTGTTGCGCTGCGCAGGATCGGGCATGGCATCGCTCATCAGGACAAAGGCCTGACCGCGCTGCATCAACGCCTCCAACTGCTGGAACGGCTCGACTCCCGGCTGCCCGGCGCCTTTGGCGGGGCGCATCCAGACCAGGGGAAAATGCTGATGATCGAAGTACATGGGAACACCTCAAGAAAGCTGACAAACAAGAATGGTTATCATCTTCCCGTATGAACCTGTCCGCATCAGTCGAGATTGACAAATTATTGATCAATCCGGCCAAACGACCGCAGTGATGGAGGTGGCCGTGGCGGTTTTGCAGGCGCTGGTGTGCGTCAAGCAAGGCCCTGCGAGCCTTTGCGCAGCCTCGCGGGCTCGGCAGCGGCTACAGGGGTAGGTCGTGTTCCAGGGCCTGGCGGCGTTCGGCAAAGAAGCGCCCCGGCGGCTGGCCGACGGCTTTCTTGAACATGCGGATAAAGGCGCTGGCGCTGTCATAGCCCAGGGTCAGCGCGACCCGTTCCACCGAGTCGCCCCGGCCCAATTGCTTGAGCCCCAGAAGAATGTGCAACTGGCGCTGCCAGCGGCCGAAGCTCAGGCCGGTCTCGGCCACAATCAGACGGCTCAGGCTGCGTTCGCTGAGGCCGATCTGCTCGGCCCATTGCCCAAGGCTCAGGCGGCGTTCCGGCTGTTCAAGGATCTGCCCGGCCAGGCGCCGCAGCTGTTCATGCCGGGGCATGGGCAGGTGGATCTGCTCCCGGGGCGCCGCCGCCAGCTCGTCCAGGGCCACGGCCATCAACCGCCCCTCGGCACCCTGCTGGTCATAGAGATAGGGCAATTGCGCGCAGCGTTGCAGCAGCTCCTGCAATAGGGGCGACACTGCCAGGGTGCAGCAGGCCTGCGGCAGTGAGCGGGCATGCTCGGGTTCGACGAACAGGCAATAGCCCAGGGCGTTCTCCAACCCCTGGACCCGATGGTCGGTGGCGCTGGGGATCCATACCGCGCATTGCGGCGGGGCCAGCCACAGGCCCTCGGCGCTCTCGCAACTGAGCACGCCGGACAATGGGAACAGCAGCTGGGCCTTGCGATGGCTGTGCCACGGCCGCTCCCAGCGCTGTTCCTGAGTCGAGATGCGCAAGGCGCACACCGGGCGCGCAATCGCATCCGGATCCTGGGGCTGATCCTGTTCGTTCAAGACGGGCATCCACCTTCCTCCACGGCATCGGGCCATGCCCGCCATCCGTCTGACGGCCAGGCAAGCCCTGCAAGGTCGAGGATTGTGCCGGGCCCCTGGGGGTTAGCCAAGAACCGCGGGGCACACCGCTATTCATCCCAGCGCCCTAGCGGTAATAGCCATAGCGATAGCAGCAGCCGTGGTAGTGCCCGGGGTAAACCACGCAACCGCCCAGGGAGAGCAGGGTGGCCATGACAATCAGCAGTGCAATGCGACGGGACATGGTGAATTCCTCATGGGTTCAGTGATACGACCGGCAAGCGCCACTGGCGACCATCGCCAGCCGTGGCTGCACGGTTACTGATTCAACGGCGCAGCGCGCAGAGATCCGTCGCCGCCCCTGCACAAATATTTCCAGCCGCCGCTGCCCGCGCCCTGCCCCCGCCAGCTGAACCCGGGTTGAACCGGGCGCGGATAAAAATTTCATTTGCCCGCGACGGATTCCCCGCCCATCTATCGTTGAACCCATCAGCTGCGTTCATCAGCGAACGCAGGCCTGAAGGAGTCATCATGAAGCTTGTCCGTTCCCTGCTGCGTCTGCGCACGTTGCTGCTGATCCCCCTGGCACTTGGTGCGCTGGCAAGCACGCCCTCCTATGCCGAAACCATCATCATCCAGCAGGCACCACCGCCCATGCGCTATGAGCCGATGCCGGTGGCCCGCCCCGGCTACGCCTGGGACCGCGGCAACTGGCGCTGGCGCGGGCACGGCTACGTCTGGGTGCCCGGCCACTGGCAACCGGTGATGCAGCGCGGGCACTGGATGCCCGGCCATTGGCAGGCCCATGGGCCGCGCTGGTACTGGGTCGAAGGCCGCTGGGTGCGCTGATGCCGTGATGCCCTGGACTACCCCGTTAGCGCACCGAGACTTGCCCACTTGAACGAAACCGACCCGGATCTGGAGTTGCTCAAACGCATCGGCAACAACGACGCGCAGGCCGTGAAGGAAATGGTCACGCGCAAGCTGCCGCGCCTGCTGGCCCTGGCCAGCCGGCTGCTGGGGGATGCCGACGAAGCCCGGGACATCGCCCAGGAGAGCTTCCTGCGGATCTGGAAACAGGCCGCCAGTTGGCGCAGCGAACAGGCACGGTTCGACACCTGGTTGCACCGGGTGGCGCTGAACCTGTGCTACGACCGCCTGCGCCGGCGCAAGGAGCATGTGCCGGTCGATAGCGAGCACGCCTGCGAGGCACTGGACACCCGCCCGGCGCCCGATGAACAACTGGAGGCCAGCGCGCAGAGCCGGCGCATGGCCCAGGCCCTGGACCAGCTGCCGGATCGCCAGCGCGAGGCGATCGTCCTGCAGTACTACCAGGAACTGTCCAACACCGAGGCCGCGGCGCTGATGCAGATCAGCGTCGAAGCCCTGGAAAGCCTGCTGTCGCGGGCCCGGCGCAACCTGCGCAGCCACCTCGCCGAGGCCCCCGGCGCGGACCTCTCAGGAAGGAGAAAACCATGACCCCCGAACGCTTCGTGCACCTGGCCGACGCCTATGGCGCCGACCTGCAACGCTGGCCCAGCGCTGAACGCGCCGCCGCCCAGGCCCTGCTCGACTGCGGTGATGCCCAGGCCGTGGCAGCCCTGCGCCAGGCGCACTGGCTCGACAGCCAGCTGGACCGCTACCAGGTGCCCGCACCGAGCCCGGCCCTGGCCCAGCGCATCATCGCCGCCGCGCAGCAGCCCGGCGCGCCGTTCTGGAGCCGCTACGCCGGCTGGCTGGCCTCCCTGGGCTGGGTCGGGGTCGGCCTTACCGGAGTCGCCGCCGGCATGCTTGCGGTGGCCCTGAGCCTGCCGCTGTCGACCTCCGCCGAGGCCCTGCCCAGCGTGTTCGACCAGAGCGATGCGGAATTCGTCCTGAGCATCAATGCCGAGGAGGCCGAACAGTGAGCCTGTCCATGCGTGCGCTGAAAACCTGCCTGGTGCTGTCGCTGCTGATCAACGTGTTCCTGATCGGCGGCGTGGCCGGCGGCCTCTATCAGTGGCTTGGCCACCCCAAGCCGGCCCAGGCCCTGGCGGTACCCCAGCACGGCCTGCGCCAGGCCATGGCGCAGATGCCGGAAGAGCGCCGGCGCCAGTTGCGCCAGTTGCTGCGCCAGACTCGCATCGATAGCCAGCCGCTGATCATCGCCGGGCGCGAGGCGCGCCAGGCGGTGGTGCGTGAACTGGGGGCCGAACCACTGGACCGCAATGCCCTGGATGCCCAACTGGGCAAGTCCCGGGATGCCGACATCGCCCTGCGGGCCCGGGTCGACGAGGTCCTGGCCGACTTTGCCGGCAGCCTGTCGCTCAAGGAGCGCCAGCAACTGGTGGACGCCATGTACCTGCGGGGCCCGGGGAAAAACCGCGCAGCCAATAGAGATTGAAGGCCCGGCGACGGATTTCGCCCCGGGCCACGTTCAACCCTCAACCGCCCGCGATGGCCGCGGGCCCACTGCCCCCCTCAGGAAACCGCCCATGCTTCGTACGATCCAAAGCATTCTCATCGCCACCTTGCTTGGCACCACCCTGGCAGGCTGCGTGGTGGCCCCGGCCCATCCTCGCCGGCCGCCACCGCCGCCGCCCATTGTCGAGGTGATTCCGATGGCGCCGGCGCCGAGCTATCACTGGGTTGCCGGGCATTACCGCTGGCACGCCGGCCAGTGGGTCTGGACACCGGGGCATTGGCGCTATTGATGGCTAGCCGGCCACCGCTTCCAGCAGCCAGGCCTTGAACGCGCCCATGGCCGGGGTTTCGGCCCGGGATTGCAGGCGGGTCAGCCAGTAGCTGCCGGTGACAATGCCGATGTCGAAGGGCTGCACCACCGCGCCACTGGCCAACTGGCGCTGGAACATCAAGGGCGGCGCCAGGGCCACGCCCAGGCCTTGCAGCGCCGCTTCGAGCATGCCCAGGGACGAGTCGAAGACCACGCTCTGGGGCAACAGGCTGTTGGCCCCCAGCCCCGCCGCCTGGAACCACTGCGGCCATTCGTCGGTGCGGTAGGAGCGCAGCAAGGTCTGCCCCAGCAGGTCCGCCGGGCTGTGCAACTGGCGGGCAAGTTCCGGCACGCACAAGACCGACAGTGGCGCCTGCAACAACGCCAGCGCCTCGATGCCGTGCCAGGCCCCGGTGCCAAAGCGGATGGCATAGTCCAGGCCCTCCGCCGCCACGTCCACCCGGTTATTGTTGGTGCTCAGGCGCAGGTCGACATAGGGATGGCGTGCCTGGAAGTCCTCCAGCCGCGGCAGCAGCCAGCCCACGGCGAAGGTGCCCACCGCGCCCACCGTCAGCACTTCACGATAGTGCCCACCCTCGAATCGTCCCAGGGTCTGGGCGATGCGGTCGAAGCATTCGCGCAGCACCGGCAGCAGGGTCTCGCCTTCGCTGGTGAGCATCAGGCCCCTGGGCAGGCGCTTGAACAGGGTGACGTTGAGCTGGGCCTCCAGGCTCTTGACCTGGTGGCTGACCGCCGCCTGGGTCACGCACAGCTCGATGGCCGCACGGGTGAAACTCAAGTGCCGGGCCGAGGCTTCGAAAGCCCGCAGCGCATTCAGGGGCAGATGGGGACGGAGCATGGGCATTCCCTAGTTTTTCTAATGGCTCGTGCGAAATATGGTCGTTTGTCGATGTGCCGTAAACTGCCTACATTGGCCTCGCTCGCGCAGCACCGGCCACGCCCTCCTGTGCCAGGAAGGCTTCGCGGGCAGGCCGCCCGGAGCGTTCCCACGAAGAACGCCGGGGCCGCAAAGCCGCTGGGACAAACGCGGCGTACATAACCAGAACCCAGGGAAACCAACCAATCATGCGGCACACAACCTTGACCGGACTAAGCGTCATCAGCGCCTGCGCACTGCTACTGGGCGCCTCCAGCGCCTTCGCCGAGACCACCGCGGACAGCGCTCTGAAAACCACCGTGGACGCCACCATCCGCCCGCTGATGCACCAGCAGGGCATTCCCGGCATGGCGGTGGCGATCATCGCCAACGGCAAGCGACATTACTTTAACTACGGGGTTGCCTCCAAGGACAATCAACAGCCGGTGGACAACGACACCCTGTTCGAGGTGGGTTCGGTGAGCAAGACCTACACCGCCACCCTCGCCGGCTACGCCCAGGCCAGCGGCAAGCTGGCCCTTGAGGACCACGCCAGCCAGTACCTGCCGGCCCTGCGCGGCAGTGCCTTCGACGGCATCAGCCTGCTGCAGCTGGGCACCTACACCGCCGGTGGCCTGCCCTTGCAGTTCCCCGACGAGGTGCAGGGTGAAGACAAGACCCTGGACTACTACAACACCTGGAAACCCACCTTCAGCCCCGGCACCCAACGCCAGTATTCCAACCCCAGCATCGGCCTGCTCGGCTATCTGGCCGCCCGCAGCCTGGGCCAGCCCTTCGACCGGCTGATGGAGCAGACGCTGTTTCCCAAATTCGGCCTCAAGCACAGCTACATCCATCTGCCCAAGGACCAACTGGGGCACTACGCCCAGGGCTACGACAAGCAGAACCGGCCGATCCGCCTCAGCCCCGGGCCGCTGGATGCCGAAGCCTACGGGGTCAAGACCAGCGCCCCGGACCTGCTGCAATTCATTGCCGGCAACCTGCAACCGGGCCAGTTCGACCGCCCCCTGCAACAAGCCATGGTGGCGACCCAGAGCGGCTACTACCAGGTCGGCGACATGACCCAGGGCCTGGGCTGGGAGCGCTACGCCTACCCGGTGCCCCTGGCACGCCTGCTGGCGGGCAACTCATCGGCCATGGCCCTTGAGCCGCACCCGGTGCAATGGCTGACCCCCGCCGCAGCCCCCAAGGCCGACGCGCTGTACAACAAGACCGGTTCCACCAGCGGTTTCGGCGCCTATGTAGTGTTCGTGCCGAGCCAGCAGATCGGCATTGTCCTGCTGGCCAACAAGAACTACCCCAACGAGGAACGGATCAAGGCCGCCCACGCCATCCTCACGGCCCTGGAGACCGGGAAGTAATCAACCCGGCAGCCCCTCCGGTGCCTGCGCCTGCCCGCAACGCCACCTGACCTTCGGTCACGTGGCGTTTTTTCTGTTGCCTCGTCCAGAGTGGCGCCTAGACTCAAACCAGCCCCCTCGACCGCGCACTCGGGCCAGGCCAGCCACTGGCCCGGCGCTTGCGGCGCCGGGCCTGATTCAAGGTTCGCGCTGAACCTTCTGCCAGGCTTTCCGGTCGATAACTGCAACCTGGCCAGGCTTGCCGGCGCTGCTGCGCCGGACATCGCCCGGGCACCACAGCCGCTGGAGAAACGTCCGTGATATCGACCCTGCAGATCGCCAGAATCAAAGCCTGGGGCGCCCATGGCTTCACCGCCACCGGGGTGGTCAGTGCCTTGCTCGCCACCCTGGCACTGTTCGACAACCAGCCCAAGGCCTGCCTGCTATGGCTGGGGGTGGCACTGCTGGTGGATGGCGTCGACGGCTCCCTGGCGCGCAAGGTCAAGACCAGCTCGGTGCTGCCCAACATCGACGGCTCCGTGCTGGACCTGGTGATCGACTACCTGACCTATGTGTTCATCCCGGCGCTGTTCATCTACCGCTACATTCCCCTGCCGGAATACAGCGCGCTGCTGGCCACCTCGCTGATCCTGCTGTCGTCGCTGCTGTGTTTCTGCAACGTCAACATGAAGAGCCACGACAACTACTTCCAGGGCTTTCCCGCGGCCTGGAACGTGGTCGCCCTGTGCTTCTATCTGATCGAGCCCGGCCCCTGGCTGAGCCTGCTGAGCATCTTCGCCCTGGCCCTGCTGACCGCCACCCGGGTGCAGTTCCTGCATCCGTTCCGGGTACGCAAGTGGATGGGGCTGAACATCATCGTGACCTTCGTCTGGCTGCTCAGCGGCGCATTGCTGATCCTCAGCCACCCGCTGCACAGCCCGCCGATCATGGGCTTGTGGCTGGCAGCATCGGCCTACTTTCTCGGCGTGTGCCTGTGGCGTTCGGCCCAGGAATGGTTCAGCAAGGCCAGCTGAACCCGGGCCGCGCGAACCATTGCCGGGGCCCGGCAAGCATGCAAGACTCCTGCGCCCAAGCCTCTGCAGCAGAGGCTTGGCGACTATTTGCCCGCCGCCCGCCGCGGATGAGTACCAGGCCAGCCCCCCATGACCCACCTTCCCTTGATCGACCTCTACCCCATCAGCGACAGCCCTCCGGATGAGCGGGAACGGCTGTATCACGAGGCCGAGCTGAAGAACAACTGGCCAACCCGGCCCTTGCGCGTGCAACAGACCGTGCGTAACGCCAGGGACTTTGTGCTGCATACCCTGGGCCACTACGGCGGTTCGGGCGTGGTCAACGAATTCCGCCGCCAACTCCATGTGCACCCCCAGCTCAGGCAAGCCAAGGCGGCCATGCCCTACCTCAAGGATTCCGCACCGCTCAAGGAGTATCAAAGAGCATCTGGCAAGTTCACTGCGGACACCTTGAATACCGAGGTCAGGCACTTCGGACGGTTTATCGCCCCCGGCCAGGTGCTGTTCCACGGTGGTTCCTGCCGCCCGAGCGAGGTAGCAACCTTCGTCACCAACAAACCGCTCTCGACCTCTTTGTGCCCGCAGATTGCCGCCTGGCATGCGTACAACGACCTGCTCCCGGCCCTCAACCCCGCCCCGGCGATCTGGATCCTCAGCGCGCCCTACGGCAACCGCAAGGCCGTGGTCTATCGCAAAGGCGGCGCCGGCATGGAACATGAACAGGAAGTGCTGATCGAAGCAGGCTCCACCATCAGCCCCACGCGTTGCTTCAACGTGCGCACCGCCAGCGCCAATGTCCTGGTGATCGAAGCCAGCCTGAGTTGAAACGGGTGCCTACGGCACCTCGGGCTGGCCGATCGCCGCGCTCAGGGCCAGGGCCAGTTCCGCCACCGAGTAGGGCTTTTGCAGGAACACGAATTCCCGGGTCTGGCCCTGGGCCAGGGCCGGGCTGTAGCCGCTGGTGAGGATGACCGGCAACCGCGGGTAGTCGCAACGGATCCGGCTGGCCAGTTCGATACCGCTCATGCCCGGCATCACCACATCGGAAAACACCGCCTGGAATCGGGTCCGCTCCTCGCCCAGGCGGCGCAGGGCCTCCGCCGCGCTGGTGGCCCATTCGGTCTGGTAGCCCAGCTCGTTCAGGGACTGGGCCAGCAGCACGCCGACTTCGGGATTGTCCTCCACCACCAGCAGGGTCATGCCCTGGCCGTCGATCATCGGCACCACCGCCTGGGTTGGCGTCGGCAAGCCGGCCAGGGCCTCCGCGCGCGGCAGGTAGAGGGTAAAGCACGTGCCCTGCCCCGGCTGGCTGTGCACCGCCAGGCCGCCACCCGATTGCTGGGCGAAACCGAACACCTGGGACAAGCCCAGGCCGGTGCCCTTGCCCACCTCCTTGGTGGTGAAGAAGGGTTCGAAGATCCGTTCGATCTGCTGGGGGTCGATGCCGGCGCCGGTATCAGTCAGGGATACCGCGACAAAGTCCCCGGCCTGGGCACCCTGGCTGGCACTGGGGGGAATCTGCGCCACCCGCTCCACAGCCACCACCAGCAAGCCTTCGCCCTGCATGGCATCCCGGGCATTGACCGCCATATTGATCAGCGCCGTGTCGAACTGGCCGGCATCGGCGTGGATGTAGCAAGGCTGCTGCGGCAACTCGATACGCAGTTCGATGCAGGCGCCGATCAGTGGATTGATCATCTGCGCCAGCAACTGCACGCTGGCGCCGACGTCGAAGGTCTCCGGGCGCAGGTTCTGCTGGCGGGCATACGCCAGGAGCTGGCCGGTGAGCTTGCTGGCGCGGTCGACGGTGTCGGAAATCGCCTTGATGTACAGCTGCCGGCGCTCTTCGCTGAGGTTGCGGCGCAACAGGTCGGTGGAAGAGCGGATCACCGTCAGCAGGTTGTTGAAGTCGTGGGCCACGCCACCGGTCAGTTGCCCCACCGCCTCCATCTTCTGCGCCTGGCGCAGGATGTCCTCGGTCTTGCGCAGCGCCTGGGCGGCCTCGCGCTCGGCCTGCATGTCACGGCCCACGGCGTGAATGTGGCGCGGGTCCGGCACGGCGCTCCAGGCCATCCAGCGATAGGAACCGTCGCGGTGGCGAAAGCGGTTCTCGAAGCGCGAAAAGCTCTCGCCCCGGGACAGATCGGCCGCCGCCCCCGCTGCGGCCAGGCTGTCCTGGGGGTGGATGAAATCGTAGAAACTGCTGCCTTCCAGTTCCTCGCGCTGCCAGCCCAGGAGCTGGGTCCAGGCCGGGTTGACGGCGACGATGCGGCCATTGAAGTCCGCCACCAGCATCAGGTCCGTGGACAGCTGCCAGATCCGGTCGCGCTCCTGGGTACGCTCCTGGACCCGCTGCTCCAGAGACTCATTGAGCCGCCGCAGTTCCTCCTGCGCCTCGCGGGTGGCGCTGATGTCCCGGGAAATGCAGAGGATCTTCTCCGGCTGGCCGGCCGCGTCGAGCATCGGCGTAACCTGCACATCCCACCATTTGGTGCGCCCCTGGAGGGTGTCGGCGGCGCCCTGGAACCGCGCCGAGCGGCCCTGGCGCGCGGCAGCAATGGCATCCCGGGCCTCCTGGTGGCCCTGGCCCTGCCAGAAGTCCGGCCAGGGACAGCCCCGCACCGCATTGAAATCACTGACCTCCATGACCCGCAGGCCACCTTCGCTCATGAACGACAGCTGGCCATCGAGGTCCAGCACCTTGATGCAGTCGTTGCTGGCGGCCAGCACCCGGGTATTGAGCTCGCGGGTTTCGCGCAGATGCGCCTCGGTCTGCCGGGCGTGCCGGGCCAGCAGCACGCGATCGGTGGTCTCCACGGTGTGGCACAGCACTCCGAGCACCTGTTCGTCGTCCTCGTCATACACCGGGCTCATGGAGAACGACCACCAGGTCAGCTCTTCGCCAGGGTAGCGCTGCATGTTCACCGGCAGGTCTTCGTGGCGGCAGGAGTAACCGAGAAACGCCTGCTCCACCATCGGCTGGACATCCGGCCAGGCATCGGCCCAGAGGGTCTGGATGGTCTGCCCCAGGGCATTGGCCAGGCGCGGGCCGAGGACCGGGCGGTAGGCATCGTTGAAGAAGAACTGCATCTGCGGCCCCCACAGCAGGTACAGGCTCTCCGGGGACTCGAGCATCTGGCTCAAGGTACTGCGCAGCAGGCCGGGCCAGCCTTCACGAGGGCCCACCGCGGTCTGCGACCAGTCGAAGCGACGGATTGCAGCACCGATCTCGCCGCCGCGGGAGGTCTTGGGCGCTGCACCACGAGGTGGGGAAGTAGTCATGAACACATCACAGAAAAGGAAAAAGGCAACACTGCCATCCAATGGCCAGCGCAGGATAACTGACCCCGTGGATCCGCAGAAGTTGGCAAGCGGCAACGCTGATTCGACAACGGCGGCCAAAGTGCCCGGCGAATGCCTTTAAACCCGCGCCGGCCTGGGGCATTCTGCACCGGCATTGCCACCTGCCCGCCGAGAACTGCGCGATGAATACCACCACCTTGCTGCTCTACACCTCCAGCTGTTTTATCGGTGCCCTGATTCCCGGGCCGACCTCACTCCTGGCCATGGCCAACGGCACCTCGCGCAATCGCCAGCTGGTGGCGGTAGGCATGGCCGGTGCGGCGCTTTCGGATGTGCTGATCATCGCTGCCGTGGGCCTCGGGCTGGGGGCCATGCTGATGGCCTCGCAGCAGTTGTTCATGGCCTTGAAATGGCTCGGGGTGTGCTACCTCGCCTGGCTCGGCATCCAGCTCTGGCGCAGTGCGCCCCAGGCCCTCGGAGCCCAGCAGGTGCAGGCCGGGTCACGGTGCGTCGAGGTGTTCCGGCGCAGCTTCTCGGTGGCCATGACCAACCCCAAGGTGCTGCTGTTCTTCACCGCGTTCCTGCCGCAGTTCGTCGACCCCGCCCAGCCGGTCTTCATCCAGTACGCCACTCTGGCGCTGGTCACTGCGGTGGTGGAGGTGCTGGTGATGGGGCTGTACGCCGCGGGTGGCGTGCAGGCGGCGAAGTTCCTGACCGCCAGCGGCATGCGCCGGCTCAATCAATGCTGCGGTGCGGCGATGCCGGCGCTGGCGGGGTTTCTAGCGCTGTATCGGCGCAGCTGAAACGCCGCGCCAGGTTTCAGAAGGCCAGCTTGTAACCGATGGAAAACAGCATGACCGCCAGGCACGGGCGCAGGATCTCGTCGGAAATGCGCCCGGTCATGTGGCTGCCGATCCAGATCCCGGGCAAGGAGCCCATCAGCAGGAAACCCAGCAGGTGCCAGTCCATGTTGCCCATGCTGGCGTGGCCCAGGCCTGCCACCAGGGTCAGGGGTACGGCGTGGGCGATTTCAGTGCCCACCAGGCGCTTGGTGGCCAGGAACGGATAGAGGATGAACAGCGCCACGGTGCCCAGTGCACCGGCGCCGATGGAGGTCAAGGCAACCATGGTGCCCAGGATCACCCCGGTGACCACGGTCAGGCCATTGAGCCCGCCGGGGCTGGGCTGGTAGTCGCTGCCATGGCGCTGGGCGAAGGCCATGAGTTTCTTCTTGAAGACAATGGCCAGGGCCGTGAGCAGCAGGACGAACCCCAGCCCCTGCTTGATCACCGCGTTCAGGGCCTGGGGGTCGGTGTCGAGATTCTTCAGGAACCACAGGGTCAGCGCCACCGCCGGCACGCTGCCCAGGGTCAGCCAGCCGGTGATGCGCCAGTCGATGTTGCGGTTCTTCTGGTGCACCAGCACCCCACCGGATTTGGTGATGGCCGCGTACAGCAGGTCGGTGCCCACGGCCGTGGCCGGGTTGATGCCGAACCAGAGCAGGATCGGGGTCATCAGCGAACCGCCCCCCACACCCGTCATGCCTACGATGAAACCCACTACCAGGCCCGCGACTACAAAACCGAAGTTACCCACATCCATCAATAAAGCCCTACAAATCACGCGGCCAGGTCAAAAACTGGCGGCAGCATAGCGGCTAAAGCTTATGTCCATTTATATGAATAAAATCTAACGTTATAACCAGGACCATTTTTTTCATGCACAAGGCGCATGGCAGCCCCTGCGCAATTGCAGCCGCCACATGCCACGGCGCCCCTGGCACGCGGCTAAAAAAAACACTTGCCGACAGACGCCGAACGCTCTGCGCTGCACATCTGGGCCGCGGCATCCGGTATTCTGCCTGACGCTTGCCGGGGCACCCGGCCTGGCACTCCCCCTGGCTCGTGCCTCACACCCGATTCCAAGGAAGGCCCATGACCTCTGCCGACACCTCGTACCAGATCGAGCACCAACGCATCCGCTTCAGGCGCCAGAGCCTGCAACAGGAAGCCCCCAAAACCGGCGCACCCGGCCGGGGCAACTGGGGGCTGGCACTGTCCGGTGGCGGCATTCGCAGTGCAACCTTCGGCCTTGGGGTGCTGCAGGCCATGGCCCGGGCTCCGGCCCCCGTCGTGGCGCAACCACAGCCTGCGGGCGCACGCGAACACAGCCTGCTGTCGCGCATCGACTACCTGTCCACGGTCAGCGGCGGTGGCTATATCGGCAGTTTCTTCAGCAGCCTGTTCCTCCCCGGGCGCCTGCAGCCGCAGGCTCCCCAGGACCCGGTGGCCCATGCCGCCCACAGCGCCTACCAGGCCCTGCGCTTCGAGCCGCCGGGGCGCATCAGCACCGGCGTCGACTACGCCACCCGGCCACCGGGCCAGGGCCCCGCGGCCTGGCTGCGGGAAAACGGCCGCTACCTGACCCCCACCGGCTCCGGAGACATGCTCTACGCCCTGGCCATGACCTGGCGCAACTGGCTGTCGCTGCAGGCCATGATCGGCCTGCCCATCGTGCTGCTGCTCAGCCTGCTGAGCCTGTTCCAGGTCCTGAGCCAGGCCAACCTGCTGCTCTGGCCGCTGATGGCCGGCGTGCTGTTCGCCCTGCCCTGCGCCGTGGCGTACTGGCTGGTCATTCCCCAGGGCGACCTGGACCGGCCGCCGAGCATGGGCAACGCGGCGTACCGGATCATGCTCGGCATAGTCATCGGCCTGTGGCTCAGCGGCGCCTTGGCCTACTGGCTGGCCCAGTGGCAGGCCGTGGGCGCCCTGACCCTGGGCTGTGCCCTGGTGGGCAGCTGCGCCTTGCTGATCACCCGGCAACTGGTGCGGCGCCTGGCCGACAACCGCGACCCGGCCAAGGACAACGCCTGCGCCAACAGCGTGCGCAACTATCGGGTGCAGATCACCCGCGCCCTGGGCCGGGCGATGGCCGCGGTGGCGGTGCTGGGTTTTCTCGCCCTGCTGGTGACTGCGGCCCAGGCGCTGTACAGCTACCTGCACGACCTGAGGGCCCTGGGCAGCCTACTGTTGCTGGTGGGCCTGGTGTGGCTGGTGCGGCGCCTGGCCCTGCTCAAGGATGAAAAACGCCTGCCGGGCTGGATGCACAAGCTGCCGCTGGACGTGCTCGCGCTGATTGCCGGCGGCCTGCTGCTGAGCCTGCTGTGCCTGTGCTGGGGCTTGCTGGTGCAGTGGATCGCCCACGACGGCGGGGTGGTGTCCGGCGACCACGCGGTGGCCTGGCGGCTGGCGGCGCTGAGCCTGCTGGCGGCCGTGCTGACCCACATCAGCGGGCGCTTCATCGGTTTCCTCAATACCTCATCGCTGCAGGCCTTCTACTCGGCGCGGCTGATCCGCGCCTACCTGGGCGCCTCCAATGGCCGACGCTTCAACGGCCCGGCCGCACAGCGCCGCACCTACATGAGCGTGGCCGAGCCCATGTCCAGCGACGACCTGTCGCTGCAGCAGTACTACGCCAGCCCCAGTGCCGGCCCGGTGCACTTGATCAACGTCACCATGAACCTGACCGTCGACCCGGCCGAACAACTGGTGCAGCGCGACCGCAAGGGCAAGCCGCTGTGCATCGCGCCGAACTGGGCACCCGACAGCCCGGCCCCCAGCGCCGAATGCCCGGCAGAACGCTACATTCTCGATGGCACGGCCTATCGTCGCGACCTCGACCATGGCCCGGCCTCGGAGATCATGAGCCCGCTGACCCTGGGCCAGTGGATCGGCGTCTCCGGCGCCGCCTTCAGCACCGGCCTGGGTCGCGCCACCAGCCTCGGCATGTCGCTGGTGCTGGGGCTGGCCAACGTGCGCCTGGGCATCTGGTGGCCCAGCCACTTCCTCGACCCCGGGCAACAGCACTGGGTGCCCCGGGACCTCAAGCCCTGGACCCGCTACGGCACCCAGGCCTACCTGTTCTATGAACTGACCGCGCGCTTTCACGGCTACCGCCGCGACTACCAGTACCTGTCAGACGGCGGGCACTTCGAAAACACCGGTACCTACGAACTGCTGCGCAAGGAGCGCAAGGTGGAATTGATCGTCACCTGCGACGCCGGCTGCGACCCCGACTACCAGTTCGACGACCTGGCCAACCTGGTGCGCCTGGCGCGCATCGACCAGGCGCTGGAGATCCGCGAAGACCAGGGGGTTCTGAGCCATCCGCAGCTCAAGACGGTGTTTGCCAGCCTTGAGGAATTCCGCCAGCCACCGAGCGCCGAGAACCAGAAATGCGCCCTGCTGCTCAACGTCCATGCCCACTCCCCGGGCAGTGACGATGACCTGTGCCAGACGCCCCACTGCCGGATCCTGGTGCTCAAGCCTCGGCTGATCGCCGGGCTGACGCCGGACGTGCTGAACTACGCCCGGACCAATCCGGGCTTTCCCAACCAGAGCACCGTGGATCAGTTTTTCGACGAGGCGCAGTTCGAGAGTTACCGGCAACTGGGCCTGAGCATTGGCCAGGCAGTCTTCGGCACCCAGTGCCAGCCCAGCGAGATTGCCCAGGCGTTGTGGCGGTATCTGCAATAGCCCCGGCAGCACCGGGGCCTGCCGGTCAAGGGGTCTTGTGCCGCTTCACCGCTTCCAGCCATTGCGCTTCAAGGCGTTCCTGGTGCGGGTCGATGCCATGCTCGGCCAGCAGCGCCAGATGCCGCTCCACCTCACCGTGCATCTGCCCGTGGGCGCTGGAGTTGGCGTCCAGCTGGTGCATCTGGATCAGCCCCAGGTGATAGAAGCGCAGCAGCTTGAGGGCCGCAGGATCACCCGCCGCAACCCCGGCGGTGACCTGGTGCATGACGTTGGTCACCCGCATCAGGCTGCGCTTGAGGCGCCAGCCATAGACCGCCGCCGCCATCCACGGCTTGCTCCAGAACACACTGCGCAACAACGCCGCGCTGATCAGCAGGCCGGTGAATACACCTGCCGCGTTCCACAGCAGGTTGTCCCCGCCGGGCTGGCCGAACAGCGCCACCGCCGCGCTGGAAAACAGCATGGCCAGGGCAATGAACACCAGCGCGATGATCAAGGTGCTGCGCCGGGTTTGCCGACGGTAAGTCTCAGGGTCCTGCGGGGTGATGACGAACATGGGCGCGACGGGCTCCAATGGCTGAACGTGAGTGGCTGGCGCGCATTATCACCGCTGGACCGGCCGCCGGTGGGTTAAACGGGAAAAATATCCCATTAGGCTGATCCAGGTCGGTGTATTCCCCTGCCCCCGCGTCAACGCCGCTGCAACGACCGCCCCAGGCGCCGCCAGCCCAGCACCACCCCGCTGGCGCTGACCAGCAAACCTCCGGCGCTGAAGGCGATCATCCACAGATCCCGCAACGGCCGGTTGGCCAGCAGCGGCAGCCAGTCCCAACTGTGCAGCAGGGCGAACAGCCAGCGCGAGGCGCGGCGCGGCTGGTCCAACTGGCCGACGATGGCGCCGGTGTGCAGGTCCAGGTGCAGCCAGGTCTGCGCCGGGTCGTCGAAACGCACCCGCAGCACCGGCAGGCGCTGCTGCAGGTGGCCCATCATGCTTTGCGGTTCCCGGGCGTAGTAATAGAAGTCGTAGGCGGCAAGTTGCTCGACGAGCATCGGTTGCCCTGGCCGGATGGCCCAGGCCGCCTGCTGCAAGGTGCCGGGGTGGAACCGGCGCTGGACCCGATCCCCGGCCATGTCGAAGATCCGCGTACGCCCGGCGCCGTCATAGCCAATCACATACCCCTTGCCGGCGATCATCCGCCACTCCAGTTCCCGGGCCTGCAGGCCGTCATCGGCAAAGCGTTGCAGGACCTGCCCGGCATTCAGCGGGAAGGCCAGGGCGCCCAGTGGACCACCCTGGTACGCCGCCACCGACAAGGGCTGGGCGCTGCTGAAGAGCTTCCACGGGTTCATCGACATCAGGCCACTGAAGATCCAGGTGATCAGCAGCACGCCGAACAGCATGCCCCCCAGGTGATGCCAGCGGGCAAAACCCTGGTACGGCGAGTGCGAGCCGTTGCGGTAGGTGCGCTTGAAGCGCCAGCGCAGCACGCCCACCGCCAGGCCGAGCACCGCCATCAGGGTGGCGGCCAGGGACAGATAGGTGACGATCGGCCCCCAGGCGCCATCGATGCCGATGCCCCGCAACGGGTACAGCCAGTGCAGCCAGGCGCCGATCCAGTTCCAGCCGCGTTCACTGGCGGTAGCGTCACGCACCACCTCGCCGGTGGTGCCGGAGATATACAGCAGGCGCCGCTCGGCATCGGCAATGGCCACCCGGTGCAGCGGCCGGTCGGCATCCAGGGCCCGGGACAGGCTCCACATGTCTTCCTGCACGACGCCACGATCACGCGCCACCGCTTCGGGGGCGAACTGGCGGGCCGCGGCCAGGGCTTCGACCCTATCGGGGGGCGCCGCCGGCAGGCCGCTCTGGGAGTCGACCGCCACCTTGCGCGGCCCGGGGTATTCAAGGATGTAGCGCGGCTGCCCCGCCACCGTGGTCAGGCGGATGCGGGTGGGCGGCTGGTGCGGATCGGCGGCGTGCAGCACCTGCCCCAGGTCGGCTGGGGCAGGCTCCAGTTGCAGCACCGGCAGGTGGGCCAGGTGCTCGGCCGGGGTCAGCTTGGGGTAGCCGACATACAGCATCACCACCCCGGAGATAAACCACAGGGCCATGAACAGGCAGGCAACGATGCCCAGCCAACGGTGCCAGAGGTACAGGTAACGCTTCATCACAGGCAACTCGCAGATGCGCGGGGCGCCACCGGGCGCCCCGCTGGCTCAGGTTAAAAGCGCGTTTGCAGCGCCAGTTCGAAGGTCCGCGGCGCCCCCAGGTACAGCTGGCTCGGCGCGGTGGTGCGGGCGTAGACCTGATCGGTGAGGTTGCGCACCCGCCCGGTGATCCGCGTATCGGCGTTCACCTGATAGCCGACAAAGGCACCGAAGATCGTGTAGGCCGGCGCGTAGCGGCTGTTGGCCGCATTGGCGTACATCGAAGACACGTAGCGGCCGTCGCTGCCCACCTGCCAGGACGGCGCCAGGTCATAGGTCAGCCACAGGTTGCCGACCTTGTCCGGGGTGTTGGTAGGCCTGTTGCCCTTGCGCGATACCGGGCGCCCGCCGACGTTTTCATAGAACTCGTCGTATTGGGCATCGACGTAGGCGAAGTTGCCTTCGGCCAGCAGCCTGGGCGTCACCCGCAGCGACGCCGCCAGTTCCACGCCCCGGGAAGACTGCTGCCCCACCGGCTGGCTGCTGCCGGGGTTGCTCGGGTCGGCGGTGGACAGGTTCTTGCGCTCGATGCGGTAGGCGGCCAGGGTCGCCGAGCCGCGGCCGTCGAGGAAATCGACCTTGCTGCCGACCTCCCACTGGTTGCCGGTGCTCAGGTCGAAGTCGCGCACCTGGCCATAGCTGGCGGTGGTCAGGATGCCCGCCGGCGGGTCGGCGGCGGTGCTGTATTGCACGTACACGTTGGCCGCCGGGGTCAGCTCGTAGACCAGCCCCAGGCGCCCGGTGGTCGGGCGGTACTTACGCTGGAAAAACGCCGGGTTGGCCTCGGTGACGGCGCGGTAGTTGGTCACCTGCAGGTCGATCTGGTCGTGGCGCAGGCCGCTGAGCAGGGACAGGCGCTCGCTCAGTTGCAGGCGGTTTTCCAGGAACAGGGCCCAGGTGTCCACCTGGTTGCGGCGGTTCTTGTCGAAGCCGCGCTGCATGCCGGGCAAGTCCCAGAAGCTGCCCGGGTCGAAATCGCCCGGATCAACGCCGGGCAGTGAGCCCGACACCGAGCGCGGGAAGTTGCTCATCACGTTGTGGCTGTAGTCGATGCCCGCCGACCATTGGCTGTCCAGGCCGAACAGCGTGTTGTGATGCAGCAGCTCGAAGCGGTTGCCGTTGAGCTCCTGGGCGTGGCGCTGGAGCAGGATGCCGGAACGCACCACCTGGCTGTTGTCGCTGTTGTAGGCGTAGGTCTCCAGGTTGCGGTATTCGCGGTCGGCGTTGTAGTGGTACAGGGTGTTGCGCAGCGAAGTACGGTCATCGACCTGATAGTCGATGATCGAGCGCAACCACTGCACCCGCTGTTCGTAACGGCCATCACGGACGTTGTAGTTCTTGAAGCGCCGGCTCTTGTCCACCTCCATCTTGCCCCCCAACGGGTTCAGCGCCGGGGTTCCCCAGTAGGGGCTGTCGACGCGCTCGTCCTGGTACTCGTAGGCCAGGGTGTGGGACAGCTGGTCGTTGAAATCCGTCAGCAGGGAGAAGGCCGTGGTCCAGGCGTCGCGCTGTTCACGGTCGACATAACCGTTGCTGGTGGTGTGGCTGAGGTCCAGGCGCGCGTAATGCCGCGGGCCGGCCCCCTCGTTCAGCGCGTGGTTGAAGCCGAAGGAGGTTTCAGTGCTGTCGTAGGAGCCATAGCTGACCCGCCCTTCATTGAACGACTCGGTGCGCGACGGCAGCTTGGTGATGTAGTTGATCGAACCGCCCACCGCGCCGGCGCCGTAGAGAAAGCTCGACGGGCCGCCGACGGCCTCGACCCGGTCGTAGATCCAGCTGTCCACCGGGCGCGCGGCGATGGAGTCGTACTGCACGCTGATGCCATTGAACAATTGGGTGATCTGCGCCCCTGAGAAGCCGCGATAGGACACGAAGCCCGGCACCCCGGGGGACGAGGCCGCGTTCATCCCCGGCACGCTGGCCAGGATGTCCTGGGTATTGGCGGCGCCGCGCTGCTCGATCTGCTGGCGGTTGACCACACTGACCGAAGCCGGGGTTTCCCGGGGCGTCAGGCCCAGGCGCGAACCGGTGCTGCCCTGGGTATCGAGTTGCAGGCCGATCTTGCGTTCTTCGTCGGTGCTGATGCGCATCTGCGGCAACTCCAGCGGGGAGTCGGCCAGGGCATTGAACGACAGGGCGCAGCACAGCGCCGCGCAGTGGGGGGAGCGATTGAGGTGTTTCATGGACTCGGACTCGAAAAAAAATCATCGAACAGCGTCCGGCAGCAGTCGCCGGAGCGACCGTGCAGCTAGTGCCGGAGGACGAGAAAGCGCGACCGCCGATGACGGTCGCCGGAGCGAGTCAGCCCAGAGGAGGTGCCCGGGGATTGAGCGCAGGCCAGCAAGAGCGCGGTGGTGCCTTGCTGCGTTGCTCGCCCCCCAGCCGTGGCGGGCGTTGGCGGCGCAGCATCCAGCCCAGGCAAAACAGCAGCGCGATGCCCAGGCTCACGGCCGAGCACAATGGGCACATGAACGTGCTCAACCCACCGGCGGCGGCCTGATCGCTGAAGTCGCCGTCCAGGGCCGGGCCCGGGTTGCTCATGGCGGAACAGAATTGCCCGCCGACGCCATTGAGCTCCAGCCCGGCCATCTGCCCGTGGCCCAGGCCACAGACGAACACGTTGAACAGCACGCAGAAATACAGCGTCCAGGCAATGTGGGGGCGATGGGGGGAGGCATGGGTCATGGCGGCAAGATTAACAGTGAAAAAAGCGGCGGAAAATCACCCATGCAGGGTAAGCGAGACTCATGGGCCTGCCAGCGGTGAGGTTGTGGCGAGCTTTATAGCCGACTCCCGAAGAGTGCAGTGTCGGACCAGAACTAAAAAGAAGGCGCATCGCCTCACCTTCAAAGCAGCTCCCAGCCCATGCGGTCCCTGTAGCCGCCGCAGGCTGCGAACGACTGCGAAGCAGGCGCCGCTCTTGAGAGTGCTGAAGGTCCTGCGGCCCTTGTCGCAGCCTCGCAAGCTCGGCAGCGGTTACAAGCAGCGTCACCCTTCATCCTTATCGTCAGGCTATGTGCCCCGACACACAGCCCCCGCCGCGGCTGCCGTACCTGCCAGGTCGCCAGGGCGATGATCCGGGCTGAGGTTGGCCGCTGGCGGGGTCCAAGCGAGGGCTTCAGTTCTGGTTTTGCGCCTTCACCGCCAGGATGCTCCCCGGCATCGAGTACAAGGCGCGTTCGGTGGTGCTGCCGATCAAGCGGCCAAAGCCGGTGCGGTGCACCGTGCCCATCACCACCACGTCCACCAGGTATTCGTCGACGAACTGGGCGATGCCCGGCACCGGCGGGCCCATGATGAAGTGGCGGAATTCCTGGGGCACGTTGTGCTCATCCCCCAGGCGTTCGAATTCCTTGTGCAGGGAATCGCGCAACTCGTCCAGGCAGTTGACGCTCCAGGCGGTGGACGCCACCGGCGCCACGCCATCGAGCATCGGCATCAGGTCGTAGGCGTACAGCAGGTGCAACTGGGCGTCGCATTGCAGGGCCAGGGCGTGGGCGGTCTGGATGATCTGGGTATTGAGCCCGCGGATCTGGGTGTCGGACTGGGCCGGGTCCACCGCGGCGACAATCCGCCGGGGCAGCTTGTGCGGCGCGTCGTTGACCAGGTGCACCGGCACCGGCGCCTCGCGCAGCAGGTGGCAATCCAGCGGGGTGACGAACACGCGCTTGAGGGCCGACTCCAGGGTCACGTCCTTGATCAGCAGGTCAGGCCGGAACTCGTCGATGTAGGCGAGCATGTCCTTGAGCACCTGGGTGCTCCAGATCACCTGGGTGGTGACCTGCACGCCCTCCTCGGCCATCCACTGCGCTTCCACCTGCAACCAGCGCTCGTGGCGCTGCAGGTAGGCTTCGCGCTCGCTGTCTTCCAGGTGTTCTTCCCACAGGTAGGTGCGCGCCGGCGGTTCGACGAACACCAGGGCGTGCAGCGCCGCGCCGCTGGCCCGGGCCAGGGCAACGGCACGGCGCGCCGCGGGGGATTGGTGCTGCTGTGGATCGGCGATCAGCAACAGACGCTGGTACTGGCTCATGGTGCTCCTCCTTGGGCGATACGTGAGCTTGAGTGTGGAATGCCGTGCTACCGGGCGCCTTGACCGGTATCAAGGGCGCCCGGTGACACGGGTCATGGGGTGATGGCGATCTTCATCACGCCGTCGCGCTGGCTGGCGAACAGCTCGTAGGCGGCCTCGATATCGTCGAGCTTGAAGCGGTGGGTCACCAGCGGCTTGAGGTCCACCTGGCCACTGGCGACCACCTCCATCAGCCGGCGCATGCGTTCCTTGCCGCCCGGGCACAGGGTGCTGAGGATGCTCAGGTCGCCCAGGCCGGCGGCATAGGCATCCAGGGGAATGCGCAGGTCGCTGGAATAAACCCCCAGGCTCGACAGCTTGCCCCCCGGGCGCAGCACCCGCAGCGCCGACTCGAAGGTGCCCTGGGTGCCCAGGGCCTCGATCGACACATCGACCCCGCGACCGTCGGTGAGGTCCATGATCTGCTTGACCACGTCGCCCTGCTTGAAGTCCACCACATGGGTCGCCCCCAGCTCCCGCGCCACGCTCATGCGCGCGGCCACGGTGTCGACGCCAATGATGGTGGTGGCACCCTTGAGCCTGGCTCCGGCCACCGCGCACAGGCCGATGGGGCCCAGGGCGAACACCGCCACGCTGTCGCCGATGTTCACCTCGGCACGCTCGGCGCCGGAGAAACCGGTGGACATGATGTCCGGGCACATCAGCACTTCTTCATCGCTCAGGCCGTCGGGGATCGGGCACAGGTTGGCCAGGGCGTCCGGCACACGCACGTATTCGGCCTGGCAGCCATCGATGGTGTTGCCGAACTTCCAGCCGCCCGTGGCGCGGAAGCCGTGGCGGGTGTCCGGGCCGTCCTGGGAGCCGCAGCCGCAGAGGCAGGCGTAGCTCTGGCCGCTGGGGGTGATGGCCCCGGCGATCACTCGCTGGCCCTCGTGGAAGCCGCGTACCTGGGAGCCCAGGCGCTCGATCACCCCCACCGGCTCGTGGCCGATGGTCAGGCCCTTGGCCACCGGGTATTCACCCCGCAGGATGTGCACGTCGGTGCCGCAGATAGTGGTGGTGGTGATCCGCACCAGGGCGTCCAGCGGACCGATTTCGGGGATGTCCTTGTCTTCCAGCACGATGCGGTTCTTCTCCACGAATACCGCTGCTTTCATCTTGGCCATGTTGCCGATCTCCATTGCCGGGAAGGGGTCTGCGCGAATCCGCAGGTCTGCTGACAGACTGCGCGGATACCCCGGGGAAGGGCTTGATCATGGTCAAACAATGGCCCCTTGGCGGCCGCTGGGGCGACCGTGTGTCGCAAACTCGCCCTTCAGCCCTGCTGCCGGCGCCGCACCAGGCACAACAACAGCGCCGCAACCCCGCACAGGCCCAGGGTCGGCCCCAGGGCCTGGCCCCAGCCCACCAACAGCAACCCGGCGCCAATCAGCAGGTAGTAGAACAGGCCGAACCCGGCCCCGGCGCTGCCCAGCCGGTCGCTGTAGGCCGCCAACGCCGAGCCGAGGATATTGGGGATGGCCAGGCCGAAGCCCAGCACCACGCCGAGCATGGGCAGCAGCAACCACAGGCTGTGCCCAAGCGCTGTCACCCCGAGGCCACCCAGGGTCACCGCCAGGGCCGCCAGCCGCAGCAGGGTGTCACCGGACCAGCCCCGCCCCAGCAGCCGACGATTGAGCCAGGCCCCCAGCCCCGAAGCCAGGGCCAGGCCCGCACCGCTGTAACCAAAGCCCTGCTCGCCCCACCCCAGGTCGCGAAACAGGAACGGCCCGAGGCTGTAGTAGCTGAGCAAGGCCACATTGAACAGCGCCACCAGCAGCGCCGAGCGCCAGATGCCCGGGTCCCTGAGCATCTGCCACAAGGTCCCGGCCAGGGGCGCCAGGTGCGGCGCCGGCGCACGGGTTTCCGGCAAGGCCCGGGCGCACCAGCCGAGCAAGGCCAGGGCCAGCACCAGCAACCCGGCCAGCGCGCCCTGGTAGCCCCAGGCCCGCACCAGCCCGGCCCCACTGAACAGGCCAATGGCCGGGCTGGCCGCCAGGAACATGCCCACCAGGGAAAACACCCGCACCAGTTCACTGCCGCGAAACAGGTCGCGCAGTAGGGTCTGGGTCACCACCGAGCCCGCCGCCACGCCCAGGGCGGCGAGGGCCTGGCACAGCAACAGCGCGGTAAAACTCTGCACCTGCAATTGCAGCCCGATGGCCAGGACATACAGCGTCAGGCCACCCAGCAAGGCCGGGCGCCGGCCCCAAAGATCGCTCAAGCGCCCCCACAGCAGCACCCCCGGGGCAAACCCCAGGACAAACACCGAAAGACTCTGGGCCGCTTGCGCGGGGGCCACGCCAAAGGCCCGGCCAAGATCGGCCAGGGCCGGGCTGTAGAGGGTCTGGGCGAGCTGCGGGAACATCAGCAGGGCCAGGGCCAGGGGCAGCAGGGAACGGGGATTCATCAGGCAGTGCTCGGCAAAAAAAACATGCCGGCGATTCTAGGCAGCGGCGCCTGGCGTATTATCGCAACCCTGCCAACAAACATCGGAAATACGCCAATCATGGCCTGGCTCGAACCACAGGCACTCTTCGACCCCGACCGCTTCGACGCCCCCCTGCTGGGCATCGCCGCGACCCTCGGCGACCACGACTCCGGCCTGCACCGCCACCGCCGCGGGCAATTGCTGTACACCCGCCAGGGCTGCACGCGGATCACCCTGGACCATCGCCTGTGCCTGCTGCCGCCCTCGCGGGCGGCGTGGATTCCCCCGGGGGTCACGCACCGCGCGCAAATGCAGCAGAGCGTGGACTACCGTTCGCTGTACTTCAGCGCCGAACTGAGCCAGCGCCTGCCGGCCGAAGTGGCGGTGATCGAAGTCAGCCCGCTGCTCCAGGCCGTGCTGGAACCCATGGCCCAGGCCGCCTTTGACTGCGACTGGAGCCAGGGCCGCTACCCGCACCTGCTGGGCCTGTGCATCGAGGAAATCCGCCAGGCCCTGCACCAGCCCCTGTCGCTGCCCCTGCCCCGGGACAAACGCCTGCAACCGCTGCTGGCGGACCTGGAGCAACTGCCGCCGCAATTGCAGGTACTGGCCACCCGGGTCGGCGCCAGCAGCCGTACCATCGGCCGGATCTTCCAGCGTGAAACCGGCCTGAGCTACCAGCAATGGCGCCAGCAGTGGCGGCTGATGCGCGCCATCGAACTGCTCGCCACAGGCCGCGGCATCGGCTACAGCGCCTGCGCACTGGGCTTTGCCAGCGACAGCATCTTCATCGCCTTCTTCAAGGCCATGACCGGCACCACGCCGCGGGCGTATTTCAACACCTGAAAGGCCTCAGCTACCGTAGACCTTCTGTGCCGGCGCCCGCTGCTCCAGCAGTTGCGCCACCGCCGCACCTATCTGCGTCACCTCCCAGCGCGCCTGGCGATCCAGACTCGGCCCGGAACGCCAGCCCTCGGCCAGCGCGAGCTTGCCGCCTTCGATCTCGAACATCTGCCCGCTGACCCCCGCAGACTCCTCAGAACCGAGCCAGACCACCAGCGGCGCGACATTTTCCGGAGCGAAGTGATCGAAACCGGCCTCGGGCTTCTTCATCACTTCGGCGAACACCTGCTCGGTCATGCCGGTTCGCGCCGCCGGAGCCAAGGCATTCACGGTCACCCCGTAACGCTGCAACTCCGCGGCCTGGACCAGGGTCAGGGAGGCGATGCCGCCCTTGGCCGCGGAGTAGTTGGACTGGCCGACGGAGCCCTGCAGGCCGGCCCCGGAACTGGTGTTGATGATCCGCCCGCTGACCGCAACCCCGGCCTTGGCCCGATCCCGCCAGTAGCGCGCGGCGTGGCTGGCGATGCAGAAATGGCCCTTGAGATGTACGGCCACTACCTGGTCCCAGTCGGCCTCGCTGAGGCTGCTGAACATGCGGTCGCGACAAATTCCGGCGTTGTTCACCAGCACATGCAGATCACCGAAGCACTCCAGGGCTTGCCGGACAATCCGTCCGGCCGCCTCGTAGTCGGTGATGTCGTCGCTGTTGGCCACGGCGCTGCCGCCCTGGCCGGTGATCTGCGTTACCACCGCATCGGCCGCTGCGCGATTGATGTCATTGACCAGCACCCGGGCGCCGGCCTCGGCAAAAGCCAGGGCATAGCAGCGGCCCAGGCCTGCGCCGGCCCCCGTGATGATCACAACGCGGTTTTCACAGATATTCATCTTTACGAGTCCTCGGGCTGCTGCTCTACAAACGTTCGATGATGGTCACGTTGGCCTGGCCGCCGCCTTCGCACATGGTCTGCAGGCCAAAGCGCCCACCACTGCGCTCCAGCTCATGCAGCAGGCTGCACATCAGCCGGGTGCCGGTGGCGCCCAGGGGATGACCCAAGGCAATGGCGCCGCCATTGACGTTGGTCTGGGCGTGGGGATAACCGGTTTCCTTGAGCCAGGCCAGGGCCACCGATGCGAAGGCTTCGTTGATCTCTACCCGGTCGATGTCTTCCAGGCGCATGCCGGCGCGGCGCAGGGCATGAGCGGTAGCGGGGATCGGCGCGGTGAGCATCCAGATCGGGTCGGCGGCGCGCACGCTCAAATGATGGATACGCGCGCGCGGGGTCAGGCCATAACGCTTGAGCGCGGTTTCGGAGACGATCAGCAGCGCGCTGGCGGCATCGCAGGTCTGGCTGGATACCGCCGCCGTCACCCGGTCGCAACCGAACAGGAATTCCAGCTCGGCCATTTGCGCCAGGCTGGTGTGGCGCGGCGTCTCGTCCTGTTCGACCCCAGCCAGGGGCAGGATCTCTCGAGCAAAGCGCCCCTGTTCCTGCGCCTGCAAGGCCCGGCGATGGGACTCCAGGGCGTACTCCTCGAGCGCCCCCCGGGACAGCCCCCACTTCTCGGCAATCATCTGCGCCGCGCGAAACTGCGTCGGCGGCTGCGGGCCGTAGCGCCGCACCCAGCCCTCGGAACCGCTGAACGGATCGCTGAAGCCCAGGGGTTCGGCGGCGCTCATGGCCGAGGCGATGGGAATCTGGGTCATGGTCTGCACACCACCGGCGATCACCACATCCTGGGTACCGCTCATCACTGCCTGGGCGGCAAAATGCACCGCTTGCTGGGACGAACCGCACTGCCGGTCAATGGTGGTGCCGGGCACCTCCTCGGCCAGCCCGGCAGCCAGCCAGCTGGTCCGGGCGATATCCCCGGCCAGGGGGCCAATGGTGTCGACGCAACCGAAGATCACGTCGTCGTAGTCCACTTCGGGGATGCCGTTGCGTGCCACCAGAGCGCGCAGCACATGGCCCCCCAGGTCAGCGGCGTGGACCCGGCTCAGGCCGCCCTTGCGCCGTCCGGTGGGGGTACGCAGGGCATCAACGATATAGGCTTCAGGCATGTCTGCCTCCACATTCAAAGGTCTGGCCGGCGCCAAGCGGCGCCTGCGGGTCGAACAGCGCCTGGCGCACCCGTGCCTTGTGCAGGCAACGGTCGCCCCAGGTTTTGTCCAGGGCCCAGGCACGCTTCATGAACAGTTGCAGATCGACTTCCCAGGTGTAGCCCATGGCGCCATGGGCCTGGATCGCGTTCTTCGCGGCCAGCAAGGCCGCCTCGGCACAGGCCAGCTTGGCGTGAGAGACGTGCGCGTCCAGGCCGGGACCACCCTGATCCAGGGCCCAGGCCGCGCGAAACAGCGGGCCCTTGGCGAACTCGACCTGCACCGCGACATTGGCCATCAGGTGCTTGACCGCCTGGAACGACCCCACCGGCTGGCCGAACTGCTTGCGCTCGAAGGTGTAGTCCACCGCCAGGTCGACCATGCGCCGGGCCAGGCCGAGCAACTGCGCCGCCGTCCCCACAGCGCCACGATTGAAGGCCTCGGCCCAGAGCTGTCGGCCTTGAGTAGCGTCGGCCACGCAGGTGGCAGCGCTGGGCGTCCAGTGGACCTGGAACAACTGGCGGCTGGGGTCCATCGATTCGTTGCGAACCAGACGCACCGCCGCCGGCTCCAGCGCATGCACCTCATCACCGTGGGCCAGTAACAGCAGGTCGGCGACATGGGCATCGCTGACCAGAACCTGCCCCGGCTGCGCCACCGCCAGCCGCGTGCCGCCCTCGGCGATACGCGTCAGCCAGTGCTGCTTCAGCGCTGCCCGAGCCTCATCGAGGGCCGCCAGCAGCGGCACGCCGATCAGCGCCGTGTCCACCCAGGGCTCGGCCAGGGCGGCATAACCACACTCCTGGGCCAGCAGCACCACATCGACCATTTGCAGGCCCATGCCACCGTATTGTTCGGGCACCGTCAGCAGGTTCAGGCCCAGGTCCGACAACTGGCCCCAGAGCCGCTCGCAACGGCCGCTGGGGCTTTGCCACAGCTCGCGCAAGCGTTCCGGAGGCACCTCGTTGATCAGGAACTTGCGCAGGTTGTCCTGGAACAGCAATTGATCGGGAGTAAAGCTGAAATCCATGGTCTGCTCCTCAGGCCCGGGGCATGCCCAGCATGCGTTCGGCAATGATGTTGCGCTGGATCTCGTTGGTCCCGGCGTAGATCGAACCGGCCTGGGCGAACAGGAAGCCCTCCAGCCACTGGCCGACGTCGCCGGCCGCAGGAGCATCGGACAGCAACTCGCCGCGCTGGCCGAGAATGCTCATGGCAATCTCGTGCAAGCGTTGGTCGAGCTCGGACCAGAAGATCTTGTTGGTGGACGATTCCGGGCCAATCTTGCCGCCCTGGACCAACTGCGAAGCGGTCATGTAGGTGTTCAGGGTATAGGCCTCGGCATCGAGCCAGGCGCGCATCACCGCCTCGCCGATACTCGGGTCGAGGTCGGCGCTGGCGCGGTTGGCCTGGTACAGCTGCACCAGGCGGCGCGCGCTTTCCTGATAGCGCGCCGGCGAACGCAGCAGCAGCCCGCGCTCGAAACCGGCGGTGGACATCGCCACGTGCCAGCCCCGGCCCTCGCCGCCCAGGACATTCTCCAGCGGCACCTTGACGTCATCGAAGAAGATGTCCGCAAAACCCGGCAGGCCGTTGAGCTGGCGGATCGGCCGCACGGTCACCCCCGGGCTGTCCAGGGGCACCAGGATGAACGTCAGGCCGTGGTGGCGCCGGGACTCGGGGTCGGTGCGAAAGATCCCGAACGCCCAGTCGGCCCAGACTGCCCGGGTCGACCAGGTTTTCTGGCCGTTGAGCACATAGTGGTCGCCGACCCGTTCGGCCCGCGAGCGGATCGCCGCCATGTCCGAGCCGGCACCGGGTTCGGACCAGGCCTGGGCCCAGATCTGCTCACCCGTGGCCATGGCCGGCAGGAAGCGCATTTTCTGCTCTTCAGTGCCGAACTCCATCAGGGTCGGACCGAGGAGGAAGATACCGTTCTGGTTGACCCGCGCCGGAGCCCCCGCGCGGTAATACTCCTCTTCGAAGATCAGCCACTGGATCAGGTCGCAGCCGCGTCCGCCCATCTCCCGGGGCCAGGTGACCATGCCCCAGCGCCCCTGGTTGAGCCTGGCCTCCCAGGCCCGGTGCTGGGCAAAGCCCTGTTCGGTGTCGAAGGAAGCCAGCGGCTGGTCGGGCACGTTGGCCTCCAGCCAGGCCCGGGCCTCGGCCCGCAGCGCCTGCTGCGCGGGGGTGTAGTTCAGATTCATGCAAGTGCCTTCAGCCGTTGAAGTGAGCAGCGCGCTTCTCGACGAACGAGTCACGGGCTTCCTGGGAGTCCAGCGAGCGATAGGCTTCGAGGGTCAAGCCTTGCTCACGGCGGTATTTGTCTTCGAGGTCGCCATCCTCGATGGCATTCAAGGCTTCCTTGGCCAGGGCGATCATGGCCGGGCTCTTGGCGGCGATGGTCCGGGCCACCTCCAGGGCCGCCGCGCGCAGCTCCTCGCGCTTGACCACCCGCTCCACCGCCCCCAGGCGCCAGGCCTCGGCGGCATCGATCATCTGTCCGGTGAAGTACATGTGGCGCACCTTCTGCAACGGAAACAACCGTTGCAGGTGCGCGCCGCCGCCCATGGCCCCGCGGTCCACCTCCGGCACGCCGAAGCGCGCGCAGTCGGCGGCCAGCACCAGGTCGGCGGCGCCGCAGATGCCGATGCCGCCGCCCAGGACAAAGCCATGGACCGCGACAATCACCGGCTTGGGGTTGCGATGAATGGCCTTGAAGGTGTCGTAGTTACCCTTGTTCACCGCCACGATCAGGTCGCTGTCGGCAGCCAGCTCCTTGATGTCGACCCCGGCGCAGAAGCCCCGGCCCTCGGCCCGGATCAGAATCACCCGGACTTCAGGGGCCTGGCCCAGCCGCTGGATTTCCCGGGCGATGTCGGCCCAGCCCTGGCAGTTGAAGGCATTCACCGGGGGCCGGTCGAACACCAGCTCGGCGATGCCGTTTTCGATACTCACTTTGAATGCTTGCATGGGGGGCTCCTTCACGAGAGACGGCGGCACAGGTCCTCCAGGCGCGCTTGCGCGTCCTGGACGATCTGCTCGATCAATTCGGCGCAGCCGGGCAGGTTGTCGATGCTGGCGGCAACCTGACCGGCAGGCAGCACACCTTCGGCCGGAAGGCCTTCAACCATGGCTTTCTGGATCACCATCGGTGCATTGGCGGCCATCAGGCTCTGGGCCAGGGTCAGCCCGCCGCTCCGCTGCTGGTTCAAGGCCGCCAGCAACAGTTGGACCAGGCTCAGACCACTGTGCCGGCGGTAGGCCAGCCCGCTTCCCAGGGCCAGCCACAGGCGGCGCAAGGCTCCACCGGTTTCCAGGCGCTGGAGCAATTCGTTGCGGATCATCCGCTGCGGCATGCCGTCGACGGCCCGGCTGACGATGATCTGCGCCGGGTCGCTGACCGCCAGGTAACGCGCCAGGGTCGCCGCGGGCACCGGGCTGTCGGCGCTCATCAGAAAGCGCGTGCCCATGGCGATGCCCGCCGCCCCCTGGGCCAGGGCGGCCACCAAGCCGGCGCCGTCCTTGAACCCTCCAGCCGCCACCACCGGCACCGGCACCGCGGCCAGTACCTGACTCAGCAACTGCGAGGTCGGCACCGTGCCGGTGTGCCCGCCGCCCTCGGCGCCTTGCACCACTACCGCGTCGGCGCCCATGGCCACCGCCTTCTGCGCGTGCTTGAGCGCGCCCACCGTGGGAATGCAGACCACCCCGGCGTCCTTGAGCCGGGCAATCATCTGCTGGCCCGGCGAACGGCTGTAGCTCACCGCGCGCACCCGGTGCTTGAGCACCAGTTCGACAATCTGCGGTGCATTGGCCTGGTACAGATGGAAGTTGACCCCGAACGGCTGCGCCGTCAGACGCCGGGTTTCGAGGATTGCCGCCTCCATCTGCTGCGGCTCGATGGTGGCCCCGGCGAGAAAGCCGAAGCCGCCAGCATTGCCGGTGGCCGCCACCAACCTGGGGTCGGCGACCCAGCCCATGGCGGTCTGGATGATCGGGTAGCGACAACCGAGCAGTTCGGTCAGCGGCGTATCGAGGGCAATCGCCATGTTCAGGCACCCTCGCGGCGCTGGGAACGGGCCATGGCCCGAGCGTCGTACCCCCCCAGCCGGTCGCCGGAGACCAGTTCGTTGTGGGCATGGGCAAAGTGATGCAGGCCGAAAGCCATGTCCATGCTGGAGCGCTTGCCCATCAGGTCCTCGGCGTTGTTCACCGCCTGTTTGCTCAGTTGCAGGCCCAGGCGCGGCATCTGCGCGATGCGCCCGGCAATGTCCAGTGTTTCCCGCTCCAGCTCGGCACGCGGCACCACTCGGTTGAGCATGCCCATCTGCAGCGCCCGAGCCGCTGGCATGCGTTCGCCGAGGAACAGGAACTCCTTGGCGATGCGGGCATTGAGTTCATGCACATGGGCGAAATACTCGACCCCAGGAATGCCCATGCGCACCACCGGGTCGGCGAAGTAGGCGTCGTCGCTGGCGATGATCAGGTCGCAGACCCAGGCCAGCATCAATCCGCCGGCAATGCACGCCCCCTGGACCATGGCGATGGTCGGCTTGGGCATCTCCCGCCAGCGCCGGCACATGCCCAGGTAGACCTCCTGCTCCCGGGCATAGAGAAACTCGCCACCGGGCTTGTCGACATGGTCGTACCACAGGCTGGCACGCTCGAAGCTCTGGTCGACGTCGCGGCCCGGGGTGCCGATGTCGTGGCCGCTGGAGAAATGCTTGCCGGCGCCGCGCAGCACGATGACCTTGACCCCGTCGTCGTCACAGGCCCGGCGAAAGGCTGCGTCCAGGGCGTAGGTCATGCGCGAATTCTGCGCGTTGTGGTACTCCGGACGGTTCAGGGTGACCAGGGCCACTCCCTCGCGCACTTCGTACAGCACCACAGGCTCCGGGTTCTTATCGTTGTGTTCAGGCATTGCTTGGCTCTCCGAAACGGGCTCCGCTCAGCCGACGCTGCGCAGCCCCGGCGGGTTGTCTTTGAGTTGCAGGGCCCGCAGGTTGTGCGGATCAAGGCGCTGGATCAGTTGCAACTGCTCAAGGGTGGGTGCCGCCGTGGTCGGGCAATGCTGCGGCACATGCAGGGCAAAGCCGGTGTTGTCCTGCACCTGGGCAAGGCTCACCCCGGGGTGCAGCGAACGCACGCGCATCTGCCGTTGCGGGCCCTGGAAATCGAGGACGCAGAGGTCGCTGACGATCAGGCGCAGGTCGATGTCGTCCAGGGACCAGCCCCGGGCCAGGCGCGCCGGGTTGTAGCCGACCGAAGCCACCACATCCACCTCGCCTTCGACGAACACCCGACGGCTGTGGCTGGTCACGCAAAACGAGTTGGCATGGCTGATGGAGTTGCCGGGAAAACCGCGCACCCCGAGCATCTGTGCCTTGGGCCGGGCATAGTCGCCAATGCAGGAAATATTGCCCTGGCCGAAACGATCGATCTGCGACGGGCCGACCATGGCATGGCGCCGCCCGCCCCAGAGGTTGTCGAAGATCCGCGAAAAGCCCATCCAGGCATCGCGCTTGGGCTGGTAACCATCACGCGGGCCAAGGGGCACCGGCTCGGCCACCAGCCAGGCTTCGGAGTCGGTCATCAGCAACTGGCGGTTGCAACTGAGCATGGCCAGGGAAGCGGCCAGCCGCGGGATCACCCCGATCCCGGTGGCGAGGACGTCACCGTCCTCGGCGAAGGCTTCAGAGGCCGCGCAGATCATCAGTTCGGCGAGACTGTAAGTGCTGCTGTTCATGGCGAGGCTTCCTTAGAAAATCGGCAACGGCAGTTGGCGGATGGCCTTCAGGCCGCCGACCTTGTCCAGGTAGTCCTGATGGCTGCAGTCGACGTACTCGCGGCGGTACTCCTGCCAGCCATCGGCACGCTGCGCAGAGGCGTTGTAGGTATTGAAATGCGCGACATCGAAGCCATACAGCGGTGCACAGGAAGACGGGTGCGCACCACCGGGCACATGGGCCACGGCGCTGGTCAGGTTGGGCTCCCAGAACACCTGCCGGGCCTGCCCCGGATCGCTGTGCAGGGTGTCGCGCTCCAGCAGCTCGTCGCAGGTCACGTAGGTACGGGCCGCAGCACGCACCAGCAGGTCATCCATGTAGTGGTCCGGTCCGCCGATCTGGCACAGCCCTCGGCTGTCGGCACGGTCGACATGGATCAGCGCCGCATCCAGCTTCAGCGCCGGCATCGCCACCCAGTCCCGGGCGTCGGCGTAGGGCGAGGCGATCAGCTTGATCTCGGGGTTGTGGCGCAACACATCAGTGCCCAGGCCCGCCGCCGTGGGCAGGAACGGCACGCGCATCGCTGCCGCCCGCAGCCCCAGCAGAAGCATGCCTTCGTCGATTTCCATGACCTGCAACTCGCCCTGCTGGCGAGCCTTGCGGAAGTAAGGCTCCAGCGCAATGAAATCCAGGGAGACAAAGGCGAACACCAGCTTGCGGATCTTGCCGGCGGCGCACAGCATGCCGACGTCGGCGCCGCCATAGGCGACCACCGTCAGGTCCTTGAGGTCCGAACGCAGGATCTCGCGGATCAGTGCCATGGGCTTGCGCCGCGGCCCCCAGCCGCCGATGCCCAGGGTCATGCCATCGCGCAACTGAGCGACCATCTGCGCGGTGCTCAGGGTCTTGTCCTGGCTCATTGTGCTTGCTCCCGGCCGACGCTGAAGTCATGGCCCCAATGGCTGACCACCGTGCTCTCGAACGGCGTGTGTTGCTGCCAGTCCACCACCAGGCCGTCGCAGCCGTATTCCAGGTCAAAGCCCGATGGGGTCTTGATGTAGAAGGAAATCATCTGATCGTTGGTGTGCTGGCCCAGGGTCGCGGAAAGCTTCACCCCGTGGGCGTGGACCCGATCCAGGGCGCGACCGACTTCGTCCAGCCCCTGGACCTCCACCATCAGGTGCACGCAGCCATGGGGCATGGGGCATTCGAAGATCGCCAGGGAATGGTGGCGGGCGTTGTTGCAGTGCAGAAAGTGCAAAGCCTTTTGCGGCTCGGCCGGGTCGGGGGTGAAACGCACCTTCATCAGGTCGGAGAGACCAAACCCCATGACCTGCTCATAGAACTCGCGGCAGCGCTCGAAGCTCGGCGCCGGCAGCACCACATGGCCCATGCCCAGGTCGTTGGTGACAAACCCCTTGAGCCCCACCGGCGAGACGAACCGGGCGAAATCCTGGCGCGGTCCCCAGAACACTTCATGGCGGTTGCCATCGGGGTCGAGAAAATGCGCCAGCTCCTGGACCTTGCGCTCCTCGGCCTGCGCGGCGCTGCCACGGTGCGCTGTCACCCCGTGCTGTTGCAGCTGCGCCAGGGCCTGCTCGAAGGCATCCTTTCCGGCCACTTCCCAGCCGCAGGCGCCGAAGCCGTCCTCGTTGCTGTGCTGGACCAGGATCCGGTAGGGCCGGTCGTCCATCTTCAGGTACAAGTGCTGCTCATCAGCCCCCGGCACGACCATCATCCCCAGCACCTGGCTGGCGTAATGGCGCCACTGCGACAGGTCCCGTGACCGCAAGGTGACGTAGCCCAACCCGCGAATATCCATGCAAGCACTCCTCGTTCAGCTCAACCCGTCCTCCTGGCAAGGAGGCCTTATGCAGCAGGATTTAATCGCCTGAGCGCGGCCCCGGCATCGTCCAATGGGACTAGCGCATCTGTGTGCCGAAAGCGGCCGTAAATGCCCCGGCGCAAAAACAAAAAAACCGCTTTGCCCTTACGGCAAAGCGGCGTGGCCAAAAGCTTGCAGCGCTAAGAGTCAGGCCTTGCGAAAATGCGGAATGACCTTCTCGCCGATATTGCGCAGGGTCTCCAACTGCGCCCATTGCGGCACGGTGCCCATCTGGCAGATGAACAGGATCTCGTCGGCGCCGGCATCCACCAGGCGCTGCACATAGCCGATGCAGTCATCCACGGTGCCGTAGGCGTGGTTGGGGTTCATCATGGCCATGGTCGGATCGGAGAAATCCACGCTGACCTCCTCGGAGGCAAAACGCGACTTGATCACGCTCTGGCCACTGCCGTCGACGTAGGTATCGTCCTGCCACTTCGCCGGGTCCGGGCGCTCGCCGCCGCCGTACCAGTAGCCCAGGGACTCCATGAAATAGCGCTGGCCGCGTATGCCAATGCGCCGCGCCTCCAGGTTGTCATCGAGGACGATCGCCGGGCATAGCGCGGCGATGTGCCGGTTGGGCCGGAAGCCCACCTGTTGGCGAGGGTCGCGGCTGTCCCAGGCCTGGTGATAGACCTCGACCTTCTTGGCGATTTCCTCGGGGCCACCAAAGCCCAGCACCAGGGCGCCCATGCCCCGGCCGCCGGCGTTCTTCAGCGATTCAGTGTTAGTGCAGGCCAGGTACATCGGCGGGTGCGGGTCCTGGTAGGGCTTGGGGTGGATCGGCCGCTTGGGGATCTGCACAAAGTCGCCGTGGTGCTCGATTTCGTCCTGGACGAAGATTTTCGGGATCAGGTACATGGCCTCGTCGATCTGCGGTTGCAGGGTCGCCAGGTCGTAGCCGAAGGTCCCGGCCTCCTGCTGGGTGCCGCCCTTGCCCACGCCAAAATGCACCCGGCCCTTGGACAGCAGGTCGAGGGTAGCGATGCGCTCGGCGACCTTGACCGGGTGGTTCATCGCCGGTGGCAGGCAGACCACGCCGTGACCGATGCCGATGCGCTCGGTCTTGCCGGCGACAAAGGCCAGCACGGTTTCCGGGGCGGACATGTGCGAATAGTTGGTCAGCGCCGTGTGCTCGACACACCAGAACGTGTCGAACCCCAACTGGTCGGCGAGCACGGCCTGCTCGACGGTTTCTTCGAAGACCTGCCGATCGCCGGCACGGCTGGCGTCCAGGGTCTGGGCTTCATAAATCAGGGAAAATTTCATGCTCGATCCTTGTGGTCGTAAAAAGCAGGCTCGGCGTGCTGCTCGTGCCTTGGCCTGCATGCTCGGGCAAAGCCCGGCCGGCGGAATCACGCAAACGGACTAGGGCTGTCGAGGCCTGCCGCCTAGAGGAAAAAGTCGCTGCTGTCCTGGCCCATGGCGACGCTGCCCAGGTTCCAGGCGTACTTCGCCGGATGGTTGGCGACGTGGGCACGGCCGGTATGGATGTCGCGGAAGGCGCGGTTGATGCCGTGCCCGCGAAAGATCGTCGAGGCGCCGCTGTTGAACATCAGGTCGGTCACCGCCGTGGCGCACTTTTGCACCACCAGCGACGAGTCGTAGCGCATCTTCACCCGCTCCTGCATGCCCAGTGGCGTACCCTCCCGGGCCCGTTGCAGCATCAACTCGAAGTTGCTCAGCAGCACCGTCCGGCATTCGTCGACACATACCATGGCGTTGGCCAGGGCCGACTGGGCCGCTGGGTCCTGGACCATCTTGCGACCGTCATTGACCCCCACCCGAGCCCGGTTATGGGCAATGAACTGCGCGACCGCTCCTTGCAGGGCTCCGATGGCCGAGGACGACACTGCGCGCACGAAGATCTGCCCGAACGGCAGGCGGTACAGCGGGGCATCGTTGACCGCGTTGCCCGGGCTGTCCTGCATGAACCCGTCGAGGGCACGATGGGTGCGGTACTCGGGAACGAAGGCGTTCTCCACCAGGATGTCGTGGGAACCGGTGGCCGCAAGTCCCATGACGTCCCAGTTGTCGAGAATCTGGTAGTCCTGGCGCGGCACCAGGAAGGTCCGGTAGTCCGGCGCGCCGCCGGGTTCCGCGGCCGGCACCATGGCGCCGAGGAACACCCAGTCACAGTGCTTGCAGCCCGATGAGAAGCCCCAGCGGCCGCTCAGGGTGAAACCACCCTCGGTACGCGCCACCCGTCCCACCGGCATATAGGAAGAGGAAATCAGCACGCTGCTGTCCTCGCTCCACACGTCCCGGGCCGCGCGGTCATCGAACAGCGCCAGTTGCCAGTTGTGGATCGCGACCACCCCCAGCACCCAGGCAGACGACATGCAGCCCTCGGCGAGGGTCATCTGCACCCGGAAGAAATCATTCGGCTCCAGTTCGTAACCGCCCCAGCGTGCCGGTTGCAGAATGCGAAAGAACCCGGCCTGCTGAAAATCGTTCAGGGTCTGGTCCGGCAAGCGGCCGAGCCGCTCGGCCTCGGCCGCTCGTTCGCGCAGGACCGGCACCAGTTCCTCGGCCTGTTGGTAGAGACGCTGGCGAAGCACATCGTGGTTGAGCATCAGGTCGTTCTCCTTGGGAACCCCGTCCGCCGGGGCGCGCGTGCTACGGCGGGCAACCGCCTGTTGCGGCGCATTCAAACAACCGTCCGCCCACCCGGCATCCCTCAAACGGACCATATGCCCGGGCTTCCGGATTTCCTCCGGGGTCAGGGCCTGTTGCTGTTTGACGACAGGTCCTAGTCCCCTTGGACGATGTTGGCCCCCTGCCCCGTTGCCAGAATTCATCGCACTCCATGCACCACGAACGAGGGCTGTGCGATGAAAGACGTCAATCTGCAAGCAGACATGCTCCAGGCCATGCGCCGCCTGGCCAAGTCGGTCACCATCATCAGTACCAGCAACGGCGCCGAGCGCTTTGCCATGGCCGCCACCGCGGTGGACTCCCTGAGCACCGAGCCGCCATCGCTGCTGATCTGCATCAACAAGAGCGCCTCCTCCCACGCAGCCCTGGCCACCGGTGCCGGGTTCTGCGTGAACATCCTCGGCCTGGAGCAGCAGGCCCTGGCCCACCTGTGCAGCGGCGCAATCAAGGGCGAGGCACGCTTCAGCAGCGGCAACTGGCTGACCAGCGACGAAGGCATTCCCTACCTGGGGGACGCCCAGTCGGCGATTCTGTGCCGCCAGGACGGGCACTTCAGCTACGGCACCCACACTGTGTTCATCGGGCGTATCGTGCGCATCCATACCAGCCCCAGTATCACCCCGCTGGTCTACCTCGACGGCCGCTACACCACCACCGCCCAGCCGGCCCAAACCCAGGCCTGCGCCGGTTGATTCGGGACATGGACTGCCGCGCGCCGCTGCGCATCGACACTCACGCCCCGCCCCACTGGGACGACGCCTGTGACTGGCTGGTGGTGGGCTTCGGTGCCGCCGGAGCCTGCGCCGCCATCGAGGCCGCCGAGCAGGGCCTGCAGGTGCTGGCCCTGGACCGCTTTGCCGGCGGTGGCGCCAGCGCCCTCAGCGGCGGGGTGATCTATGCCGGCGGCGGCACGCCCTACCAGCGCCAGGCCGGCTACAACGACAGCCACGAGGCGATGTTCGACTACCTGCGCGAGGAAGTCGGCGATGCCGTCGGCCAGCGCACCCTGGCCGACTTCTGCGCCGCCAGTCCCGGGCAACTGCAATGGCTGGAGCGCCAGGGCGTGGCTTTTGAAGCCAGCGTGCCACCGCACAAGACCTCCTACCCCAGCGACCGCTTCTATCTTTATTACTCGGGCAACGAAGCCCTGCCGCGCTATGCAGCGCTGGCGGCCCCCGCTCCCCGAGGCCATCGCTGCAAAGGCCCGGGCCTGTCCGGAGCGCACCTGTTCCAGGCGCTCAAGAACAGCGCCCTGGCCAAGGGCGTGCGCCTGCAGAGCCAATGCGCGGTACGCCGCCTGGTGGTCGACGATCAACAGCGGGTGGTCGGCGTCGAAGCCTGGCGCCTGGCTCCAGATAGCCGCGCCGCGCACCGCCATGCACGCCTCGAGCGCTGGGCCCAGGCCCTGCACATGTATGTTCCGGCCCTGGCCCGCCACCTGCGCAAACGGCAACAACGCATCGAAGCCAGCAGCGCCGAACGCCGGCTGATCAGCGCCAGAAAAGGCGTCCTGCTGAGCGCCGGCGGTTTCATTCTCAACCGCCTCTGGGTAGCCGAGCATGCGCCGCGCTACCTTGCCGGCCTGCCCCTGGGCGCCGGTGGTTGCGACGGCAGCGGCATCGCCCTGGGCCAGAGCGTGGGCGCCGCTGTCGCGCGGATGGACAAGGTCAGCGCCTGGCGTTTCATCAACCCGCCCCTGGCGTGGGCCCGGGGCTTGATCGTCAATGGCCAGGGCCAGCGCTACGCCAACGAAGAGCAATATGGCGCCACCCTTGGCCAGGCGATGGTCGAACAGCAGCAGGGGCGTGCATTGCTGGTGCTCAACCGGACACTGGTGCGCCAGGCCCTGAAACAGATAGGCCCGGGCCAGGTCTGGCAGTTCCAGCGCCTGCCAGTGCTGCTCAACCTGCTGTTCAACGCCCGACGGAGCAACGACCTGGCAACCCTGGCCCGGCGCTGCGGCCTGCCGGAGCAGGCCTTGAAAGATAGCGTCGAGCGCTACAACCAGAGCGCCCGGGGCGAATGCGCCGATCCGTTTGGCAAGTCCGCGGCCATGCTCGCCTCCTTGGAACAGGGCCCCTGGTATGTCCTCGACCTGTCCTTTGCCAGCCGCCTGTTCCCTTGCCCGGTGATCACCCTCGGCGGCCTCAGGGTCTGCGAACGAAGCAGCCAGGTGCTGGATGCCCAGGGCACACCGATCGCCGGCCTCTACAGCGCCGGGCGCAACGCCGTGGGCGTCGCTTCCAACCTCTATGTGTCGGGCCTGTCTCTGGCCGACTGCATCTATTCCGCGCGCCGGGCCGCCCGTCATGTGGCCGGGCAAACCGCGGCTCAACCCGCACCATCAGGAGAATCACCATGCAACGTGTAGAAGGCAAAGTCTGCATCGTCACCGGCGCCGCCAGCGGTGTCGGCCGTGAGGACGCCCTGCTGCTGGCCAGCCAGGGCGCCAAGGTCGTACTGACCGACGTGAACCAGGAAGCCGGCCACCAAGTGGCTGCGCAGATCGGCGAAAACGCCCTGTTCCTGGCCCACGACATCACCCGCGAAGACGACTGGCAGCGGGTGGTGGAAACCACCGTGCAGCACTTCGGTCGCCTCGATGTGCTGGTCAACAATGCGGCGATCCTGGCCATGGCCAATATCGAGGACACGTCGCTGGAGCTGTGGCGCAAGGTGCTGACCGTCAACAGCGACGGCTATTTCCTGGGCTGCAAGTACGCCATCGCAGCGATGAAGCACAGCGGCGGCGGTTCGATCATCAACATGTCCTCGGTGGCGGCCCTGGGCGGTCTGCCGCTGTTCTGCGCCTACTCCGCCTCCAAGGGCGCGGTGGCGGCATTGACTCGCTCCGTGGCCGTGCACTGCAAGCTGCAGGGCTACCGCATCCGCTGCAACAGCGTGCACCCGGACGGCATCAACACACCGATGACCCAGGCCCTCATCGGCGGCCAGTCGGTGCCCCAGGAAACCCTCGACCAGGACCCGATGAACCGCATGTGCGCGCCGCGTGATGTGGCCAACGCGGTGCTGTTCCTGGCCAGCGACGAATCGCGCTTCGTCAATGGCGCGGAGATACTCGTCGACAACGCGCAACTGATCAGCGGGATCTATGAGCCGAGGTGAAGATGGGCACGCCAATGTTCAACGCCAGCGTATCGGACAGCGCCGCATCGGCCGCTGGCAGCTATCGCCTGCAGGTGGCCGCGGTGATCGAGGAAACCGCCGACGCCCGCTCCCTGGTGCTCGATGTCCCCAGCGAGTTGCGTGAGCGTTTTCGCTACAAACCGGGGCAGTTCCTGAGCTTTCGCGTGCCCTGCGCGGGCCAGTTGCTGACCCGCTGCTATTCCATGGCCAGCTCGCCCCTGTGCGATCCACAGCCCAAGGTCACGATCAAGCGTGTGGCCGGGGGCCGGGTATCGAACTGGATGAACCAGCAGGTGCAGGTCGGTGACTGGCTGGAGGTGCTGCCCCCGGCCGGGCACTTCTGCCTGGAGAACAATGCCGATAGCGACGAGCAGCGTCCGCTGGTGCTGTTCGGCGGCGGCTCGGGCATCACCCCGGTGTTCTCCATCCTCAAGTCGGTGCTGCACGCCGGGCGCCGGCCGGTGACCCTGGTCTACGCCAACCGCGACGAAGCCTCGGTGATCTTCAAGGACGAACTGCAACAGCTGGCCCGGACCCACGAGCCGCGTCTGGAAGTCCTGCACCTGCTGGACTCGGTTCAGGGTTTCGTCACTGCGGCCCAGGTTCGCCAACTGCTGCATGCGCGCCGGGGCGGCGAGTATTTCATCTGCGGCCCGGCGCCCTTCATGGACACTGTGGAAAGCACCCTGCTAGACCTGGGTGAGCCACGCCAGGCGATCCATGTCGAGCGTTTCCTGTCGCCGCCCGACCCGCAACCCCAGGCACAGCAGCAGGTCGAGCACACCGCCGGGCAGTCCTGCCAGAGCCTGACCGTCGAACTCGAAGGCCAGGCCCACAGCCTGGCCTGGCACCCGGGGCAGACTCTGCTGCAAAGCTGCCGGGCCGCCGGGCTGGAGGTGCCGGCGTCTTGCGAGGAAGGCATCTGCGGCGCCTGCATGTGCCGGGTGGAACAGGGCCGCACACGGCTGGCCCACAACGCCGTGCTCAGTGCCCAGGAGCTGGCCGATGGCTGGACGCTGGCCTGCCAGAGCCACCCCGACACGCCGGTGGTGCGGGTGCGCTTTCCGGATTAGGGGCGCCTGCGCCTCTAGTCTCAACGGACGACCCGGCAGCGCCGGGCAACGATTAGACTCGACCGCCAGGATTGGCCTACAACAATAAAAGAGGTGTATGCATGGCTCGGTTGCAAAACAAGGTCGCGGTGGTCACCGGCGCGGCTTCAGGTATCGGTCTGGCCTGCGTCCGGCGCTTCGCCGCGGAGGGTGCCCAGGTGGTGGGGCTGGACATCGGCAACGCACCGGCGGACTTTCCCGGGCGCTTCATGACCCTCGACGTGCGCGACGAGGCCCAGGTCGAACAGGTGATGGAAGAAATCATCGGCCACTATCGCCGGGTCGATGTGCTGGTCAATGCCGCGGGCGTCGCCGACCAGGGCAGCGTGACCCAGACCAGCACCGCCAACTGGCAACGGGTGCTGGACATCAACCTGACCGGCAGCATGCTCACCAGCAAGTACCTGCTGGGAGCCATGGAGGCGCAACGCGGCGGCTCGATCATCAACATTGGCTCGATCTTCGGCCTGCAAGGCTGCGACGGCAATGTCGCCTACAACGTGTCCAAGGGCGGTATCAACCAGCTGACCCGCTCCATGGCGGTGGACTACGGTTACGCCAACATCCGCGTCAATGGCCTGTGCCCGGGGCTGATCGAAACGCCGATGACCAGCATGGTCCGCGAACAGGCCGAATTCCACGCCTACTTCGCTTCCCAGCACATGCTCAACCGTTCCGGGCAACCGGAAGAAGTGGCCGCCGTGGCGCTGTTTCTGGCCTCCGACGAGGCCTCTTTCGTCAGCGGCCAGATGATCGCCGTGGACGGCGGTTTCTCTGCCGGCCGCCGCTTCGCGCCACCGCCAGCCTGAGTGGTTAGAGCCTGTTCACGATCTAGCGAGCGACGCTCAGGCACTTTTAACGCCGCATGAGCTAAGCGCAGCAGATCGTGAACAGGTTCTTAGCGGCCTGGCTCTCTGCCAGGCCGCCTCCCCCTTCATTCAACAATCCTCTGCCTGAGGAGGCACCATGCCGTCTGCGCTCAACGCTCCCACCATCGCTCATCTGTTCGCCCGGGCAGCCCTGGCCTACGGCGACCGCCCGGCCATCGAGGACGCCGGCAGCATCAGTTACCTGCAGCTCGACCGCCTGCGTCAGCAGGCCGCCCGGGCCTTGCTGGCCCTGGAGGTCAAGGCCGGGGACCGAGTGGCGATCTGGGCCCCCAACACCTGGGAGTGGATTGTCGCCGCCGGCGCCCTGCAAAGCGTCGGCGCCGCCCTGGTGCCGCTCAACACCCGGATGAAGGGCAACGAGGCCGGCTATATCCTGCGCCAGAGCGGCGCCTGCGTGCTGTTCGCCATCGGTGAGTTCCTCGGCGTCGACTATCCGCAGATGCTTGCCGGCGAAAGCCTGCCTGAACTGCGCCAGATCATCAGCCTGCGCTCGCCCTCGCCGGCGGCCCTGGACTGGGACAGTTTCATGGCCCTGGCCGGCCGAGTGCCCGGCAGCAGCCTGCGCCTGCGTCAGGAACAGCTCGGCCCGCAAACCCTGTCCGATGTACTGTTCACCTCCGGCACCACCGGCAAGCCCAAGGGCGTGATGACCAGCCATGGGCAGAATCTGCGGGTAGTGCGCGACTGGAGCGACGTGGTCGGCCTGGGCGAAGGCGATCGCTACCTGATCGTCAACCCGTTCTTCCACTCCTTCGGCTACAAGGCGGGATGGCTGGCGGCGCTGATGCGCGGTGCGACCATCATTCCCCAGCAGGTGTTCGACGTCGACGCGGTGCTCGAATGCGTGCAGCGCCAGCGCATCAGCGTGCTGCCCGGCCCGCCGACGCTTTATCAGTCGCTACTGGCTCACCCCCGGCGCGATGCCTACGATCTGTCCTCACTACGGGTGGCGGTGACCGGTGCCGCGGTAATCCCGGTGGACATGATCGGACGCATGCGCGACGAGCTGGGCTTTGCCACCATCGTCACGGCCTACGGCCTGACCGAAGTCTGCGGTTTCGCCACCATTTGCCGCCCCGGCGACAATCCGCTGCGAGTCGCCCAGACCAGCGGCCGGGCGATGCCCGGGGTAGAGGTGCGGATCGTCGCCGCCGACGGCCAGTGCCAACCGCCCAATGTCCCCGGGGAAATACAGATCCGCGGCTACAACCTGATGCAGGGCTACCTCAACGACCCGCAAGCCAGCCAGGAAGTGCTGGACGCCGATGGCTGGCTCAATACCGGTGACGTCGGGGTCCTCGACGAGCAGGGCTACCTGCGTATCACCGACCGCCTCAAGGACATGTTCATTACCGGCGGTTTCAACGTCTATCCGGCGGAAATCGAGCAGTGCCTGCTGAAGTTTCCCGGGGTGGCCCAGGCGGCGGTAATAGGTATACCGGACGAGCGCCTCGGCGAAGTGGCCATGGCCTTTGTCCTGGCCACGCCGGGACAACTCCTGGAATCGACAGCACTGCTGGGCTGGTGCCGAGAACAGATGGCCAACTACAAGGTGCCGCGACGATTCCAGGTGCTGGAAGCCATGCCGCTGAACGCGGCGGGAAAGGTGACCAAGCAGGTGTTGCGCCAGTGGGCCGAAAGCCGCAATTGAGGCTGGCACAGGGTGCCAAGTGCGGCTGGCGAGGCGCGTCCCTCCTTGGGACGGGCCAGCCTGCGGAGCCTGACTGCCGCGTTTTTGCCGCCGCTTTGCGCGGTGCCTGTGGAATGCCTGAATCAGTGTGCGAGTGCCGAAACCCGGTGGCTGGCATTGGGGCGGCTCCGCCCCCCGCGGGAGCAAGCTCCCTAGCCACCGGCTAATTTGCGCTCGTTGCGCCGGGGTTTATATCACCCGCGCCGGATGCTGGCGCCGGGGCTCGCCCAGCAATGAGCGATGGGACGGCGGCTGGCGCCCCTGATCCTCGCTGATGCCATAGCCCGGGGCGATTTCCGCGGTGATCAGAGTCTGCCCGGACAGGCTCATCAGCCCGGGATCATTGAGCAGCGCATGAATGACCCGGCCGTTGAACTGCGGGGTCTCGGCGTCCGCGAGAAAGGCCTGGTACTGCTCGCCGTGGTGCTCGCCGACAATCCGCGTGCGCTCGGTCAACTGCGGCCCCAGCCACAGTGATAGCGCCGCTACGCCACGCCCTTCAAAATCGATTGCCATGTCCGCCGCCAGCTTGTCGCAACCGGCCTTCTGCGCTCCGTAGGCGGGGCCGTGCATGTAGCAGCCGGCGCCGAACGACGAAGTGAAACAGACCAGCCCCTGGGCACTGCGCAGCAACAACGGCGCGGCGTAGTAACTGGCGATGTAGGCCGAACGCAGGCCGACATCGAGGATATCCACCAACTCCAGGGGCTTGTCCCAGAACGGCCCGGGCTCGATCAAGCGCTCATGGATGGCGGCCACGTTATTGACCAGCAGATCGAGGTGGCCGGCCTCCTCGGCGATCCGCGCAAACAGGGCCTGCACCTGGGCGTCGTCGGCATGCTCGCAGACCACCGGGATGCCCCGGCCACCGGCGGCGGTAATGGCTGCCGCGGTGTCCGCCAATGAACCTTGCAGCGCCTGTTCATAAAGCCGTGCCCCGGCCTTTTCCGGCGCACGCCCGGTCACGTAGACGGTCATGCCCTGTGCCCCGAGGGCCAGGGCGATGCCACGGCCCACGCCGCGACTGGCACCGGTGACCAGGGCCACCTGGGGTTCCTTGCTCTTCATTGACTGCTCCTTGCCAGAAAGGACGCCGGCTGCGACTGGCGCAGGCTTTGCGTCTTGATGTGATTGGCGGCGATATAGCCGAAAGTCATCGCCGGGCCGATGGTCGAGCCGGCTCCCGGATACGTGCGCCCCATCATCGATGCGGCGCTGTTGCCGATTGCGTAAAGACCGAGGATCGGATGGCCGTCCTCGTGCAACACCCGGGCGTTGGCATCGGTCAGCAGGCCGCCCTTGGTGCCAATGTCCCCGGCATCCACCCGCACCGCGTAGAACGGCGCCTTGAGCAAGGGCGCCAGGCAAGGGTTGGGGCCGACGTGGGGGTCGCCGTAGTAGCGATCGAACAGCGACTCGCCCTTGTTGAAATCCTGGTCCCGGCCCTCCCGGGCCATGATGTTAAAACGCTCGATGCTACGCATCAGGCCCGGGCCGTCGATGCCGATCTGCGCCGCCAGGTCCGGCAGGCTGGCGGCCTTGTAGAAGTAGTCCTGCAGGTGTTCCGGCAGCCGCCAGTCGGGCTGGGCATAACCGGGCAACAGCGCGCCGCAGGGGTATTTGCGGCGGAACTCGGCGTCGAAGATCATCCAGCACGGCACGCTGACCGCTTCGGCCCGGTTGTTCTCATACATCGCATAGACAATATCGGTATAGGGCGCCGCCTCGTTGACGAAGCGTTGCCCTGCCGAGTTCACCAGTACGCAGCCAGGCAAGGTGCGCTCGACGAACAGCGCACGCTGCTTTTCCTCACCTGCAACCCGGGTAGTGGGCGCCCACCAGCCGTGGTCCATCAAGGCAGTACGGGCGCCAATCACCTGGCCGGCACGAATACCGTCGCCGGTGTTGTGCGGTGGCGTGGCACTCCACCGGGCCTGGGACGGCTGCGGCAGGTACTGCTCGCGCATGGCCTGGTTACGCTCGAAGCCACCGGCGGCGATGATCACCCCATGGCGCGCCTTGATGTTCAGGGTCTGGCCGTCGCGGCAGACCCGCGCGCCGCCGACTCGCTCACCGACAATCAGCAGTTCCTGCAAGGCGCAGTTGAGCCACAGCGGCCGCTGGCGATCCTGCAGCGAACAGCGCAAGGCGCCCACCAGGGCATTGCCCAGGGTCAGGAAACGGTCGCGACGCGACAGCCGCCGCCCCTCGCGATCACGCCAGTAGCGCCACATCACTCGCAGGGTCAGGCGCAGCCAGCCGGGGCCACGACACAGCAGCACCTGCGCCTCCTTCATGGTCATCGCCATGCGCCCCATCATCAGCGTGCCGGGGGAAGGCGCCCGCATGCGCAGGAACTCCTCGCCCAGCTCGGCGGCATCGAAGGGTTGCGGGTCCATGGAGCGATAGCCGGGCTTGCCACCGGGCACCTGCGGGTAGTAGTCGGAGTAAGCGGGCTGGGCCTCGAAGCGCACCCGGGTCTGCGCCTCCAGGTAGCGGACCATGTCCCGGCCCTGCTCGACATAGGCTTCGATGCGCCCGTCGTCGATCTCGCCGTGGGTCACCGCGCGGACATAGGCGATCCCTTCGGCCACCGAATCGCTACCGCCCAGGGCCTGGATCCGGTGGTTGTCGGGAATCCAGATGCCACCGCCGGACACCGCCGAGGTGCCGCCGTATTCGCCACTCTTCTCGATCAGCAACGTGTTCAGCCCCAGGTCATGGGCCCGCAGCGCGGCGGTCATGCCTCCTGCGCCGGAACCTATCACCAATACATCGCAGCACTCATCCCATTTGATCTTGGCGTGTTTCATCCGCGCATCTCCGCAAGGCGCCTACAGGCAGGAAGCCGCCGCCACCGGCCCGGACTCCGGCGCAGTCGGTCCCGGGATTGTTCGGCAGCCTCGAGGCCCGGGCATCGTCCAATGGGACTAGCGCCCGCCACGGCCAAAACACTTAGTCTGGTTGGACGATGTCCGGGCGGGCCGCTGCTTCCATAGTCGCTCCTGCTGCACTTCCCCCCCCTTACATCGCAGGTCGGGCGGGCCTGACCTGGGCACGAGGACGAGATGACAAAAACAATAATCGCCCCACCATCGCTACTCCCCCGACTGCACACTGCCCTGCTGATACTGGCCGGCGGGCTGGGCGGACCGGCCAGCGCCATGACCTTCCAGCCCAACGAGGATCTGACTGTCGACTGGGACACCACCCTGACCTACAGCCTGGCCTGGCGTACCGAATCCCGGAGCCACAAGCTGGTGGCCAATGCCAACGGCAACGATGGCGACAACGCTTTCGCCAGGGGCAGCCTGATCAACAATCGCAGCGGCTTTCTTACCGAAGCCAACCTGCGCTGGCGTGACGACTACGGCTTTTTCATTCGCGCCGACGGCTTCTACGACAACGTCTACGACCGCGACAACGACAACCCCAGTGGCACCTCCAACTGCTTTGCCGGCGGCAACTGCAGCCGTCCCGACCGTTTTTCCCAGGACACCATCGACCAGCACCGCAACGACCTGCGCCTGCTGGACGCTTATGCCTATGGCACCTGGAACCTGTCCGGGCACAACCTCAACGTGCGCCTGGGCAAGCAGGTGGTGAGCTGGGGCGAAAGCCTGTTCTACCCGGGGATCTCCGCGGCCCAGAGCCCGGTGGACGCCACCAAGTCGACCACCCCCGGGGTCGAGGTCAAGGAAGTGCTGCTGCCGGTGGGCCAGCTGTTCACCCAGTTCAGCCTGAGCGACAGCCTGGACGTCCAGGCCTACTACCAGTACCAGTGGCAGAAGACCGACCTGTTCGGCGTGGGCAGCTTTTTCTCCACCACCGACTACATCGATCGCGGAGGGGAAAACGACGCCACAGGCTTTGTCCATCGCCTGAAGAACGACACCCCGAGCAACAGCGGCCAATACGGCCTGGCCTTCACCTACGCCGCCGAATCGCTGAACAACACCGAGTTCGGCCTGTACTACTCGCGCTACCACGACAAGACCCCGTCCCTGGACTTCCAGAGCCAGCTGGGCAGCTACCGGGCAATCTACTTCGACAACATCGATCAGTACGGCGCGAGCTTCTCCACGGTGCTTGGCGACACCAGCATCGCCGGCGAGGTCAGCTACCGCGACGGCCAGCCGGTGATGGTGGACAACGGTTTCGCCAGCCCGGTGCGAGCCAAGACCCTGCAAGCCCAGGTTTCGGTGATCGAAGTGCTGGGGCCCACTTCATGGGCCGACAACACCACCCTGACTGGCGAGCTGGTGTACAACCAGGTGCTGAGCAACGACAGCTCGCAGCCGACCCAGCTGGCCCCGGGGTTCAGCCTGCCGGGTACCGACAAGCTGCTCTACGACCGCTCGGCCTGGGGCTACACAGTGCAGGCCAGCTTTGACTACAACGACGTGTTCACCGGCTGGGACCTCTCGGTCCCGATCACCTTCAGCACCGCCGCGCACAACGACAGCTCCCTGGTGGGCTCGATCAACTCGGGCCAGGGCGACGACCGCGCAAGCATCGGCAGCTCCTGGCGCTACCTCGGCAACTTCACCATCGAGGCCCGCTACAACGCCTACCTGGGCAACGCCAACAACAGCCCGCTGGCGGACCGCGACAACCTCGCCCTCAACTTCAAGTACCGGTTCTGATTCCCTGCCCCAAGGAGCACAGCATGTCGAGCACTATCTACACTCAGTTGTTGCGCACGACCCTGGCCGCCAGCCTGCTGGCCGCAAGCCTGGCGACCCAGGCCAAGGTCAGCCCCGAGGAAGCCGCCCGGCTAGACCGGGACCTGACCCCCATGGGTGCGGAGCGGGCCGGCAACGCCGACGGCAGCATTCCTGCCTGGTCGGGAAAGTGGCTGGGCCTGCCCCCTCAGCTCAAGTACGACGGCCCCGGCAGCCCCTACCCCGATCCTTATGCGGCGGAAAAACCGCTGTTCGTGATCACCGCGGCGAACATGCAGCAGTACGCCGCCAACCTCACCGATGGGCAGAAGGCGCTGTTCAAACGCTACCCGCAGACCTTCACCATGCCGGTATACCCCAGCCACCGGGACTTTCGCTTCGACCAGCGACTGTATGACGACATCAGGAAAAACGCCGTCAACGCCGAGCTGATCAACGACGGCAACGACACCCGCAACGCCTGGGCCGCCTCGCCGTTCCCGATCCCCAAAAACGGCAGTGAACTGATGTTCAACCACACCCTGGCCGGCCGCGCCTACACCGAGGAGGCCAACTACCAGCAGGCGGTGGTGTACTCCAACAAGGAGCAGGTGCTGGAGCAGGTCAACTACAAGATCTATTCGATCTGGTCGGCCCCGGACAAGACCCCCGAAAGCGCCAACGGCGTGCTCACCAACTTCCTTCTGACCACCCTGGAGCCGATCCGCAAGAAGGGCGAGATCATCGTCGGTCGCGAGTTCATCACCCCCACCGCCGCGCCGCGCCAGGCCTGGCAGTACAGCCCCGGGCAACGCCGGGTCCGACGCGCACCAACGGTTGCCTATGACTCGCCCACCGGCGCCGGAGGCTTTCGCGTGCAGGACGAGGACCGCCTGTTCAACGGCGCTCCGGACCGCTACGACTGGACCATCATCGGCAAACGAGAGATCTACATTCCCTATCACAACTACCGGATCGACGATTCCAGCGTGAATCTTGCGCAGATTCTCGCCACCACCGGCCACGTCAACCCGCAGTACATGCGCTACGAGAAGCACCGGGTCTGGGTCCTGCAGGCGACCCTCAAGGAAGGCGCACGGCATATCTATGCCAAGCGCGTGCTCTACCTTGACGAGGACACCTGGGCCGCCACCCTGGCCGACAACTACGACAGCCGTGGCCAGCTGTGGCGCACCAACATGCAAACCTCGGTCTACGCCTATGAGATGCAGCGCTACCAGGCGCGCCTGGGGATCTACCAGGACCTGATCGCCGGCTCCTACCTGGTCGACCGACTGCTGGTGGACCAGAAACCGGCCAAGCTCAATGCCAGCAACTTCGTCGATGACGACTTCACCCCGGGCAACCTGCGCAAGCTCGGTACCCGCTGAACCCCGGCTGGCCCGGGCGGTTCACACTCCCGGGCTGGCTATCGCGCCGGCTGGCGGGCCAGCCCGCCAGCCATGCCCGGCAGGCTGCAAAATCGCCTGCCTGCGGCGCTTCAGGCTCAGGCTGGTACTTGCCCTGCCACCATCGAGTGCGCGCTGAAACAGCATTCGACCAGCTTCCATTGCCCGGCAATACACCGGTAGCGGTCCTGGTAGATCCCCCCCAACTGGCGCGTGGCGCCACTCTCGGCATCCAGGTTGAAGTAGTACAGCGCCCAGCGCCCCCGGGCCTGATCCTCGCCGAACAATTCAATCTCCGGGTTGGCGCCATGGTGGATGTCGATCACTCGTGGCTGGCAAGCCAGTTCCTGATACAGCGCGAGAAAGCTGTCGCGATCGCGAAAGCTGCCCAGTGGGCCGTAGTCGATCAGTATCTCGCCCTCGGCAAAGCAGTCGCGGATCACCTCCACCTGCTTCAAGTCACAAGCATTCAAGTAGCGATGCTTCAACTGGCGGATCGCTTCTAGCGCCTCCAGGCGGGCAATACGTTGTTCAAGAGTCATGGCACAGGCCTCGCAATCATCGTGGATCGACGCCGGGTGGCGGTCATCGTGCGTGCTTGTTCACCAGCCGCACATGCCAGGAAGTGTATCGACCGGCCGGCGCCGGCTGATCGTCTGTTGGGACTAGCCCCTGGCGCTCGATCCCACTCACGAAGCGGTTGCCCCACGGGCACTAGTCCGTTTGGTGGATTCGGCAAAGTGGCTCAGGCCCGACCCTGTCCTTCGCAGGACCCACCTGCCGTCGACCATCAACAGAGGAATCTGCCCGCCATGGAAAAAGTCATCTATCTGCTCTGGCGTGACCCCAGCAGCACCGATGAAACATTCGCCCGGCACGTGCGCCACGAGGTCATAGGGCAACTGCAGGCCCTGGGCGCCCAGGGCCTGCAGTTGAACCTGGCGGATAGCGAAGTCGCTCCCGCTGCGGCCCTGCGCCAGGAGAACCGGCCACCGCTGCCGGATGCCTGCCTGTCGCTGTGGCTGGACAGCGCCAACGCCGCTCCCCGGGCGCCTTTCGACCGGGTATTGGCACAGGCCACGACCCGCCTGGCGGCCTATCTGGTGTGCGAGTCCGAAGCGATCCGCAACACCCGTTTCCCTCCCTCACCCGGTGAGCGGACTTACGGCTTCGCCCAGGTGGCCCTGCTGACACGCCCGCCGCGCCTGACCCCGCAGGCCTGGCTGGAGATATGGCGCAACCAGCACACAGAGGTTGCCATCGTCACCCAGGACAACTTCCAGTACGTGCAGAACCTGGTGGTGGCGGCCCTGACCCCGGACGCGCCGCCCATCGACGCCATTGTCGAGGAATGCTTCCCGCCCGCGGCGATGACCGACCCCCAGGCCTTCTTCGACGCAACGGGGGACGAAGCACGGTTCGAGAAAAACCTGGCGGCCATGATGCAAAGCTGTGCGCGCTTTATCGACTTCGACAAGATCGATGTACTGCCCACCAGCCAATATCGATTCTGACGCCTGGCCGGGCACTTTCGCGCAACGCCAAAGCCCGACGCCAGGCGTCGGGCTTTGGTATCGGGCTTCGCCACCCGAAGGCCGACGCTGTCGCTTCAGCCGAGCGCCTTGCGCAGCTCTGCCGTTGCTTGTGCCAGCACCTGGGCGGCGCGTTCGACAAAGGGCGACAGGCTGATGAAGCCATGGATCATCCCCTCGCAGCGCTGCAACCGAACCGGTACAGCGCTTGCCTGCAAGCGCCTGGCGAAGGCTTCGCCCTCATCGCGCAGCGGGTCGAACCCGGCGGTGATCAAGGTCGTGGGCGGCAGGTCGCCCAGATCTTGCGCGCGCAACGGCGAGGCCAGCGGTTCATCGACCAGGGAGGCTCCGGCACCGTACAGGCTCCAGAACCACCTCATCATCGCGGCCGTCAGCATGTAGCCTTCGGCAAAGTCGCGGTAGGAAGGGCTGTCGCACGCGGCGTCGAGTACCGGATAGAACAGGCATTGGTGGCGGATCTTCGGTCCCTGGCGCTGCGATGCCAGGCGGCTGACCGCCAAGGCCAGGTTGCCACCGGCACTGTCCCCGGCTAGCGCCAGGCGCGAGCCGTCGATACCCAGCTCGGCCGCGTGCTCCACCAGCCAGCACATGGCCGCGTAGCAATCGAGCGGCGCGGCCGGGAAAGCCGCCTCCGGTGCCAGCCGATAAGCCACCGACACCACCACGGCCCCGGTCTGGCTGGCCAGGGCCCGGCACAGGTAATCGTGAGTATCGAGGGTGCCCATGATGAAACCGCCACCATGAAAGAACACCAGCAGCGGCAGGCGCTCCTGATCCAGCGGACGATAGAGCCGGGCATCCAGTTCGCCGGCATCGCCAGCCACGCGCAACTCGCGCACTTCATGCATGGCCGCGCCAGGGGGCATGGCCATCAGGTTATCGGCGAACTGCCGGTACTGGGTCGCGTCCAGCTGGCTGAAGTCCGGCGGCGCCAAGCCCTCCAGAGATTGCAGTACAGCGGCGATCTGCGGATCAAGAGACATGGTCGGCCCCCTCGGTGTCAGGCATACGGAACTGCGGATTGGTTTCGTCGAGGATGCTGCGCACCCGGCGCTGCAGGGCCTCCTTGAAATCCTTGTGGGGCAAAACCCAGAAACGCTTGGCATCGATGGCATCGAACACCAGCGTGGCCAGTTCGGCGGGGCTCATGCCCTCGCGAATGCGTCCATCGAGCAACTGGCTCAAGCCATCGCCAGCGGCATCGCTGTGCTGGTTCGAACCCATGATGGCGCTGGCCACGGGGCCCGGGCAGATCACCGAAACCGCGATGGGCGCGCCCAGCAGCGCCAGTTCGTAATGCAGGGTTTCCGAAAGCGCCACCACCGCCTGCTTGGTGACGTTGTAAGGCGCCAGCAACGGGCTGCTGAGCAAGCCGGCCAGGGACGCGGTGTTGATCACATGGCCACCACGGCCCTGGCGCAGCAGCAGCGGCAGGAAACTGCGGATGCCGTGGATCACTCCGTTGAGGTTGATGTCGAGCATGCGCTGCCACTGGGCCTGGCTGATCTCCCAGCTGTAGCCGGTCTGCATCACCCCGGCATTGTTGAACAGCAGGTCGACGCCACCAAAGGACTCGACGGCGCAATCGCGCAAGGCCTCGACCTGGGCCAGTTGCCCAACATCGGTAACCCGGCTCACCACCTCGGTTGCGTTGGCCCGCAAGGCGTCACAGACCCGAGCCAGCCCGGGGGCATCCAGGTCCGCCAGCACCAGGCGCATGCCACGCCGTGCGGCCTCTTCGGCCAGGCCCCGGCCAATCCCGCTGGCGGCGCCGGTAATCACTGCTACCTGCCCTGTTTGACTGCTCATCGATAACTCCTGCGGTGGTCAAAGGCCTCAGTAGAGCCGGCTGGCCGGCACTGGCCATCGTCCATTCAGACGATGCCCCAAGGCACAGGGGCGGCAGAATCGATCAGGAGTGCAAGCACCGCCGGGCTTCGGCCTGAGGCCACGGCGGCCCCACCGTGACCCGGAGAAGAACAAGAGATGAACACCCTGCACCGAATCGAGACTCAACCCCTGCAATCACGCTACGCCAGAGGCTGGCATTGCCTGGGGCTGGCGGCCCAGTACCGCGACGGCAAGGCCCACCGCCTGGATGTGTTCGGCACCCGGCTGGTGGCGTTCGAGGGCGAAGACCGCCAGTTGCACATTCTTGACGGCTACTGCCCGCACATGGGCGCTGACCTGAGCACCGGCTGCATCGAAGGCAACGCGCTGCGCTGCCCCTTTCATGCCTGGCGCTGGGGCGCCGACGGCGTCTGCGACGACATTCCCTACGCCAAGCGGATTCCGCCACGGGCACGAATCAAGAGCTGGCCGCTGATGGAGGAAAACCAACTGTTGTTTGTCTGGAATGACCCCCAAGGCAACCCGCCCATCGAGCAGCAGCGCATACCGCGGATCGACGCCTGCTTCGACGAACAATGGGCCAACTGGGAAGTGGCGGAGCTGAAGATCGAGACCAACTGCCGTGAACTGATCGACAACGTCGCCGACATGGCGCACTTCGGCACAGTCCATGGTGCCCCGGTGCAGGCCTTCAGCAACCGCTTCGAAGGCCATCTGGCCACCCAGGAAATGCGCGCCCGCAGCGAACGCCTGTCCGGCGACAGCGAGCTGAGCACCACCGCCACCTACTTCGGGCCGGCCTACCAGATCACCGAAATGACCGGCGCGATGAACGGCCAGCCGATCCATTCGATCCTGCTCAACTGCCACGTACCCATCGACCTGGACAGTTTCACCCTGCGCTACGGAGTGCTGGTGAAGAAGATCCCCGGCCTCAGCGAAGAACAGAACCAAGCGATGGCCAAGGCCTATGTGCAACAGGCCCAGGAAGCCTTCTACGAGGACGTGGCGATCTGGCACAGCAAGACCCGGGTGGACAATCCGCTGCTGTGCGACGGTGACGGCCCGGTGTACCAGTTGCGCAAATGGTACGAGCAGTTCTACACCGATATCGAAGCCTTGCCGGCCGGCACCCAGGAGGCACGGGACTTCATCGTACGCGAGGGCCAGAACCTCTGACACAGGACCTTTTTCACCCCTGATCCGCCCCGGAGAGCTGCCGATCAGATGCTTTGCAAGAACCATTGCGCGCCAGCGATGCCGACCCTACTCTCGGCCACCGCTACTACCCAAACAATAATAAAAACGGTTTTCGCCATGCAGAAGAACCTCAGCCTTGAGACGTTCAGTGACCTGATCGGCAATCTCTACCAGGGGCCCATGGAAAACATTCCATGGGCCACCTTCCTCAACCAGCTCAACCTCCATCTGAACAGCAAATACGTGACCTTTATCCTGCGCCCACCCAGCGCCCAGGTGGATGGGCTGATGGTCAACACCACCGGCAGCTCCAGCGAGGTCACCACCTCCTACAACACTCACTTCTTCAGCCTCGATCCGTTCGTCGACCTGCCCAACCGCCAGGTGGTGACCCTGGCGGAGTTCGTCTCCAACGACGACTGGTTGCAATCGGAGTTCTACCGCAACTTTCTGGAGCCGGTGGGGGTGTTCCATATCCTGGGCGCCGACATCAACACCAGTGAAGGCGCCCAGTGTCGCCTGCGCATCAGCCGCGGACGCGACGACCAGCCATTCGACCAGCAGGAAAAGGAGCTGCTGGCGCAGTTCGTGCCGCACCTGGAACGCTCGATCAAGATGCACATGAAGCTCAACCGCATCGAAACCGAGCGCAATCTCTATGCTGGCGCCGTAGACCAGATGGCGGTCGGCACCATCATCCTCGACGAGACCGGCAAGGTGTTGCAGACCAACCAGGTGGCCGAGCGGCTGATCCAGGAAAAGGACGGCATCAAACTGGTCAACGACGGCCTGCAGGTCGGCACCGCCCGCGACACCCAGGAATTTCGCCGCCTGGTGAAACAGTCGCTGCTGTCGCATAAACGCAGCAACCCTTCGGTGGTCGAGGCGCTGCGGGTGCAACGGCCCTCGGGGCGCGCCGACCTGGGCATCATCGTACGCTCGGTACCGCTCTCGGCCTGGAGCGAAGGCAAGCGCTGCCCCACGGTAGTGATCTTCATCAGTGACCCGGAGCAGCAGTCCTGCGCGCCCCAGGAGATCGTCCGGGTGCTGTTCGACTTCACGCCGGCCGAAACCCAACTGGCCATGCTCCTGGCCAACGGCCTGACCCTGGACGAAGCCTCCCAGGAGCTGGGCATCAGCCGCAACACCTCCCGCGCCCACCTGCGCTCGACCTTCTCCAAGACCGGGGTCACCCGCCAGACCATGCTGGTGCGCCTGATCCTGCGCAGTGTGGCCACCTTGGGCTGAGCGCCCGAAGAAGGTTCGCCGGCTGACGCTGCACCACTCGGCTCGCGTCCCGCCGGCTAGTCCAATCGGACGAGGCCGGACCCAGGGCTACGACATAAGGTCGACCTACAAGAACAACACCGCCGTGGAGGCTCGCCATGCGCAAATCCACCCTTTGTCTGCTGCTGTTCATCATCATCGGCACCAGTGCCGGCGCCTATCAGGTCTTCAAGAAACCGGCCTACCGTGCCGCCAGCATGCTCAGCCAGTGCGCCGCCAATCCCTGCTATCCGCCCCAGGTACGCGGCCTGCTGCCCTGAACCCCCGGTGTGGGTGTCCAGGGTGCGCCCTGTGCATCAGGTGGGCAGTACGCCACGGGCCCGGGACAGAGTCAGCGCCAGGTCTTCGATCATGTCTTCCTGGCCACCGACGGTGCCGCGCCGGCCCAGCTCCACCAGCAGCTCGCGGGCCGAGATGCCGTACTTGCGCTCGGCACGCTTGGCGAACAGCAAAAACGAGCTGTAGACCCCGGCGTACCCCAGCGTCAGCGCATCACGGTCGAGCCGGATCGGCTGGTCGAGCATGGGCACCACCCGGTCTTCGGCGACATCCATGATCGCGTACAGATCCACCCCGCTGCTGACACCCATGCGCTCCAGCACCGCCACAAACACCTCCAACGGCGTATTGCCCGCCCCGGCACCGAGCCCCGCCACCGAACCATCGATGCGCGCCGCCCCGGCCTCGATCGCCGCCAGGGAGTTGGCGATCGCCAGGCCCAGGTTGTGGTGGCCGTGGAAACCGACCTCGGTCCCGGGGTTGAGCCCCTGGCGCAGCACGCCGATCTTCTCGCTGACTTCATCGGGCAGCATGTAGCCCGCCGAGTCGGTGCAGTAGATGCAGTTGGCGCCGTAGCTCTGCATCAGTTGCGCCTGCTGCAGGAGTTTCTCGGCGCTGAGCATGTGCGCCATCATCAGGAACCCCACCGTATCCAGGCCCATCTTCGCCGCCATGCCGATGTGCTGGCTGGAGACATCGGCCTCGGTGCAGTGGGTCGCCACCCGCACCGTGCTCACCCCGTGCTCGTGGGCCATGCGCAAGTGGTCGAGGGTGCCGATGCCCGGCAGCAGCAGTGCCGAGACCCTGGCCTGTCTGAGCTGCGGAATCACCGCGGCGAAATACTCCTCGTCGCTGTGAGCCGGCAGGCCATAGTTCAGCGACGCGCCGCCAAGGCCGTCGCCGTGGGTGATCTCGATCAGCGGCACCCCCGCCGCGTCGAGCCCGGTGGCCACCGAGATCATCTGTTCCAGGCTGATCTGGTGGCGCTTGGCGTGCATGCCGTCACGCAGGCTCATGTCGTGCAGAACAACGCTTCTACCTTGCAGATTCATGGCAATTCTCCGGTCAACGAACAGGCAGTTGCAGGGCGCCCCGGTGGGCTTCTTCGGCAAACATCTCGGCGGTGCGCAAGCCGGCGGCGGTCATGATGTCGAGGTTGCCGGCGGACTTGGGAAGGAAATCCCCCAGCCCCTCGACCTCGATGTAGATGCTCACTTGGTTGCCGTCGAACACCGGGCCGTTGATCAGTTTGTAGCCCGGCACATAGCGCTGCACTTCCTTGACCATGCGCAGCACCGAGGCGCGGATCGCCGCCTGGTCGGGCTCCTGGTCGGTCAGGCAGTGGATGGTGTCGCGCATCATCAGTGCAGGTTCGGCCGGGTTGATGACGATGATCGCCTTGCCGCGCCGGGCACCACCGATGCGCTGCACAGCCTCGGCGGTGGTGCGAGTGAATTCGTCGATGTTCTGCCGGGTGCCCGGGCCCACCGAGGCCGAAGACACGGTGGCGACAATCTCGCCGTAGCTGACCGGCTGCACCTGGGCCACCGCGGCCACCATGGGGATGGTCGCCTGGCCGCCACAGGTGACCATGTTGACGTTCAGCGCCAGGCTCTGGGCGTGTTGCCGCAGGTTCACCGGCGGCACGCAGAACGGGCCGATGGCCGCCGGGGTCAAGTCAATCATGATCACCCCCAGGGCATTGAGCTGGCGGCTGTTCTCGGCGTGGACATAGGCCGAGGTGGCGTCGAAGGCGATGCGAATATCGTCGTCCAGGACGTGGGGCAGCAAACCGGCCACCCCGTCCGAGGTGGTCTTGATGCCCAGCTCCCGGGCGCGTTCGAGGCCCGCGGACTGCGGGTCGACACCCACCATCCACACCGGTTCGATCCATTCTGAACGGCACATCTTGAGCAACAGGTCGGTACCGATATTGCCCGGGCCGATAATGGCCGCCTTGAGTTTCTTGCTCATTCACATACCCCCTTGGGTCAGGCGCAGAACGACACCCGGGCACTGCCCAGGCCATCGATGGTCAAGGAAAAGTGATCGCCGGCCCGGGCCGGCTCCAGGGGCACCAGGGACCCGGAGAGAATGATTTCCCCGGCCTTGAAGGCAATCCCGAAAGCGCCCAGGGTGTTGGCCAGCCAGGCCACCGCGGTCAGGGGGTTGCCCTGCACCGCCGAACCCAGCCCCTCGCTGATCTGGCAGCGGTTCTTGAACACCTGCATGCGCAGGTTGGGCAGGTCCAGGTGGTGTGGGTCGGCCCGCTCCTCCCCGAGCACGAAAACCCCGCAGGAAGCGTTGTCGGCCACGGTGTCCTGGATGCGGATGCGCCAGTCGTGAATCCGCGAATCGACGATTTCAAAGCACGGCGCCACCCATTCGGTGGCGGCCAGCACCTGGGCCTCGGTGACGCCGGGGCCCAGCAGGTCGTGCTTGAGCTTGAAGGCGATCTCGCCCTCGGCCCGGGGCTGGATCAGGCGGTTGCCCGACAGGGAAATGCTCGCGCCGTCGGCAAATGCCATGCCCTGGGTGATAAAGCCGAAATCCGGCTGGTGCACGCCGAGCATCTGTTGCACCGCCGCCGAGGTCACGCCGATCTTCTTGCCGACGATACGATCGCCGTCCGCCACCCGCCGCTGGATGCCGTACAACGAGATCTGGTAGGCGTCCTCGATGCTGATGGCCGGCCAGCGTTCAGTCAGCGGTGCTAAGGTCCGGCCCTGGCGCAGGGCCTGGTACAGCTCTTCGCCGTACTGCTGTTTCAGGGTCTGGCTCATGGCTGCGGCTCTGCAAGAAAGTCCAGGCACTGGCGGTTGAACAGCTGGCGGTATTCGACCATCACCCAGTGCCCGCATTCGCTGAGCAGCAGCATGCGGATCTGCCGGCAATGCTCCATCAACGTCTGCGCCCCGGAGGCCGGGCAGAACTGGTCGTTGACGCCCCAGAAACCGAGGATCGGACAACTCAGCTCGGCCAGGCGCGCCGTCAGGTTCGGCACCTGCATGGTGGACAGCACCTCCTGGGGTTGCTCCTGCACCACCGCGACCCGCTCGGCGACCGTTTCGTCGCTGATCAGGCTCGGGTCGAACAGTTGCAGGCTCAGCAGGCGACGCATGCCGGCGGCGTCCCGCAACTCCCCCTGGGCAAACGCTGCGGCCATCTGCTGGATACCGGCCATGCGCAGGTAGTACTGCTCCTTGTCCATCAACCCACCGGGGGCCATCAGCACCAGGCGGCTGACCCGCCGTGGCTGGTCCAGCGCCAGTTGCAGGGCAATCGCGCCACCCAGGGAGTTGCCGATCAGCACGCAGCGGCCAATGTCCAGGGCATCGAGCAGGCCACTCAGGGCCTCGACGAAAAAGTCCAGGGTGTACTGGGCCAGCGGTTTGTCCGAGGCGCCGTAGCCCGGCAGGTCGGGAACGATGCAGCGATAGCCGGCGGCGGCGAACGCCGGGTAGTTGCCCTTGAAGTTGCTATGGCCGCTGGCACCCGGGCCGCTACCGTGGATGAACACCACCGGATCGCCGCTGCCCATGTCCTGGTAATGCAGTTGCATACCGTTGGGCAGCGTCACTGTCCGCCCCTGTGCTGAAGCCTTCATCTCCGGTCCTCCGGCCTGTTGTAGTGGGCCGATTGTGGGCAGCCCACGAGCCTGCAACATCGTCCGACAGGACTAGCCCACCTAGTCCCTTTGGACGTTGGAGGGCCAGGGCACGCGCTCTAGGATCAACGCCTCGACAACAGCCCAGAACGAGGCAGGCATGCACGATCCGATGGATTTCAAGGGCCGCGTGGTGCTGGTCACCGGCGGTGGCAAGGGCGTTGGGCGCGGCATCAGCCAGCGCTTTCTGGACTGTGGCGCCACGGTGCTGATCTGCGGGCGCCAGGCTCCGGAGCAGGTGCCCGCCTGCGCCGCACGCAAGGCCCTGTTCTTCACCTGCGACCTGCGACAGGCAGAGCAGTCCCAGGCGCTGATCGACCAGGTGCTGGAGCGCTGTGGCCGGCTCGATGTGCTGGTCAACAATGCCGGGGGCGCGCCTCATGCCGAAGCCGCCAGCGCCTCGCCGCGCTTCAGCGAGGCGATCATCCGCCTCAACCTGCTGGCACCATTGAACCTCTGCCAGCAGGCCAATCGGGTGATGCAGGCCCAGGCCGAAGGCGGCTGCATCATCAATATCGCCAGTGTCAGCGCCAGTCGCCCCTCCCCCGGCACCGCCGCCTACGGCGCAGCCAAGGCGGGGCTGTTGAGCCTGACTCGTTCACTGGCGGTGGAGTGGGCCCCCAAGGTGCGCCTCAACAGCCTCAGTGCCGGGTTGATTCTCACCGAGCAGGCAGCCTTGCACTATGGCGACGCCGCCGGCCTGGCACGGGTCGCCGCCGGCATTCCCCTGCAACGCCTGGCCCGCCCCGAAGACATCGGGGATGCCTGCCTGTACCTGGCCTCGCCCCTGGCCCGCTATGTCAGCGGCAGCGATCTGCTGGTGCATGGCGGCGGCGAGCGGCCGGCCTTTCTCGATGCGGCCCAGGCCCGGGCCTGAACCCTGTATGCCAAACGCTGCCGCCGCTGGCGGCAGATCGCTCAACGTTTCCAGGAGGCATCAATGTCCGCAATTGCCAGCCACAGTGTCCTGCTCAACCTCGACAGCGCCGCTGCCTGGGCCATCCTGCGCGATCTGCGCCTGGCCCCGCATTATGTTCCAGGGCTGACCGGCTGCCGCCTGCACCCGGGGCCGGAACAGCAGGTGGGCGCCAGCCGCCGGGTATTTCGCAAAGGCGGGCAATGGCTGGATGAAAGCGTGGTGCAGTGGCAGGAGGGCCAGGGCTTTGTCCTGCGCCTGCACCGGGAACAGGCCGGTGCGCCCTTTCCCTTTCGCCAGGCATGCTTCCACTATCAGTTGCTGGGCGACGGGCCCGCGACCCGGGTCATCACCAGCCTGCATTACCAGATGCACGGCGGCCGCCTGGTGGAACGCTTGCTGGGCAAAGCCATGAACCAGGTAGTGAGGCAGATCGCCGAGAATCTCAAGGCGTTCTACGAGACCGGGCGCACCCAGAATCCGGACTTCAAGTAGCAGGTTGCGGCGAGGCAGGCACACGGCGCCCCGCCGCCCTGGCCTTCAGCCCTGCGGCTGGATGTTGACGGGGCCCCAGTACGCCTTCATCGAGCGGATCAGGCCCTGCTCGTCGAACTCCATGACATCGATCACCTGCAACGAGCAGGGCTCGCCCTGCCAGAGCATATCGACGCGAAAAGCCATTGCCCCGCAGCCATTGAGGGTGGCCCGCACCGGTCCGGTGAGAGTCGCCGCGACCTTGATCTGGCCCAGCCCCTGGCGATAGAAGTCGCCAATGGCAGCCAGGCCGCGCAACGCTGGCTGGCCCACCGGGTCTTCCACCACGGCGTCCTCGGCGTAGAGCGCGACAATCGCCTCGATGTCGCCGGCATCCACCTTTTGCACGTAGCCGGCCATGATCGCCTGGATTCGTTCGCTACTGATCATTACTGCCTCCTAGACCACTTCGAACAGGGCGGCGGCCCCCATGCCACCACCAATGCACATGCTGACCACCACATAACGCACGCCACGGCGCTGGCCCTCGATCAGGGCGTGACCCACCATGCGCGCCCCGGACATGCCGAACGGGTGCCCCAGGGCAATGGCGCCGCCGTTGACGTTCAGGCGCTCCATGGGAATGCCCAGGGTGTCGCGGCAATGCAGTACCTGGCAGGCAAAGGCCTCGTTCAACTCCCACAGGCCGATGTGATCCACCGTCAGGCCGTGACGCTTGAGCAACTTGGGAATCGCGTAGATCGGGCCAATGCCCATTTCATCGGCGTGGCAGCCGGCCACCGCCAGGCCACGGTAGATACCCAGGGGCTCCAGCCCGCGGCGCTCGGCCATCCGCGCACTCATCAGCACCGAGGCCGAAGCGCCGTCGGACAACTGCGAAGCGTTACCGGCGGTGATGAAGCTTCCGGGCCCGGACCACTCGCCACCGCCCCACACCGGCTCCAGGGCGCTGAGGCTGGCCAGGCTGGTGTCGCTGCGATTGCACTCGTCACGCTGCAGGGTCAGGGTTTCGTAACGGGTTTCGCCGCTGGCCTTGTCGAAGATCGCCTTGCGGCTGCTCATCGGCGCCAGCTCCCGATCGAAACGCCCGGCCTCCTGGGCACGGGCAGTGCGCAGTTGGCTCTCCAGGCTGTAGGCATCCTGGGCCTGGCGCGAGATACCGTAGCGTTGGGCGACGATCTCGGCGGTTTCAATCATCGGGATATAGGCTCGCGGGTCTTGCTCGATCACCGCCACGCTCTGATTGCGGTAGGTGTTCTTGTGGCTGTTCTGCACCAGGGAAATCGACTCCAGGCCACCGGCCACGGCAATCTCGATTTCATCGCAGATGATGCCCTTGGCCGCTGTGGCGATGCTCATCAGCCCCGAGCCGCACTGGCGATCCAGAGCCATCCCGGCCACTGTCGCGGGCAGGCCGGCGGCCATGGCGCACAGGCGTCCCAGGTTGTAGCCCTGAGTGCCTTGCTGGGCAGCAGCGCCCATCAATACATCATCCACTTCACCGGGCTCGACCCCGGCGCGGCGCAGCGCTTCGCGCACCACATGGCCACCCATGCGCGGTGCCTCGGTGTCGTTGAAGGCACCGCGAAAGGCCTTGCCGATCGGTGTGCGAGCGGTGGAAACGATGACGGCTTGGTTCATGCTCTGATCCTCGAATAGACAACTGGCCGGTTCAGGCCGGGTAGTAACGACTGATGGTGTCGACCACGCAGCCAGGACGTTCCTGGCCCTGGATCTCGACGCTGACCCGCAGGGTCGCCTGGACCCCGCCCTTGACCTGCTCCACGGCCACCAGCCGGGCACTGCCGCGCACCCGCGAGCCGACGCTGATCACCGCGGGGAAGCGCACCCGATCGCAACCGTAGTTGACCCCCATCGCCAGCCCGCGGACTTCGACGATTTGCGGCAGGAACAGGTTGACCAGGGCCAGGCTCAGGTAGCCATGTGCAATGCAGGCACCAAAAGGCCCGCTGGCGGCCCGCACCGGATCGACGTGAATCCATTGGTGATCGCCGGTGGCATCGGCGAACAGGTCAATGCGCCCCTGCTCCAGCAGCAGCCAGTCACTGACGCCCAACTCCTCGCCGACGGCATCGGCCAGGGCAGCGGGCGAGGCAAAGATCCGCGGCATGTTCAGGCCCTCTGGCTGGAGACCGAGAGCACTTCCCCGGTCATGTAGGAGCTGTAGTCGCTGGCCAGGAACATCATCACGTTGGCCACTTCCCAGACCTCGGCGGCGCGGCCGAAAGCTTCACCGGCGGCCAGGTGCTCAAGCACCGCCGCCGGTGCGCTGCGGCGCAGGAAGTCGTGCATGGCAATGCTCGGGCTGACGGCGTTGATACGAATCCCGTGTTCAGCCGCTTCCAGCGCCGCGCAGCGGGTCAGGGCCATGACCCCGGCCTTGGCCGCGGCGTAGTGGGACTGTTCTTTCTGGGCCCGCCACCCCAGCACCGATGCGTTGTTTACGATGACCCCGGCACCACGGCGGATCATCCCCGGGAGGATCGCCCGGGTCATGCGCATGGTCCCGGTGAGGGTCACATCCAGCACCCGCTGCCACTCCGCGTCGGGCATGTCCAGCAAGCGTCGCGAGCCGCCAAGGCCGGCGTTGTTGATCAGCACGTCGACCCCGCCCAGTTCGCGCTCGCCGCAGGCCACCAGATGCCGGACCTGGGCTTCGTCGGCAACGTCGCACAACTCGCCGTGCACCGCCTCAAGCCCGGTGGCCTGGCGAATGCCCGCCACTGCCTCGGCCAGCCGCCCCGGATGAATGTCACTGAGCATCAACGCCCGACAGCCCTCCTCCGCCGCCCGCAACGCCGCGGCATAGCCGATGCCGGCACCGGCGGCCGCGGTGATCAGCACCGACTTGCCCCGCAGCAGGCCGTGGCCCTTTACATATTCAGGAACCGCCATGAACACACTCCTCGATCAAGAACCCGCGCGCGGTTCCCGGGGCATGCCCAGGGCGCGCTCGGCGATGATGTTGCGCTGGATTTCATTGCTGCCGCCGTAAAGCATGTCGGCACGGGAGAACAGGAACAGCGCTTGCTCGGGACTTAGTGCATAAGGCGCTCCCGGTAGCAGTTCGGCGTCGGCGCCGAGCACGTCCATCGCCAGTTTTCCGAGGCGCGCATGCCAGGTGGACCAGAACAGTTTGTAGATGCTGGCCTCGCGGCTCAGGCTGCCGTCCTGAGGGCCGCTGAGCATGCGCAGCGAGTTGTAGCGCATGGTCCGCAGGCCGCACCAGGCCTCGGCCAGGCGCTGGCGCAGCAACGGATCGCGGGCCGCGCCATTGCCGCGGGCAATATCGATGATCCGCTGCAATTCGTTGTGGAACTGCATCTGCTGCCCCAGGGTGGAAACCCCGCGCTCGAAGCCCAGCAGAGCCATGGCGATCTTCCAGCCCTCGCCCGGACGGCCGACGATGTTCTGGGCTGCGGTGCGGGCGTCATCGAAAAACACCTCGTTGAACTCCGAGGTGCCGGTCATCTGTTCGATGGGGCGCACCAGCACGCCGGGCTGGGCCATGGGCACCAGCAGGAACGACAACCCTTGATGGCCGACGCTGCCGGCTTCGGTGCGGGCCAGGACAAAGCACCAATCCGCTTCGTGAGCCAGGGAGGTCCAGACCTTTTGCCCCTTGATCAACCAGTCGCCGCTCGCCGGGTCCTGGCTAGCCCGAGTCTTGACGTTGGCCAGATCGGAACCGGCATCGGGCTCTGAATAGCCCTGGCACCAGAACGTTGTGCCATTGCGGATACCCGGCAACAGGCGGCGCTGCTGTTCTTCGTTACCGAAGGCGGCGATGGTCGGCCCCGCCAGGCCCTCGCCGATATGGCCCATGCGTCCGGGCCCTCCGGCGCGGGCATATTCTTCATGGAAGATCACCTGCCGGCTGATGGACAGGCCGCGCCCGCCATGCTCCGCGGCCCAGCCGACACAGGTCCAGCGCCCCTCGGCAAGGCGCCGCTCCCAGGCTTTGCGTGCCTCGGGAAAACTGTGTTCGTCCCCCGGACCGCCGCGAAAACGCAAGGCGGCAAACTCACCGCACAGGTTGGCCGCCAGCCACTGCGCCACCTCCTGGCGAAACGCCTCGTCCTCTTGGCTGAAACCGATCTTCATGGCTGTTCCCCCAAAATCCGTGTGGCGATCTGTTCGCGGTGCAGCGCCGGTGAGCCAAGAAAGGCCTCGCTGGCCCGGGCACGCTTGAAGTACAGGTGCGGATCGTATTCCCAGGTGAAACCGACGCCGCCGTGCAACTGGATCGATTCGGCAGCGCACTGGTAATAACTTTCCGAGCACTGGGCCTTGGCCAGGGCCGCGGCCAATGGCAACTCCTCGGCCACCTTGGCGTCGCCTGCCGGGGCCAGCACCTCTTGCCCCACGCAAGCGGCGTAGTAGCCGGCCGAACGGGCACACTCCAGTTGCAGCATCAGGTCGGCGGCGCGGTGTTTGAGGGCCTGGAAGCTGGCGATCGGACGGCCAAACTGGCGACGCTCCTGCATGTAAGCCAAAGTCAGGTCGAGGACCTGCTGGGCACCACCGACCTGCTCTGCCGCCTGGGCAATGCAGGCCAGTTGCAAGACCCGTTCGAGTACCGGCCAGGCCGTGCCGTAGTCCCCCAGCAGGTGCTCTGCGGGCAGGTACAGCTGACGCAGCTCGATGCGCCCCAGGCGCCGGGTCTGGTCCAGGGTCGGCAGGCTCCGGCGCTGGATCGCCAGGTGCCCGGCCTCCACCGCGAACAGGCTGATCCCGTCGGTGCCCACGCTGTGCGGGTGGCGCGCGGCAATGATCAACAGCTGCGCGCTGTGGCCATCGGGCACATGTTCGAGCACCCCATCGAGGAGGTAGCCATCGCCTTCGGCCAGCGCACTGACCTGTACCTGCCCAGCGCCCCAGCCATTGCCGCTGCTGCTGGCCAGTGTCGCGGTGAGCGAACCTTCGGCGATCCGCGGCAGCCAGCGTTGCTTCTGCGCCGCCGAGGCTCCCAGAAGCAGGGCCGGAGTGGCCAGGCAGGCGGTGGCGAAGAATGGCGAGCACAACAGCCGGCGCCCCATCTGCTCCAGGAGGATCGCCAGCTCGACGAACCCCAGCCCCAGGCCGCCGTACTCTTCGGGAATATGAATTGCCGGCCAGCACAGGTCCCGGCACAGGCGTTGCCACAGCGCCGGGTCATATCCCAGCTCGCTGGCCATGGCCGCACGCACGGCGCCGGTGGTGGAAACGTCGGCGAGAAACTCCTCGGCCGACGCACGAATCATTTCCTGCTCGTCGCTGAATGCAAAGTCCATCGCTCACGCCTTGCTTGCTGAAGGTGGCGGGTGGCAACACCCGCGCCGCAAGCCACTATGGCGAGTCGCGCCCGAGGAATAATCGTCAGCCTTGCCTAGTCCGAATGGACGATGCGCGAACAGGCTATCCAGGCATGCCGGCTCATGGCTTCGGTCCAGGCCAGGGCGGGAGATCGCCAGGCAAGGCCCTGCGGGCCTTTGCGCAGCTTCGCAGGCTCAGCAGCGGCTACAGGGCCAGGGCCGATCGGCGATTTTTGTAGCCACTGTTGCAGGCTGCGAACGGCTACGCGCAGACGCGGCGATGTCAGGGATATTGTGGCCGGCGCCTCAGGTGCGGCTGCGCAGCCATTGCAGGAAACCCTTCCTGGGCACTGGCTTGGGCGCAGCCTGGGACAGGGTCTGGGCCATGTGCCGGCGAAAATCCAGGAGGTTCTTCATGGCCTCGTTGATGTCGTGGCGCGCATCCAGGCAGGGCTTGAGGAACTCGTTGTCGATGCGGTAGAGGCTGCAGAAGGTCTTGGCCGCAAACTGCGCCACTGTGGCTTGATCGGCCACCACGCCGGCTTCGCCGATGACCTCCCCCGGTCCCATGCGCCCGGCCTCGAAGGGCTTGCCGTCGCGCTGCATGGTCACCGAAACCACCCCGGATTCGATGATGAACAGGTGATCGCTGACCTCGCCCTGGGCCAGGATGGTCTCGCCGGCACGGTAGGTCTGCAGGTGCATGTTCTGGCTGAAGGTGTCCTTCTCATCCTGGCGCAGGGTGGAAAAGATGCTCGAGGCGTCCAGCAGTGCCCGGGGCCGCGACAGGGTCGCCGCCTGGGCCGGCTCGGCGGCGGACAGCAGGCCGATGCCGCTGGCCTGCAAATGGCGGAAGGCCAGGTCGAACAGCTGGTTGCGCACCTCGCGCTTGTGCCCCATGTCGGCGACAAAACCGCTGATCTCGTATTCCGCGCCACTGCTGCTGGTGCTCTTCATCGCCACGCTGGCCGCCGGGGTACTCAACAGCAGGCGGCAGCCCAGGGTGGCCCGTTCCAGGGCCTCGATGACTTTCTGCGGGCGCGCGTGGGGGCTGACCTGCACGCTCACCGACAGGCCATGAACATCCACCGGCCGGCTGAAGTTGGTGATCTTGGCCTTGGACGCCAGGGAGTTGGGGATCACCACCATGCTGCCCTGGGAGGTCTGCAGCCGGGTGGCGCGCCAGTCGATGTCCAGCACCCGCCCCTCGGTGCCGTCGATGGCGATCCAGTCATCGATCTGGTAGGGCTTGGTGGTGTTGAGGACGATCCCGGAAAACAGGTCGCTGAGGGTGCTTTGCAGCGCCAGGCCGACGATGATCGCCAAGGCCCCGGAGGTGGCCAGCACGCCCTTGACCGGCAGTTCCAGCACATAGGCCAGGGCGGCGATGATGGCGATGAGGAAGATCACCGCGCCCATCAAGTCCTGCAGCAGGCGCCCGGTATGCCCCACCCGCTGCATCATCAGGGTGCCCAGCAACACCGTCAGGGTCCGCGCGCCAAACAGCCACCAGCCAATTTCCAGGCCGGTGGCGGCCAGGTGCAGGGGCACGTCGTCGGGCCAGGGCGCGGCCTGCATCGGGTTCATGCCCTGGTTGAACAGCATCAGGCTGTAGAGGGAAAAGATCAGCACCCGTACCGCCAGCTTCCAGTAGTCGCCACGGCTGCCGATCAGGCGCCAGAGCAGCATATCCAGGAACAGCAGGAACAGCGCGGCCAACAACGGATGATCGCTGAACAGGGAAGACATCGAGGCACTCCGGCATGACGAAGACGGCACGATCGCACGAAAGACGCAGGAGCAGGTATAGCTGGAAAAGCCCGGGGCGTGCGCCCCCGGGCCGGGATCGGGCGACGGGCGCAGGGCCCGCCGCGACTCAGGGATTACTGGCCCTGGGTCAGGGTGTTGTAGCTGGTCATCAGGTTGCGGTAGTCGGGGATGTGGTTGGAGAACAGGGTGCCCAGGCCCTCGATGTCGTTGCGCCAGTCGCGGTGCAGCTCGCAGGCCAGGCCGAACCAGGTCATCAACTGGGCGCCGGCATTGGACATGCGGTTCCAGGCCGAATCGCGAGTCAGGGCATTGAAGGTGCCGGAAGCGTCGGTAACCACGAAGACTTCAAAGCCTTCTTCCAGGGCCGAGAGCGCCGGGAACGCCACGCACACTTCGGTAACCACGCCGGCGATGATCAGTTGCTTCTTGCCGGTGGCCTTGATCGCCTTGACGAAGTCCTCGTTGTCCCAGGCATTGATCTGGCCCGGGCGGGCGATGTACGGCGCATCGGGGAACAGCGCCTTGAGCTCCGGCACCAGGGGGCCGTTGGGGCCGGTTTCGAAACTGGTGGTGAGGATGGTCGGCAACTTGAAGTACTTGGCCAGGTCGGCCAGGGCCAGCACGTTGTTCTTGAAACGATCGGGCTCGATATCGCGGACCAGCGACAGCAGGCCGGCCTGGTGGTCTACCAGCAGAACGGCGGCGTTATCCTTGTCCAGACGCTTGTATGCAGTGGTCATGTGAAGTCCTCGCTAATGATCGATGCCGGAAGACCCGGCTTGGATGAAACCCGTGGCACGCTCCGCCGGGGTAACGGCGGGCGCCGGGGAGTTGCGCACGACTGGCAAAGCCTGGTGGCCGATGCCCGCCGCGCCAGTGCAACCGGTCAGTGACCGGTTGCGTCCATCTGGCCGAAGCGTCCCGATTGGAAATCGACGAAAGCCTGATGAATCTCTTCTTCGCTGTTCATCACGAACGGGCCGTGGCCGACGATGGGTTCGTCGATGGGCTCGCCGCTGAGCAACAGCACGATCGCGTCGTTGTTGGCCTCCAGGCTGATGTCCTGACCGTCACGCTCCAGCAGCGCCAGCTGACCTTCGCGCACCAGCTCCTGGCCATTGACCTGCACCGTGCCGCGCAATACCACCAGGGCGCTGTTACGCCCCGAATGCAGGGGCAGGTCCAGGTGCTTGCCGGCTTGCAGGCGGATGTCCCAGACGTCGATCGGGGTGAAGGTCCGTGCAGGGCCCTGGTGGCCATCGAACTCGCCGGCGATCAGGCGCAGGCTGCCGGCATTGCCCGGCAGCGGGACCTGCGGGATGTCCGCCGCAACGATGGTCTGGTAACCGGGCGCCGCGAGCTTGTCCTTCGCCGGCAGGTTGACCCACAACTGGACCATTTCCAGGTTGCCGCCACGCCGGGCGAAGTCCGTGGAATGGAACTCCTCATGGAGGATCCCCGAGGCCGCGGTCATCCACTGCACATCGCCAGGGCCGATCTTGCCGCCGCTGCCGGTGGAATCCCGGTGTTCCACCTCGCCGTCATAGACGATGGTTACGGTTTCGAAACCGCGATGGGGGTGCTGGCCGACGCCGCGTCGGGCGCTGGTGGGGCTGAACTGCGCGGGGCCGGCGTGATCCAGCAGCAGGAACGGGCTGATGTGCTGTCCCAGGTTGTCGTAGGAAAACAGGGTACGGACCGGGAAGCCGTCACCGACCCAATGGGGCCGTGGACTGGTGTAGATGCCGATGATGTTTTTCATGTCGTCCTCCAGATCTATCTGATGGACACACCTTAAAACTCAGACCTTTGCCGCGCTAGACTGCAAAAATCACCCTTAGCGTTCTATCTGGAGAACGATCTTGGAAGATCTGAACACCCTCTACTACTTCACCCAGGTGGTGGAGCACCGTGGCTTTGCCGCCGCGGGACGGGCCCTGGACATGCCCAAGTCCAAGCTCAGCCGGCGGATTTCCCAGTTGGAGGAACGCCTTGGAGTGCGCCTGATCCATCGCACCAGCCGCCACTGTTCGCTGACCGAGATCGGCCAGGAGTACTACCAGCGCTGCCTGGCCATGCGGGTGGAAGCCGAGGGCGCGGCGGAAGTCATAGAACGCAACCGCTCCGAACCCCAGGGGCTGGTACGCGTGGCCTGCCCCACTGCCCTGCTCAATTCCTGGGTGGGGCCGATGCTTACCCGCTTCATGCTCAAGTACCCCCTGGTGGAACTGTTCATCGAGAGCACCAACCGCCGGGTCGACCTGATCCACGAGGGCTTCGACATCGCCCTGCGGGTGCGCTTCCCGCCCCTGGAAAACACCGACCTGGTGATGAAGGTGCTGGGCAACAGCACCCAGTGCCTGGTGGGCCACCCGGATTTTCTCCAGCGCCTGTCGGGCCCGGCAACACCGGCCGACCTCAGCGGTTTGCCGAGCGTGCACTGGGGGGCGGCACAACGTGAATATCAATGGCAATTGCTGGGCCCGGACGGCGCCGAGGCGCTGATCCGCCACCGACCGCGGATGGTCACCGACGACCTGCTGGCGCTGCGCCATGCAGTGCTGGCGGGCATCGGCATCGCCCACCTGCCCAAGGTGGTGGTGCGTGAAGACCTGGAGGCCGGGCGACTGCTGGAACTGGTGCCCGACTGGGCGCCAAGGTGCGGCATCGTGCATGCGATCTTCCCCTCGCGCCGAGGGCTGCTGCCTTCGGTACGCAGCCTGATCGACTTTCTCGGGGAGGAATTCAGCCACAGCGACATGGCCTGAGGCTCAGAAGCAAGCGCCTGGAGCGGCCAGGCGGTGGCGGTTGGGCAGCCTCCCTGTGGGGTTCGTGCCTGGGTTGCACGATTCGCCGGCAAGCGGGTTCCTACAGGGGCAGGTGGATTCGTGAACGCGGGGCAATATTCCTTTGTGCCGGCGGCGGTTTTTCGCAGCGACGCAGGTACGGATACTGCCGGCCAATCCCACTGCAATGCCCGGAGTGACCCATGTCTGTACCCGCCTTTGGCCTCGGCACCTTCCGCCTTCAGGGCCAGGTGCTCATCGATTCCCTGAGCAGCGCCCTGGAACTGGGCTATCGCGCCATCGATACCGCGCAGATCTACGACAACGAAGCCGATGTCGGCGCCGCGGTGGCCGCCAGCGGCATTCCCCGCGACCAGCTGTTCATCACCAGCAAGATCTGGATCGCCAACCTGTCCCGGGAGCGCCTGATCCCCAGCCTCAAGGAAAGCCTGCACAAGCTGCGCACCGATTACCTGGACCTGACCCTGATCCACTGGCCCTCGCCAGACAACCAGGTGCCGGTGGCGGAGTTCATGCAGGCCCTGCTGGAAGCCAAGACCCAGGGCCTGACCCGGCAGATCGGCGTGTCCAACTTCAGCAATGCCTTGCTGCAGCAAGCCATTGATGCCGTCGGGGCCGAGCAGATCGCCAGCCACCAGGTGGAATTGCACCCCTACCTGCAGAACCGCAAGGTGGTGGAATTCGCCCGCAGCCAGGGCATTCACATCACCTCCTACATGACCCTGGCCTATGGCGAAGTGCTCAAGGACCCACTGATCCTGCAGATCGCCCAGGCACGCCAGGCCACCCCGGCCCAGGTGGTGCTGGCCTGGGCCATGCAGTCGGGCTATGCGGTGATCCCCTCCTCCACCCGCCGGGCCAACCTGCAAGGCAACCTCGCAGCCTGCGCCTTGACCCTGAGCCGCGCGGAGCTTGAGAGCATCGCCGGCCTGGAGCGCGGCCAACGCCTGACCAGCCCGGCAGGCATTGCCCCGCAATGGGACTGAAGCGCGAACGGCGCTGACAAAAACGCCAAACGGCATCCCTGGGGATGCCGTTTGGCGTGGGGTGCGCAAACCTCGGTCAGTTCGGGCTGCCCCAATGGCCATGCAATTGCGCCAGCCGCTGCCGGGAAGGCCCGGCGGCATCGGGCAATGGCGGGTCCACCCACAGCATCAGGCGCTTGATCGCCGCGCTGTCCGGCCATTCGGCCGGGCTGACATGCACCTTGCACCGCCGGCTGCCGGAAGTGGCGGCAAGATGCTGGCTGCCGTAGATCAGGGCTTGCTCGATATGCGGGTGGTCCAGGCAGAAAGCCAGCAGGTCGAAATCGCTGCGGACAGCCAGGTTGGCGTTGATGATCAGCAGGTCGAACGACTCGCAGGAATACTCCACCAGCGTCAGCAGTTCCTCCAGCCTGTGCACCGGGGCCACTCGGTAATAGTTCAGTTGATTCAGGGCTCTTTCGATCTGCATGCGACGAAAGTGCTGATCATCGGCAATCAATATGCGCAATGCTCTGTTGGACATTTTTCTGATCCTGCTGACAAGACTTCGGCACTGCGAATACCGGCCCTACTCCCGGGCCGCTGGAAGGCTAAGCCAGTGCGTGGAGGTTGGCTCTAGGAACAACCTGAAAGTCGCTGCCGAGGGCGCCCCGGCGGACGGCGCTCTACCCCGGCCGCCTGGCGCTCGCGGCGCGTCCTCCAGCCCCGCTGTGCAACCGTGCCCTACCATAACCACCGGCCACGGTTTTTAGCAGGGGCCAGCCCGCGGAAAAGTCTTGTTGTCCGGTAAGCCCCTTCCGAGAGAAGCCGAGCCGTATCTCATGCCTCCCCTGGCGGAGGCGAAAAATGCTCATTCGGTGGTGCTCGGGCTCCAGAACGCCTGCTGCACCCAGGGCGATGTGGACAGCCGGGCCACCAGCGCATCCAGTTCGTCACCGTCCACCGAGGTGGTCGCCAGGGTCGCCTCGATCTCCACATCCTCCGTACCGAAGGCGTGCACATCAACGTCGCTGGCGGGGTAGTTGCAGCGCGCCAGCTCCGCTTCCAGCAGGGCGAACACTGCCTTCTGCTTCGAACGGTGGGCGATCACGTAGACGATATTGGTGACCTCGGCGGACACCACGTCCAGGGGCTGGCGGTTGATGTTGTTGACGATGGGCCGCAGCAGGGTATTGGCGGCCAGCACGAACAGGGTGCCCAGCAGTGCCTCGAGGATCAGGTCGGCACCGGCGCAGGCCCCCACCGCAGCCGAGGCCCAGAGGGTGGCGGCGGTATTCAGCCCACGGACATTACCCTCCTCGCGCATGATCACCCCGGCGCCGAGAAAGCCGATGCCGGAGACCACGTAGGCCACCACCCGCACCGCCCCTTCGGCGCCCCCCAGGCGGTTGGCCATGTCGACGAAGATCGCGGCCCCCACCGCCACCAGCACATTGGTGCGCAAACCCGCGGTGCGCTGGCGGTACTGGCGTTCGAAGCCGATCAGGCCCCCGAGGATAAAGGCGGCGCTGAGGCTGACCAGGGTATCGATCAGCGAGTCCAGGTTGATGTTGTGCAGGGCTTGCATGGCGACTGTCCTTGAGCGAAGGGCATGAATGGCACCAGAGGACTCTAGCAGCGGTCCATGAACGTCTCATGGCCTGCCGTGATGCACGGCTGACCGTAGGAGCTGGCATGCCAGCGAAGAGGCCCGTAAGGACGCCTTAGCCCGCCGGGGAGCTTTCGCTGGCAAGAAAGCCTTCGCCAGCGAGCTGGCTCCTACAGGGCAGCATTACTGCCAGCCGAAGCGCCGCACGTAGAAGCCCTTCACCGCCTGGGTCAGGGCCATGTAGGCCAGCAGGATCAGCGGCAGGAACACGAAGTACAGCGACGGCAGCGCCTGCAGCTTGAAGTAGTGCGCCAGCGGGCCCATCGGCAGGAAGATCCCCACCGCCATGATGACGCCGGTCATCACCATCAACGGCATGGCCGCGCGGCTCTGCAAAAACGGAATCTTCGGCGTGCGGATCATGTGCACGATCAGGGTCTGGGTCAGCAGCCCCACCACGAACCAGCCGGACTGGAACAGGGTCTGGTGGTCCGGGGTATTGGCGTCGAACACGTACCACATCAGGGCAAAGGTGGTGATGTCGAAGATCGAGCTGATAGGCCCGAAGAACAGCATGAACCGCCCCACATCCGCCGGCTGCCAGCGCTGGGGCTTTTTCAGCATTTCCTCATCGACGTTATCGAAGGGAATGGCGATCTGGGAAATGTCGTACAGCAGGTTCTGCACCAGCAGGTGCATCGGCAGCATCGGCAGGAACGGAATGAAGGCACTGGCCACCAGCACCGAGAACACGTTGCCGAAGTTCGAGCTGGCGGTCATCTTGATGTACTTGAGCATGTTGGCGAACGTCCGGCGCCCTTCCAGCACGCCCTCCTCCAGCACCATCAGGCTCTTTTCCAGGAGGATGATGTCCGCCGCTTCCTTGGCGATGTCCACCGCGCTGTCCACGGAAATGCCGATGTCGGCGGTGCGCAACGCCGGGGCGTCGTTGATGCCGTCGCCCATGAAGCCCACCACGTGGCCGTTGGCCTTGAGCAGGCGGACAATGCGCTCCTTGTGGGTCGGGGTCAGCTTGGCGAACACGTTGGTGGTTTCCACCGCCTGGGCCAGTTGCTCGTCGCTCATGCGCTCGATGTCGTTGCCCATCAGCAGGCCCTGCTGCTCCAGGCCCACTTCGCGGCAGATCTTCGCCGTCACCAGTTCGTTGTCACCGGTCAGCACTTTCACCGCCACGCCATGTTCGGCCAGGGCCTTGAGGGCCGGCGCGGTACTTTCCTTGGGCGGGTCGAGGAATGCCACGTAGCCGATCAGGGTCAGCTCGCACTCGTCCGCCAGGCTGTAGGTATCGCGCCCGTCGATCATCGGCCGCGCGGCCACCGCCACCACCCGCAGCCCCTCTTCGTTGAGGTCGGCGGTCACCTGGCGGATCCGCGCCAGCAGGCTCTCGGTCAGGGCTTCCTCGGCTTCGCCATGGCGTACGTTGCGGCACACCGCCAGCACTTCCTCCACCGCCCCCTTGCAGATCAGCAGGTGCGGCCGGTCCTGTTCCGCCACCACTACCGACATGCGCCGACGGGTGAAATCGAAGGGGATTTCATCGACCTTCTGGAATGCCGTGCCGACCTTGAGCTCGCGGTGCACCTCGACGTGCTCCAGTACCGCCACGTCCAGCAGGTTCTTCAGCCCGGTCTGGTAGTAGCTGTTGAGGTAGGCCATTTCCAGCACGTCGTCGGAATCCTCGCCCCAGACGTCCACGTGTCGCGCCAGGAAGATCTTGTCCTGGGTCAGGGTGCCGGTCTTGTCGGTGCACAGCACGTCCATGGCGCCGAAGTTCTGGATCGCGTCCAGGCGCTTGACGATGACCTTCTTGCGCGACAGGAACACCGCGCCCTTGGCCAGGGTCGAGGTGACGATCATCGGCAGCATTTCCGGGGTCAGGCCGACGGCAATCGACAGGGCGAACAGCAGCGCCTCCATCCAGTCGCCCTTGGTGAAGCCGTTGATGAACAGCACCAGGGGCGCCATGACGAACATGAAGCGGATCAGCAGCCAGCTGACCTTGTTGACCCCGCTCTGGAACGAGGTGGGCGCGCGGTCGGTGGCGCTGACACGCTGGGCCAGAGCGCCGAAATAAGTGCTGTTGCCGGTGGTCAGGATCACTGCCGTGGCGGAACCGGAGACCACGTTGGTGCCCATGAACAGGATGTTGTCCAGGTCCAGGGGGTTGCTGGTGTCGGCGTCCTGCTGGCGGGGGAATTTCTCCACCGGCATGGATTCGCCGGTCATGGCCGCCTGGCTGACGAACAAGTCCTTGGCGCTGAGCACCCGGCAGTCGGCGGGAATCATGTCGCCGGCCGAGAGCACGATCAGGTCGCCGGGCACCAGTTGCTTGATCGGCAACTCGATGCGCTGAGCGCCCTTGACCTCGGCGGCGGCCCCCAGCAGGCGGCCGAGCATCGGCGCGGCCTGGGGCGCCGACCCTGGGCGCATGACCGTGGCGGTGTTGCTGACCATGGCCTTGAGGGCATCGGCGGCCTTGTTCGACTTGGCCTCCTGCCAGAAGCGCAGCAGGGTCGAGAGCACCACCATGGAGAAGATCACCGTGGCCGCCTTCATGTCTTCGGTCAGCCAGGAAATCACCGCCAGCAGGGTCAGCAGCAGGTTGAATGGGTTCTTGTAGCAGTGCCACAGGTGGGTCCACCAGGGCAGCGCCTGCTCGTGCTCGACCTCGTTGAGGCCGTGACGCTCACGCAGGGCATCGGCCTCCTCGGTGCTCAGGCCGTCGGTGTGGCTGCCGAGCCGGTCGAGCAGTTGCGCGGCGTCGCTGTTGGCCGCGGCCACCAGGGTTTGCGCCAGGGTCGGCGGCACGTCGCGGCTGACGCTGGCATCGCTGAAACTTTCCAGCAGTGCCAGGCGGCGGAAGTGCCGGGCGAAATGCCGGGTCCGCAGGAAGCCGGCAAAGAACTCTTTCAACAGGGTGAGCTTCATGGTGATGACTCCTGCAGCAACGGCGTAGGGAAAACCGCAGGCAGGTACGATCGGGCGTTGCCGGAGGGTAATCCTCCATGCATGCCTGATCCGCAGGTCCTGGACCTGCGCGTCGATGCCACCACGACACGGCAGCCGGCCGGGTCGAAGGGGAAATAGAAGTCGCCAGGAAGTGGCGTCGGGAAGCGAACCATAGAAGTTCGCGATCGGGATGCCGCATCTCGCTGGACGGCGAGACAGCGGCAGGAAAAAGGCTGCGCGCTATCTTGCCGGGACTGCGCCGGTTACTGAAACCGGCCGACTCCTGTCACTCGAACAAGTACCCACACTGGGCCTCCACTGATTGAAAACGCGCGCAGCTTACGCCGCACTATTTGCAGAGTAAACCGGAGGGAAACCCTGGCAGAGGGAATCGAAAAGTTCTTCAGCCAAGGTTCAGGAATGCCTTCGCCGGCAAGCCGGCTCCTACAAAAAACACCCGGGATAGCCCCGAATGGCAGGAGCCGGCTTGCCGGCGAAGAGGTCCGCAAGAACGGAGGTGGCGCCGATCAGCTGGCGGTGGCCAGCAGCATGTCACGCACCGAACGGCTGTGACCGCGGCTCTTGCCGTGTTCGTAGAGCGAATCGGCAATCTCCTGGGCACGGATCGGCAGCACCGACAGCAAGGTGTCGCTCAGGCCATGGCTCGCCTGGCTGAAGCCCTGCATGTAGACGCCGGCCTTGCAGCGCTCGTCGGTAATCACGCGATAGTGCCGATCCACTTCAAAATCACCCAGGTACTCCTGGAGCGGTGCCAGCAATTGACGGTGCATCTGGCGCTCATAGCCAGTGGCGAGCACTACCGCGTCATAGTGTTCAGTGGTGCAGGCCCCGGTGGCGCTATTGCGCAGTACCAGCTCGATGCCGTGATCGGTAGCGACGGCTTTTTCCACCAGGGTCAGGGTACGGAACGCGTGGCGGGCGATACCCGAAACCTTCTGGCGATAGAAGATTCCGTAGATGCGCTCGATCAAGTCGATGTCCACCACCGAGTAATTGGTGTTGTGATACTCGTTGACCAGGCGCTCACGCTCGCTGCTCGCTTGCTGGAACACCAGGTCGGTGAATTCCGGCGAGAACACTTCGTTGACGAAGGGACTGTCGTCTGCGGGCTTGAGTGCCGAACCACGGATAATCAAGTCCACCTGTACCGAAGGGAAGCTGTCATTCAGGTCAATGAAGGCTTCTGCTGCACTCTGGCCACCACCAATGATCGCGACCTTCATCTTCTTGCCGGCCACACAGGGTTGTTCAGCCATGCGCTCCAGATACTGGGAATGATGGAAGACCCGACGATCGCCCTTGAGCGCCTTGAAGGTATCGGGAATCCGCGGGGTGCCACCGGCACTGACCACCACCGAGCGGGTGCTGCGGGCGAACTCTTCCCCCTGGGAATTACGCGAAATGACCCGCAGCGCCTCGACCTGCTGGTTGTGCAACAGCGGCTCGATAGCCAGGACCTCTTCGTCGTAGCGGCTCTGATCCTTGAATTGAGCGGCTACCCAGCGCAGATAATCGTTGAACTCCATTCGGCACGGGTAGAAGGTCCCGAGGTTGATGAAGTCGACCAGGCGCCCATGGTGCTTGAGGTAGTTGACGAAGGAATAGGGGCTGGTGGGGTTGCGCAGGGTGACCAGGTCCTTGAGGAAGGAAATCTGCAACTCGCTCTGGGCCACCAGGGTATTGCCGTGCCAGCGATAATCGGCCTGTTTGTCGAGAAATAGCACGTCCAGAGGACCCTGAACCTGGCCGCGCTCCTCCAGCGCAATGGCCAGCGCCAGGTTAGAGGGACCAAAACCGATACCAATCAAATCGTGAACGATGGCCGATGCCATTGCCTGTGTCATGTCCAGTGTCCTCTGGAGAAGCCCCTCAACGTGGGGAATTACGCCGGTGACCTCGCCGGCCCATGCAGGCCAGCAGGTCGTCTGTTGAGTAGGAACGAGGACGATGAAAAAAAATTTAACCGCCTGGTGGTGTTGCCTTCAGACAAAAGCAAGCTGCCGATACGTCAGATTCAGTGCAGGGCTCTGCCCGGTTGACGAACACCGCTCGTCACTGAGCATCCCACTGACGCAGGCGCGACCGGCAATGCTTCATGGCATTGACGATGTGTTTCTCCACCAGGCTGCGGGAAATCCCCAGCTGTTCGGCGATCTGCGGGTGGGACAGGCCTTCGAGCTTGCGCAGCAGGAAGCTCTCGCGACACAGCCGGGGCAGCTCGGCCAGGGCCCGTTGCAGCATTTCCAGACGCTGGCCGTGATCCAGGCTGGTCTGCGGCGAAGGGTTGAAGTAACGCTCTTCGTTGTCCAGCACCTCCAGGGGCTCGGACTGGCGCAAGGCATTGCGCCGATGGCCGTCGATCACCAGGTTCAGGGCCGTGCGATAGAGAAACGCCCGCGGCTGCTCGATGGGGGTATCGCTGGAGCGCTCCAGGACCCGCACATAAGCGTCATGCACCACATCCTCGGCCACCTGGCGATTGCCCAGCTTGGCGTTGAGGAAGCACATCAGCTCGCGATAGTAGTTTTCCAACAGGGCTCCCGAGCGCCCACTGGGGCGGTTCTGTCCTTGAGCAAGTCCGGCCATGGCCGATTGCACCCGGTAATTCGTGATGGCTGTTTAGTAGCGGCGTAATTTATAGTAATTCTCATATAGATTTAAAGTAGCGCAGCACCGAGGTGGGTTTATTTTCAGTGTTCCGACAGCTGTAACGCCATGTGTCGGCAGTTAAATTCCCCCCCCGGCATCTCGTTTACCTGACAGCTCCCCGTCTCTGCCGTTCCTGCGGCAGCCGCAAGCCTGGCTGCCCCTTGTGCAGCTGGCCGTTGTGACGGGCCGATATCCCCTGGCCGGAACCCTGCATGAAACGTCCTCGCCCTACCCGACGCGCCCTGCTTGCCGCACTGTGTGTGATCCCCGTTGTTGCCATCGCTGCCTGGAAGTTCATCCCGGCAGGCCGTGACCAGTTCACCACCGTGCAAGTGAGCCGCGGCGATATAGAAAGCAGCGTCACCGCCCTGGGCACCTTGCAGCCACGACGCTACGTGGATGTGGGCGCCCAGGCGTCCGGGCAGATCCGCAAGATCCACGTCGAATCCGGTGATCAGGTCAAGGAAGGCCAGTTGCTGGTGGAGATCGACCCCTCCACCCAGCAGGCGAAACTCGACGCCAGCCGTTTCTCCATCGAGAACCTGCAGGCCCAGTTGCAGGAGCAGTACGCCCAGAACCAGCTGGCCCGGCAGAAGTACCAGCGCCAGCAGAACCTGGCGGCCGGCGGCGCCACCCGCGAGGAAGACGTACAGACCGCCCAGGCCGAACTCAAGGCCACCCAGGCGCGGATCGACATGTACAAGGCGCAGATCCGCCAGGCCCAGGCCAGCCTGCGCAGCGACCAGGCCGAACTGGGCTACACGCGCATCTATGCGCCCATGTCCGGCACCGTGGTCGCGGTGGACGCCCGCGAAGGCCAGACCCTCAACGCCCAACAGCAGACCCCGTTGATCCTGCGCATCGCCAAGCTCTCGCCCATGACCGTCTGGGCCGAAGTCTCGGAAGCCGATATCGGCCACGTCAAACCCGGCATGCACGCCTACTTCACCACCCTGAGCGGCGGCAACCGACGCTGGACCAGCACTGTGCGGCAGATCCTGCCGATCCCGCCCAAGCCCCTCAACGAATCCAGCCAGGGCAGCGGCAGCCCCAACAGCACCAGCAAGAGCGGCAGCGGCCGGGTGGTGCTCTACACCGTGCTGCTGGACGTGGACAACGCCGACAACGCCCTGATGGCGGAAATGACCACCCAGGTGTTCTTCGTCGCCAATCAGGCAAAAAATGTGCTCACTGCCCCCATCGCCGCCCTGCACGGCAGTACCGAGCCGGACCTGCAGATGGCTCGGGTAGTGGCCAAGAACGGCTCGATCGACGAACGCAAGGTCCGGGTCGGCATCAGCGACCGCCTGCGCATCCAGATCCTCGACGGCTTGAACGAAGGTGATCATCTGCTGATCGGCCCGGCCAACAGCAGCGGGGGTTGAATGCAGACGCCTCTGATCGACCTCAGGAACATCCGCAAATCCTACGGCGGCGGCGACAGCCCGCAGGTCGATGTCCTGCGGGGCATCGACCTGTCGATCCACGCCGGCGAGTTCGTCGCCATCGTCGGCGCCTCGGGCTCCGGCAAGTCGACGCTGATGAACATCCTCGGCTGCCTGGATCGCCCGACCTCGGGCGAGTACCTGTTCGCCGGGGAGAACGTGGCTCACCTGGACAGCGACGAACTGGCCTGGCTGCGCCGCGAGGCCTTCGGCTTCGTATTCCAGGGCTACCACCTGATCCCTTCCGGCTCGGCCCAGGAAAACGTCGAGATGCCGGCCATCTACGCCGGCACCCCGGCCGCCGAACGCCACGCCCGCGCCGCCGCCCTGCTGGACCGCCTGGGCCTGGCCAGCCGCAGCGGCAACCGCCCGCATCAATTGTCCGGTGGCCAGCAGCAACGGGTATCCATCGCCCGCGCCCTGATGAACGGCGGCCACATCATCCTCGCCGACGAACCCACCGGCGCCCTGGACAGCCACAGCGGCGCCGAAGTCATGGCCCTGCTGGACGAACTGGCCAGCCAGGGCCACGTGGTGATCCTCATCACCCACGACCGCGAAGTGGCGGCCCGGGCCAAGCGCATCATAGAGATCCGCGACGGCGAGATCATCAGCGACACCGCCACCAGCGATCCCTCAGTACAACTGAGCGCCAACGCCGGCGCCCTGCAAGCCGTGGACCTGCGCCAGCGCCTGGCCGACGGCAGCGAGCCCACCGGTGCCTGGAAAGGCGAACTGCTGGAAGCCATACAGGCCGCCTGGCGGGTGATGTGGATCAACCGCTTCCGCACCGCCCTGACCCTGCTGGGGATCATCATCGGCGTGGCCTCGGTGGTGGTGATGCTGGCGGTGGGCGAAGGCAGCAAGCGCCAGGTGATGGCGCAGATGGGGGCGTTTGGCTCGAACATCATTTATCTCAGCGGACACGCGCCCAACCCGCGCGCGCCGCAAGGCATCATCAGCCTCGACGACGTCGCCGCCGTGGCCACCCTGCCCCAGGTCAAGCGCATCATGCCGGTCAATGGATCGGAAGCCGTAGTGCGCTTCGGCAATGCCGATCACATGAGCTATGTCGGCGGCAACGACACCAACTTCCCGCATATCTTCAACTGGCCGGTAGTGGAAGGCAGCTACTTCACGGAGGCCGACGAACATTCCGGCGCCGCAGTGGCAGTGATCGGCAAGAAGGTCCGGGAGAAACTGCTAAAAGATGTCGCCAACCCCATCGGCCAGTACATCCTGATCGAAAACGCGCCCTTCCAGGTGGTCGGCGTGCTGATGGGCAAAGGTGCAAGCTCCGGCGACCAGGACAGCGACGACCGTATCGCCGTGCCCTATTCCGCCGCCAGCACTCGCCTGTTTGGCAGTCGCAACCCGGAATACGTGGCCATCGCCGCCGCCGATGCCGGCAAGGTCAAGGAAGCCGAACAAGCCATCGACCAACTGATGCTGCGCCTGCACAACGGCAAGCGCGACTATGAACTGACCAACAACGCCGCGATGATCCAGGCCGAGGCCCGGACCCAGAACACCCTGTCGCTGATGCTCGGCGCCATCGCCGCGATCTCGCTGCTGGTGGGCGGCATCGGGGTGATGAACATCATGCTCATGACCGTGCGCGAACGCACCCGGGAAATCGGTATCCGCATGGCCACCGGTGCCCGCCAGCGCGACATCCTGCGCCAGTTCCTCACCGAAGCGGTGATGCTCTCGGTGGTCGGCGGCCTGGCCGGCATCGGCGTGGCCATGCTCATCGGCGGCATCCTGATCCTCAGCGAAGTGGCGGTGGCCTTCTCCCTGGCCGCAGTGCTCGGCGCCTTCGCCTGCGCCCTGGCCACCGGTGTCATCTTCGGCTTCATGCCGGCCCGCAAAGCTGCCCGGCTCGACCCGGTCACGGCCCTTACCAGTGAATGATCGATTGATGAAAGCATCCCTGACCCTTGTTGCTGCCAGCATCTTGCTGGCGGCTTGCAGCGCCCCCGGATCACGCCCGGACAGCGGCCTGCAAGCCCCTACCACCTGGCATGCAAGCGCCTCCCCCGCGGCCCAGGCCGACCACCGGCAATGGTGGAGCCAGTTCGCCAGCCCGGACCTGGACCGCCTGATCGCCCAGGCCCGCGATGGCAGCTTCGACCTCGCCGCAGCCATGGCGCGGGTACGCCAGGCCCAGGCCAGCGCGGTGATCGCCGGCGCGCCACTGCTGCCCGAGCTCAAGGGCGGGCTCAACGCCAACCGGCAGAAACTGCTGCGCGGCAAGGGCTACAGCCAACTGGACGCCACCAGCGACAGCAAGGCCGTGGACTATTTCGACGCCAGCCTCAGCGCCAGCTACGAGATCGACTTCTGGGGCGGCCGCCACGCCGCCCGCGACAGCGCCCTCCTGGGCGTCAAGGCCAGCGAATTCGACCAGGCCACGGTGGAACTGACCCTGCTCAGTGGCGTGGCCAACAGCTACACGCAGGCGCTGGCGCTGAGCGAACAAAGCCGAATCGCTCGGCTGAACCTGGACAACGCCCTGAGCGTGCTCAAACTGGTGCAAACCCGCTACGACTCGGGCTCGGCCACTGCCCTGGAACTGGCCCAGCAACGCAGCCTGGTCGCCGCCCAGCAACGTCAGTTGCCACTGGTGCAGCAACAGGCCGAGGAAGCACGGATCACCCTGGCCGCCCTGCTCGGGCAACCGGTGCAGGACCTGCGCCTGGGCAACCAGGGCTTCGCCGAGCTGCAATGGCCGAACATAAACGCCGGAGTCCCCAGCGACCTGTTGACCCGGCGCCCGGACATTGCCAGCGCCGAAGCCAGACTGGCCGCAGCCCAGGCCGATGTCAAAGTGGCGCGGGCGGCCATGTTGCCCAGCGTGACCCTGAGCGCCAGCCTCGGCTCCGGCGCCAGTCACGCCCCGGATCTGCTGCGCAGTCCCTTCTACAACCTCGGCGCGGGGCTGGTGGCACCGATCTTCAACGCCGGGCGCCTGAGCGCCGAACGGGACAAGGCCACGGCCCAGCAGGAAGAACTGCTGGAAAGCTATCGCGGGGCGATCATCAATGGTTTTGCCGATGTGGAAAAAGCCCTCAACAGCATTCGCGGCCTGGACCAGCAACGCCAGTGGCAGAGCGAGGAGTTGAATCAGGCGCAACGGGCCTTCGAGATTGCCCAGAGCCGCTACCAGGCAGGCGCCGAAGACCTGCTGACCGTGCTGGAAACCCAGCGCACCCTGTACGCCGCCCAGGATCAGAACGTGCAATTGCGGCTGTCACGGCTGCAGTCGAGCATTGCCCTGTACAAGGCCCTGGGTGGCGGCTGGAATCAATGAATCACCAAAGGCTCGCATGGCCAGCGGTATCACCACTGGCCATCGTCGCAGCGACGGCCAGGGCGCTGATGACCTAGAATCGTCCGACCACCCACAGACGCGAGCAACGCCCCCACCATGCCCCTTGGAACCGAGCTGGACGCCGCCCTGGCAGACGTGCTGTCGATGCTGAAAAGAGCATTCCCGAACGGAGTCAGCCCAACCGATTACCCTCCTCTTCTGGCAGTGCTGTATGAACATCTGTCAGATCGGAACCTGGCGAATGTCATCTCGCAGCTCACCCACAAGGACCCGGATCTGGTGCTCAACGAGATCTACGAGGCCGTGACCAGCAAGAAACCGAAAGCTCAGGACATAGAATCGCTAGCTCGGTTCCTGAACCATCACGGAGCGTCTGAAACCCTGGCCGACACCTGATGCCTCGCCCCTCAAAAAGACCAGGACAATGAACTTCAGTGAATTTGAACAACTGCTGAATGCCAAGAAGAACCTCCATCCGATCTGGTTTGAGCTCCCTTCGGACAGCGCCGCCACCGAGGAGGACATCACCGAGGCTCAAAATGACCTGGTGCTGCGACTTCCTGTCGAGTACCGCCAGTTCCTGCTGAAGCATGGGGGCGGCTACTTTGCCTTGGGAATCGTCTACTCACTGGACAGAGACAGCGATTTCAACCTGGCCAGAATCAATCGACAACACCTACTGATTGGCAAGTGTCATCTGTTGTTTTCAGAGAACGGCTGCGGCGACTTCTACGGATTCCGGATTGAAAATAATCAATGCCTGGCAGAGGTGTGCTTTTTTGATCATGAAACCCAAGCATGGCAGCAGACCGGATACCCAGAACTGTTCAGCTTCCTGGCCGAAGTGGCCCTTTCGATCTGACCCCCCCTAGCAACGACCTCCAGACTCGAAGTTCGCGATCAGTCCGGCTCCACTACAGCAGCCGCTGCCTGACCTTCAAATGCCGCGCATACCAGGGCCGGCGCGGCACCTTGCGCAGCAGATCGGCCAACTGCTTTTCATCCTCGATAAAGGTGATGCGCAGGGCCAGCTTCATGGTTTCCGGGTCCATCTCCACGGTCTTGCCGGTCTGCAATCCAGGGATAGTGCTGCAACCGTGGGTCACCGGTCCCAGCCAGGGATCGCCGGCCTCGACCCAGCGCCCCGGGGCGAACCAGGGCACGCCATTGACTTCCAGACGCTTGAGCTCGCCGGGATGGAAACGCTCGTGGGCGCGGAACCAGTCCTCCAGGCGGTCGTCGATCCAGCCATGGAAACGCCAGAACACCGGGCTGACATGGGAAGAAAACGGGTCGCCGAGAAAGTCGTTTTCCGGCTGGTACCAGCGCGGGGAAAAGTCCGCCGGATCGCGGGCCATGGGCACCGGTGCACCGCTGGAAGGATCACGCGGCACCGAGGCCCAGCGCATGTGTAGCCAGTCGTGCAGGCCCAGTTCAATCTCCGAGCCGAACTGACCCAGGCTCAGGTTCGCCAGGTAGCGCGGGTCGCGGTACTGCGACTCCCAGACCTGGAAGTTGCTGTGGTAGGTCTCGCCGGCCTTGATGTCGCTGACCCACTGGCTGTAGTCGTCATCGTCATCGGCCAGCCACGCCGGGGGCAAGGAACCGCCGTCATGGTTGTCAAAATAGCGGGCGAAGCCCAGGCGATCACGCAGCAGTTCCGGCTGCGGCAGGGGGAAATACTGCCAGGACGGCAAATCCTGCATGGAACGCGCCGTGCCCAGCATGTGCCGGTGCATGAAGAAGAAATCGATGCCCGAGCCGTTGCGATCCTTCTTCGGACCGCGCGCATCGCGCTCCTGGCCCCGGGGGCCGGGCTGCCAGCCGATGCCGCGCAGGGCGTCACGCTTCTCTTCGGAAAGCCGGTGCCACTTGTCCCGGGTCGCGTGCCACAGTTGGTGGAACAAACGATGCTCGGGCGACACCAGCCAGGCCTGCAGCGTCGGGTTCAGGCCGATACGCTGGCGAGCCTCGGGAAACATCTGCTTGGTGGCGACAAAGCGGTTATCCAGGGCAGGCAACGCCAGAGGCCGGTCCAGGCGCTCGACACGGCCACTGAGGGTGCCGCTGCCGGCATTGGCGAAATCGGCCCAGACCTCATCCAGGCTCATCTTGAATTCATAGGCGGCGGCGCCGTCCGCCGCCGAGACCGGAACCAGGCGCCAGTACATTTCACCCGGCTGCGGGCTCACCAGATCACCGACAATCCGGTAACGCGGCTCGGCCGCGCCACGCAGGCCTTCGGCGGTGTCCAGGTAGCCGCGCAGGCCGCGACCGCGCTGGGCGATGTCGAGGAACAGCTCCAGCCCCTGGCGCGGCAAGCCGTCGAGCCCGGCATCGGCACCTTCGAAGCGAATGCTCCAGACGCCCCGCAATTGGTCCGCCAAGCGTTGCCCGGCGGTGTCTGCCAGGTCCACCGTGGCTTCGCCCGGGGTGACGGGAAACTCTTCCTCACGCGTCAACTCGCGATGCACGTAAAACGCCGCCGGCACTGCAGCGCCAGTCAGCGCCAAGCCCGCCATGAACCCTCGTCGAGAAATCGTCATTGCCCTACCTGTGTCAGCCCTGATGCAGGCTTTATCCAAGCTAGAACGTTTATTGCCCCAGGAAATTTACCGCCCGCGCAGGAGGCTTAAATTTCCTCGTCACTGGCTCGTTCTTCCCAGATAGCAAAGGCCCCTGTGCCTGCACCTTGACGGCGAATCCGACTGAGATGGCAATGACAAAACCACGTTCGAAGAAGGCTCTTTACATTGGCCTGCCGCTGGCCCTGGCGATTGGCGCCGGCGCCGGCTTCCTGGCCTGGGACTACTGGTTCAGGGACAACCCCGGCTACCCGGTCAAGGTGATGAAGCAGGCAGAAGAACTGCAGGAGCGCATCCTCTCCTTCGACAGCCACATTACCGTGCCCCTGGATTTCGGCAGTGCCGGCAACGAGGCCGACAAGGACGGCAGCGGCCAGTTCGACCTGGCCAAGGCCGGACGCGGGCGCCTGTCCGGCGCAGCCCTGACGATCTTTGGCTGGCCGGAAATCTGGAACGGCCCAAATGCCCCTCATCGCCCAACGGCGGGCTTTGTCGACGCCGCGCGTAATGAACAGGAAGCTCGCTACAAGATTCTCACCGGCATGGTCCGCGATTTCCCCAACCAGGTGGCCATCGCCCACACCCCGGAAGAGTTCCGCCGCCTCAATGGTGAAGGCAAGTTCGCGGTGTTCCTCAGCATGCTCAACGCCTACCCGCTGGGCACCGATCTCAACCAGCTCGATCTCTGGACTGCCCGTGGCATGCGCATGTTCGGTTTCAGCTATGTAGGCAACAACGCCTGGTCCGATTCCTCGCGGCCACTGCCGTTCTTCAACGACACCCCGGATGCCCTGGGCGGGCTGTCCGACCTGGGCCAGCAGGCCGTGCGCCGGCTCAACGATTTGGGGGTGATCATCGACGTGTCGCAGATGTCGAGCAAGGCCCTGGAGCAAGTCAGCCAGCTCAGCCGCGCGCCCTTCGTCGCTTCGCACTCGGCGCCCCGGGCCCTGGTGGATATCCCGCGCAACCTCAGCGACAAGGAAATGCAGTTGATCAAGGACAGCGGCGGCGTGGTGCAGATCGTCGGTTTTCCCACCTATATCCGCCCCCTGAGCCAAGCGACCCGGGACAAGCTCAACGCCCTGCGCGCCCGCTTCGACCTGCAACCCTTGACCGGGCTGGAAATGGCCCTGATGCCCGGCGACGCCATCATCACCGTGTGGCCCGAGCAGCGTTTCGGCGAGTACGCCGGCGAGCTGTACAGCATCGTCGAAGCAGAACCCAAGGCCACCCTCAAGGACTTCGGCGACGCCATCGACTACGCGGTGAAGAAGATCGGCATCGACCACGTCGGTATCAGCTCGGACTTCAACGACGGCGGCGGCCTGGACGGTTGGAAGGACGTCAGCGAGGGCCGCAACATCACCGCCGAACTGCTGCAGCGCGGCTACAGCGAAGCAGATATCGCCAAGCTCTGGGGCGGCAACTTCCTGCGAGTCTGGGAGCAGGTGCAGAAGTCCGCCAAGCCCCTGGCCAACCACTGATCCTCCCCTTTTGCCAACCAGTGAAATGAGCTCATGACCGATCGCCGTACATTTCTCAAACAGGCCGGCATCCTCGCCGCCGGCCTGCCTCTGGGCGCCGGCGCCCTGGCAGCGTCCGGCACTAGCGCTAGCGCCCCGGCGCCCACGCCCAAGGACCCATGGGCGCAACTGCGCCTGCTGTTCGATCAGGACCCGAACTACCTGCACTTCTCCAATTTCCTGGTGACCTCGCACCCAAGGCCCGTGCGTGAAGCCATCGAACGGCATCGCGCCAACATCGATCGCAACCCCGGGCTGACCATGGACTGGGACCTGCAGGAACCCTGGAAACGCGAAGCCGAAGTCCGCCAGTGGGCAGGCCGCTATCTGCAATCCAAGCCTGGCCAGATCGCCCTCACCGGCAGCACCAGCGAAGGCCTGGCGATGATCTATGGCGGTATTCACGTAAGGCCCGAGCAGGAAATCCTGACCACGGTGCACGAGCACTACGCCACCGATTACAGCCTGGAATACCGGGTACGCAAACAGGGTACCCAAGTGCGCAAGATCAGCCTGTTCAAGGACCCGCACCGGGTCTCCAGCGATGAAATCCTGGATTCGATCAAGCGCAGCATCCGCCCCAATACCCGGGTCCTGGGCATGACCTGGGTGCAGTCGGGCAGCGGCGTGAAACTGCCAATCGGCGAGATTGGCAAACTGGTGGAGGAACTCAATCGCCAGCGTGATGAACCGCAGCAGATCCTCTACGTGGTCGATGGGGTCCACGGTTTTGGCGTGGAGGACTTGAGCTTTCCCGACATGCACTGCGACTTCTTCATCGCCGGCACCCACAAGTGGATGTTCGGCCCCCGCGGTACCGGGATCATCTGTGCCCGCTCCGAGGAGCTCAAGAACGTCACTCCCAGCGTGCCGACCTTTTCCGAGGACAACAATTTCGGCACCAGCATGACCCCCGGCGGCTACCACGCCTTTGAACATCGCTGGGCCCTGGATGAGGCCTTCAAGCTGCACCTGCAACTGGGCAAGGCCGAGGTCCAGGCGCGCATCCACGCCCTCAACAGCTACCTCAAGCAGCGTCTGCAGGAGCTGCCCCAAGTGGAGCTGGTCACTCCCCTGAGCCCCGAGCTGTCGGCGGGTTTCACCTTCTTCCGGGTCAAGAATCAGGACTGCGACAAGGTCGCCGCCTACCTGATGGCCAATCGGGTGGTGGTCGATGCCGTGGACCGCGATGTGGGCCCAGTGATCCGTACCGCGCCTGGCCTGCTCAACGACGAACAACAGATCGATCGCCTCATGGACCTGTTGCGCAAAAAGGTTTGAAACCGCCCCTCCTTGCGCCCTGTGTCACTTTTAAAAAGAGAGTCATGATGAAACAGCATTCACTGAGTACCGCCCACCGCCCGGCCCTGGCCAGCCTCTCGCTGGCCCTGCTGCTGAGCCTGTTCCTGCCGACCGCCGCCCAGGCCGCCGCCTCGCCCCAGCCGGGCAAGGTGTTCAAGGACTGCAAGGACTGCCCGGAAATGGTGGTGCTGCCCGCTGGCACCTTCACCATGGGCACCCCCGCTGACGAGGTCGGCCGCCAGGAGGATGAGGGTCCGATGCATGAAGTGACCTTCGCCAAACCTTTCGCCATCGGGCGTTTCCAGGTCCTGGCCGGCGAATGGGCGACCTACCTGCGGGAAACCGGCTACCGCATGCCCGACGGCGACACTCGTCCCGGTCGTGAATGCAAGGCCGGCAAACCCCGCTACGAAGTCGGCCCGCGCCAACCGGCGGTGTGCATGGACTTCAACGAAGCCCAGGCCTACACCGCCTGGCTGTCCAAGCGCACCGGCCAGCATTACTTCATCGTCAGCGAAGCCATGCGCGAATACGCGGCCCGCGCCGGCAGCACCGGTCCCTTCCCCTTCCCTTTCGACGAGGGCAAGGAGTACAGCATCGCCAAGCACGCCAACACCTACGGCCCGGAAGACGGCTTCAGCTTCACCTCGCCAGCCGGTTCCTTCCCCCCCAACGCCTTCGGCGTCTACGACATGCACGGCAATGTCTACGAGTTCACCCCCGACTGCTGGCATGAGAACTATGTCGGCGCCCCCACCGACGGCAGCGCCTGGACCGAGCCCAACTGCAGCGTCCTGCAGATGCGCGGCAACGATTGGACCGAAGCGCCGATTTTTTCCCGCTCAGGCAACCGCAACAACATCTACCCCACCGATCGTGGTGACTGGCTGGGGTTCCGGGTTGCCCGCGACCTTTGACCCTTCCCCTCATCGACTGACGGAGACACACAATGAAAGCAGCTTTGTTCACCCTGTCGCTAAGCGACGGTTCCACCGCCAGTGTGCATGACGCCGAAGAGAATCAGGGCAGCCTGCACACCGAGGGCTTCGCGGCACTGACCTTTCGCAGCGATGGCGAACTGATCGAGATCAGCGGCGAGATTGCGCCCAACTATCCGGCCAGCGCGCTGCTGGCCCTGCTCGGCGGGCATTTCTGCTACAAGAAAAAGTCCGCCCTGGTGCGGGTTCGCCTGCGTGCCAGCCGCGACTTTGCGGTGTCGGCCATTCGCCAGGGGGTCTTTGACACCTTGCTCAGCGCGGATGCCCACCAGGTGGAACTGCAGTGCCGACGCAGTACGTTCTGGCAGCACCCGCTCCCCTGGCTCAGTGCTCCGGCCAGCGCCCACACCGCACCCTTCTACCAGTTCAGCGGCGAGAAACGTCACCCACAACGCCCGCCGCTACCTCAGGGCGAGGTGTACCGCCGCCGATTGCCGGGGCTGAACACCGAATTCAGCCTGCGCACCATCGACCCGGATCGTGACCTGCAAGCCTTCAACCGCTGGATGAACCTGGAGCAGGTGGCGTTCTTCTGGGAGCAAGCGGGAAGCCTCGACGAGCATGCCGCCTACTTGCAAGACATGCTGGCAGACCCACGCGTCCACCCGCTGATCGGCTGCTACGACGACGAGCCTTTCGCCTACTTCGAAGTCTACTGGTGCAAGGAAGACCGCATCGCCCCTTACTACGACGTGCAGGACCACGACCGCGGCTGGCACGTGGTGGTGGGCGAGAACAAGCACCAGGGCATCGGCAAGCTCAAGGGCTGGTTCAATTCGCTGATGCACTACATGTTCCTGGATGACCCACGCACCCAGCGCATCCTCGGCGAACCGCGCATCGACCATGACCGGCAGATCGACTTCCTCAAGTCCCAGGGCTTCGGTCACTTGAAGGACATCCAGCTGGCCCACAAGAAGGCTGCGCTGCTGCGCCTGGAGCGCGAGTTCTTCTTCGATCGGCCACTTTGACCTGATCGCACGGTCGCTGCAGCCACCCTGCAGCGACCGGCGCATGGCCCAACGCATGGCCTGCGCTAAATCCCCCCAGCGCCACTTCGTCTTCTCTGCAACGGTCTTGAGTCAAGCCCCGCCCCGAGCGCGACAGCCTCCTCAAGCCTGGCACTGAAGCAATTAGCACTGCACGCCGCGCAGCGCTGTGCACCCCGGACCATTGCCCGTATTTCGATCTATTCCAGAGGAAGCGCACCAGATGAACCCGACGGCTGCACCCCGCCCCCCATGCACCACCAACGCCAACCGCCTCTCACCCGCCCTTATCCGTGCTTGAACCAGGAGTCATCATGAACAGCCCTCCGCGTAGCCGCAGCGCCATCCGTGACCTGCTGGGCCTGCTCAAACCTTTCTGGCCCACAGTGGCCCTCTCGATCGTGCTGGGCATCATCGGTGGCCTGAGCATCACTGTCCTGCTGGCGACCATCAATCAGGCCCTGAACGGCGCCGACGGCCTCAGCCGCGGCGTGGTCCTGACCTTCGCCGGGCTGTGCCTGCTGGCGCTGCTGTGTTCGATTCTGTCGGACATCGGCAGCAACTACGTCGGCCAGCACATCATCAGCAAGCTGCGCAAAGACCTGGGGGAGAAAGTCCTGAGCGCGCCCATCGAGCAGATCGAACGCTATCGCAGCCATCGCCTGATCCCGGTACTGACCCACGACATCGACACCATCAGCGACTTCGCCTTCGCCTTCGCGCCACTGGCCATTTCCCTGACCGTGACCCTGGGCTGCCTGGGTTACCTGGCCTTGCTCTCATGGCCGATGTTCCTGCTGATGCTGGTGGCCATCGTGATTGGCTGCAGCGTGCAGTTTGTCGCGCAGACCAAGGGCATCAAGGGGTTCATGGACGCCCGGGATGAAGAGGACAACCTGCAAAAGCACTACAACGCCATTGCCGACGGCGCCAAGGAGCTGCGCATCCACCGGCCGCGACGCAACCGCATGTTCAACCAGCGGATCAAGCACAGCGCCGAGCACATCTGCAACAAACAGATCGAGTCGGTGAACATTTTCATTGTCGCCAAGACCTTCGGCTCCATGCTTTTTTTCGTGGTCATCGGCCTGGCCCTGGCCCTGCAGTCCTTCTGGCCCAACAACGACCGCGCGGTGATGAGCGGTTTCGTCCTGGTGCTGCTGTACATGAAGGGCCCCCTGGAATTGCTGATCGGCAACCTGCCGATCGTCAGCCGGGCACAGGTGGCCTTCCGCCGCATCGCCGAGCTGTCGGAGCGCTTCTCCTCGCCCGAACCGCACCTGCTGCTCAGTGAAACCGCGACCCAGCCCCAGGTGGTGCACAGCCTGGAACTGCACGATGTGCGCTATGCCTTTCCTGCCGTGGAAGGCAGTGCGCCCTTTGCCCTGGGCCCGGTGAACCTGCGGATCAACCAGGGCGACATTGTGTTCATCATCGGCGAAAACGGCTGCGGCAAGACCACTCTGATCAAGCTGCTACTGGGCCTGTACCGACCCCAGGAAGGCGAGATCCGGCTTAACGGCGGCGCGGTCACCGCCGAGACTCGCGACGACTATCGACAACTGTTCACCACCATCTTTGCCGACTACTACCTGTTCGATGACTTGGTCCAGGGTGGCGAACAACTGCCCGAAGATGCCGAGCAGTATCTGCGGCGCCTGGAGATCGGGCACAAGGTGAGCATCCGCGACGGGGCTTTCACCACCACCGACCTGTCCACCGGGCAACGCAAGCGACTGGCACTGGTCAACGCCTGGATCGAGGAGCGCCCGGTGCTGGTGTTCGACGAATGGGCTGCTGACCAGGACCCGACCTTCCGGCGCATTTTCTACACCGAGCTGTTGCCGGATCTCAAGCGCATGGGCAAGACCATCATCGTTATCTCCCACGACGATCGCTATTTCGACATTGCCGACCAGTTGGTTCGAATGGAGGCAGGCAAGGTCAGTTGCGAACTCGAACCCGCCTGATTTTTTACGTATCGGCTTTCCGGTTTTCGGGAAGTCGAACGTCTCATAGTAAGTTTGAGAAACATTCACATTTAAAATGAATTCCCATTGCCGCTTTAATAAGAGCAAATGAACATGCCAGCACCTCTTGGACTCACCCCCCTTAAAAAAGCCCTGCTCATGCGTCATGCGCTGCGGCCGAACTTGCGGTCGTATCTGCTTGGGGCCGTACTGGCGCTGCCTTGTGCCGCCCAGGTACAAGCCCAGCAAGCCAACTTCGATATTCCTGCACAGTCCCTGGGCAACGCCCTGCAGACGTTCGGCCAGCAAGCCGACCTGCAGGTGCTCTACAACCAGGACAGCGTTCAGGGCAAGCGCAGCACGGCAATCAAGGGCTCGTTGCAACCCGACCAGGCCCTGACACAGCTGCTACAGGGAACCGGGGTGACCTACCAGCGGCAAGGCAACACAGTGACCCTGGGGCAAAGCGGCGGGTCCGTGCAGTTGGGGACCACGAACATTTCCACTCAAGGGCTGGGGAGCACCACCGAGGGGACCGGTTCCTACACCACAGGGCAAAGCAATTCGGCCACTCGTCTGGACCTTTCGCTGCGCGAAACGCCACAGTCGGTGAGCGTCATCACCCGCCAGCAAATGGATGATCAAGGGCTGACCGAACTGGCGCAAGTCATGCAACAGACCCCCGGTATCACGGTTAACCGCGAGAGTTCCGAAGGCTACGTGTATTACTCGCGGGGCTTTGAAATCCAGAACTTCCAGTACGACGGCATTCCCAGCCTGGGCACCGACGGCGGCAACATCCGCGACAACTACAGCATCGGCAATACCCTGATCTACGACCGCATCGAAGTGCTCAAGGGTGCCACCGGCCTGGTCAACGGCATCGGTTATCCGTCCGGGGTGATCAACATGGTGCGCAAGCGCCCAACTCGGGAATTCCAGGGCCACATCGCCGCAGGCGCTGGCTCCTGGGACCGCTATACCAGCGAAGTGGATGTCTCCGGCCCCCTGGTAGAAGGTGGTGCGATACGCGGGCGGATGGTGGCCGGGACCGGCAAGCGCAACAGTTTCATCGACTATCAGAAAGGTGAGCAGAACGTCTTCTACGGCATTCTCGAAGGCGACCTGAGCGATTCCACCACCCTCAGCGTCGGCTACGACTACCAGAAGAACAACAACGACGCCACGACCAACACCAGCTTGCCGGTGTTTTACAAGAACGGGAATCGGATCAAGTTTTCCCGCTCCACCAACCCGGCTGACAAGTACGCCTACCGCAACCAGGAAACCCAGCACGCCTTTGTCGGCCTCGATCACCAGTTCGACAATGACTGGACCTTCAAGGCGACGGTCAATGCGCGCAAATACACCTCGCGGGAAATCATCGCCGGCATGTCGAGCGAGCACGTCAACCTAGACAACAGCCAGGACTATGGCTACCTGCCGCCGGGCGGCGTGACCAACTTCGACTCCAACAGCGACGAGAAGTCCTTCGATGCCTATGCCAAGGGTCCGTTCGCGCTGTTTGGCAGGACCCACGAACTGGTGTTCGGCTACAACTACTCCCATGCCACCACCATGTCCAAACGTACCGATGGCACCAGCTCCAGTACCATTGACAACGTACTGAACTGGGATAACAGCGAACCCTATCCAACTGACTGGGCCTGGTGGTCGACCTTCGACGTGAAAAGCACACAGAAGGTTTCCTACGCGGCGGTCATTCTCAAGCCCACCGATGCCCTCAACTTCATTCTCGGCGCCCGGGTCAACGACTACGACTGGCAGATCGATCGGGTCAACGCCCTTCGCCAACTGCCACGAATCTCCACCACCAATTCCGGGGAAGTCATTCCCTATGCCGGCGTCACCTATGACCTGGACGACCACCACACGGTCTATGCCAGCTACACCGACATTTTCAAGCCGCAGCCCTACAACCTGGGAGCGGACGGCAAGCCCCTGGACCCGCTGACCGGGCAGAGCTACGAGGTGGGGATCAAGGGTGAATACTTCGACCGTCGCCTGAACGCCAGCATGGCATTGTTCCAACTCAAGCAGGACAACCTTGCCGAGAGCAGTGGCGTCATGGGTGTCGACGGCTTCGAGGCCATGCGTGCGATCAAGGGCGCTACCACCAATGGCGTTGAACTGGAAATGGCAGGTGAAGTGCTGCCGGACTGGAACGTCAACGCCGGCTACGTTTATCAGGAGTCCTACGACGCCAAGAACAAGCGTGTGGCGACCACCCAGCCACAGCATCTGTTCAAAGTCGCCACCACCTATCGCCTGCCTGCCGAGCTGAACAAGGTCACCGTGGGCGGCAACATGCAATGGCAGAGCGCGACCTCGTTCGTCGACGACACCTTCACCGATGCCGCCTACAATCCGCTGCCCAGCCACAAGTTCACCCGCTCAAGCTACGCGGTTGTGGGCCTGATGAGCAGCTATGACTTCAATCAGAACCTCAAGGCCACGGTCAACCTGAACAACGTCTTCGACCGGACCTATTACAGCGGTATCGGCACCTACAATTCGATCTACTACGGTGACCCGCGCAACGTCATGTTCAACGTCAAATACAGCTTCTGATTCGCCCCAGTTGAACCCCTCCCTGCTCCGGTCACCGGGGCGGGGATTTTTTTGTCCGCAGCGCCAGCATCGACCTGATGTTTCGCCCTCGGTCTTCGGCATACGCATTGGTATTGGATTTTCGTAGGAGCCGGCTTGCCGGCGAAGAGGCCCGCAAGCCATTCAGCGTCTGGGCTGACGCCTTCGCTGGCAAGCCAGCTCGAGGAGCGCGAACGCCAGTAGTGTGTGTGAGCCACAACAGAATTACGTCGCGCTCTGGTAGACGGCCAGTCACGGATACTACGCGGATCAGGTGTTTGAATTGTCCAGGGCGAAGGGATGTTGCTCAGGGGACGGATGCAGTCATGGGGCTCTCTACCAGGATTGGTGACGAATCGCGAACGATCCTGAGAAGAGTTGGCAGCGGACCTCCTGAATAGCTTACAGGCCCGCGTGCCGTGGTGTTCACGGAAAATTATGCAAGGGGGTGAATGGTTACGGCTTTTGGCGAATGGAGATCCTCACGTTGTGAAACAGGTGCCCCGCGTGAAGAGCACTTGCGGCCGGCCACCTGTAACAAGAAGTCCGCCCGGGAAGGCTGCCCAGCTTAGGGCCAGATGCCTCTTCACTTTGCCCTTCCGTTGCCTGAAAATAAATGAGAATCAGTAGCAATAAAATTATGCACAAACGCATATTTCGATTGCGTAAAGCACTGGTTATACGTACAGTTATTTTGTGCCTTGGTAGCGCATCCAGCTCGAAATGAGTAAAGGCGCTGCAGCACATAACTTCGGAGCGCCCTGTAGGGATGTCTCTGGAACAAATTAATGCCAACGAGCCATGTAATTTAGCATGAGGCAGTTAGCGGCGCAGGTATGTATATATGTCAGGGTCAGCTTTCGAACTAGAGTTCACGATTCATCCAGATAGGCAACAAAACTATGGAGTTGGCGGCGGTGGTGGTTATGGTGAAGGCTTACGCCGAGGAAGGACCTCGACTACAGGAATCGACCTAGCGGACAGATTACGTGATGAGTCGGAAGGATGGCCAAGCATGGACAGCTATAAAGATCTTTCTCTCAACGTTTGGAAAATTGTTCCACTTCAACTCACAGAAGCATTTTACGATATAAAAATTAGTGCGAGAGAAAACAAAGAAGGCATTGAAGGTAAAGTTAGATCTGAGATCGCTGCAGAGGGCGGCCCCCCCATCCCAGGCAATGAGAATTCATTTGACAAATCAATAGCTACAATCAACAAACTCATCAAAAAAAGACAAGGAGCTCTAGAAGACAATCAATATATCTTATCCACGCTACCGCCGAGAAAATACACCTCAATCTCTATCGAAGAAATAATGAATGAAATCGATCTAGCAACTCGCAGCGATGACGATGCTTTTAAAGAGATCCTAGACCAGATGATTGATGGCCTCACAGCAGATCTCAACATTGAGCTTCACTCCTTAGCCATTGAAGCACTTGAAAAGAAATTGGCCGAGGCAATTAAAGAGAAGGCTAAGATTACAACCGTCCCTCCAGCTCCGGTCGGCGTTCTAATAGACGAAAACCTCAAGGAGGCTAAAGAACGGTATAAGTTCTTCAATGGAGCCAATGCATTTCTTTTAGGTTGGTTTTATACGAAGGTAAAAAATAAAGGAGACTGGGACTACAAACAACGTGGCAGTCAATACCAAGAGTTTGGAAATTTCAATTATGGTGCCACTGGAGAGGCTGCTGGTATCTCCACAGAAATACTGCTGAGGGCAGCGGGAGCTGCGCAATCAGTAGCTGGTACTTCCAGCGAAGAGTTTGGAAAATGGTGGGAAAGCGCGCCTTATGGCGATGACCCGATGGATCAAGAATGGATCAAAGCTGGGATTGAGTATGCAAAATCAAAAGGCTACTAAGTGGCTGGTAGGAGTACTGATTATTATTTGCCTTGGGCAAGCCCTGTATATATACGGCTCTACTCAAAACTCTCCGGAGCCAACAAAGCTTGTATCCACTACATTAATAGGAGAGCGAGGGGCAATATACGAGATACTTTCTGACAATGGAGGGGCGACCGTACCGCTAACCTATAACTACTACCTCATGAACGTACAAATTGATGATAGTACAGCATTAGTTAAAGCAAAAGACTCGCGCCCGTTTCTAACCACAAAAAGCTCAGGCGCCATTCAAGAAGTCCTTCCTGGAAAAGTCAAGCTGAAGACTACCGATACAGTATTCAACTACAGCAGTATTGGATACTATAAAGTTGACGAAAAGATCAACATTATCAATTTCGAAATTGAAGCCACCATGCCATAAAAAATGGCGACATAACAACACCGGCTTAGGCCGGTATTGTTTAGTCAGTTATGACTTCACCTATCGCTGATATCTAGCACCCAAGACATCCCCATTAATCACCCTGAGCTACTGCAGGTTTTTTTGTAGCCGCCCGCTGTGTATCCATGTCTTTGCACCACGATTGCTGCACGTAGAACGGCTGCACTTCAATGATACCAAATGCATCGAAATAACTGACTTGCAGAGCCTCGGTTACCGACTCGACCACTTTGCCTTCCCACTTAAAGTAGTTCATTGGGGCAAGTTCCCCTTAGAGGCTTGGTTGCTGCGAACCGAAACCGGGAATGATTACCTGGGCCGGAGTTTCATCGGCCTCTAATTACAGCGCTGCAAGCGCCGGTTGAAAAACGGCACGAATACTCGCTGTTGCTCTGGAAATATGTAGAGCTCATAGACCGTCAGGCCGAGGCCATTAGGGATCGAAACCCAATGGGTGGAGACGGGGCGGCTCAATGCGCCGCACGAAAGCCCGACCCGCAGCACAGTGTAGGGACGCGCCCTGGCTATAGCTCTTTAATTGGCCCTGAGCTTGGCCAACCCTTGGCATACCATTTCGCCTGCGTAAATTCCGGAGTTCGTCAATTGGCGCACCCATGCGTTCCGACGAGGCGACCAGTTGAAAGCGTTGCGCTTGAGCAGATCACGAAAATTCTGTTCAGGCTTGCCATCAAACTCGAACATAACCCGGTTTTCCTCCACATCCTCGCGGTACGTGTAGCCCTCAGTTTCGACCTCGACCGCCCACGACTGCGGCACGCCTCCAGCTCCGCGATGCACTTTTTAAAAGCGAAAGAACAGTCACCTGCCCTCCCGCCCTTCATTCCAGTCTCCTGAGCCTAAGCCCCCACCCGCACCTCCCGCTGAGACCGAGTCCCACCCAGCTGCGCCAACACCTGCGCCAGCGAGCGCGCCGGCGAACCCTCTGCCAACACCCCAAGCAACTGCACCAGTTGCAGGTTCAACCCCTGCACCGCCGCCTCGCTAAAGGCAGCAAGACGATGGTCATAGTGGAACTGCAACTGCCCCTTGAGCTCGACATACAAGGTCAGAGCCGAGCTGGTCTGCTCGAAACTGTGCATGCTCTCCAGGCGCAAATCACCGACATCACCACCGGCCGACGCCGCACTGACCGGATAGTTCTCGAACACGATCACCGTGTCGCTCAACTCCCCACCCGGCAACCCGGCCCAGCGCTCGATATCACTCAAGGCACTGTAGCCATGCTCACGCATCAGCAAGTTGCGCCCTTGCAGTGCCTGCAGCCAGTCACCCACGCTCTGCTCTGGCTCGATACTGGCCACCAGCGGCACGTCGTTGATGTACAGGCCCAATTGCTGCTCGATGCCCTTGAGCTGGGGCGGGCGCCCGGCGATGGTCGCGCCGCAGGCCACCGTGGACTGACCGCAATGCACATGCAGGAGCAACAGCCAGGCGGCCTGCACCAGAGTATTGGCGGTAACCTTCTGTTGCCGGGCGAAACGGGTCAGTTGCTCGGTCTGTGCCTCGTCGAAGTGGAAGTAGTGCTGACGATGTCCGCCCCGCTGTGGGTCCCCCTGGGCAATCGCGCAATCACTGAGCAAGCTCGGCACCTTCAGGGGGGCGAGCTGTTCACGCCAGAAACGCTCGTCCGCCTGCTGGTCCCGGGCCTGCAGCCAGGCAATGTAGTCATGGTAGCCAGCCGGTCGGTGACTGATGGCCTGCCCGGTGTAGGCCGCCAGCACATCGTTGAACAACTGGAACCCGCTCCAGCCGTCCAACAGGATGTGATGGTTGGTACAGATCAGCCGGTAGCGTCCCTCGCCCAGCTGGATCGCTTGCAGGCGCAGCATCGGCGCCTGGGCCAGGTCGAAGCCCTTGAGTCGTTCGGCCAGGGCCAGACGCTCCAGCTCATCACTGCTCATCGCCATGCCGTCTAGCACCTGGAACGGCACCTCGACCTGCTTGTGAACCACCTGCAGCGGTTGCGCCAGAGACTCGCCCCAGACAAAACGGCTGCGCAGGATTTCATGGGTATCCATGGCCTGCTGCCAAGCCTGACGTAGTCGCTGCGGGTCGACACCTTGCACGTCCATGCACATCTGGTTGACGAAATCCCCCGCCTCATGGTCCTGCAACTCATGCTGCAACAAGGCCTGCTGCATCGGCGCCAATGGGTAGATGTCCTCGATCTGCACCGGCACCAGCGTCAGGGCGTCGAGCTGTTCCTGGGTCAGCCGCGCCAGCGGGAAGTCCGATGGCGTGACGCCGCCGCGGGCCTGGCAGCAATGCTCCACCAGGGCCTGCAGCGCCTGGACATAGTCCCGGGCCAGCGACTCGATCTGCGCACTGTCGAACATGCGCCGGCTGAAGCTCCAGTCCAGGCGCAACTGCCCCTCGTAGACCTTACCGCTGATGGACAGCCAGTTGCCCAGGGGCGCATCGAGACTGGCATCCGCGCCATGGGCCTCTGGCGCTGGAATGAACAGCGCCTGGGGATCGTCGAAACTGCCATCGAACTGGCCCAGGTAGTTGAAGGTGATCCGAGGTTGGGCGAGCCCCTGCAACGCCTCGCGACTGGCGGTGTCGCCCAGGTAACGCAGGGCACCGTAGCCGATCCCCTTGTTGGGAATCGCCCGCAGCTGTTCCTTGATCCGCTTGATCGAAGACTCGGCGCTGTCCGCGGCGCTCAGGCGCACCGGGAACACCGAGGTGAACCAGCCCACGGTGCGGCTCAGGTCCAGATCCTCGAAGAGCTGCTCACGCCCGTGGCCTTCCAGCTGGATCAGGGTCGAGGGCTGTCCGGTCCACTGCCCCATGACCTGGGCCAGGGCCGCCAGCAGCAGGTCGTTGACCTGGGTCCGGTAGGCGGCCGGAGCGCGCTGCAGCAAGCGTTGGGTGGTCGCGGCATCGAGCTGGACCTGCACACTGCCAGCGTCGCGGCTCAAGGCCTGGGTGCCAGGTTCAACCCCAGGTAACGATGCCTGTGCGCCTTCCAGCTGCGCGCGCCAGTAGGCCAGTTCGGCCCGTGCCTCGGGTCCACGGGCATACGCTTGCAGGCGTCGCCCCCAGGCCTGATAAGAACTGCTCTTGGCGGGCAGCTGCACAGCTTGCCCGGCCAACGCCTGGGTGTAGGCACTTTGCAGGTCCTCGAACAACAGGCGCCAGGACACACCATCCACCACCAGGTGATGGGCCACCAGCAACAGGCGCTGAGTGGAGTCCGCCAGGGTCACCAACAGCGCCCGCAACAAAGGCCCGCGCTGCAGATCAAGACTGCACTGGACCTTCTCGCAGAGCTGCTCCAGCTCAGCGGCGTTGGCAGCTTCGGCCTGCCACAACAGGTCCGGGCCGGGCCCGGCCTGATCCAGCGGACCATGGCTGGCACTCCAGCCTGTGCTTCCCTGCTGAAACTGCAGGCGCAATGCGTCGTGATGCCCAAACAAGGCCCGCAAACCCTGCTTCAGGGCCGCCGGGTTCAATGGCATGGCTGGAATCAGCAGCACTGACTGATTGAAATGGTGCCGCTGGGGAATCGGTTCGGCAAAGAACAGGCGCTGGATCGGCAGCAGCGGCATGTCGCCGGTCACCGGTCCCTGGTCGATGTCGTCCTGCGTCCCACACTGCGCGACCGCGGCCAGCCCCTGGATGGTCTGTTGCTCGAACAGGTCCTTGGGGGTGAAGCGGATCGAGGCCTGACGCGCACGACTGACCAGTTGCAGAGAGATGATCGAGTCCCCGCCCAGCTCGAAGAAGTTGTCGCTCACACCAACCTGCGGCACTTTCAGCACGTCTTGCCAAATCTGCACCAGATGCTTCTCCAGATCGCTGCGCGGTGCCACATAGGCGTGGCTGGCCTGGGCCATTTCCGGCATGGGCAGCGCCTTGCGATCCAGCTTGCCATTGGGCGACAGCGGCAAGCGTTCGAGGAACAGCCAATAGGACGGCACCATGTAGTCGGGCAGGCAGGCCTTCAACGTCTGGCGCAGGGTTTCACGCAGCCTTTCCTGGTCTTGCTCGTCCTCACGCGCGGTCGCGGCCGTCACCAGATAAGCCACCAGACGCCGGCCATGGGCGGTGTCCCGGGCCAGGACCACCGCCTCGCTGACCTGCTCATGGGCCATCAGCCGCGCTTCGATTTCACCCAACTCGATGCGGAAGCCGCGAATCTTCACCTGGTTGTCGATACGCCCCAGGTATTCGAACACACCATCACTGCCCTGGCGCACCACATCCCCGGTGCGATACAGACGCCCCCCAAGGGGGCTGTAGGGATCGGGCACAAAGCGTTCGGCAGTCTGCGCAAAACGATTCAGATAGCCTCGCGCCAAGCCATTGCCGCCGATGTACAACTCCCCGGCAACACCCACCGGCAAGGGATTGAGATCGGCATCCAGGACATAGGCACTGCGCTCGCCGACGCAATGGCCGATGGGCGCATAAGCAGCCGTACAGGGTTCACCGGCAGCGGTTTTCCATACCAGCGGCGTGACCACGGTTTCGGTGGGACCGTAACCGTTGATCATGTACTGAGGGCGCAACACCTGCTGGACCAGCTCGAAGCTGGCCTGAGGCATCGCATCGCCGCCAAAGCTGTAGAGGCGCATGGGCGGCGGATTGCCGACCCGTTGCACATGTTCAGCCAACTGATGCAGGTATGCCGGCGGGAAGCCGGCCATGGTCACGCCATGGCTGCGAATCGCTTCACAGGTCTGCTCCGGAGTCCACAGGCTGTCATCACGCAGCAGCAGGCTGGCGCCGCAGACAAAGGCGGTCAGCCAGCGTTCATGGGCGCCGTCGAAGGAAAACGAGAGGAAGTGCAGTTCACAGTCCTCGGGGGTCATGCCATAGCGCTCGCCGGTGGTGCGACAGTGCATCGCCAGCGGACCATGGGCCACGGTCACGCCCTTGGGCTGCCCGGTGGAGCCCGAGGTGTAGATCACATACGCCAGGCTCTCTGGCGCCACCGTCACCGCAGGCGCGGTCAGCGGATGCTGCCCGACCTCCAGACGTGACAGATCGAGCACCGCCAGATCGGCGGCCGAAGGCAGGCGCTGCAACGACTCGGTGTCACTGAGCAACAGGGCCATGCCGGAATCCGCCATGAGGTAGGCCAGGCGGTCGGCTGGGTAGCTCAGGTCCAGCGGCACGAAGGCGCCGCCGGCCTTGAGCACCGCCAGCAAGGCCACCAGCAGCCCCTCGCCCCGGGGCAGGGCCACGCCGACCCGGACCTCCTGGCCGACCCCACGGGCCACCAGTTCATGGGCCAGGCGGTTGGCCCGCTGGTCCAGTTCACCGTAGGTGAAGCGCTGCCCGGCAAACAGCACCGCCTGGCGCTCCGGCCAGCGTTGTGCCAGGGCACCGATGCTCTCGTGTACCGCCGGCTCGATCCCCGGCGCGACGGGCGCTACGCATTGGCTCGCCGTCTCTGCCACGGTCAACAGCTCGATGGCCCCCAGTTGCAACTGGGGATTGCCAATCATCTGCGCCAGCAAGTGCAACAGATGCCCGTTGAGCCGCTCGATCATCACCGCGCTGAACGCCTCCCTGGCATAGCCGTAGCTGATGCTCAGGCGCTGCTCCAGCGCTACCGCCACCGACAACGGATAGTTGGTGCGTTCACGACTGTGCACGGCACCGAAACGCACGCTGGAAGCCTCCTCCTGCTCCAGGGCCTGGGCCACCGGGTAGTTGTCGAAGACCAGCAGGGTATCGAACAGCGCTTCACCACTGCTGCCGGCCCAGCGCTGGATATCGTTGAGCGGCGTATGTTCGTATTCGCGCAGTTGCAGGTTCTGCGCCTGAACCTGTTGCAGCCACTGGGCCACAGTCATCTGTGCATCGGGGGTGGCGATCACCGGCAAGGTATTGATGAACAGACCGATCTGCTGCTCGATCCCCGGCAGCTCCGAAGGACGCCCCGCCACCGTCGCGCCAAAGGCCACGGTGCTCTGTCCGGTATAGCGCTGCAACAGCAGGAGCCAGGCCGCCTGCAACAGGGTGTTGGCGGTGATTTTCTGCTGCCGGGCGAAGGCCACCAGGCGCTCGGTCCACGGCTGTGTCCAGTCATGGTGGAACTCACCATGGCCGGAATCCGTGCCAGGGTTTTCCCGGGCAATGCTGCCCGCCAGGCGGGTCGGGGTCGCCAAGCGATCCAGTTGCTCGCGCCAGAAACCTTCACAGGCCTCCAGATCCTGGCGTTGCAGCCACTGGATGTAGTCGCGATAACGCCCCGGAGCCTGCTGCGGCACCACCCCGGCGTAGCGTTGCAGGACCTCGCTCATCAACTGCGAACTGCTCCAGCCATCCATCAGGATGTGGTGGTTGGTGTAGAACAGTTGATAGTCCTGGGCCGTGGTCTGCACCAGGCACAGGCGCAACAGCGGTGCACGATCGAAATGCGCACACAGGCTGCGCTCTTCGCCGGCCAGCGCTTCAAGAGCCGGCTCGCTGGCCTGCCCGTCCGACCAATCGAGCACCCGGAAGGGCAGCGCCAACTGACGCTGGACAATCTGCACCGGTTGCTCGAGCTCCGCTTGCCAGTGAAAAGAGGTGCGCAGAATGTCATGGGCCTGCAGGGCATCCTCCCAGGCCCGACGGAAACGCTGTACGTCCAAGCCCTGGACCGACACCCGGACCTGATTGACGTAATCGTCGCTGGCCTGCTCGTAGAGGGTGTGGAACAACATGCCCTGCTGCATCGGCGACAAGGGGTACAGGTCGACGATGGTTCGTGGGGGCACCGGCAGCGCATCCAGCTGAGCCTGGTTCAACCCGGCCAGGGGGAAGTCCGACGGCGAGACACCAGCCGAGGTGTCCAGGGTGCAATGCTCGATCAGCGCCTGCAGTTCCAGAAGGTAATCATCAGCCAGGCGCTGAACCGTCTGCGGCTTGAACAACCGATCGCTGAAGCTCCAGCTCAGGGACAGTTCGCCCCCATAGACCTGACTGTTGACCGTCAACCAGTTACTCAGTGGCGCCTCGCTGTGACGTTCGTCACCGGCTGCTTCTGCGGCCGGCGCAAAAAGTGACTGCGAGTCGAAGCTCTGGTCGAACTGCCCCAGGTAGTTGAAGGTGATCCGCGGCTGCGCAAGCCCCTGCAAGCGTTCGCGGGCCGCGTCCTCTCCCAGGTAACGCAACGCGCCATAACCCAGGCCATTGGCCGGCACCCGGCGCAAGTCCTCCTTGACCGCCTTGATCGAATCCGCGAGTGGCTGCGCCGGAGTCAGGCACAACGGATAGAGGCTGGTGAACCAGCCCACCGAACGCGACAGGTCGACATCGGCAAACAGTTCCTCGCGTCCGTGACCTTCCAACTGCACCAGCATCTGCGAATGCCCGGTCCAACGGCAGATCACGCGCGCCAGGGCGGCCAGCAACAGGTCGTTGATCTGTGTGCGGTAGGCCTTGGGGGCTTCCTGCAACAACTGGGTGGTCAGTTCCCGAGGCAGCCGGGCATTGATCGCCATGCCATGGCACGCCAGGTTCGCCCCGGCGGGATAGTCCAGGGGCAGGCCCTGAGGCGCCTGCTCCAGTTGCCGGCACCAGTAATCCAGTTCGTCGGTGTGCCCAAGGCGCTGCGCCCAGTCTTGCAGGTGCACGGCCCAATCCTGGAAAGCACTGGTCTTGGAAGGCAGGACCGCTGCTGCACCCTCGGCCAACTGCCGATAGAGGCTTTGCAGGTCTTCAAGCAGAATCCGCCAGGACACTCCGTCCACCACCAGGTGATGGATGACCAGCAGCAAACGCTGGCTGCCATCGTCCAGGTCCATCAGCACCGCGCGCAACAGCGGCCCCTGTTCCAGGTCGAGGCTGCTCTGGGCTTGTTGTCCCAGTGCCTGAATCGCCTCGGCATCCGCCACCTGCTGCCGCCAAAGGCTGACCGGCTCGGGATGCTCCTGGTGTTCGGCCTGCCAGAGGCCGGCGCTCTGCCGATACCTCAGGCGCAATGCATCATGCTGCACCTGCAGCTGGTTCAGGGCTAGCTCCAACAGCGGTACCTGCAGCGGCTCGCGCGGAGTCAGCAGCAGCGACTGATTCCAGTGATGGCGCTGGGGAATGTCGCTGGCAAAGAACACTTGCTGGATCGGCGTCAACGGCATCGTGCCACGCACCGGTCCCTGATCGATGCGCAAGGCCGTGCCCTGCTTGGCCACCGCCGCCAGTTCAAGAATGCTCTGGCAACGGAATACGTCCCTGGAGGAAATCTGCAAGCCAGCCTGACGGGCCCGGCTGACCATCTGGATGGCAATGATCGAGTCACCACCCAGTTCGAAGAAATTATCGTTGATACCGATCCGCGGCTGGTTCAGGACCTCCTGCCAGATATCCACCAGGGTCTGCTGCACTGGGTTCTGTGGAGCACGGTAGAGGTCCTGCGCAGGGCCCTGCTCAGGGCGCGGCAGGGCCTGGCGATCGAGCTTGCCGTTGGGGCTGAGAGGGAGCGCCGGCAGCAACAGCAGATGGCTGGGAACCTGATGCGCCGACAGGCGCGCGTTCATATGCTGCTTGAGGACATCCTTGCAGTGTTCTGGATCGAGCCCAGGCTGACATACCAGATAGGCCACCAGTTGCTTGCCCTGGGGTCCATCCAGCGCCAGTACCGCACACTCGCGAATCCAGGGATGGCTGTGCAGGCAGGCCTGGATTTCTCCCGGCTCGACGCGGAAGCCACGAATCTTGATCTGCTGATCGATGCGGCCACAGAACTCGATGCTGCCGTCGCGGCGGTAGCGCACCTGATCGCCAGTGCGGTACAGCCGGGCGCCGCCCTGCAGGTCGAAAGGATCGGGGATGAAGCTGGCAGCGGTCAGCTCGGGGCGCCGATGGTAATCACGGGCCAGCCCGGCACCGGCCAGATACAGTTCGCCCAGGCTACCGATGGCCGCCAGCTGGCCTTCGCTGTCCAGCACATAGGCACGGACATTGGTCAGCGGCCGGCCCATGGGAATCGACGCGGCCTGGGACCAGTCACCGTCCACGGCCTGGGTCAGGGCGCCCACGGTGCTTTCAGTCGGCCCGTAGTGGTTGACGATCCGGCACTGCGGCGCCAGGCGCTGGATGCGCTCCACCAGGCTCACCGGGCAGGCTTCGCCACCCAATACCAGGCATTGACGAGGCAGCACCGCAGCATTGTCCTCACCCAGCAGGGCCGCCAGGTGCGAAGGGACAATTTTCAACACATCGATCTGTTGCTGTTGCAGGTACTGGCCCAGGCCCGCACCGTCCACCGCCAGATCGGCGCTGATCACGTGCAGCGCCTGGCCGCCGCACAGGGCACCGAACAGCACCGTGTGCCCAAGGTCCGCCGCCGGCGTGGACACCAGCGCCATGCTACGGGCCGACGCCAGCGGCAGGCGCTGGTGAATGGCCGCCACGTAGTTGGCCAGGGCGCCGTGACTGATGGTCACCCCTTTGGCCCGGCCCGTGGAGCCGGAGGTGAAGATCACATACGCCAGGTGCCCGGGGGCCGTAAGCGGGTCGAGGTTGTCGGCACTCAGGGCCTGGCGCACCGGCGAATCCTCGAGGGGCTCGACACAGAGCCCGGGAAGATCGGCAAAACGCGCGATCAACTGCTCTTGGGCCAGCAACTGGGTAATGCCGCTGTCCTCAATCATGCCGTTGAGGCGTTCCTGCGGGTATTCGGGGTCCAGAGGCACGTAGGCGCCGCCAGCCTTGAGCACAGCCAACAGGCCCACGATCATCTCGATCGAACGATGCGCGGCGATACCCACCAGCACATCCGGCCCCACTCCGCGCCCACGCAGCTGACGGGCCAGACGATTGGCCTGCGCATTGAGCTGTTGATACGTCAGCTGCCGCCCGGCGCAGACCACGGCCAGCGCATCCGGGCTGCGCATTGCATGCGCCTCGACGCAGGCCGGTACCGACAAGGGTGGACGCTCGAAGGCGGTGCCGACATTCCAGTGTTCCAATATCTGTTCGCGCTCCGCCGCATCCAGCATGGGCAGTTCGCCCAGGCGACGCTGCGGCTCGCGAACTACAGCTTGCAACAGGTTGTGCCAATGCCGGGCCATCTGCTCGATGGTCTGAGGATCGAACAGGTCACTGGCGTAGACCAGCGCCCCATGCAGACGCCCGCCTTCTTCATGGGTATTGAAGGTCAGGTCGAACCGCACGGATTCGCTATCGCTGGCCAGGGCCTCGATTCGCAGCCCTGGAATCTCCACCCGCGCCCCTTCGTTATCCCCCGCCAGGTGGTTATACAGCACCTGGAACAACGGGCTCTGGTTCAAGCTGCGCTCAGGCTGCAGCGCATCGACCAGTTGCTCGAACGGCAAATCCTGATGAGCCTGGGCCTCCAGCACCCGGGTCTTGACCTGGGCCAGCAAGGCGCTGAATGACTGCTGCGGGTCGATCTCGGCCTGCAACACCTGGGTGTTGACGAAAAAGCCGATCAGCCCCTCGACTTCAGCCCGGGTGCGGTTGGCCACAGGCGTGCCCACGCGAATGCTGCGGGCACCGCTGTAGCGCTGCAGCAGCACCTGCAGGGAGGCCAGCAGCACCATGAACAGCGTGCAGCCGGCACTCGCGGCCAGTTCCCGCAAACCACGGTCCAGGTCCTGCTCGAAGACCAGGGTGTGACGTCCGCCCCGGGCACTGCGCACGGGCGGCCGCGGCCGGTCCAGGGGCAGTTCCATGGTCAAGGGTTCACTGCCCAGGCGCTCACGCCAGTACTGCAACTGCCGCTCGGCTTCACCGGCTTCCAGCCACAGGCGCTGCCAAACGGCGAAATCGGCGTACTGCACCGCCAGCGGCGCCAGCTCCGGCGCACGCTGGTATTGGCGCCAGTGCTCATAGGCGCTGGTCACCTCGCCCACCAGGATCGGCAGCGACCAGGCATCACTGATGATGTGATGGGTGCAGAACAGCAGCACATGCTCCTGGGGCCCGAGCTTGATCAGGGTCGCCCGCAACAGCAGGTCATGTTCCAAATCGAAGGGATGTTCGCCCTGCTCCGCCACCTGTTCGGACACCTGCGGGCCGGCGTCCTCAAGGTGGCTGTAATCCAGGCGTTGCAGGAGGAATTCACGCCGGGGATGAATCACCTGCATCACTTGCCGACCGTGCAGGCTGAAGGTGCTGCGCAGCACTTCATGGCGATCGATCAGGTACTGGATACTGCGTTGCAGATCAGCATCCTGCAGGTCGCCCTGCAAGCGCAGCACCGCCAATTGGTTATAGGCGCTGGAGGTCGGCTCCAGCTGCCAGAGAAACCACAGGCGCTGCTGTGCATAGGAAGCGCACATCAGCGTCTGGGCCTCACTGCGCCCAGGGATCGGCAACAGGTCCAGGGACAGCCCCTGCTCGATCATCTTGCGCTGCAAGGCGCTACGCTCCTGGGGGCTGAACGCGGCGAACCGCTTGGACAGCGCCAGCATGCGCTCAGGTAACGGATTCATCACTCCTGGGCCTCCGCAAACAGGGCTTCCAAGGCATCGACCTTGTCCCCTGTCACCCCGGAATCACGATGCAGCTCGACCTGCCTGGCCAGCAGTTCCACCGTCTCGCCTTCGAAGAACACCCGCAGCGGCAAGGACAGGTTGAGCTCGCTCTGAACCTTGGAGCGAATGCGCGTGGCCAGCAGCGAGTGGCCGCCCAGTGCGAAGAAGTTGTCATGCACACCCACCCGCTCCAGTTGCAGAGCCTCTTGCCAGATGGCGGCCAGGGTGGCCTCCAGCTCGTTGCGCGGCGCCACGTAGGCGCTGCCTTGCAACTCCAGGGCACTGAGGGCATTGCGATCCAGCTTGCCGTTGGGGGTCAGCGGGAAACGCTCCAGGACACTGAGGAAAGACGGCACCATGTACTCGGGCAATTGTTCGCGCAGTTGGGCCAGCAATGCCTGTTCCTGGGCCTCGCGATCGTCGGCCCGGGCCAGCACCACATACGCCACCAACTGTTTGCCGGCGGCCGTGTCCCGCGCCACTACAGCGGCTTCGCGCACATTGGCGGCTTGTCCCAGCAGGCTCTCGATTTCACCGAGCTCGATGCGGAAGCCGCGGATCTTCAGTTGGAAGTCTATCCGTCCGAGATAATCGAGCTCCCCTTGGGGCAGGCTGCTGACCCGGTCCCCGGTACGATACAGACGAGCGCCCGGCGTAGTGGCGAACGGGTCCGGGAGGAAGCGGCTGGCAGTCAGGGCCGGACGCTTGAGGTAGCCACGGGCCAGGCCCGGACCACCGATGAACAACTCGCCCTCGCGACCGATACCGGCCAGCCCGGCCTCTTCATCCAGCACCCGCAGGCGCGTACCGGCGATGGCGCCACCAATGGCCACACGTTCATCCACAGGCGCCTGAGCCACGGCGAAGGCCGAACACCAGACAGCACTTTCCGAAGGGCCGTATTCATTGACCAGCAAGGTCTCGGGCAGCAATTCTCGGTGCCGCAGAGCCAGTTCCACCGGACAAGCCTCACCGGCCACGATTACACAGCGCAGTTGCGGTTGCTGCAGGGCTTCGAGGATCTGCGCGTAGAACGACGGCAGGGCCAGGAAGTGCGAAATCTGTTGCGCACATATGAGTTCGGCGACCTGCTGCGGGTCCTTGTGCTGCTCTTCGCTAGGCAGGTACAAGGTAGCGCCCTGGCTCAAGGTCCAGAAAATCCCCGCCACGGAACTGTCGAAGGAGAACGAGGACAGCATCAGGAAACGCTCCAGGGGCGCCTGGTAGAAGGCGCTCCGGGCCAGAGTCGAGGTGCTGGCATTGGCATGGGACACCATCACACCCTTGGGTTTGCCGGTGGAACCCGAGGTGTAGATGACATATGCCAGGTTATCGGCACTGCTGCCGCTCTGCAGCGCGTCGATATTACCGCTCAACATCTCCCGATTCAGAGTGACCTGAGGCAGATTGGCCGGCAGGAGGATATCCGGGTGCAAAGGCTGCAGAGTGATCAGGCAACGTACCTCTGCGTCCTCGAGCATGAAGGACAGTCTCTCGCTGGGATAGGCCGGGTCCAGTGGCAGGTAGGCTCCACCGGCCTTGAGAATGCCCAGCAGGGCCACCACGATCTCGATGGAACGAGCACCATAGACCCCGACGATGGCATCGCTGGCAACCCCTTGCTGGCGCAAGCTGTGGGCCAGCTGATTGGCCTGGCGATCGAGCTCGCCGTAAGTGACTTCTTGGCCATCGACATGAATCGCGACACGCTCGGGGAAAGCCCGGGCCGCCTCTTCGAACAACTGGTGCAGCAGCGGTGCATCGGCGGCGACCAGCTGCGCGCTGCGGTCGAAGTCGCGCAGCAGGCGCTGAGCCTGATCGTGACCGACCAGCGGCAGTTGCTCGAGTGGCAGGTCGCTGTGCGCGGCGGCCGATTTCAGCCACTGGGCAAACTGTTCGAGCCAGGCAGCCGGCATACCTTCAGGCAGTAAATGAGGCTGCCAGCTCAACTGCAGCGTCAGCTGGTCAGCATCGGCCCGAGCCTGCAGGTGCAGCTTCTCGAAGTAGGCTTGATCGAGAATCAGGTCCTGTTCCTCGGCGCCCTCGGTGTAGGAACACCCTAGGTCCAGGGGGCGTGGCTCCTCGGTGCCGAACACCTCCAACTCGTTCAGGCAGTCCTGCCAGGAGCGGCTCAGTTCCAACTGATGACGAAACGCCTGCAGGTTGTCCTGCAAGGTGGCTTGAGGTTGCAGAGCAACGGCCACTGGCAGGCGTCGACTGAAATGCCCCAGGGTCTGTTGCAACTGGTCGCTGCGGCCGTCAACAGTCAGAGCCACCAGCAGCGAGTCCTGCTGACCCAGCCCTGCAAGAAAGCCCGCCCAGAGGAACAACAGGGCTTGCTCGACGCTCAGCTCGGCATCCTTGGCCACCTGGCGCAACGCAGGCGCCAGGTCGGTGTCCAGACGGTATTCCTGCACCTGCGCTGCAAAGTCCAGCCGCCGCTCGAAGGGCAGGCGCACGCCCTTCTGCTGCTCGGCATACAGAGTGCGCCAGAACTGCAGGCCCTCGCGCCCGATCGCCTCCTCTCCCAGCTCGCTCTGCCACGCGGCGTAATCGGCGTACTGCAGGCTGTCGAACGGTGGCAACTGCACCCCCGCACAGAGCTGCTGCAGTTCGGTCACCAGCAATGCCAGAGCCTGCCGATCACAACTGGCCAAGGCCACGCTGATCAGCAACTGACGATCCAGCAGCGATGCCACCAGGGGCACTTCGGCCAGGGCCAGACGATCCTCGGCACGGGCCTGTTGCAGGCTACGCCCCGGCTCCATCGACAGGCGCATACGAACCTGCGCGGCGATGTCCTGCACCGGCTGCTTGAACCCGGGCATCTGGCGGTAGCTAGTGCGCAGAATTTCGTGGCGCTGACACAGTTCGCCTAGCGCGGCTTCCAACTCGGCACGCGCGGGAGGCGTGTCGAAAGACAAGATCGCCTGGGCAGCCAGGGGGCGACCAAGGTACTGCTGCTGGGAAAGAATCGCGGCCTGCTGGGCCGAAATCTGAAAAGTCTCTACTGGGGAAAAGTCGGTCATGCTGATGTCCTTAACCAATGGCCACGTCGGTGCTTTTCAGCGGGACGGCCATGGCTGTGAGTATTTTGCGCGGGCCTGAATATTCGTTGCGGGCATGCAGGGTGAGGATGTTGTCGAGCATCACGACGTCGCCCTTCTCCCAGGGAAACTCCACCATCACCTCGCGATAGAGCTGTTGCAGATGGGTGATGTAGTCATCGGGGATCGGGCTGCCATCGCCAAAGAAGGTGTTTTGTGGCAGGTCCTCGGGGGCGAACTCCGCCAGCAGGCTGTCGCGGATGCTTTCTGGCAGGGTCAGGGCATTGAAGAAAGTCGCGTGGTTGAACCACACGCTCTCCCCCGTACGCGGATGCCGGACCATGGCCGGGCCCTGTTGCCGAGTGCGCAAGCGGTTGCCGGATTTCCACTCCGGGGCCACTCCGATCTTCGCGCAATAGGCCTCGACCTCGGCGCGGTCTTCGGTCTGAAACACGGTCTGCCAGGGCAGCCCCATGCCGTCGCCGTAGTTGCGCACATAGAGCACGCGTTTGCGCTGGAACTCCTCGCGCACTTGCGGATCGATTCGCGCCAGCAAATGCCGGGTGTCGCCGAATGGCGTCTCGCCGCCGGTGGTCGATGGCACATCGCAGTAGAAATACAGATGCAGCGGAAACACCGGGGAATAAGAATGCTCGTTGTGGGGGAAGATCTTTTCCACGGCCGGGTAGTCGGTGGAGCTGTAGACATTCAGCTTCTTGGTGATCTGGGTCCGCGGCGAAGCCCGGAACAGGTACTCCAGGGCACCACCGGAAATCGAATCGACGCACTGGTTGAATTCGTTGATGTCCTGCACCGCGAAACCGCGGAACAACAACGTCGCGTGCCGATCGAGCTTTTCCTGGAGCAGCTCGCGGTTTTCCCCCGCCCACTGCGCCAGGCCCACGCCGGGAACGTTCGGCGTACATAACAGAGGAATCGAGCTGTTCTCGAACAGCGGCGTGAACGTCACCAGGCTGGATTGGTCCAGGCTCAAGCTCTTGCGCCGTCCTTTGCCCAATGCCGGTATGGCTTGAGACTCGAATTTCGACATTACCCACCTCCGATTCGCGGTATCAGGCGCGGCGATCGCACGCGCCTGCATGACTCTTCAATAACTGGCTTCACTCGACCGGCACGCGCCCTGGACGGCGGCGCTGGATCGGGTGCTGTTGCTTGAGCAAGGCCTGGCGCTGCTGCAACTGGTCCCGCTCACGCAGGTATTGGATATCCCGTGCCTTGCTCAGCAACGCCGCCAACGGCGCCTGGGTATCGACCACCATCAGCTCGAACACCGCCTGCAACTGCTCGAACAGGCACGCCATGTCTGCCGCGGTATAGAGCCCTGCATCGCATTTCAGGCCGAGGTAGATGCCCTGTGGCGCATTGACGAACTCGGCCACCAGGTCCAGCTCCGCCGCGGCCCTGCCGGCAGCCACCGGCTGCACGTCCAGGCCGTCGATCGACAACGGCTGGTCAAGGCTTTCCTGATAGATGAACTTGATGCTGAACAACGGCGAACGACCGGCACGCCGGACCACCCGGAGCGCCTCCACCAGGCGCTCGAAAGGCAGGTCCTGGTGATCCGAGGCACCGATGACCGTGCTCCGTGTCACCTGCAGCAGATCGCTGACGCACTGTTGTTCCTCGACACTTATCTGCAATACCAGTTGGTTAACGAAGAAGCCCACCAGATCTTCAACGCCGGCGTGATTGCGGTTGGCGATATCGGTCCCCAGACGCACCCGTGAACTGTCACTGCGCTGGCCCACTACCAAGGCAAAACCTGCCAGCAACAGCATGTACAGAGTCACTCCCTGGGCACTGGCAAAGGCGCGCAGCGCCTCGCTCTGGGCAGCCGAAAAATGGAACTCATGGAGATCGCACAAGGGTGAAGGCGCCTGCCCGGGCTGCACCGTGGCACTGGCGGGCAAGCGCGTAAGGTGATGGTCATCGCCCAGGACCTCACGCCAGTAATCGAGCTGGCGCTGCAGTTCACCGCCTTCGAGCCATTTGCGCTGCCAAACGGCGAAATCCACGTATTGCAGGGCCGGCTCCGGCAACGGACTGGCAATGGCGGTTCGATGAGCGTGGTACAGGCTCACGAACTCGGCCGGCAGAATGCCGAACGACCAATGGTCGGCGACGATGTGATGCACAGTCATGAGCAGCAGGTAGCGTTGCGGCTCCAGCCGCAGCAGGCGTACACGCATCGGCGGACCGGCGATCAGGTCGAAGGGCTCCCCGGCCTGTTGCTGCAACTGCCGTTGGGCCATGGCCTCGCGCTCGGCCAATGGCAAGGCGCACAGGTCATCGAACGCGAACGATAGCGGCAGGTGGCGATGGACGTGCTGCCAGCTCTCGCCTTCGACCTCGCTGTAGGTAGTACGCAATACCGAATGCCGCTGCATCAGCGAATCAAAAGCTTGCCGCACCGCGTCGATATCCAGCTCTCCACGCAGCTCCAGGGCCCGGGCAATGTTGTACATCGAACTCTGCGGCTCCAACTGCCAGAGGAACCACAAGCGCTGCTGGGCAAAGGACAACGGCTGCGGTCGCGAGTCATCCACCCGCAGCAGGGCCGGAGCCGCTGCTGGAGCATCGCCGGCGCTCAGGGCAGCGACAAAGGCCTGCAGCTCCGGCGCGTCGAACAAGGTCCGCAGCGCGGCCTGCAAGCCCAGTTCATGCCGCACCCGGCTGATGACCTGAGTGGCCAGCAGCGAATGCCCGCCCAAAGCGAAGAAGTTGTCCTGCAAGCCGACTTGCTCAACCTCGAGCACGTTCTGCCAGATAGCCGCCACTTGCTGCTGCAGCTTGCTGCGGGGGGCCACATACGCTTGTTGCAGGGCACTCAAATCAGGCTTGGGCAAGGCCTTGCGGTCCAGCTTGCCGTTCGGGTTGAGGGGCAGGCGCGGCAACAGCAGAACGTGGTTCGGCAACATGTAATCCGGCAGCTTTTCCTTGAGCCCGGCCTTGATCAGCGCGCAACGCTCGGCCTGTGCCTGAGCATCGCCCAGGCCGTCGTTGGTATCTCCAGGCAACGCAGAGGGCACCACATAGGCCACCAGTTGCATACCGTTGTTGGCCGGCACGGCCACCACCACCGCCTCACGCACATCCGGCCGAGCCGACAGGCGCGCCTCGATTTCCCCCAGCTCGATACGGAAGCCGCGGATCTTCACCTGATGATCGATGCGGCCGATGTACTCGATCGCCCCTTGCGGGTTGTAACGCGCCAGGTCGCCACTGCGATACAGCCGGGCGCCGGGCTGACGGGCAAAGGGGTCGGGGATGAAGCGTTCGGCAGTCAGTCCCGGCCGGTCAAAATAGCCCTGGGCCAGGCTCGACGCAGAACCGATGCACAGCTCCCCGGTGCCGCCTTCGGGCAGCAGATTGAGGTCGCCGTCGATGATCCGCAGGGCGCGACCGATGATCGGCTGGCCGATCGGGATGCCGTAGACCTCGCTGGCATCCTGTTCCCGGCAGTCGTGGACACTGGAGACCACCGTGGCCTCGGTCGGGCCGTAGGTATTGAGCAGGCGCACGGCCCCGAGGCCTGCGGCGTGCCACAGGCGCAAGCCCTCCACCGACATCGCCTCGCCGCCAACATGCACCTGGCGCAGGCGCCCCAGGCTGCGGATACCGTCAGCCATGCATTGCTTGGCCAGCAAGTGCCAGTAAGCCGCCGGCAGGTCGGCCAGGGTCACCCCCTGGCTGACGATCACCGCCGCCAGTTGCTCGACGGCCCAGGGCTCGTCACCGCGCATTACCAGTGCCGCGCCGAGGCACAAGGCCGGGTAACACTGCTCGACGAAACCGTCGAAGCTGAATGTTGCGAACTGCAGCACCTTGTCAGTGGCGGTGAGCGCCGAGTAATCCGCCGCCGCCTCGCAGAACGCCGACAAGGCCCGGTGATCGATCGCCACGCCCTTGGGGACCCCGGTGGAGCCCGAGGTGTAGATCACGTAGGCCAGGTCTTGCGGGCAGGCCCTGTTCTGCGGATCGGCGCTAGAGCACTGGCTCAATCGTTGCGCAAGGCTCGGCAGGTCCCAGTGCAGCACGCTGTCGGGCAACAGATTCGCGGCCCAGGAACCGGTATCGCTGAGCAGCAGGCTCAGGCGGCTGTCGGCGATCATGAACGCCAGGCGCTCTTGCGGGTATTGCGGGTCCAGCGGCACATAGGCCGCGCCACTCTTGAGCACTGCCAACAAGCTGACGATCAGTTGCGGCCCGCGCTTGAGCGCCAGGCCGACCCGATCCCCCGGGCCAATCCCCTGGGCCTGCAGGCAATGAGCCAGGCGGTTGGCCTGGGCGTTCAACTGTCCGTAGTCCAGACGTTCGGCATCGACCACCAGTGCCAGCGCCTCGGGCGTGGCCGCAGCCTGCGCCGCGATCCTCTGGTGCACCAGCAAGGCCTGCGAGCCCATCAGCTCGACCACTTCGCTGCGCTGCAGCAGGTCCTGGCGTACCGGCTCGGTGAGCAATTGCAGCGCCCCCAGCGCCGTGCCGGGATCATCCATGAACTGCTCCAGCAAATGCCGCAACTGGGCACAAAAGCCCTGGACCTGATCCGCGCTGAAACGACTGCGCTCATAGCTGAAGTCCAGGCTGAGGCACTCGCTCAACTCAATGCCCAGGGTCAGCGGATAACTGGTCTGCTCGTGGTTGGCCAGGCCGGAAAACTTCAGACCTGCTGGCGCCCCCTCCTTCAGCGCCTGGGCGACCGGGAAGTTCTCGAACACCAACAGACTGTCGAACAACGGCGTGCCTTGCTGCCCGGCCCAGCCCTGGACCTCGTAAAGCGGCACATGCTCGTATTCTCTCAGGCCCAGATTGATTTCCTGCATCTGCTCCAGCCATTGCCCCACGCTGCACTCCGAGCGGGGCTGGCAAATGATCGGCAAGGTGTTGATGAACAGCCCCAACTGCTGTTCGATACCCGGTAGCGGCGCCGAACGCCCCGCCACGGTGGCGCCGAAGATCACGCACCGCTGCGCGCAGTAACGCTGCAGCAACAACGCCCAGGCGGCCTGCAGCAAGGTGTTGAGGGTGACCTTCTGCTGCCGGGCGAAGCTTGCCAGGCCCTGCGTCATGGCTTGATCGAAGCCTTCCAGGTACTGTCCATAGCCACTGCCCGATACCGGCTTGCGCACCCCGTCGGCCAGCAAGGTCGGCGAGTCCATCGCTTGCAGCCGCTGGCTCCAGAACTGTTGCGCAGCCTGGGCCGGCTGCTTCCGCAACCAGCCCAGATAGTCACGATAGCGACCCGGGGCAACCGGCAACTGCGCGCCGGCGTACAACTGGATCACTTCGGCCAGCAGGCTGGCGTTGCTCCAGCCATCCAACAGCAGGTGATGGCAGGTGTAGATCAGGTGCCAGCTGTTATCTCCAAGTGGCACCAGCAACAGGCGTAGCAGCGGCGCCCGGTGCAGCTCGAATCCCTGGCGGCGCTGTTGCTCGGCCAACAGGTCGAGATCCACCGGGGCCGCCTGCAGTATCTGCAACGGTACCTTGACCTGGCTTCTGACCAATTGATGAGCCGTGTCCAGCCCTTCCCAGTGCACGCTGCTGCGCAGGATCGGGTGGCGGTCCAGAGCGCCCTGCCAGGCATCGGCAAAGCGCTGCGGATCAAGGCCATGGATGTCCAGGCGCAACTGGTTGATGTACGCCTGCTCCTGGGGTTCGTAGAGGGTATGAAAGAGCATGCCCTGCTGCATTGGCGTCAGCGGGTAAAGGTCCTCGATCGCGGCGGCGGGCACCGGCAGCTCGTCGAGCTGCTGCTGGGAAATCCGCGCCAGCGGGAAGTCCGAGGGCGTAGCCTGGGCCTGGGCCAGGCCGCAGCAGTGCTCGATCAGCGAATGCAGCTCGGCAAGGTAGTCATCAGCCAGTCGCTGTACGCTGGCGTCGCTGAACATCTCCTGGCTGTAGCCCCATTGCAAAGCCAATTCGCCACCAAAGACCTGCCCCTCCAGGGTCAGCCAGTTGGCCAGAGGAGCCTGTGGGTCCTGGGCCTGGCCGCTGCTTTGGCTGGCCGGTGTCCATAGCGCATGCTCGTCGAACTGGCGATCGAACTGGCCCAGGTAGTTGAAGGTGATCCGTGGCTCCGGCAAAGACGCCAGAGCCTGACGCTGGGCCGGAGTGCCCAGGTAGCGCAGCAAGCCGTAGCCCAGCCCTTTGCCGGGAATCGCGCGCAATTGTTCCTTGATGCCCTTGATCGCAGTTCCGGCCTGCTCTGCAGGCTGCAAGCGCACCGGGTACAGGCTGGTGAACCAGCCCAGGGTGCGGGTCAGGTCCAGCTCATCAAACAGGTCTTCGCGCCCATGCCCCTCCAGCTGGATCAGCGCCGAAGGCTGTCCGGTCCAGCGGCACAATACGCGAGCCAGGGCCGTCAACAGCAGGTCGTTGACTTGAGTGCGATAGGCGCTCGAGGCCTGCTGCAGCAGTTGTCGGGTCAACTGCGCCGGCAGGCGCGACTCGATCTTGCGCCCATGACGATTCTGCAATCCGCCCGCCGGGTTATCGCAGGGCAAGTCACCCGCCCCGGCCTGCTGCGCCATCCAGTACGACAGCTCGGCTTCGCGCCGTGGCGCATGTTCCTGCAAACGACGGGCCCATGCCTGATAGGCGCTGGTCTTGGGCGGCAGTTGCAGTGGCCGAGCCTCTGCCAACTGCCGGTAGGCCTGTTGCAGGTCTTCCAGCAGCACACGCCAGGACACGCCATCCACCACCAAGTGATGGATCACCAACAGCAGTTGCTGGCGGCCGGACTCGTGCGCAAGCAGAACTGCGCGCATCAGGGGGCCAGCCTGTAGGTCCAGGCTGCGCTGGGCCTCATCGCACAACGCCGCCAGAGCCTGATCATCCGCCACCCGGCGCTGCCACAGGTCGAAATGGCCAGCGGGCTCGGCGTACGCCTGCTGCCAGCCAGGCGGCGAGAAAGCAAAACGCAGGCGCAATGCATCGTGATGATTGACTAGGTGCAGCAGCGCCGCCTGCAACAGCTGCGGCTGCAGGTGCTGACGCGGATCGAGCAGCAACGACTGGTTCCAGTGCCCGGGTCGAGGCACCTCCTGGGCCAGGAACCAGTGCTGTACCGGGGTCAACGGGACCTCGCCGGCCACCGGCCCCTGGTCGATCTGCGGCAGATCGTCGAGGACCGCAACCTGAGCCAGACTACGCACGCTCTGGTACTGGAACAGGTCCCGGGGGGCCAGGCGAATCCCAGCCTGACGGGCGCGGCTGACCACCTGAATCGAGATGATCGAATCACCGCCGAGCTCGAAGAAGTTATCGTCCAGGCCTACCTGGTCCAGCCCCAGGACATCGCGCCAGACCCCCGCCAAGACCTTCTGCATGGTGTTTTCCGGAGCCACGTAGGTCAGCTGCGGTGCCGCCTCTGGCAGCGGCAAGGCTCTGCGGTCGAGCTTGCCATTGGCGGTCACCGGCAGGCGCTCCAGGGCCAGCAGATGATGGGGCACCATGTACTCCGGCAAGCTGCCGGCCAGCCATGCCTTGAGCTCGTCGCGCCACGCCTCGGCAAGCCCTGCCTCTTGTAACACCAGATACGCCACCAGGTGCTTGGCGTTCTGCACCAGCACCACAGCCTCGCGTACACCGGGGTGCTGCATCAGCCGGGCCTCGATTTCACCCAGTTCTATACGCAGTCCACGCAGCTTGACCTGATGGTCCAGACGCCCCAGGTACTCGATCACGCCGTCAGCACGCTGGCGCACTCGGTCACCGGTGCGGTACAGCCGCGAGCCCTGATGAAAAGGGCAAGGCACAAAGCGCTCGGCAGTCAGAGCCGGACGTCGGTGGTAGCAGCGCGCCAGACCAATGCCTCCCAGATACAGCTCGCCAGCGACACCCGCCGGAACCGGCTGTAGCTGGGCATCCAATACATGGGTACGCAGGTTGGCGATCGGCCGGCCGATGGGCACGCTGCTGGCGCCCTCATCGACGCAGGTCCAATGGGTGACGTCGATCGCCGCCTCGGTCGGGCCATAGAGGTTGTACAAGCCAGCGTTCGGCAGCCGGGCAAACACCTGCTGCTGGGCATCCAGGGGCAGCGCCTCGCCGCTGCAGACAATCCGCTTGAGGCTGGTGCAGGCGGTCACGCCACTGTCGTGGATAAACGCCTGGAGCATCGACGGCACAAAATGCAGGGTACTGATCTGCTGCTCGGTGATGACCTGGATCAGCCGCTCCGGCTCACGATGGGCGCCCGGGGCGGCCACCACCAGGCGCGCGCCGGTCATCAGCGGCCAGAAGAACTCCCACACCGAGACGTCGAAGCTGAACGGGGTTTTCTGCAACACCGCGTCGCTGGCGTCCAGGCCATAGGCCTGTTGCATCCAGCACAGGCGGTTGACCAGCGCCGCATGGCTGTTGCCGGCGCCCTTGGGCTTGCCGGTGGAACCCGAGGTGTAGATCACGTACGCCAGGTTCAGCGGATCGAGTGGCAGTTGCAACGGGCTGTCGCTGTAGGCATCCAGCCAGTTCTGCTCCTGGTCCAGGGTGATGACCTTGAGCCCCTGGGCCTGAGCACCAGGAACCGCCAGCAACGGCTCCAGCGAACTCTGGGTCAGCAACAGGCGGATGCCGCTGTCCTCGATCATGTAGGCCAAGCGGTCCTGGGGGTATTCCGGGTCCAGCGGCACATAGGCGCCACCGGCCTTGTGGATCGCCAGCAGGCCCACGACCATCTCGATGGAGCGCTCGATGCAGATCCCCACCAGCCCATCCGCCGCCACGCCCTGTTCACGCAGCAGACGCGCCAGCTGGTTGGCCCGGGCATCCAGTTCGCCATAGCTCAGCTGCCGTTCGCCGAACACCAGGGCGCAGGCCGCGGGGGTGCGCCGGGCCTGGGCTTCGATCAGTTGGTGCATGCACTGCCCGGTGGGGTAAGCGACCCGGGTGGCATTCCACTCGTGCACCAGGGTCTGCTGCTCCTCGGCATCGAGCAACGGCAACTCGCCAATGCGCTGTTCAGCATCGCCCAACATGCCTTGCAGCAGCGCGGTCCAATGGCGCGCCATGCGGGCGATGGTGGCGGCGTCGAACAAGTCGCTGGCATAGGTCAGGGCAGCATGCAGCTTGCCGGACTTCTCGTAGGTGTCCAGGGTCAGGTCGAACTGGGTGGTGCGGCTCTGCCATTCCACTACCCCCAGCTCCAGCCCGGAGGCGGTCTGCACGGTACTGATGTCCGCCACTTGCGGCTGATGGTTGTACATCACCTGGAACAGCGGCGTATGGCTCAGGCTGCGCTCCAGCTTGAAGGCTTCCACCAATTGCTCGAACGGCAGGTCCTGGTGAGCCTGGGCACCCAGGGCGGCTTCCTTGACCGCCTGCAACAACTCGCCGACCCGGGTCTGGCCGCCAAGCTCGGTGCGCAGTACCTGGGTGTTGACGAAGAAGCCGATCAGCCCCTCGACTTCCGCGCGATTGCGGTTGGCAATGGGTACGCCGACACGGATATCACCCTGGCCGGTATAACGGTGCAGCAGCACGTTGAAGGCGCCGAGCAACAGCATGAACAGGGTCACGTTGTGCTGTTTTGCCAGGGCCCGCAGCTGTTCGGCCAACTGCGGCTCTATCGCGAAGTCATAACGGGTGCCGCGGTAGCTGGGCATCGCCGGGCGCGGATGATCAATGGGCAGTTCCAGCACCGGATGCTCGTCCCCCAGGCGTGCCTGCCAGTATTCAAGCTGCCGCGCCTGCTCACCGGCCTCCAGCCAGCGACGCTGCCACAGGGCGTAGTCGCGGTACTGGATCGGCAACGGCGGCAGTTGCGGTGTCTCACCTCGTTCGAAGGCGTCGTAGCAGCGGATGAACTCATCGATCAGCACGTTCATCGACCAGCCATCAGAGACGATGTGGTGCAGGGTCAGCAACAGTACGTGCTCCTCGGTGCCGAGCTTGAGCAGCTTGACCCGCAGCAGCGGCCCGCTGCCCAGATCGAACGGCAGCAGCGACTGGCGCTGGGCCTCGGCCGCCACGGCCTGCTCGCGCCCGGGCGCATCGAGATCACTCAGATCCAGGAACTCCACAGGCAGAGAAATATCCGCAGGCGCCTGCTCCAGGCTGTCGTCGGCATGACGCTTGAACACCGTGCGCAGGGTTTCGTGACGGGCAACAAGGCTGGCAAAGGCCTGCTCCAGCGCCGAGCGATTCAACACGCCGGTGAGGCGCACCGCCCCGGGCAGGTTGTAGGCGCCGCTCTGCGGATCCAATTGCCAGAGGAACCACATGCGCCGCTGGGCGTAGGACAGCGCGTGACGGTCCTCGACCAACACGTCGGCGGGGATCGGAAACAGCGAAAAGTCGATGTTTTCCGCTCGCAGTCCGTCGAGGAACAACCGCCGTTTCTCCAGCGGCAGCTCGATAAACCGGCGAGCAAGTTTCAGGGACTTTTCAGCGTTCATCTGGGTTCATCCGTACATGTTGGGTATCGAGCTTTGGCTCGGCTATCCCTACGAAACGGATGGGCCAGGGGAAAAATTAACCGTGGGCGCAGCACTGCGGCGCCGCTGCGATCGGTAAATTCCAGGGCTTGCGGCTCGTCAAATCAGGACCTTCTCTTTAATAAGGTCGCGATCATGTCCTCAGCCACTTCACTGGCCAGCTCACTGGCAAATGGCTTGCGCAAGCTGGTAGGCGCCGGCGCCCAGCAACCCCGCAGCTACCGGGTAATCAACGTCGAGCTCAAGCAGCGCATCCACCTCAGCCCGTCCATGGCCCGCCTGGTGTTCACCGGCGAGGACATCGCCCAGGCGCGTACCCTGGCACCGGACCAGCGCATCAAGCTGCTGTTTCCCGGGGCCGATGGCACGCCCTCGCAACTGCCGGTGGAAGGCGACTGGCAGGCGGCCCGGCGCAAGCTGCCGGCCGAGCAGCAACCGCCAATGCGCACCTACACCATTCGCGCCCTGCGCCTGCAGCCTGCGCAAATGGATGTGGATTTCGTCCTGCACGGGGTCAACGGCCCGGCCTCCGCCTGGGCCACCCATGCCCGGCCCGGCGACCGCCTGCAGATGGTGGTGCCGAACAAGGCCTACAGCGGCGACCCCGGTGGTTATGAATGGCTGCCGCCGGCGGGGATCCGCAAGGTGCTGTTGATGGGCGATGAAACCGCGCTGCCGGCGATTGCCGGCATTCTGGAAGAACTGCAGGGTTATCCGGACCATCCGGATGTGCAGGCGTTTATCGAAGTGCCCTATGAAAGCGATTGCATCGACCTGCGCTGCCACCCGCTGGCGCGGATCAACTGGTTGCCCCGGGACCTGCTGGGCGCACGCCATGGCGAAACCCTGATCCATGCCGCCCGGGAGCTGGCCGAACTGCCGCCGGCCAACAGCCAGCGCCGGCCGATCAAGGTTTCCGAACGCAACGACGAACAACGCCTCTGGGAAACCGCCCAACCGGCGGACAACGATTTCTACGCCTGGGTGGCCGGCGAGTCGGCCACGGTGATGAACATTCGCCGCCACCTGATCAACGAGCGCGGCCAGGAGCGTCGCAACCTGACCCTGATGGGCTACTGGCGCCTGGGCAGCTCCCTGGGTTGAGCCCCACCAACCGCCCCACCCTCTTCCCTGTAGCCGCAGCCGAGGCCGCGAAGCTGCACAAAGGCCCGCCGGGCCTTGCTTGGCGATCGCCAGCCGAACCCCTGGCGAACCCGGGATTTTTGCGCCCCTGCGGGCCGCGCGCAGCCTGCGCCAGCGGCTACAGCAAGCAAGTGTGTAGCCGCTAGGAAACCGCGGCTACCGGTTGCAGGTGGCGGCGGCGATGCACCTCCAGATGGCCCTTGAGCAGGCTCAGCACCTTGGCCTCGTGCTCGTGGATGAAGAAGTGCCCGCCCGCCAGCATGTCCACCGAAAAACTGCCGTGGGTTTCCTTGCTCCAGCCGATCAGTTGCTCGGTGGTGGCGCGATCCGTCTTGCCGCCCAGCACATGCACCGGGCAATTGAGCAGTGGCCGTTGCACCGGGCGAAAGCGCCCGCACAAGAGAAAGTCGGCCCGCAGGATCGGCAAGGTCAGGCTCATCAGTTCCTGGTTGGCCAGCACTTCTTCACTGGTGCCGTTGAGGGTGCGCAACTGTTCGATCAGTTGCTCATCGGTCTTGGGCTCGGCAAACCCCCGGTCGTATTCGGTGCGCAGGGTCGGCGCAGCAGTGCCCGAGGCGAACAGCGCCACCGGCTCCGGGCACCCCAGCGCGCGCAGGGCATGGGCCAGTTCGCAGGCCAGCAAGGCGCCCAGGCTGTGGCCGAACAGGGCGTAAGGGGTACGCAGCGTGCCCCGGATTTCCAGGGCAAGCTGCCGCGCCAGCTCGCGCATGTCGGTGTGCAGCGGCTCGGCATAACGGGCGCCACGCCCGGGCAGCTCCAGCGGTTGCAGGTGCAGCCACTGCGGCAGCTTGCGGCGCCAGCGGCTGTAGACCATGGCGCTGGCGCCGGAATACGGCAGGCACAGCAGGTTCAACTGAGTCACGGTTATTCCCTCGACGGATGGACGCTAAAGAAACGCAGCACGAGGGGAACAAATTAGTCCACCGATCAGCTCAGCGCATGCGTCGATAGCTCTGCAACGCCGCCCCCAGTACCACCGCGCCGCCCGCCAGGGCCAGCCAGAAGCCGCTGCGGGCGCCGAACTGGTCCACCAGCGCTCCGGACCCCGCGGCCCCCAGGGCCACGCCGATGCTCAGGCCGGTGACCAGCCAGGTCAGGCCCTCGGTGAGCTTGGCCGGCGGCACGCTGCGTTCCACCAGGGCCATCGCGACGATCAGGGTCGGCGAGAAAAACAGCCCGGCAACGAACACCGCCAGAGACAGGCCGAGGATGTTGCTCGCCAGCAGCAGCGGCAAGGTGGTCAGCGCCGTGGCGATGCCGCCGTACATGAACAGCCGGGGCAAGGGCGTGGCCAGTTTCAGGGCGCCAAAGGCGATGCCCGCCAGGCATGAGCCGATGGCGTACACCGAGAGCACAATGCTCGCCGCCGCCGGCTGCCCCTGTTGCTGGGCGAAAGCCACGCTGACCACATCCACCACCCCGACGATGGTGCCCATGGCGGTCATCAGCAACAGCAGCAGGCGGATTTCCACCGAGCGAATGATCGAGCCAGCGTGCCCTTCCTCATGAGGATGGACCGGCGGCTCGGTGCTCTTCTGCATGACGAACACACTGACCCCCAGCACCAGCATCAGCAGCGCCGCCAGGGGCCCGGCTTCGGGAAACAGGCCGACGCTGAGGCCCACCGACAAGGGCGGGCCGACAATGAAGCAGACCTCATCGAGCACCGACTCCAGGGCATAGGCGGTCTGCAGTTGCGGCTGGCCGCGGTACAGCTCGGTCCAGCGGGCACGGACCATGGCCGACATGCTGGGCATGCAGCCGGCCAGGGCGGCGCAGAGGAACAGGGTCCAGTGCGGGGCCTGCAAGCGGGTGCACAGCAGCAGGGCCAGCAGCGCCCCGCCCCCCAGGCCGGCGGCCAGGGGCAATATCCGGCTCTGGCCGTAACGGTCCACCAGGCGCGATACCTGGGGCGCGCAGAACGCCGTGGCCAGGGCGAACGTCGCCGCCACCGAGCCGGCCAGGGCGTACCCGCCGTGCAGTTGAGCCAGCATGGTGATCAGGCCGATGCCGGTCATGGAGATCGGCATGCGCGCGATCATCCCGGCCAGCACAAAGGCCCGGCTGCCGGCGGCCTTGAACAGTTCGCGGTAGGGGTTTGCCATTTACAACGACTCCTTGGGGGGCTGCAACTTGCCACAAAGGGCAGGCACAGTAGAAACACATACGCCTCGTATGTTAAAAATCATGTAAACATACGCCTCGTATGTCAACCCGCCATTTGTTGGAGAACTGTGTCCATGAGCAGCCGCCCACGCGCCGCGATGATCGAGCAAACCCGCGCCAGGCTGATTGCCAGCGCGCGCCAGGCCTTTGCCCGCCTGGGCTACGCCAAGACCTCGATGGACGACCTGACCGCCGAAGCCGGGCTGACCCGGGGCGCGCTGTATCACCACTTCGGTGACAAGCAGGGGTTGCTGGCGGCGGTGGTGGAGCAGATCGACAGTGAAATGGATGAGCGCCTGGAGGCCATTTCCGCAGCGGCCAGTGATCCCTGGCAAGGCTTTGCCCAGCGCTGCCGGGCCTACCTGGAAATGGCCCAGGAAGCCGAAATCCGCCGCATCGTCCTGCAGGATGCCCGGGCCGTGCTGGGGCAACGGCAGCCAGCCGAGGAACACTGCATCGACTCCCTCAGCCGCCGCCTGCAAGCGCTGGTCGAAGCCGGGCTGATCACGCCCGCGCCGAGCCAGGCCCTGGCGCGCCTGATCAACGGCAGCCTGGTGGACGCGGCGCTGTGGATCGCCGCCGCCGAGCAGCCCGGGCAACGCCTGCAACAAGCCCTGCAAGCGCTTGAGCTGCTGCTGCGCGGGCTGCAACCACCGCGCTGAACTGAACTCCTGAGCCGCGTCCGGGGTCAGCACAACAGGGGCCACTGATGCGTTGCGTGTCGCATGGGCGCATCAGCCCCGGCCTTCGACAGCGGCGACAGGAGTGCAGTGCATGCAGATATCCCTCGACCAGCAGGTAGCCCTGGTCACTGGCGCCAGCTCCGGCATTGGCGCCGCCACCGCAATCGCCCTGGCGGCGGCCGGTGCCAGCGTGGTGCTCAACTACAACTCCCAGGCCGCGCCGGCCGAGCAGTTGGCCGCGCGGATCAATGCCGAAGGCGGCCGGGCCATTGCCATTCGCGCCGATGTGGCCGATGAGGCCCAGGTCGAGGCGCTGTTCGCCCAGGCCATCGAGGCCTTTGGTTTTCTCGACATCCTGGTGGCCAATTCCGGCCTGCAAAAGGATGGGCCGGCCGCCAGCCTGAGCCTGGACGACTGGAACCGGGTGATCGGCGTCAATCTCACCGGGCAGTTCCTCTGTGCTCGCGCGGCGCTGAACATCTTCCAGCGCCAGGGGGTGCGCGCCGGGGTGTCCAAGGCGGCGGGCAAGATCATCCACATGAGTTCGGTGCACCAGTTGATTCCCTGGGCCGGGCACGTGAATTACGCGGCTTCCAAGGGCGGCGTGGACATGCTGATGCGCACCCTGGCCCAGGAAGTCAGCCAGCAGCGGATCCGCATCAACGGCATCGCCCCGGGGGCGATCCGCACCGCCATCAACCGCACCGCCACCGAGGGCGCGGCAGAGCAGGAACTGCTCAAGCTGATTCCCTACGGCCGGGTCGGCGACCCCGAGGATGTGGCCAATGCCGCGCTATGGCTGGCCTCGGACGCCTCCGACTATGTGGTCGGCAGCACCCTGTTCATCGACGGCGGCATGAGCCTCTATCCGGAGTTTCGCGGCAATGGCTGACCAGCATCCCACGGCACAACGCCCCATCGACGCCCACGGCATCATCGGCGACATGCGCAGCGCCGCCCTGGTCAACGACCAGGGCAGCATCGATTTCTTCTGCTGGCCGGAGTTCGACAGCCCGAGCATCTTCTGCTCGCTGCTGGACTCCCCCGCCGCCGGGATCTTCGAACTGGCACCGGTGCTGGCCGACGCCCGGCGCCAGCAGATCTACCTGCCCGACAGCAACGTCCTGCAGACCCGCTGGCTGGGAACCGAGGCGGTGGTGGAAGTCACCGACCTGCTGACCATCGACGACGACCCCGAGCAGCTGCCGCTGCTGATCCGCCGGGTACGGGTGGTCAGCGGCCAGGCCACCCTGCGCCTGCACTGCGCGCCGCGCCTGGACTATGGCCGGGCCGCCACCGGGGCACGACAGGAAGGCGACTCGGTGTGCTTCGAAGCCCCCGGGCAGCCCGGGCTGCGCCTGCTGGGCGACCAGCCGCTGCACCTTGAACGGGACTCGGCCCGGGCCGAGTTCGTGCTGCAACAGGGCCAGGGCGCCGAATTCATCCTCGGAGGCGTCGACGATCTGCGGGTGCGGCACGGCGATAGCGAGCTGCACCTTACGCGCACCCTGAAGTTCTGGCGCGACTGGATCGGCCAGTCCAACTACCGCGGCCGCTGGCGCGAGATGGTCAACCGTTCGGCCCTGGCGCTGAAACTGCTGACCTCCAGGCGCCATGGCGCGATCCTCGCGGCGGCCACCTTCGGCCTGCCGGAAAGCCCCGGCGGCGAACGCAACTGGGACTACCGCTACACCTGGGTACGCGACGCCTCGTTCACCGTCTACGCCTTCATGCGCCTGGGTTTCGTCGAGGAGGCCAACGCCTACATGGGCTGGCTGCGGGGCCGGGTCAGCGACTGCCATGGGCAACCGATGAAGCTCAATATCCTGTACGGCATCGACGGCCGCCAGGAGTTGCCGGAGACCGAGCTTGGGCACCTCTCCGGGCACGGCGGCGCGCAACCGGTGCGCATCGGCAACCAGGCCTACGACCAGGTGCAACTGGATATCTTCGGCGAGCTGCTGGATGCGGTGTACCTGGTGAACAAGTACGGCGAGGCCATCTCCCACGAAGGCTGGAAACACACGGTACAGGTGGTGGACCAGGTCTGTGACAGCTGGCAGAGCAAGGATGTGGGCATCTGGGAGATGCGCGGCGAGCAGCACCACTTCCTGCACTCGCGGCTGATGTGCTGGGTGGCGGTGGACCGCGCCATCCGCCTGGCCTCCAAGCGTTCGCTGCCGGCCCCCTTCGCCCGCTGGGACCAGACCCGGCAAGCCATCTACGACGATATCTGGAGCCGGTTCTGGAACCAGGAGCACGGGCATTTCGTCCAGCACATCGGCAGTACCGCCCTGGACGGTTCGATGCTGCTGATGCCCCTGGTGCGCTTTGTCAGCGCCAAGGACCCGCGCTGGCTGGCGACCCTGGATGCCATCGAAAAGAGCCTGGTGCGTGACGGCATGGTCTACCGCTACCGCAATGACGACAGCCAGATCGACGGCCTGGCCGGCACCGAAGGCGCCTTCGCCGCCTGCTCGTTCTGGTACGTCGAATGCCTGGCCCGGGCCGGGCGCCTGGAGCAGGCGCACCTGGAGTTCGAGCAACTGCTGCGCTATGCCAACCCCCTGGGCCTGTACGCCGAGGAGTTCGACAGCCACGGCCGTCACCTGGGCAACACGCCCCAGGCCCTGACCCACCTGGCGCTGATCAGCGCGGCAAGTTTTCTCGACCGGCGCTTGAGTGGCGACAAGAGCGTCTGGCAACCTTGATCCCGGCCCCGGTGCTGAGACCGGGGCGTTCTTCCCTTGGTGCTCGACAGAAATGGAACTCGCCCCATGCCCGACTCGCCGATCATCGCCGTGATGATCCATGCCGCCGACTGGCGTGCCGCCACCCATTGGTACGCCCAGGCCTTTCCCCAGGCCCGCCGGGTGCTGCACGAGCCGGATGATTTCGGCCATTTGCAGCTCGCGGGCCTGTCCCTGGAAATCGTCCCCTGCGACGCCAAGGTCGGCCAGGGGCCGGCGGGCACGGTGGTGTACTGGCAGGTCGCCGATCTGCCCGGCCAGGTGCAGCGCCTGACCGGGCTGGGTGGGCACCTGTATCGCGGCCCCATGGTCATTGAAGGCGGCGACTCGATCTGCCAGGTGCAGGACCCCTGGGGCAACTGCATCGGCCTGCGCCAGCCGGCCCGTTTGGGGCAAGCGTCATGAACCAGGTGCTGCTGATCATCGACGTGCAACCCTGCTTCAACCCTCCGCAGTGGCTGGTGGACGGCATCAACCGCCTGCTCGGGCGCATGCCCTCGGTGGCCACGGTGGAGCGCCATGATGAAAGCCGCACGCCCTTCGCCCGGCAACTGGGCTGGCAGCCGGCGGTGGATGACCAGAGCCTGGTGGCCGCCGACAAGGTCTTCATCAAGCACGGCTACGGGCCGACGACGGAGATTCTCGAGCACCTCAAAAGCCTCGCCCCCGAGCGTGTGCTGGTGTGCGGTATCCAGACCGACACCTGCGTGCTGGCCGCAGGTTTTGCCCTGTTCGATGCCGGCTTGCAGCCGACCCTGCTCACCGACCTGACCGTGGGTTCGTCCCTGGACCGCAGCGGCGGCCTGGGCATCGACCTGTGGCGGCATCACTTCAAGCACCTGGCCCGCAGCGACGAACTCTAGGGGCCGGCTTGCGGGCCCCTTCGCTGGCAAGCCAGCTCCTACAGCCCTCAGGTGGCGGCGCCGTTGCGTAGGAGCCGGCTTGCCGGCGAAGGCGATCTTGCGGGCCACACAGCGCTAGGGTCCGCATTCGCGCTCCCTCACCAGGCCCCTCATGAGCTTCACCGTCGGCCTGCGCTGCTACGTGCACATCAAGGGCCCCGAACCGTAGGGCCACAGTTCCCTGGAAGACATCCGCCGGCTGCTGGCGCGACGCCCACGGGCTGCATGCCGCTGCGGCTTGAGGACAGCACGCAAGTTTTGCGCTAGCTTTTCCCGGCCCACCGGATCCGGAGTCGTCATGCCCAGCCCAGCCTCCCTGCACCAGGTCAGCACCCCCAGCCTGCATATCGCCTATGAGCAACATGGCCCGCGCAACGCCGAGCCGGTGATCCTGCTCCACGGGTTTCCCTACGACGTGCGGGCCTACGACGAGATCGCCCCGCCCCTGGCCGAGCGCGGCTATCGGGTCATCGTTCCCTACCTGCGGGGCTACGGCCCGACGCGCTTTGTCAGCGAGCAGATCATGCGCTCAGGGCAGCAGGCCGCCCTGGCCCGGGACCTGCTGGAGCTGATGGACGCCCTGCACCTGCCCCAGGCCACCCTCGCCGGCTACGACTGGGGTGGGCGCGCCGCGTGCATCGTCGCGGCGCTGTGGCCGCAGCGGGTCAAGGGCCTGATGAGCGCCGACGGCTACAACATCCAGGACATTCCCCGGGCCATCGAGCCCCGGGCGCCGGAGACCGAGCTGCGGCTGTGGTACCAGTACTACTTCAATACCCAGCGCGGGGTGGACGGGCTGACGGCCAACCGCCGGGAATTCTGCGAGCTGTTGTGGCGCCTGTGGTCGCCAACCTGGAAACAAGGGCCCGGGCTCTATGGCCTGAGCGCGCCCTCCTTCGACAACCCGGACTTCGTCGCGGTGGTGATCCATTCCTACCGTCATCGCTTCGGCTATGTGCCGGGCGACCCGGGCCTGAAAAGCATCGAGCGGGCGCTGGAGGCGCAACCGCCGATCCGGGTGCCGACCATCGCCCTGTGCGGCGCTGACGACGGCGTCGGCCCGGCCACCGAACCGGACCCCGATGTCGGCCTGTTCAGTGGGCCCTATCAGCGGCGGATCCTCCCGGGGATCGGCCACAACCTGCCCCAGGAAGCGCCGCAAGCCACCCTCGACGCGCTGCTGGAGTTGCTCGGCAAGCCCTGAGATGGGCACCGGCGCACGCCATGGGGCGGAAAAAATCGGTACACTTCGCGGCCTCGATCCCCCCACAGGACATGGAATGTTATCCGTCGCCGCTTCTCCCCGACCCGGCCTGCGCCGGGCCCTGGTGCTCTGGCTGTATGCCGTCGGCGCCGGCCACCTGCTTGCCGGGCTGCTGCTGACCTGGGCCGGCCACAGTGGCCTGTTCAACGATTACCTCGCGGGCATCGAACAGGCCTTCTGGGGCGCCGCCGCGCCGGCACCGGCCCGGACCCAGCAGATCTGGTGGCTGGGGCTGTTCGGCGCCACCCTGCAAAGCTATTCGCTGTTCCTGCTGGGGCTGGTGCACCTGGGCAACCGCCTGCGGGCCCCTGCCGCCTGGGCCTGGCTGATGGCCGGGATTGTGCTGTGGGCGCCCCAGGACATGTGGCTGTCCTGGCAGATGAACATGACCGCCCACCTGTGGATCGACAGCTTCGCCCTGCTGGTGCTGCTGCCGCCGTTACTGTGGCTGCAGCGCCACGACCGCCGTACCTCTCGTCTTCCCTCGTAAAAGGACTTCACCATCGTGGCTGATTTGCCAATCCTGCAGTGGGCTATCGCCCTGTTGCTCGCCCAGGGCGTGCTCGGCGCCCTGGATACTCTCTACCATCACGAACTCACCGTGGCCCTGCCGCAGCGTCACAGCGCCCGCAAGGAACTGAGCATCCATGCCCTGCGCTCGTGCTTCTACGGCGTGCTGTTCATGGGCATCGCCCACCTGGCGTTCCAGGGCATCTGGGCCCTGGTGATCGCCCTGCTGTTCGCCCTGGAAATCGGCCTGACCCTGTGGGACTTCGTGGTCGAGGATCGCAGCCGCAAGCTGCCGGCCATCGAACGCATCATGCACACCGTGCTGGCGATCAACGCCGGGGCCTTCTTCGCCCTGTACGGCCTGCAACTGCTGGAATGGTCACGCCTGCCCAGTGCCTTGAATCCCATCGACCTGGGCTGGCAGGGCTGGGCCCTGAGCCTGTTCGCCGTGGGCGTCACCGCCTCGGGCATCCGCGACGGCCTGGCGGCGCTGCGCCTGCAACGCCAGGGCCAGGGCGCCAACCCCTTTGCCGGTGGCAGCGGCAAGCGGGTGCTGGTCACCGGTGGCACCGGTTTTATCGGCGAGACCCTGGTCAACCAACTGCTGGATGCCGGGCACACGGTCAGCGTGCTGGCCCGGGACCCGCTGCGCGCCGCCTACCTGTTCGACGGTCGCGCCCGTTGCCTGCGCTCGCTGAGCAAGCTGGGCCACGGCGAAGCCTTCGACGTGATCATCAACCTGGCCGGTGCCCCGGTGGCCGGGCCGCGCTGGTCGGCCAAGCGCCAGGCGCAACTGCTGGCCAGCCGGGTCGGCACCACCGAAGCCCTGCTCAACTGGCTGCAACACGCCCAGCACAAGCCGGAGCTGTGGATCCAGGCTTCGGCCATCGGCTTCTATGGCGTGCGCGACGCCAGCCAGAGCCTGGATGAAAACGCCGAGCGCGGCGAAGGCTTCATGGCCGACCTGTGCGCGCGCTGGGAATCCTCCGCCGAACCGGCCACCCGCTTCGGCGTGCGCCAGGTGGTGCTGCGCCTGGGGATCGTCTTCGGTCCCGGCGGCGCCCTGAAGCCATTGCTGATGCCCTTCCATTTCGGCTTTGGCGGACGCATGGGCGATGGCCGGCAGATCATGAGCTGGGTGCACCGCGACGACGTGTTGCAGGTGATGGCCCGGGCGATCAACGACCCGACGCTGTCCGGCACCTACAACATGGTGGCGCCGGAAGCGGTGAGCCAGGGCACCTTCGCCACTACTGTCGGCAAGGTGCTCAAGCGCCCGGTGTGGCTGCACGTGCCGGCTGCGCCGGTACGGGCCCTGGCCGGGGAGATGGCCGAGCTGTTCTTCGATGGCCAGAAGGTAGTGCCGGCGCGCCTGCTGCAGGCCGGCTACCGCTTCCGTTACCCGACCCTGGACGCCGCCCTGCGCGACCTGACCTGAGCTGAGGAATGCCCATGAGCAAGCCCCTGTTGTACCTGCTGGCGGGCAATGGCAGCGCCGCCGACTGGTGGGACGATGCCCTGCCGCACTTCCAGCGCTATCAGGTGCAGGCCCTGGAGCTGCCGGGGTTTGGCGACAACCCGCTGCCGCCCTGCCAGGACCTGGGTGAATACGCCGAGGCCCTGCTGGGCATGACCGAGCCGGGCCAGGGGATTGTCGCGGTGGGGGTCAGCGCGCTGATCGTGCTGCACGCCTTGCAGCGCCGCCCGGGGCACTTCTGCCGCAGTGTGCTGTTGTCGCCGGTGGGGGCCTTTCTCTGGCAACGGCGCTTGCCGGCGCTGATGTCGCCGCTGCCCGCGCGCTTGCTGATTCATGGCTTGCTCAGCCATAAACCGACCCTGTTCGCTGGCAAGTTCTCGCGCCAGCCGTGGAGCCAGGAGCAGTACCGGCGCATGGGCGCCGGCTATGGTCGGTGCCGGGCCTTCGTACCGCTGTGGGAGCAACTGCGGGCCGATACCGCGCTGCCGCTGCTGGAGTGGATCAAGGACCCGGTGCAACTGGTCTGGGGCGACCAGGACCGGCTGCTGGGGATTGCCCAGGCCGCAGCCTGGTCGGCCATCCTGGCCCGGGCCGACCTGCGGGTCAGCCTGCGGCCGGGCTGGGGCCATTACCCCTGGATCGACCACTCCGCCGAGTTCGTCGCCTGGCTGGAATCCGCCGACAACGGCTTCGTCGCCCACACCAAGGGCGGCCGCCTGCGCCTGGCGGAGCTGGCCGGCCAGCCGGTGCCCAGCGCCCTGTCCCTGGACAGCGCCAGCGACCCGCAGCTGCCGGCCCTGCTCGCCAGCCAGCCTGCGGCGCTGTGGGCGGTGCGCTCCTCCAGCTACGGCGAGGACCAGGCCGACTCGGCCAATGCCGGCTTGAGCACCACTTACCTGCGGGTGCCCAGCGAGCAAGTGCCCGGGCGCATCGGCGAACTGCGCGATGCCGGGGTCGAGGAAGTGGTGGTGCAGCGCTTTATCCAGCCGACCCTGTCGGGGATCGCCTTCGTCCGTCACCTGGCGGTGGAACTGGAGTGGGTCGAGGGCCATCTGGAAAGCCTTGCCGACGGTCAGGTCAGCCCGCAGCGGGCGATCCTTTCACGCCTGGGCGCGGCCTGGGAAAGCGGCCATTTCGCCACCACCCGGGGCCTGAGCGCCAGCGCCCTGTGGGATTTCCTGCAGGGGGTGCTCAAGACCTTCCACTACGTGCCCGGTGATGTGGAATGGGCCTGGGACGGCCAGCAACTGTGGCTGCTGCAGTACCGCCCCATCAGCGACTACGGCTGGCGCCGGCACCTGACCGCGGCCAATATCGCCGAGATCCTGCCACCGCAACCCAGCCGTTTCGTCGAGTACGGCCAGCGCCGGGCGGCGGCGAGCATTCCGGCGATCATGGCGCGCTGGGACGCCCGTGTACTGCAGGACAATGAACCCTTCACCGCAGTGTTCGGCGGTGCTTCCTATATCAACAATGACCTGTTCCTGGCGCGGCTGGCCGACTGGGGCCTGCCCTCCTCCAGCTATGCCGGCGAGGTGGGCGGCGCCACCCCGCAGCTGCCCTTGCGGCCCCTGCGCCTGTTGCGCTCGCTGCCACGGTTCCTGCGCATGCAGCACATCGCCCGCGGCCACCTGCTGAGCCTGGAGCCGGGCCTGCGGCGCTTCGACCGGGAGCTGGCGCAGTTGCGCGCCGCCGGGGCCGACGGCCAGCAACTGGCAGACTGGTTCAGCCGCTTCTATGTGTTCGTGGTGCAGGGCAACCTGTGCATCGCCACCGCCCTGGCCAGCAGTGGCGGCGCGCTGCTGGGGCGTCCGCCCACCGCCTACGACAACCTGGACAACAGCCCCCATCGCCTGCCCTGGGAAACCGACCCCGGCACCCCGCGCCCGCAGTGCGCCGAGTTGCCGTTGCAAGCCTTCCCGCACTGGAGCCCGGCCATCACCCTGGCCCACCGCCTGGGCTTGCCGGGCATGCGCGGCTATTACCTGCAAGTGCGCGAGTGGTACCGGGACAACCTGATGCGGATCTTCTTCCGCCTGCACCACGCCGTGCCCGAGGCTGATCGCGGCTACTGGTTCGCCCCCCATGAGCAGGTGCGCAACCGTGGCGGCAGCTTCTGGCAGGACGGCCGCGAAGGCAGCGAGCAGGCGGCGGGGTTCATGATCTACCCGGGCCAGGTCCAGGGCGTGCTGGGGGTCGACATTCTGCTGGAGGACACCCTCGACCCCGGGCGCCATGCCCACTATCAGCAGGCCCGGGCAGTGATCGCACGCATGGGCGGGCGCCTGTCCCACGGTTCGACCCTGTTGCGCGAACTGCGCAAGCCCTCGGCGGTACTGCCCCAGGTAGACCCGGCCTGGATCGGCCGCGAAGTGCTGTATGCCGACGGCCAACTGAGCCTGGTAGAAGGCTGAAACCCGCGCTCAGGGCTGCGCAATGCTGGCGAAGCGTTCGCGGTAGGCCTGGGGCGTCACGCCCAGGGCCCGCAGCACGCTGCGACGCAGGGTTTCCTCGCTGCCGAAACCGCACTGGGCGGCGATGCGCTTGATCGGCAGGGTGCTGTCGGCCAGCAGGCGCCGGGCGCTTTCCACACGGATCAGTTCAATGGCCCGGGCCGGGGTCTGGCCGGTGTCGGCGCGGTAGTGACGGACGAAACTGCGCTCGCTCATTCCCGCCTGCTCGGCCAGCACCGGCACCGTCAGTTCGCGGTCCAGGTGCTCGGCGATCCAGGCGTGCAGCCGGTCGAAACGCCCGCCCTGGTTCTGCAGCGACAGGGTTACGCTGAACTGCGACTGGCCCCCCGGGCGCTTGAGAAACACCACCAGTTGCCGCGCCACTTCCAGCGCCACTGCGCGCCCCAGGTCGGCCTCCACCAGGGCCAGGGCCAGGTCGATGCCGGCGGTGACCCCGGCCGAGGTCCACACCGGCCCATCGTTGATGAAGATCGGATTGGCCTCCACCTGCAGCCGCGGATATTGCTCGGCCAACTGCTCGCAGCGGGTCCAGTGGGTGACCACCCGGCGCCCGTCCAGCCAGCCGCTGGCGGCCAGCAGAAAGGCCCCGGTGCAGACCGACGCCACCCGCCGTGACGCCGCAGCCCGGGCCGCCACCCAGGCCACCAGTTCAGAATCACGGGCCGCCTCGTAGACGCCCCAGCCACCGGCAACGATCAGGGTGTCGCAGGGCTCTTGCGGCAGCGGCAGCGGCTCGGCCAGCAGCGCCAGCCCCGAGGAGCTCAGGGTCGCCCCGCCCGGGCTGGCAATCACCCGCGGGTGGTAGGGCAAGGGCAGGCCCAGGCCGCGGGCCCGGTCATTGGCCGAGGCGAACACCTGCAGCGGCCCGCTGACATCCAGCAACTGGGCATTGGCGAAGGCCAGGACAAACACGTTTTTCGGCGCAGTGGGCATGGTTGGCGTAAATCGAGGGCTGGTTGGCGTATGCGCCAAATCCTAGAGCGCTAGAGTCAAGCCGTCCACTTCATCGACACAAGGAACAGACAATGGCAGTGCAGATAGGTTTTCTGTTGTTCCCCGAGGTCCAGCAACTGGACCTGACCGGTCCCCACGACGTACTGGCCTCGCTGCCGGATGTGCAGGTGCACCTGATCTGGAAGGAGCCGGGGCCGGTGGTGGCCAGCTCCGGGCTGGTGCTGCAGGCCACCACAAGCTTCGCCGACTGCCCGCCGCTGGATGTGATCTGCATCCCCGGCGGTACCGGGGTCGGGGCGCTGATGGAAGACCCGCAGGCCCTGGCGTTCATCCGCCAGCAGGCCGCCCGGGCGCGCTACGTGACCTCGGTGTGCACCGGCTCCCTGGTGCTCGGCGCCGCGGGCCTGCTCCAGGGCAAGCGCGCCACCACCCACTGGGCCTACCACGAACTGCTGGCGCCACTGGGGGCGATACCGGTGCATGAGCGGGTGGTGCGTGACGGCAACCTGCTGACCGGCGGCGGTATCACCGCCGGCATCGACTTCGCCCTGACCCTGGCCGCCGAACTGTTCGACGCCGCCACCGCGCAGCGGGTGCAACTGCAACTGGAGTACGCCCCGGCGCCGCCGTTCGAGGCCGGCAGCCCGGATACCGCGCCGGCCAGCGTGGTGCAGCAGGCCCGCCAGCGCGCTGCGGATTCGCTGCACAAGCGCCGGGAAATCACCCTGCGCGCGGCCGCGCGGCTGGCAGCCGGCTGAGCTTTCAGGCACGGCGCACCGGGCCCTGGCGGGCATTGCCCAGCAACTGGGTGATGGCGCCATCGCCATAGGTGCGCTCGACCCTGGAAATCACCACCTGATAACCGGCGTACCAGCGCCGGTACTGGCGCTTGGCTTCGATGTGCCTGGGGTGGCTGGCAAAGGCCTGGATCGAGGCTTCGTCCTCCCAGTAATAGCTGGCGTTGATCAGCCCCTGGTCGGCGCTGGTCCAGGATTGGGCGCCGACGAAGCCCGGCAGGCTGATGGCAATTTCGTCGATCAGCGCACTGAGGCGGTGGAACTCCTCGTCGCGCTGGCCCGGCTGGTAGATAAAGGCGGCGATGTACATGGTCAAACTCCATTGGCTGATGAATCAGAGCGGACGCGCCAGCAGCGCCAGGCGCAGGGCCAGGGCCAGCAGCACCGCCGCCAGCAGCCAGGATTGCCAGCGGGCCAGCCGCGAATCGCTGCCGGGCAAGCCACGGCGCAAGGCCGCGCCGAAGATCCCCAGGCTGGTATGGAAGACCCCGCTGACCAGGGTCAGCAGCAAGCCCAGGACCACCAGTTGCACAGCGATGCTGCCGTGCTCGGGGCGCACGAACTGCGGCAGGAACACCATGAAGAACAGCAGCGCCTTGGGGTTCAGCAGGCTGTTGCACAGGGCCCGGACAAACACCGTGGCCAGCGGCACCCGGGGTGTATCGGCAAGGTCCAGGCCCCCCCGCTGGCCCAGGGCCTTCCAGGCCAGCCACAGCAGGTAGGCAACCCCAGCATAGCGGATCAGGTCGAACGCCGGCGGCCAGTTGGCCACCACGGCGGTGACGCCCGTGGCCGTGAGCAGGGTCAGGCCGATATCCGCTGCGCCGATCCCCAGCCCCGATGCCACCCCACCGCGCCAGCCATAGGCTGCGCCGTGGCTGATGACAAAGGCCATGTTGGGTCCCGGCGACAGCAGCAACAGCAGCACGGCGCCGAGGAAGATCGACAGGGTGGAAAGGTCCGGCATGTGAGCGCTCCTGCGCAAAAGCCGCTAGATTAGGACGCCTGCCTGATACAAACAAAAAAGTGTTCTAGATACATGAGGTGGCCGAGCATGCGCCGTACCCGTTACAAAACCATCGTCGATCACTTCGCCCAGCGCATCCGCGCCGGCCAGCTGTGCCCAGGCACTCAGCTACCGACGGTGCGGGCGCTGATGGCCAGCGAGCAGGTGGCGCTGGCCACGGCGCTGCGGGTGTATCACGAGCTGGAAGCCATCGGCCTGGTGGTGGGCGAGCCCGGGCGCGGCACCTTTGTCCGCGACACCAGCCTGCCCCGGGGCATGGGCCTGGAACAGCACCCGGCCAGCGCCGCCTCGGTGGACCTGGCGTTCAACTACCCGTCCCTGCCCGGCCAGGCGGAAAGCCTGCGCGAGGGGCTGCGGGCGATAGCCGCCTCCGGCGACCTGGATGCCCTGCTGCATTCCGCGCCCCAGGGCGGCCGCCCCCATGAGCGCCAGACCGCGGCGCGGCACCTGCGCAACCGCGAGATCCGCGTCGCCGCCGAGCAGGTGCTGATCGTCAACGGCGCCCAGCAGGGGCTGGCGGTGAGCCTGCTGGCGCTACTCCAGCCCGGGGACATCCTGGCAGTGGACGCCCTGACCTACCCCGGCCTCAAGACCCTGGCCCAGGTCCATCGCCTGGACCTCGAAGCGCTGCCCCAGCACAACGGCCAGATGGACCTCGACGCCCTGCAGGCCCTGTGCCGCCGGCGCCCGGTGCGGGCGCTGTACTGCATGCCGACCCTGCACAACCCCCTGGGCACGGTGATGCCCCTGGCCGAACGCCGGCGCCTGGCGCAACTGGCCCGCGAGCATGACCTGCTGCTGATCGAGGACGGCGCCTACGCCTTCCTCGCCGAACCGGCCCCGACGCCGCTGCAGACCCTGGCCCCGGAGCGCACGCTGTATATTTCCGGGCTGTCGAAAAGCGTCGCCTCGGGCTTGCGCCTGGGGTTTATCGTCGCGCCCCTGGAGATGATCCCGGCCCTGGAACGGGCGATCCGCGTGTCCACCTGGAGCACCCCGTCGCTGACCGTGACCCTGGGCTGCCGCTGGATCGAGTCGGGGCTGGTGGACAGCCTGGAAGAACAGAAGCGCAACGATGCCCGCAGCCGCCAGCAACTGGCCCGGAGGGTGCTCAAGGGCTGCGATTACCAGGCCTATGGCTCATCGTATTTTCTCTGGCTGAAACTGCCGGAAGGACGGCGGGCCGATGCCGTGGTGGCGGCCCTGGAACATCAGGGGGTAACGGTGACCTCGGCCGAGCCCTTCGCCACCACCGCCCATGTGCCCCAGGCCTTGCGCCTGGCCCTGGGCTCCATCGGCCTGCCGCTGCTGGAGCAGGCTCTGGAAAAGGTCCGCAACGAAATCACCCGCTAAGCACACCTGCAGAAGCCCGCGCTTAGCGTCGGGCTGAAAAGAACCTGCCACGTTCATGTTCCGCTGCATGAAGTATCAAAGTGGCCACAGCACCCAGGCTGCAGGCACGAAATGCCGGACGAAAAAAAACCCGCCGAAGCGGGTTTTTTCCAAGACCATCATGACTTCCTGTCTGCAGCATCCGTGCTAATGGTCGACCTTCCCTGATCCTGAGCGCTTCCTGCGCTGCAGTTGTGGGAAAGAAGATTAAACACAAAGCCCGGTGCGCAGAAGGCGCATTGAATTACAGCGCGTGTAGGAAATTCGCTATACCGCACTTACGCAAACCCCTAGTTCACCCCTCCAGTGCCTGGACGGCCAAAGCCGCGAGCTTGAGCTGGTGCTGCGCCCCGGGCTGATGATCGTCCTGGAGAAACCAGGCAGCGGACAAACCACTGAAGGCCAGCACCCACTGCACCAGCCGGCGCGGCTCCAACTGCGCCGCTCGGGCAATCACCTGCACCTGGCGGGCAAAGCGCACAGGGTCGGTGGCGCTGGGCAGGTCCGGGTTGCAGATCAGGTTGGCGAAATCGAAGGTGCGCTCGCCATGGACCCGCTTGGGGTCGATCACCCGCCAGCCGCGCTCGGCGAAGTCCAGCACATTGTCGTGGTGTATATCGCCATGCAGCACCACCGGCTCCCGGGGCGTGGCCAACAGGTGCTCGGCTTCGGCCAGGCAGCGCAGGAACAACCCGCCCTGCTGCGGCGCCGCCTCGCGCAGGTCGGCAAACCAGCGATCCAGCGACACCAGCGGCGGCCGCGGTTGTGCCCGTGGCCGGTGCAACTGTTGCAGGGTGGCGCAGACGATATGGCTGACCTCATCGTGCTGGCCCGCCAGGGCCATGCGCATCAGCGAACCCTTGCCCATGGCACGCTCCATCAGCAGGGCATCGCCTTGCTGGGCATGAACCCGCGCCGCCCCCTCCCCGGCCCACCAGGCCATCAGCCGGTTGCCGGCCTGCTCGTGTTCATCCAGGGCAATCTTCAACATGGCCGGCGCACCGTCTTGCAGACGCACCGGCAACAGGCGGCTGCCCGGGGTGACGATGGGATCGCCATCGGGCGTCAGGCGCCAGCGTTTCATATAGGTTTCGAACAAGGGGCTGCTCCAGACGGGAAGCGGCCAGTTTCAGGCGACAGGCCTGGCTCTGCAACGTGCCGCTTGCAACTGCCTGTTTCAACCCTGCTGCAGGTAGTTCTCGATATTGCTCATCTGCTCGTCCCAGCCCCGGCTGTTCATGCGAAAGGCCTTGAGCCGGCGCTCGGCGGGAATGCCGTCGAAGCCCGACTCGGTGACCCGCAGCAAGGTACCACCGGCGTGCTCTTCCAGTTCGAACCGGACCAGGGTGCTGGGCTCTGCCGAATAGTCCTGAGCGGGATCGATGGCGTAGGGGTGCCAGCGGAAGGAGAACAGCTCCTGGGGCAGCATCTGCTCCACCAGGACATCCCAGGTCAGGTGCTCATAGCCTGGGTAAGTCACCGCGCCCCGGGCCCGCTGGCCGGGTATGAACTGCTGGCCGGCCAGGGCCACGCCAAACCAGCGGCCGAAGCGTTCGGCCTCGCTCAGCGCCTGCCAGACCTGGGCCGGGTCGGCCTTGAGCAGGATCTTGCGTTCGATGCGATCTGAAGAATTCATGGGCCACCTCCAGTGATGAACACTAGACCTCTCTGAATCGAGCGCAACCTTTATCTGGCCGAAGGACCCACTGATTACCCAGAACGAAAAATGCTACTGTCGCCGGCGCCAATACCTCTGCAAAGGACCTGCCATGCCCCTCACCCTCACCGACCGTTACCGTGGCAGCCTGCTGGGCCTGGCCTGTGGCGATGCCCTGGGCACCAGTGTGGAATTCAAGCCACGGGGCAGTTTCCCCCCGGTCACCGATCTCTTGGGCGGCGGCCCGTTCAACCTCAAGGCCGGACAATGGACCGACGACACCTCCATGGCCCTGTGCCTGGGGGAAAGCCTGTTGCGCAAGGACGGTTTCGACCCCGCCGACCAGATGGGCCGCTACCTCAACTGGTGGCAATGGGGCTACCTGAGCGCCACCGGCGAATGCTTCGATATCGGCATGACGGTGCGCCAGGCCCTGGCCGACTATCAGGAACACGGCCAGCCCTTGGCGGGCTCCAGCGACCCGCAGACCGCCGGCAATGGCTCGCTGATGCGCCTGGCGCCGGTGGTGCTGTTCCATTACCCCGACCTGGCCCAGGTCCGCGAGTTTGCCGGGGCCAGTTCGCGTACCACCCACGGCGCCGCCGAAGCCATCGAATGCTGCCAGCTGTTGGCCGGGCTGATCGCCAAGGCCCTGGACGGTGCCAGCAAGCAGCAACTGCAACGGCTCGACGCCCAGGGCTTTCGCGAGAGCAAGGTCGCGGCCCTGGCCCAGGGCAATTACCTGGATAAAACCCGCGACCAGATTCGCGGCAACGGCTATTGCGTCGACTCCCTGGAGGCCGCGCTCTGGTGCTTCCAGCACAGCGACAGCTATGCCGAAGCAGTGCTGGCCGCCGCCAACCTGGGGGACGACGCCGACACCACCGCCGCCATCGCCGGCCAGTTGGCCGGAGCTTTCTACGGGGCCCAGGGCATACCGCCGCACTGGCTGGCCAAGCTGCACATGGGCGAGGAGATCCAGGCCATGGCCGACGACCTGCTGGCCGCCGCCCGGCGTCGCGCGCCTGCCCGGCCGCTGCATGGCAGTTGCCTGTGCAAGGCGGTGCAATACCGGGTCGACCGCCTGGACATGCCCATCGGCCACTGCCATTGCCAGACCTGCCGCAAGGCCCACGCCGCGGCCTTTGCCTCGACCGCCGGAGTCATGCGCGAACACTTCCAGTGGACCCAGGGCCAGGAACGCCTGAGCACCTACGAATCGTCCCCGGGCAAGCTGCGGCACTTCTGCTCGGTCTGCGGTTCTCACCTGCTGGCGGAGCGCCCGGGGCAGCCCCACGTGATCCTGCGGGTGGCGACCCTGGACGATGATCCGGGGCAGACGCCACAGGTGCATATCTGGACCTCCCACGATGTGCCCTGGCTGGCCGACGAAGCGCTGCAACGCTGGCCCGAGTGGCAACCCAGCCGCGGCTAGACTGTTTCTTCCTCATTGACCGATTGCGAGACTTTCCATGCGTCCGATCCTGTTGCTGGCCCTTGCGCCGCTGCTGCTTGCTCCACTGGCCCAGGCCTATGAGTGCAACAACACCACCCAGACCGATATGAGCCTGTGCGCCAACTTCCAGCACAAGGCCGCGGACAAGGAGCTGAACGCCCTTTACCAACAGATCAACCAGCGCCTGAAAGACCAGCCACACAGCAAAAAGCTGCTGGTCAGCGCCCAGCGCGCCTGGGTGGCGTTCCGCGATGCCGAGTGCAGTTTTTCCACCTCGGGCGTGGAAGGTGGCAGCCTGTATCCGGTGGCCTACAGCAACTGCATCACGGCCTTGACCAAGACCCGCGTGGAGAGTTTCAAACAGTACCTGCAGTGCAAGGAAGGCGACTTGAGCTGCCCGGTCCCCGCACGGTAGGAGCGGGCTTGCCCGCGAAGGCGTCGGTGAGGGCCCTGCACGGCTTGCCGGCCTGTTCGCCGGCAAGCCGGCTCCTACAGGAGCCGGTGGCTGGCGGCGGGGTCAGCGGACGAAGATCTGCGCCGTGGTGATGGCCATGTCGCCGCCCGGCAGGGTGATCTTGCCGATCTGCTTCATGCTCTGCACATCGAAGATCGCCACGTCGTTGAAGGTCCCCGCCAGGTAGATCTTGGTCCCGGCCCGGTTGAACGAGATGCAGTAGTAGGAGTGTTCCAGGGTCGCGGCCTGGAGCAGTTTCTTCTGCTTGATGTCGTACTTGGCCAGGCGGTTGAGCACGCCGAACATCAGGTTGGGGTCCGTGGGCGAGCGCATGCCGCTGAAGTAGATCTCGGTCAGCGGGCCGAAGTCGGTGGTCTCGGTCTTGCCGGTTGCAAGATCGACGCTGAACAGCCCGTACAGCGGCTCGGCGGTAGCCGGGTCCTGCTTCTTGTCCTTGAACTTCGCCGCGGTGTAGAGCAGCGAAAAGTCATGGCGGAAGGTCTGCTGGTTCCACACGTAGAGCACGTCCGGCGCGCTGTAGTTGGGGCGTTTCCAGTGGCGGCTGGGGATCAGCACCTCGAACTTGCCGGTCTTGACGTCGACCTTGTACAGGTCCGGCCCGGCCACATACAGGGTGCCGTCGTCGCCACTCTGCATGATGGTCAGCTGGCGCGGCGCGGGGAAACTGCGCAGCGGCTTGGCGTCGAGCCCGGCATCGGTGGCGTAGACATCCAGCCGCGGCTCCTTGACCTCATAGCGGTCATTGAGCAACAGGGTCGGGTTGGCCACGGTGTACAGCTCCTTGCCGTCGTGGCTGACGGTGAAGGCGAACATCGAGCGCGCCTTCTCCCCCGGATGCTGGGTGATGCTGGCGTGGAACACCTGCTTGCAGCTGTCGAGCTCGACGCCGTAGACATCCGCATAGTGGTTGTTCAGCACGTAGGCGATCTTGCGGTCCGGCGACAGTTGCACGGTGCCGGGGCCGAAGGCGTCGGGCATCTTGCAGGTCTTGTACAGGCTGTCGGTGGCCAGATCGAGAACGTGCAGGTTGTTCGGGTAATTGGTGGTCACCATGTACTCGTGACCGCTGTTGAGGGCCAGGCCCTCGTCGGCCAGGACGGTGAAAGAACAGGCGCTGAGAACCGCGCCGGCGGCCAGGCCGCACACTGTGATAGCTCGCATGCTGGAATCCTTGTGCTGTCCGGTTACTTGTCTTTGGGGAAGACGGTGCCGAGGTTGCGCCAGTTGTCGTTGGAGGCCTGGGCGTCCTTGTTCCAGTCGGGGTAGGTGCTCATCATGTCCGGCACCTGGGCCGGCCACCAGCAAGGGTCGGAGCAGCCGTAGAGGTCGGCCTCCATCGGCTGGCACAGTGACGAGACGCCGCCAAAGGCATCGATTTCCCAGCCCGGGTCGGTGGTCGAGGCGCATCCGGCCACGGAGTTCATCGCCAGCACTTCTTCGATACGGTCCTGGGCCGCGGCCTCGGTCAGTTTCTGAGCTTTGTTGTTGATCGGCTTGAGATGTTTCATGTCAGTGAGCCTTGCGCGGAGTGATGTAGCTGCTGATGAACGCAGGGTTGTGCGCCATGATCCGGCTGTAGACTTCGATGCCGAAATCCACCCAGTCACGCATCAGTTCGCAATAGTGATAAGTCGGATGCGCCGGGTCGCCGTAGCGGGCATAGCTCTCGTGGTAGCAGCCGCCGGAACACAGGTTGCGGATGCGGCAGCTGTCGCAGCCGGTGTTGGTGCGGTCCAGGCGCTGGGACAGGAAGTCATTGAGCTCCATCTGCTTGACCCCACCGTCATGCACATTGCCGAAGGTCGGCAGGGATGAGCCGGTGAAGCGGTGGCACAGGTTCAGCTCGCCCTTGTGGTCCACCGCCAGCATCTTCAGCCCGGCGCCGCAGGGCAGCGCCTTCTTGTGGCCCTCGTGGATATCGGTGATCAGCTGGTGCAGGTTGGAGAAGCCGATATTGCGGTGCTCCAGTGCCGCCGCCAGGTAACGCCGGCCCAGGCGCTTCATGCTGGCGAAGACTTCGATCAGCTCCTCGCTGCTGAGGTTGAAGCTGCTGATATCCCCCGAGGTCACCGGGGCGAACCCCACTTCGGCGAACCCCAGCTCGTTGAACAGGTGATCCCAGATGGTCTCAAGGTCGGTGACCCCGGTGGTCAGGGTCACCCGCGCCCCCACCGGCCGGCTGTCGTAGCGTTCCAGAAGCATCTGCGCCTTGCGCCGCACCACGTCATAGGTGCCCTGCCCGCCCACGGTGATGCGGTTGCGGTCGTGCACGGTCTTGGGCCCGTCGATGCTCACCGAAAGCCCGAAGCGGTGGGCGTTGAGGTAATCCACTACCTCCTCGGTCAGCAGCGTGGCGTTGGTGGTCATGACGAACTCGACGAACTTGCCGGCCGCGCTAAAACGCTGTTCGCAGTAGTCCACCATGGCCTCGATCAGCGGCCGGTTGCTCAAGGGTTCGCCGCCGAAGAACACCACGGTGTAGCGCTCCTCGTCCGGGGACTCCTGGAGCAGCATTTCCACCGAGGCAATGGCCGTGTCCAGGCCCATTTTCTTGCCCGCCGAGGGCTTGTCCAGGTCTTCCTTGTAGCAGTAGGTGCAACTCAGGTTGCAGCCGGTATTGACGTTGAGCACCACGGTATTGATCGCCGTGCGTTCGACCCGTTTGACGCCGATTTCCGGGGTCAGGGGCGAGCCGTCGCTGACCAGTTCCAGGGCCATCAGCTCGCGCAGGGTGTCGCTGACGTCGGCACCGTCATAGGCGCCGGCCAGACGCTGGATCAAGTCTTCCGGGGTACAGCCCGGGCCGCGCAGCGCATCGATGATGCTGCCGGTCAAGGCATCGCTGGCAAACAGCGAACTGCTGGGGATATGGAACAGCATGCGGTTGGCGTCCACCTGCACTTCATGCAGGTTGCGCTCCACCAGATTCAGAATTGCGCCCATTACAACCTCCTGTGCCTGCCCCGCGTTCGGGGCCTGCGGTCATTGCCTGAAAGTGTCTGTCGGTATCGCTCGACGCCCCTCAGGGAATGGGTGGATTGTTCCAGCGTTGCACGGTGACGATCAGCTGGCCTTCACCGGTCAGGGCCTTGCCCCCCTCCTCCACCGCAGCGATCACCTTGAGGTTGCCGGCGTTGTTGGTGGACATCTTGCGCAGCGGGTTGGGCCCGGCATCCCCTGGGGTGAACACGCCGCTGTCGGCCTGCATGCTGCCGGCGTACTTGACGTCTTCATCCTTGGCCGCCTGGGCGTCGAAGGCCTCGACCTTCCACTGCGCCGGCATCACGCCGATGCGGTAGGCCTTGCCGTCGGCCCCCTTGCCCCAGGCTTCGGCATCGAAGCGGCCCTGGACCTTGGGCGTCGAACCGCCGCCGTCACCGATCCGCGCCACGGCAAATGCCGGCACCACCTTGACCTCGGCGATGCGCTGGTACACCGCCAGCGTCGCGCCCTTGAGGCTGCCGACGCTGACTTCCCGCAGCCCCGGCTGGGCGCTGGCCGCCGCCTTGAGCCTGACGCGGATGCGTTCGGGGCTCTGCTCCAGCACCTGCACGACCTCCACCCCTTTGCCGAAGCTCGGAGTGCCCGCAAGGCCCGCGCCCACCAGGGTCACCTCGGCCTCCTCACCGGCCTTCAGGTAACCCGGCTGCACCGCCAGCAACCGCTGGCTGCCTTGCCGGGCGGCGATGAAGTCCAGGCCGCGCTCGTCGTGCTCGGCCTCGAACATCCGCCCTTGCAGTGCATTGCCCTGTGCCGCCAGCACCTGGCGCATGACCACGCCATCCACGGTGACATTGCCGCGCCATTCATAGCCGTTGTAGAGGATCGCGCTGCCCTCGCCATTGAACGGGCTGCCATCGGCGTACTGGCCCTTGACGCTGAGCTTGAACTGATCGCCTTCCCCGGCGCTGACGCTCATCACCCCGGCCAGTTCACCCTTGCCCGGCAGGTGGCCGCTGAAGCTCCAGTCCCCCGCCAGCGCCGCCGCTTGCGGGCGGGCCTGTTGCCAGGCTGTCCAGGCGGGATTGTCGAGGGGATAACGCTTGGCCAGCAGCGGCACCATTTCCTTGAGGGCGGTGGGCAGCCATTCCCGGTCCCGGGACAGCGCCTGGTACTCCAGGGATGGCCATTGCCCAAGGTGGAAATTCACCAGCCGCTCCCATTCCTGGGCCGGCCGGCGTTGCAGGGCGATCCGCGCGCCGGAGTGGCAGCGGGCGCACATCTGGGTGGTCTGTTCGTCGAAATGCTCGACAGTGTTCAGCCGTCGCTCCAGGGCGTAGCGCACGCCGTCGGTCTCGCTGGGCGCCAGGCCCTGGGTATCGGCCAGGTACTTGACCAGGGTGCGGCGGTCGTCATCGCTGATTTGCAGCCCGTGCATGGTCTGCATGCGGGCAATGCTCATCAGCCAGCCTTCCGGGGTCTTGCGCTGGTGGCTGATGCGGCTCAGGGCTTCCCCGGCCTCGGGGGTGTGGCAACCCTGGCAGGTTTCCTTGAGGATGCTCTGCGCATCCCGAGCGGCAAAACTCGAAGGGGCATGCAAGGCGGTACAGGTGGCAATGGCCAGCAGGCTGGCACTGAGCCTCAGGCGCAGTCTTCTCTTCATCAACGTCAAACCTCCCACGGTGCTTTCTTATTTTTAGCGAGTCGTTTTTATGGTTTCTGCCATGCCCGGCACGCCCGGTCATGGAGGCAAGAGAAACGTCTGCTGATATGCAATACACGGAGCGTGCCAGCTTATAAAAGAACCCGGAATCAACGACTTGGGCGAAGACGCCGGTCCCTGGCGGGCTTGCGGGTGTTACCCGACGTTCAATTTCGAGACAAACGTCTCAGTCTGAGACAGCGATTAGCCAGCGCCAGAACAGCTCTCAAGGCCGGCGACGAGGCTGTACCGCTGGTTTTCTTTGCAATTGGATCTTGCATTTATCCGGCGGCGCCGCAGAATCACCCCCGCTTTGCCTGCCCCGTCCCATGGGGTGTGCCGCACCTCCCCTCTTACAAGGAACCTGAAGTTCATGGATAGAAGCGCCTGTGCCCGTCTCGGCTCGCTGATCCTCTCGTTGTCTGCCCTGACCCTGGTCGGATGCAAGGAAGAAACCAGTCCCAAGACTGCAGCCGTCGCTGCGGCCCCCGCTCCGGCGGCCATGGTCATGCCGATCTGCGCCAATGGCGAATGCGCGGTGCTGGACCAGGACGGCAAGGTGCTGGTCAGCGCCGACAACGACTACGACGCCGTGGTTGCCCTGCCCCTGGACAAGACCTTCCTGTTCGCCAAGGACGGTACCTGGAACCTCAGCAGCGCCGATGGCAAGCAGACCCTCAAGGCCGCCTTCACCGATGACCTGCGGCTGCTGACCCCGGGCTACTTCGGCTTCGGCCAGGACGGCAAGCAGGGCATCATCGACCAGAGCGGCAAACAGATTCAGCCACCGCGCTTCGACGATCTGTACGTGGGCGGCAACGACGACTTCATCGTCTACGAGATCGGCGGCAAGCGCGGCATTCTCAGTGCCAAGGGCGAGGTGGTGACCGAAGCCCTGTATGACAGCAGCATGGTCCGCGATGACTTCGCCAAGCGCGGCTGGTGGATGATCGCCGAACGCGGCAACGACAAGTGGGCGCTGAACCTCAAGACCGGCGAGCAGAAGAAGATCGACTTCGACAGCATCGACTACTTTGCCAACCAGCATCTGGTGGTCAGCACCGAACAGGGCAAGGCCCTGGCCGATGCCCAGGCCCAGTTGATCAGCGCCGCCACCTACAACTGGATGGGCGAACCGGGTGACGGCCTGGTGGCCTTCCGGGAAAAATACGACAGCCCCTGCGGCTACATGGATTTCCAGGGCAAGACCGTGATCCAGGCCCAGTTCGGCACCTGCCAGGTATTCGGCAAGCAGGGCGCGCTGGTCACCGCCAAGAACGCCGACGGCAGCTCCGGCAAGGCCGGGCTGATCGACCGCCAGGGCCAATGGAAGGTGCAGCCGGTCTACGACTCGGCGGACCCGGCCGGCTTCAGCCCCCTGGGAATGTTCCGGCAGGTACCGGGGCTGAACCAGGTCGCGGTGCTGCAGAACGTGTTCAGCGCCACCTTCGGTATCTTCGATGTGGACAAGGGCGTCGAGCTGTTCAAGCCCACCTACGCCCAGATCGGCGCGATCAATGCCGACCTGTTCGTCTTCAGCACCGCCAACAGCCCGACCAAGCAGGCCACCCTGTTCGGCCAGGCCACCCAGGTGCGTACCGTGGGCCTGATGGACGCCAGCGGCAAGGTGCTGCTGGAGCCGGGCCAGTACGTCGACATCCACCTGGACAACAGCGGCCACTACCTGCTGGCCACCGACGACACCTCGGCCCTGGCCACCTCGGCGCTGTACGACCTCAAGGGCAAGCGGTTGATCCCCGGCAAGTGGCAGGAACTGGTGGTGGACGAAACCCGCGGCGCCATCTTCGGCTATGCCGTGGAAGGCATGGGCGATGACCAGTCCCGCAGCCTCAAGGCCCTGTATCGCCTGGACGGCACTCCGAGCTTCCAGGTCAGCCAGGTCGATTGCGGCGCCGAACAGGTGCACGACGGCCATGACCAGGTGCTGTGGCCGGCCAACCCCCAGGACTACTGCCCGCAGCCTGACGAAGTGGAAGACCAGGGCGAAGGCGACAACGCACAGGGCTGAGGCCCCGAGCGAACCGGTCACGGTTGGGATCAAGCCTGCTAGGATGCGGGCTTGATCGATTCAGCCAACCGGCCCGGATGGGGCCCGACAGGAACTGTCCCATGCTCAATGCTCTGCTCTTCGACCTTGATGGCACCCTGACCGACACCGACGCCCTGCACCTGCTGGCCCTGCAGCAACTGCTGCTGGAAGAGGATGGCCGGACCTTCACCCAGGAAGAATTCGAAGCCCATGTCAGCGGCCAGGCCAATGCCAACATGTGCCGCTACCTGTTCCCCGAGCGCAGCGTGGCGGAACATGAAGCCTTTGCCGAGCGCAAGGAAGTGCGCTTTCGCCAACTCTCCCCGCAACTGATGCCCATGCCCGGCCTGCTGCGCCTGCTGGATTTTGCCCAGGAGCACGGCATCGGCGTGTGCGTGGTCACCAACGCGCCCCGGGCCAATGCCGAGCACATGCTCGAGGTGCTGGGCCTGCGACAGCGCTTCCAGACGGTGCTGGTGGCCGAGGAGTTGCCTCGGGCCAAGCCCGATCCCCTGCCCTACTTGAGCGGCCTGGAATGCCTGCAGGCCACCGCCGACCAGGCCCTGGCCTTCGAAGACTCGGTACCCGGGCTGACAGCCGCGGTAAAAGCCGGGATCTGCACGTTCGGCCTGGCCACCAGCCAGCGCCCGCAAACCCTGCTGGATGCCGGCGCCCACCGCGTGATCAACGACTTCGACGACCCGCAACTGTGGGCCGAGATCCGGCGCCGGCTCGATCTGCCCTGAAGGGAATGGGATGAGGATATTGGCCAGGCCAAGCGGGAAGGAAACAGCCAGGGAGAAAGAAACGGCAGGAGGGAAAAAGGTGCTCGCCCATCACTTCGGCAGTGGCATCCAGACCGAAGTACCCCCTTTGGCTGGGCGAGCAGGAGGGAATATACGCGGGCTCCAGGGGCAGTAATATCGGACATATCCGAAAACACCCTAAGACTTGGGCAAAGATGCTGGAGGTTTATCCCTGCACGACTTTTTTTTCACGGTGCTTTCACCTCGCCGCCCCTATATTGCCAATCACTCCTTAACGAATCCCATTTGGCCCGCGCTACAGCGGGCTTTTTTTTGCCCGGGCTCCAGCGGCCGGCCCCTGGGGCGCCGACTGCTCGTGCGGGTCACTCAGGGAGCCGCCCGCTCCGCAAGCGATGCCTGGGTGGGGACGAATGCCAGCGCCTGCTCGGGATAAAACCGCGCCGCGGCATTGATCACGGCCTGCACCGACGCGGTGACGATATTGGCGTGACAGCCGGCGCCAAAACGTGACCCGGCAACGCCCGGCCACACCGCTTCGACAATTGCCAGCGCCTGCGCATCGGCCCCCGCCCCCAGGTTGCGCTCTTCAAAACTGTCGATGCGCAGCGGCAAGCCCAGGGCGGCCAGGGCCGCCGCGACAGGTCCGTTGCCCACGCCATGCAAGCACGCCTCCTGGTTCCCGGGGGTGGCGACCCGCAGCTCGATCCCCTGCCCCTCGGGGGCATCGAACAACCGATGAGCGAGATACCGCAGGCCGGCCGTGCCCTCTGAGCACGCCAGATAGGTGCGCTGGAACACCTCCCATAAAGCGTCGCTGCTCAACTCGGCGTCACTGGCATCAGCCAGCTTCTGCACAATGGCGCTGAACTCGATCTGCATGCGCCGGGGCATGACGATGCCGTGGTCGCGCTGCAGCAGGAAAGCGATCCCGCCTTTGCCGGACTGGCTGTTGACCCGCACGATGCTGTCGTAGGTCCGCCCCAGGTCCTGCGGATCAATGGGCAGGTAGGGCACCTCCCAGAAACCGTCAGCCGCCTGGGCGGCCAAGCCCTTGGCGATGGCGTCCTGGTGCGAGCCGGAAAAGGCGGTGAACACCAGGTCGCCGACATAGGGATGGCGCGGATGGATCGGCAGCGCCGTGCATTCCTCGGCAACCCGGGCCACTGCCGCGATATCGGAGAAGTCCAACCCGGGGCTGATGCCCTGGGTATAGAGATTCAGGGCCAGGGTCACTAGATCCAGGTTGCCACTGCGCTCGCCATTGCCGAACAGGCAGCCCTCCACCCGCTGGGCGCCCGCCAGCAACGCCTGTTCGGCACAGGCCACGCCGGTGCCCCGGTCGTTGTGCGGGTGCACTGACAGCGTGACCTGGTCGCGGCGCTCCAGGCGCTTGTGCATCCATTCGATCTGGTCGGCAAAGACGTTGGCGGTGGCCACCTCGACGGTGGTCGGCAGGTTGATGATGATCGGGCGCCCCGGGCCGGCGTCCCAGGTACGGATCGCGGTGTTGCACATGCGCAGGGACACCTCGAGCTCCGCCATGCAGAAGGTTTCGGGGGAATACTGCAACACCCATTCGGTTTCCGGATGCTGGTCGGTCAACTCGCGCAACAGCCTGACATGGCGCTCTACCAGGGACTCGACCTCGTCCACCGAAAGCCCGAACACCACGCGCCGCCAGACCGGGGCGATGGCGTTGTACAGGTGGACGATGACCCGGCGCGCACCCTGCACACTGCGTACGGTTTCGCGGATCAGGTCCTCGCGCAGTTGGGTCATCACCATGGGCGTGACATCGGCGGGAATCCGCTGCTGTTCCACAAGCTCGCGGACCACCTCGAAATCGGTGCGCGAGGCGGCGGGGAATCCCACTTCGATTTCCTTGAAGCCCAGGCGCACCAGTTCCTCGAACAGGCGCAGCTTGCGCTCGCGGTTCATCGGCTCGAACAGCGCCTGGTTGCCATCGCGCAGGTCGGTGGACAGCCAGATCGGAGCCTGGGTGATGGTACGTGACGGCCACTGGCGCGAGGCCAGGTCCACGGGAGCAAAGGCACGGTATTTGGTATGGGGATGGGCGAGCATACTGACCTCGAAAGCACAATGGAGAACGCGATGGATCTCCCCTGCTTTCATCATGGAAAGCGCTTCGAGGCCGGAGTCTGGGGAAGATCAGCCTGGGTGCCAGGTTCCTGGCAGCACCGGCAGACCCCGGCCGTAAGGCAGGGGTAGCGCTAGTAGCAGGGTCAGGAACAGGGGGTTCATGGGCGGTTGCAACCGTCGGCGGGCAAGGAGTGATCTGTAGTCTAGGTAGCGATCTTCTGAATGTAATGCGCTAAACGCCCTTTGATTATCGCAAAATGGACATTTTCACCTATGATAAGCGCCCCATGATCCCTTCCAGGACGGAGGCGCTGCGCTGCATGTCCGATCTGCTTGTTGTCTCGTCCATCGACTGCCTGTCCATGCCGGTTACCAGCATCGCCGTGGATTACCCCAACGGCCATGAAATACCTGCCCACAGCCATCCACGCTCGCAGTTGGCCTATGCCATCGAGGGCGTGCTGGTGATCGACACCGAGTCCGGCCGCTGGGTGGTGCCGCCCAGCCGCGGGGTGTGGTTGCAGGCCGGCGTCGAGCACCGGGTACGCATGCGCGGCGCGGTGCGCATGCGCAGCCTGTTCATCAATGTCGATGCCATTGCCGGCCTGCCCGAGCATGACTGCGTGATCGAGGTCTCGCCGTTGCTGCGCGAGCTGATCCTGGCCGCCGCCCAGGTCGGCACGCAGTATGCGCCGGACAGCCGCGACGGCCGCCTGATGCGCCTGATCCTCGATGAGATGCGCTCGCTGCCGGTGCTGCCGTTCAGCCTGCCCTGGCCCCATGAGCCGCGCATGCTGCGGGTGTGCCAGGCGCTGGCGGACGACCCCTCGGACAATCGCACCGCCGAACAATGGGGCGACTGCCTGGCCATGAGCGCCAAGACCTTCCATCGCCAGTTCCAGCGCCACACCGGCATCACCTTTGGCCGTTGGCGCCAGCAGGCGCGGTTGCTGATGTCCCTGGAGTGCCTGGCCGAGGGCATGCCGGTGGTGCAAGTGGCGCTGCAGCACGGCTACGACAGCCAGAGCGCCTTCGCCGCCGCCTTCAAGCGCCAGTTCGGCACGCCGCCTTCGGAGTTCTACCGCTGAGGGCTCAGGCCCGGCGCAGCAGCACACCGGCCACCACGCACAACAGCATGGCCAGCCCCGCCAGCAAGAAGGCATCGCTGTAGGCCAGCAGCAGGGCGTCGCGGTGCAGCACCTTGTCCACCATGCCCAGGGCTTGCTGGCGCAGGGGCGCCAGCGCCGCCGAATGCAGGGCCGTTGCGTACTCCACCGGTGCCTGGGCCAGCAGGCGCACCAGTTCCACCAGGCGCTCCTCGGTGGCCTGGGCGAACAGGCTGACGGATTCGCCAATGCGCTGGGCGTGGAGTTTCTCGCGCTCCACCACAATCTGGCTGGACAGCGCGATACCGATGGCCCCGCCGACGTTACGCACCATGGAGAACAGTCCGGAGGCCGAGCCCACCTGGTCCTTTTCCAGCCCCTGGATCGCCATCACCCCCAGCGCCACCACCACCAGCGACTGGCCGATACCACGCACCACCAGCGAGGGCACGATGACGTTCACCGAGGCATCGGGGTTGAGGTGGATGTTCATCAGGCAGCCGATGCCAGTGATGGCGAACCCGGCAATGATGATGGTGCGGGCGCTGGTCCAGCGCATCAGCCGCGGGGTGGCGAACGACATGACGAACTGGATCAGGCCGTAGGGAATCATCATCAGGCCGATCTGCCGGGCGTTGTAGCCGTGGATCTGGGCAAAGTAGTTGGGCACCAGGAACACCACGCCGAACACCACCGCACCGAAGGTGAATTGCATCAGGCTGGCAATGCCGAAGTTGTAGCGCCCCAAGAGGCGCAGGTTGATCAACGGCTGCTCGCGACGCAGTTCGATGGCCACGAAGGCCAGCAGGCCGACCGTGGCCAGGATCGCGCAATGGCTGATGAAGCTTGAGGCGAACCAGTCGTAACGGCCACCCTCCTCCAGCATGATCTGCAACGCCGAGAGGCCCACGGCCATGCTGGCGATGCCGCCCCAGTCACCCTGGCGCAACTTTGCCAGGACCATGGGCTGGGGCCGCACCGACCAGCCGATGGCCGCCAGCAGCAACAGCCCCGGCGGCACTTGCAGGTAGAAGATCCAGCGCCACGAATAGGCATCGGTGAGCCAGCCGCCCAGGGACGGTCCCGCGGCCTGGGCGACATTGTTGGCCACGGCGAACAGGGCCATGCCCATGGGATGCCGGGCCGCTGGCAGCTCGGTGACAATCAGCTGGAACGACAGGGGAATCAGCACCCCGCCAAAGGCCCCTTGCAGCACCCGGGCGAAGATCAGGCTGTGGATGTTCGGCGCCAGGGAACAGGCGATCGAAAACAGCACGAAACCGGCGGTGCCGACCATCAGTACCCTGCGCATGGAAAACACCGAGACCAGCCAGCCGGTCATGGGAATGATGATGATCTCCGCCACCAGGTAGGCGGTGGTGATCCACGACCCCTCCTCGAAAGTCGCCCCCAGGGAGCCACGCACGTCCGGCAGGGAAGCGTTGGTCACGTGCACGTTCATCCCGGCCATGAAGCAGCCCACCACGCTGCCCAGCACCGCCACCCAGGTGCGCAGGGAGATTGCCTGTGCGGCGGCCTCGCCGGTGCCTTCCGATACGGCCTGGGCACTAGTCATGACGGGTGTCCACGGTCACCACCACCGACATCCCGGGGCGCAGCTGCGCCTGTCGCGGCTGCCCCGGATCGAGGCGGATGCGCACCGGCATGCGCTGCACGATCTTGGTGAAGTTGCCGGTGGCGTTGTCCGCCGGCAGCAGGGCGAATTCAGCGCCGGAAGCCGGGGCGAAACTCTCCACCCGTCCCTCCAGTACATGGCCGCCCAAGGCGTCGACCTCCACCCGAGCCGCTTGCCCGGGCCGCATGCCGTCGACCTGGGTTTCCTTGTAGTTGGCCACCACATAGGCGTCCTCAGGCACCACCGCCAACAGCGGCGCACCGACTTCGACGTACTGCCCCAGGCGCAGGCGCCGCTGGCCGGCGATACCGTCCACCGGGCTGCGGATCAAGGTGCGAGCCAGATCGATGCGGGCCAGTTGCCGCTGGGCCGTGACCCGGGCCACGCCCGCTTCGAGCTTGTCCAGTTGCGCCCGGGCGCTTTGCTGTTCGGTATCGAGCACCTGTACCTGCTGGCGCCGCGCGGCCAGGCTGGCGCGGGCCGCGCCCAGGGCGGCATCGGCCTGACGGGCCAGGGCGGCGGCGTTTTCCAGTTGCTGCACGCTGCTGACTTGCTGGCTGGCCAGGTGCTGCTGCCGCCGCCCTTCCTGGCCGGCCCGTTGTGCCTCGGCCTCGGCGGCGCCGACCCGGGCCTGGGCTTCGGCGATCAGGCTCTGCTGCTGTTGCTGGCGGGCGGCCAGATTGGCCAGCCGCGCCTGCCCGGCACGCTGTTCGGCCTGGGCCTCGCGCAGCGCCGCTTCCGCCTGTTCGACCCGGGCCCGGTAGTCGCTGTCGTCGATCCGCGCCAGCAGGTCGCCAGCCTTGAGCGGCTGGTTGTCCCGGACCTCGACCGCCACCAGGTAGCCGGCGACCCGGGGCGCGATGGTGACGATGTCCGAGCGCAGGTAGGCATCGTCGGTCTCCACCAGGAAACGCCCGTTGAACCACCAGCGCAGGCCCCAGGCCAGAACCAGCAGCAACACCAGCGCCAGCCCGGCATAACCGAGTAAGCGACGGCGGGTGACGGCTTGCGCCGGGGAAGCGGGAACAGGGGTCTGGGTCATTGCAAAGGCTCGTTGGGGGTTCGCGGGAAAGGGTTGGCCGCAGCCCGGCTCGGCTGCGGCAGGACAATCGGCGGCGCGCTGCGCCAGCCGCCGCCCAGGGCCTTGAACACCAGCACCTGGGTATCGATGACGGCGGCATCGGCCTGCGCTGCCGCGGCCCGGGTACGTACATCGGTGCGCTGGGCATCGAGGTAATCCAGGGCCGTGGAGGCACCGGCGGCCCTGGCTAGCCCGGCCAGGCGCAAGGCCTGGTGGTCACGTTCGGCTGCCAGGTGCAGGGCTTGCTGGCGCTGCAACGCGGCCTGGTAGTCGCTCAGGGCCTGTTGCTGCTCCTTCAGGGCCGCCAGGATGCTGCGGTCGAAATCCGCCAGCGCCGCGCTTTCTCCGGCGCTGGCCTGGGCGATGCGGGCGCGGGCGGCATTGAGGTTGGGCAAGCTCCAGGACAACAGCGGCCCCAGTTGCCAGACCGACGCATCACGGTCATCGAAACCCGCGGGGTGGTGCGCCGACGTGAAGACCCCGGCCCCCAGGCTGACCCTTGGATAGAGGTCGGCCCGGGCCACGCCGATGCGCGCCGTGGCCGCCGCCAGCCGGCGCTCGGCCTGACTCACGTCGGGGCGCCGACGCAACATGGCCAGGGCATCGCTCTGGGGCATGGGCGACCCCAGGGTCGGGGCCTGGCGACAAGCCTGGGCCGCCGCCGGTGCATCACCCGGGGGGCGCCCCAGCAAGACGGCCAGTTCGGCCAGGGCCCGTTGCCGTCCGGCCTGCAGCGGCGGCAGGCTGGCCTGCACCTGGCCCACCAGGCCTTCGGCGCGCACCACATCCAGGGTCACCGCGGCGCCGGCCTGATACAACCGGGCGCTCAGGGTGCGGCCCTGCTCCACCAGCGCCAGGGACTCGCCCGCCACCTGCAGGCGCTGGCCATAGCTGCAGGCCTGCAACCAGGCACGGGTGGTTTCCGCGGCCACCACCACCCGCAGGCCATCTTCGGCGGCCCGGGCCGCCTCGGCATCGGCCCGGGCGGCATCGGCCAGGCCGTGCAGGCGGCCGAACAGGTCGGCCTCCCACTGCACATCCAGGCCGACCCCATAGCGGCTGCCGGTGCGGATGTGCTGGCTGTCCTGCAAGGCGGCTTCCAGCTGGTCGTCGGCGGTACTGCCGTAGCCGGCGCGGGCCGTCACCTGGGTGGAAGGCTGGCGCAGGGTATCGGTTTCGCGCAGCAGCGCCCGGGCCTGAAGCAGGTTGGCCGCAGCCATCCGCAAGTCGCGGTTCTGGCTCAGGGCTTCCTGTACCGCGGCATTGAGCCCAGGGTCACGGTAGAGCTGCCACCACTGGTCGAGCCCCTGCTCGGCCGTTGCGTCCAGGTGGCTCACGGGCAGGGGCACAGTGCTGCCGGGCGGCCGTTCCGGCCCCAGGGTGCAACCGGCCAACAGGGCGCACAGGGCCCATGCAGGCCTCGGGTAAATGGGCATGGGAAGTACTCACGGATTCGAAGCGCCTACTTTAGAAAGGCCAGCTGGCGACCGTCTAACGAGAACTTCTTTTCGATTATCGCGAAATGGTCAACCTTGATCCCAAGCGCGGCCCTTCCGGCCTGGGCCCACAGCTCCAGGCTGTCGGCCAGCTGAACGAACTCACACTGGCCCTGCTGGCGCCAGTGGCCATGGATACAATTTGAAACACCCCCTACCCAGCCGATCGGATCGCCATGACCGAAGACTTCGATGTGCCCAGCCCCCACGAAAAGCACCTGGAACACGTGAGCGAACAAGCCCACGCGCGCAGTGACCGCTTCGCCAGCAAGATCGCGGTGATGACGGCGATCATGGCCACCCTGGGAGCGCTCCTGAGCTATCAGGCCGGCTCCTCGGAAAGCCTGGCGGCGATGGACAAGAACAATGCCGCGATGAAAAAGACCGAAGCCGCCAACCAGTGGAGCTACTACCAGGCCAAGTCCAGCCGGCAGAACCTGGCGGAGCTGGCGACCCACATTCCCGGAGTCGATGCCGCGCACTACGGCATCGAAGCCCAGCGCTACCAGAAGGAAAAGGAAGCGGTGCGCCTCAAGGCCGAGGCCCTGGAAGCCGAGGCCCGGGACTGGGACGAGCAATCGGAAGCCGCGCTGCACCAGCACCATCGCTGGGCCCAGGCGATGATGGCGATCCAGATCGCCATCTCGATGGCGGCCATCACCCTGCTGACCCGCAAGGAATGGCTGAAGAAGCTCGCCTACGGCGCGGCCGGCGGCAGCGTGCTGCTGGGCACCCTGGCCTGGCTGCACATCTAGAGCCCCCTGCCGGCCCCCGGAACCTGCCAGCCGATGCGTCTCTTGAATCTCACCGGGCTGTCGCAGTTTGCGAAAAACTGCCGCCGCGCAAGCCCCGGTGCTGCGCCCCAGGCCCCGCCATAGCGGGGCCGCGGCGCCTGGGTGGAACTGGCACAGCCATTGCGAAAGCCCCTGCCTCACCTACAACAAGAGGCTTCGCCATGGCTATTGCCCCACTGCTCGCCGCTACCACGGCCTTTATCCAGCGCGCCCCGCGCATGCTGATCGGTGCCCACTGGACCGAGGCCGGCGACGGCCAGACCATGTCCCTGCGCAACCCCGCCACCGGCGAACAGCTGTGCCTGGTGCCCCGGGCCACGGTGGACGATGTGGACCGCGCAGTGCTCGCCGCACGCCAGGCCTTCGACGATTCGCCCTGGACCCGCACCCGCCCCCGGGAGCGGCAGAACCTGCTGTGGAAACTCGCCGACCTGATGCAGCGCGACGCCGAACTGCTGGCCCAGCTGGAATGCCTGAACAACGGCAAGAGCGCCGCCGTGGCCCAGGCCATGGACGTGCAACTGTCCATCGATTTCTTGCGCTACATGGCCGGCTGGGCGACCAAGATCGAGGGTTCAAGCGTCGAGGTCTCGCTGCCCCTGATGCCTGACGATCAGTTCCACAGTTTTATCCGCCGCGAAGCCGTGGGCGTGGTCGGCGCCATCGTCGCCTGGAACTTCCCGCTGCTGCTGGCCTGCTGGAAACTCGGCCCGGCCCTGGCCACCGGTTGCACCCTGGTGCTCAAGCCCGCCGATGAAACGCCACTCAGCGCCCTGAAACTGGCCGAACTGGTGCAGGAAGCCGGCTACCCCGACGGCGTGTTCAACGTAGTCACCGGCACCGGCATCACCGCCGGCAGCGCCCTGACCCGCAACCCCCTGGTGGACAAGCTGACCTTCACCGGCTCCACCGCCGTGGGCAAGGAAATCGGCAAGATCGCCATGGACTCCATGACCCGGGTAACCCTGGAACTGGGGGGCAAGTCGCCAACCATCGTCATGGCCGACGCCGATCTGGCCAGCGCCGCGGCCGGGGCTGCCAGCGCGATCTTCTTCAACCAGGGCCAGGTGTGCTGCGCCGGTTCCCGGCTGTATGTGCAGCGCAAGCATTTCGACAAGGTGGTAGCCGACATCGCCGGCATCGCCAATGCCATGAAGCTGGGCAATGGCCTGGACGCCAGCGTCGAGATGGGCCCGCTGATTTCCGCGCGCCAGCAGGAGCGGGTCTATCGCTACATCGAGATGGGCCGCGAAAGCGGCGCCACCATCGCCTGCGGCGGCGAACAGTTCGGCCCGGGGTATTTCGTCAAGCCGACGGTGATAGTGGATGTGGACCAGAAGCATTCGCTGGTGCAGGAAGAGATCTTCGGCCCGGTGCTGGTGGCCATTCCTTTCGACGATGAGGCCGACGCCCTGCGCATGGCCAACGACAGCCCCTACGGCCTGGGCGCGAGCATCTGGTCCAACGACCTGGCGGCGGTGCACCGGATGATTCCGCGGATCAAGTCCGGTTCGGTGTGGGTCAACTGCCACAGTGCCCTGGACCCGGCGCTGCCGTTTGGCGGCTACAAGATGTCCGGGCTTGGCCGAGAAATGGGCCACGCGGCCATCGAGCACTACACCGAGTTGAAATCAGTGCTGATCAAGCTCTGATCCGCCCCGCGCCAACCGCCCCACCCGGGGCGCCGGAGGTGGTCCGGCGCCCCCCCCGACGACCGCCCTGTTCGCCGTGCAAAGCACTGCTACGCTCAGCCCGAGCCGGCTGGCCACCTCGTTTGAAGAGCCTGGGCTCATCCCCCCACAACGCCTCATCACCACCGAAAACCCGAGGAAAGCATCATGGGATCAAATGGAAATGATCACGATTACATCCAGTGCGGCTGCCACAACCCCGTCTGGGAAGCCTTGAAAGACACCCTCGACCCCGCCAGCTACATCGCCAGCCACCCCAACGCAGCACAGGGCCCGGCCAGGGACGCGAACGGCGAATCCCTGGTGTTTCATGACGGCATCATCTACCCCTTGCGCGACGGCAACATGGATGAGCGGGTCGAAGCCCTGGGCATCCATGCCGGCGACGTGGTCGCCGCGGGCACCCTGGCCGCCGTCGAAGCCCGCATGCAGGCCCTGGGCATCGACTACAAGAAGCAGTCGCTGCACGGCAAGACCCTGCTGCCCGGCCTGGTCGAGCCCCACGCCCACATCGTGCAGAGCTGCGCCATGGATGGCTGGCTGAACCTGGGCGCCATCGAGCCCGACGACGGCGATAGCCAGCAGGCGCCAGAGAAAAACAGCCAGCGCCTGCGGCCGCTCTATACCTGGGGCTGGCTGAAGGAAACCATCCAGAACAACCTCCCCGAAGACAGCACGAGCTGGGTCCTCGGGCACCTGGTCGATCCGGCGCTGATGCCGTTCAAGGTGGTGCCGGGCGGCCTGAACCAACTCATGACCCTGCAATGTGGCGACACGCCCGAAGAGGGCTACCTGGACACCATCGAGGCCAAGCGGCCGATGCTGCTGATCAGTGCCTCCATGCACACCGCCTACATGAACACGGCGGCCCGGGATCTGGTGCATGAAAGAACCGGGGTCATGGTCGAGAACGGCGTGCTGCAGGAAACCCAGATAGTGGCCGGGATCCTGTCGATTCCCGCCAGGCAGAAGCTTGCAATGCTGAAGATCTTCGAGCGCCTGGACACCTTCTTCGCCACCGCGGCCAGCCGCGGGATCACCCTGCTGTACGACGCGATGATGGACCCCTTGTCGAAGCTGGTATTGAACGCCTACTTCCTGTCCCACCCCAGAACGCTGCGGATCGGCTACGCCGCCGCCTGCAACAACTCGCTCGAAGCCCTCAAGCTGCTGCCGGACTATCGGCCGGCCACGCGGGAAGAGGCCAGGCATATGTATCAGGGCTCGATCAAGGTGATCTCGGACGGATCCAACCAGGGGTTGACCGGCTATCAGGTCGCGCCCTACTGCTGCGAGACCGCCCGCCCGGTGGGCAACTTCAATCTGTGCGACGAGGGCGAGGACACCCCGAAAACACTCCCGGTCAAATACCAGGAATTTATCCACGCGGCGGTGAAAAAAGGCTGGCCGCTGATGATCCATGCCAACGGCGACCAGGCCATCGAATTCACTCTGCAGGCCTATGACCTGGCCCTGCAGGGCCAGAGCGGCCTGGACAAGCGCCATCGCATCGAACACTGCTCGCTGCTGAGCAAAAGCACCCTGGAAACCATGCAGCGCCTGGGCCTGTCGCCGAGCTTTTTGATTGGCCATGTCGGCTACTGGGGCTACGCCTTCGATAAAGCCATTTTCGAAAAGAAGGCACACAACATGCTCGACCTCTGCAAGTCGGCCCTGGACCACGAGCTGCGGATTTCCCTGCACAGCGACTATTCGGTGACCCCACTGGGGCCCCTGCGTTCGATGGAGCAGGCGGTGACCCGCAAGATGGAAGGCATCCGCAATCATGACAACCAGTTCGTCCATGACCCGCGCCTGCAACCCATCCTCAATGAGGGCCAGTGCCTGACCCGCAAGCAGGCGCTGAAAGCCATCACCTACGACGCTGCCTGGCAGTGCCATGCCGAGGCCTGGACCGGCTCCCTGCAGGACCAGAACTTCGCCGACTTCGTGATCCTCGAACAGGACCCGCTGGACGAGAAGTTCCCGGCCACCCGGATTCGCGACATCAAGGTCTGCGAAACCTGGAAAGGCGGCCAGCGGGTGTACCTCAACCCCCGTAGCTGACCGCGGCCAGTGCAAGCCCGGGGGCTGCGCCAGCTCCCGGTGCCCCCTGTAGGAGCCGGCTTGCCGGCGAAAAAGACCGCAGGTTCACTCCGGTGGATGGCCGCTGCGCGGTTCGCGAGCAAGCTCGCTCCTACGATCCCCGTTCAGGGGCGGTAGCCTTGGGCCAGCAACCAGCTGCGTATCAGCCGATTCTGGTCCGGGCTCAGTTGCGCCAGGGCCTGGGCCGCCCCCTGGCTGCGCAAACGGCGCAACAGCGGCGCCAGTTCCACGCCCTGTACATGCCAGATGCCCAGGGGCTGGTCCGGGGTAATCACCACTTCGGCTTCATCCACCAGGCCGTCGCGCAGCACCGGGGCGCGCTCGATGCGCAAGGCCGAAAAGTCCACGGCACGGTGCGCCGGCTGGCAATCCGGCCACTGCCGGCGGGCCTGCCAGAACGGCTGCTCGGGCCAGCGTTGCTCGTCGGCGTAGAAGTCCCGGCCGATGCGCGCAAAACGCAGGAACAACTGTTCCACCCGCTGCCCGTGAAAACGCTGCGCCAGCGCTGCACGTTGCGGCTGCTGCAACAGGGTGTTGATCACCGCCGGGGCCTGCAACGCCGAGGACAGGGATTGGAAAATGCCGTTGCCGGATAAAGGGTCCACGGCCATGGCCGCATCGCCGACCCGCAGCCAGTTCGCGCCACAGGCCTGGGGGTTGAGGATCGCCGTGCTGCTGCGGGCATGCAGGTGCAATTGCTGCTCCTGGCCACCGGCAAAGAATTCCCGGGCCATGACCGAGCCCAGGCGGCGCTGGCGACAGTACTCCAGCAACTGCGCCTTGCCCGGCAGCCCGGCGCTCTCCACATCCAGGGTCAGTTGCCAGTAGCACTGGCCGTCCTCGCGCCGGGCCATCCAGGCCCAGCCGTCCTCCAGGCTGTGCACCGCGCTGGCGGCGCTGCCGCCAGGGCCCTGCCAGCGGTTGAGCAGGCTGACGGTTTCCGGGCCGCGCAGGCCCTTGCCGCCCCCCTGGCGCAAGGCTTTGTCCAGCACCGGCGCCTGCCGGCCACGGGCCTCCACCAGGAACTCGCCGCGCACCTCGCCCTGCCCTTGCACCTGGACCCGATGCCCGGCCTCGCTGGACTGCACCCCCAGCACCCGGCCCTCGATCAGCTTGACCTGCGCTTCGCGCAAGGCCTCCCGCAGGCCGCGGTCGAAGGCCGGGCGATCCAGCAGGTATTCGATATTCTGCGCATGTTCTGCACCGTTCCATGCCACCTGCCGCTGGGACGGTTGCAGGGCCTGGGCCAGCGCCTGTTCCAGGCCGGCACCGCGCAAGGCTTCAAGCACCCGCAGCGAGACCCCTTCCAGGGCCGGAAAGCGTCGCCAGTCGCTGACCAGGGTCACCGGGTAGCCGAGGCGGCGCAGCCCCAGGGCCACTGCGGCCCCGGCCGGCCCCGCGCCGAGGATCAGGATGGTGTGCATGGCTGTTGCCGGCGTTCCGGCCCCTGGTAGTGGGCGTTGTCCTGCAGCCACTGCCGGACCTGGGCCTTGTCGGCTTGCGGGTGGGCACCCAGGTAGGCCGCGATATGCCCGCTCAGGGCCGCGCACCCCAGGCTCGCGCCGGACTGCCCCGGGCTGCTGCCGCGCACGCAGGCGGCGAAATCAGCCTGGGCGGTGTTCAGCCATGACCATTGCTGCGCGCTGCATCGCGCGTCGCCGGTGACGCGCAGCACCCCGGGGTAACTGGCCGGAAACACCGCCTCGCCCTGGGCCGGGCTGGATGCGCACAACAGCACCCCGCGGGCCTCGGCCGCGGCACAGGCCTGGCGCAGCAGGTCGCGATCCTGGCGCAGGCCCAGGCTCAGGTTGATCAGGCGCACGTCCTGCGCAAGCAACCAGTGCAGCGCGGCGCTGACTTGCGCGGCGCTGGTGACTGCGCGCCGGTCGAACACCTGGGCCACATAGACCTGCGCCGTCGGCGCGCGCTGGCCGATGGCCTCGATGATCGCGCTGCCATGGCCCAGGGCGTCTTCCTGCAAGGGGCCCTGGCCTATCCCTTCGGGCTGCAGGAAGAAGCGTCGTCCGCCCGCCACCCGCTGATGGGCGGCATGGCCGCTGTCGATCACGCCGATGCGCAGCTCAGGCTTCATGGGCCACCTCCAGCGCATGCAGTACGCCATCGCGCAATTCGAAGCGCAGTTCGGCATCAGCCAGGGTCGAGGGTCGGTGGCTGATGAGGATCCGCGTGCGCCCGGCGAACAGGTGGTCGATGGCCTCGATCACCTCGCGCTCGGTGGCCTCGTCCACCGCCGAAGTGGCTTCGTCCAGCACCAGGATCATCGGGTCCTGGAGCAATGCGCGGGCGATGGCGATGCGTTGTTTCTGGCCGCCGGACAATTGCTGGCCGCGCTCCCCCAGGGGGCTGTCCAGGCCTTCGGGCAGGGACTCGATCAGCCCTTGCAACTGCGCCAGCCGCGCCACCTCGGCCACGGCTTCGCGGCTGGCATCGGGCACGCTGTACGCCAGGTTGTCCGCCAGGCTGCCGCGAAACAGCACGATATCCTGGCTGACCACCGCCACCCGCCGGCGCAACTGCGCCAGGTCCAGCTGGCGCAGGTCGACGCCGCCCAGCAGCACCTGCCCGGACTGCGGGTCGTGATGGCGCTGCAACAGGTCGATGAGCGTGCTTTTGCCTGCGCCCGAGGTGCCGCTGAGGGCCACTTTGCGACCGTAGGGAATACGCGCCTCGATGCCCTGCAGGGTCATCCCACGGCCCGGGTGGCAAAAGTGCACAGCATGAAAATGCAGCTCGCCCTGCTCCGGCACCGGCAGCGGCGCCTCGGGGTTGCTGATGCCCGGTTCCTCACCGCGCAGTTCCATGACCCGGCCGAGGCTCACGGTCATGCGCTGGATTGCCACATACAGGCCCAACAGGCTCTGCACCGGGCCCACCGCCATGCCCAGGTAGGTGGAAAAGGCAATCAGCGCCCCCAGTTGCCAGGTGCCCTGCACCACCCAGTAGCCGCCGATCAGGAAGGCGCAGGCCCGGGACAACGAGGTCAGGGTACCGGGCACCGCCTGGGTGAAGAACTCGGTGACTTGCAGTTTCAGCAGCTGTTGCAGGTAGCCCTGGCCAAGGCCATCCAGGCGCCGGGCCTCGCGCTGCTGCTGGCCGGCGCTCTGGATGAACTTCATCACCGGCAGGGTTTCCACCATGAACGAGGACATGTCCGCCGAACGCTCGCGCAACTGGCGCACATCGCGCTCCACCTTGCGCCGCATCCAGCGCAGCCAGAGCACGTCCAGGGGGATCAGCACCAGGGCCAGCAGCGACAGTTGCCAGGACAGGGTCAGGAGCATGGCCAGGGCGACGACAAGACCGATCACGCTGGACACGGCGGAGAACAATGAATCCACGGCAAAGCGCTGGATCTCCGCCACATCGCCATCCAGGCGCGACATCAGGTCGCCGATCCGCCGCTGACCGTAAAAGCTCGGCGACAGCCGTTGCAGATGCCGATAGAGGTCGTCGCGCAGGGCGAACAGGATGCGCCCGGACAGCCGCGTATGCAGGTAGCGGTTGACCCCGGAGAGCACGGTGCCCAGCAGCCCGGCACCGATCATCAGCGCGGCGATCAGCACCAGCCGCGGGAAGTCCCGGGCCAGCAGGCCGTCGTCGATCAGCAGCTTGGTCAGCCAGGGCTGCACCAGCACCAGCAGGGAAGCGCACACCGACAGCCCCAGCAGGCCGCCGATGGCCAGCCGATGGGGCCGCACGAAACTGTAGAGCCAGCCCAGGGCGGCACTCAGGGCCTGGGGGTCGCGGCTGTCCACCAGCCGGGTGATCAGGCGCCGCATCAGGCGCGCAACTGTTTGAGCTTGCGGTACAGGGTCGCGCGGCTGATGCCCAGGGCGTCCGCTGCCGCCGAGACATTGCCCTGGTGGTTGTCCAGGGCACTGCGGATCAGCTCCAGCTCGTTCTCGCGGATGCTCCCGGTCTGCGGTCGGGCACTGGCATTGAGGTCATCGAGCATGCTGTCGGGCAGGTGCTCCAGGCCGATGTGGCACTCACCGTCTTCGCGCAGGGCCAGGGCTGTGCGCAGGACCATCTCCAGCTGGCGGATATTGCCCGGCCAGTGGTAGTCCGCCAGCAGCCGACGCAGCTCATCGCTGAGGCTCACCTGGGCGCCACCGAGCTTGGCCAGCAAGCTGTCCACCAGAGGCTGCAGGTCTTCGCGTTCGCGCAGGGCCGGCAACAGCACGCTGATGCCGTTGACCCGGTAGAACAGGTCTTCGCGAAAAGCCTTGTCCTGCACCTGCTGCTTGAGGTCGCGGTGGGTGGCGCAGATCAGGGCGATGTCGATGTCCTGTTCTTCGCCGGCCCCCAGGGGCGCCACCTTGCGGTCCTGCAGCACGCGCAGCAGGCGGGCTTGCAGGGCCAGGGGCATGTCGCCGATCTCATCGAGGAACAGGGTGCCGCCGTGGGCCTGTTGCAGGCGCCCGATCATGCCGCCACGACGCGAGCCGGTGAAGGCGCCTTCGCGATAGCCGAACAGTTCCGACTCGATCAGGCCTTCGGGAATCGCCGCGCAGTTGACCGCGACAAAGGGTTTCTCGGCGCGGCTGCCGGCGCGGTGCAGGGCCCGGGCCAGGACTTCCTTGCCGGTGCCGGTTTCGCCCAGTAGCAACACCGGCAGGTCATTGGCCAGGCCCTGACGGGCCATGCGCAAGGTGCGGGCGTAGCGGCTGTTGCCCCCGGCCAGGGCTTCCAGGTCCTGGGGCATGGCTGCGGCTTTCGGAGCGCTGCGTTGCGCGCGGTGCAGGTTGAGCGCTGGCTGCGGCGCCCGCAGGGCCTTGTAGAACAGCTCGCCCTTGGCGGTTTGCAGGCTGCCCACGGCGCCCTGTTGCAGGCGTGCGAGCAGTTGCAGGCCATCGACCCCGAGGAACTCTTCGCAGCGCCGGCCCACCAGGGCTGCGCGCGGGGTGTTGAGCAACTGGCAGGCCTGGCCGCTGACCGCGAGGATCTGCCCGCCCAGGCTCAGGGCCAGCAGCCCCTGCCACGGTGACTCGAGGTATTGCCGGCGGCTGTGGAAGGCCAGGACGATCTGCTCCGGGTAGGTGGCATGGAACACCCGGGCTTCGATCTGGCTGACCGCCATGGCCAGCAGCGCGGTGCTGTCCTGGGCCCGGCCCAGGGGGCCTTCGCGGGTCAGGTCGAGCACGCCCAGAATCTCGCCCTGGGGGCACTGGATGGGCACCGAGGTGCAGGAAAAATGGCTGAGACGGTCCAGGTAGTGCTCGCCGCAGTCGATCAGGGTCGGCCGGGCCTCCACCAGGGCCGTGCCCAGGGCGTTGGTGCCGCGGGTGGCTTCGCTCCAGCAGGCGCCAAGGGTGATGTCCTGCACGCCGCTGTCCTTGAGACGGTCGGCGCGACCTTCGATGGCCAGGATTGTGGCGTCGGCATTGGCCAGGATGATCATCCCGTCCTTGCCCTGATGCTGGCTCAGGTAGTCGATGGCCGGGATCGCCGCGTCCAGCAACAGGCGGTTGCTGGCCAGCAGCACTTCGAGGCTGGCGCTGGATTCCAGGGTCAGTTGGTGCTGGCTGCCAAAGTGCACGCCATGGCTGAGGCTGCGCCGCCATGAGGCATCGATTTCCGCACGCAGAACCCCGTCGGGGATCTGGCCTTCCAGGTGCAGCCGTTCCCGGGCCAGCCGGGCTTCGTGTTGCTGCTCACCCTTTATTGTTTTTATAAGAGTCATCAAGCGCTCCGAATCGGTCCGCCCGCTGCATCCCGCTCCACTCCCTTGGATTGCGCGAAGCACGCAAGCCGTGGTCAATGTCTACACCGGGTTCAGGGGGCAGTAAAGGGGCTTTGCCCGGATCATCGGGCAGCCCTGAATTGCTTACCCTGTCATTGGAGATCAAGCAAAACCTGCGCCAGTGGAACGGGCGCCCGAGCATCTTGACGTTAACGTAAAGCAAATGGCAAGTACCGCACGCCCCCCTCCCGTTGGCACTGGCCTGCCAGCGAAGAGGGCCCCGAGACGAGCACAGGGCTTGAGCCCCCTATGCCGGCAGGCCGCCTCCTAAGACGAATGCATGCCAGCTTGTGCAGGAGCTGGCTTGCCAGCGAACGAGGGCCTTTAGTCGGGTGCAAGACGTAAGGCCCCTTTCGCGGGCAAGCCGGCTCCTGCGAGCGGGCGGGGCTGGTGGTGCCTACAGGGCCCAGGCGCCAGAGTCTGCGAAGAAGGCGCGGGCGTTGTCTTCCAGGCTTTCCAGGTGATAGCCGCCTTCCTGGACGATCAGGCACGGCAGGCCCAGGCTGCGGATTCGCTGGCCAAGGATGGCGAAGCCGTCCCGGGTCACTGCCACCTTGCTCTGCGGGTCGAGTTCATAGATATCGAACCCCAAAGACAGCACCAGCACCTCGGCATCGAACGCCTTCACCGCCACCAGGGCCTGTTCCAGACGGGCGAGGAAATCCCCTTCGCTGGCGCCATGGGCCATCGGCAGGTTGAGGTTGTAGCCCTCCCCCGCCCCGGCGCCACGCTCTTCGGCGAACCCGGCCACCCCCGGGTAGAAGTTGGTCGGGTCGCCGTGCACCGAGACATACAGCACATCGGCGCGCTCGTAGAAGATTTCCTGGATGCCCTGGCCGTGGTGCATGTCGGTGTCCAGCACCGCCACCCTGGCGTATTTGTCCCGCAGGACCTGGGCGGCGATCGCCGCATTGTTCAGGTAGCAGAAGCCCCCGGCCGCCTCGGACCGGGCGTGGTGGCCCGGCGGGCGGCACAAGGCGTAGGCCGCCGGCTCACCGTCGAGCAACGCCTGGGCCCCGGCGACGGCACTTTGCGCCGACCAGTAGGCTGCACGCCAAGTCGACTCACCCACCGGGCAACTGCCGTCGGCCAGGTAGCACGCGGCCTGGGCCAGGACCCCGCGCAGGGCATTGGGCTCACGCACGAAGATGTTGGACATCACCTCATCGCCCCAGTCTTCGGGGATGTCCTTCCAGCCCTGGTGCGCATCCTGCAGGAACGCCAAGTACGGCGCGCCGTGTACCGCCAGCAATGGTGCCATCCCGGCATCCCGTGGCTGCTCGACGGCAAAACCCAGGGAGTGTGCGGCCTGCACCAGGCGCTGGGCGCGCTCCGGAACCTCCTGGGGTATGCGCATCTGACCGCGCGAGTAGTAGCTGCGTGGATGGTGGAGCAACTGTTCGGGGTGGAAAAAACTGCGCATGACCTTCTCCTTATTCAACCTGGCCAGCACGGGCCAGCACGGCGTTAAGCAATACATCGGCGCCCTGGCGCACGTCCTCGGGCAACACGTCTTCGGCTTCGTTGTGGCTCAGGCCACCGACACAGGGAATGAACACCATGGCCGTCGGGCAATAGCGGGCCAGCAAGATGGCGTCGTGGCCAGCGCCGCTGACGATGGACTGCTGAGGGTAGCCCAGGCCATCCACCGCCTGCTGCACCGCCGCCACGCACTCGGCATCAAATGGCGTGGCCGGGCTGACCCAGTGCCGGCTGATACTGACCTTGAGCCCGCGCTGGCCGGCGATGGCCTGCAGGCGTTCCTCGACCTGCTGCTCCATGGCGGCGATCTGCCGATCCTGGTGGTGGCGCAGGTCGACGGTGAAGCTCAACAGGCCGGGAATGGTATTACGCGACGACTTGGCGATGCTCAGCTCACCCACGGTGGTCAGGCCCTGGGGGGCAAAATCCGCTGCCAACTGCTCCACTGCAAGAATCATCTGCGCCGCGCCGTACAGCGCATCCTTGCGTAGCGGCATCGGCGTGGTGCCAGCGTGGGCCGCCAGGCCTTCGACCTGCACATCGAGCCAGCGGATGGCCTGGCCGCCGCTGACCACGCCGATGCTCTTGGCGTTGTCTTCAAGGATCGGGCCCTGTTCGATATGGGCTTCGAAGTAGGCATCCACCGCTGCGCCCAGGGGCCGGCTGCCGGCATAACCGGTGCGCTGCAGGGCCTGGGCGACGCTGATGCCATCGGCGTCACGCACCGCCAGGGCGGCGTCCAGGGCCATGACCCCGGTGAACACCGCCGAGCCGAACATCGCCGGGGTGAAACGCGCGCCCTCCTCGTTGGTCCAGACCGCCACTTCCAGGGGCTTGCGGGTCTGGATCCCGAGGTCATTGAGCGTGCGTACCACTTCCAATCCGGCCAGCACACCGTAGACCCCATCAAAGCGCCCGCCTTCGGGCTGGGTGTCCAGGTGGCTGCCCATCATCACCGGGGCAGCGTCCGGGTCGCTACCTGGGCGCCGGGCAAACAGGTTGCCAATGGGGTCGACACTCAGGCTCATGCCGGCCTCGGTGCACCAGTGGGCAAACAGTTCGCGACCGGCCCGGTCTTCATCGCTCAAGGCCAGGCGGCAGCTGCCGCCACGGGCCGTGGCACCGATTTCGGCCATGGCCATCAGGCTCGCCCAGAGGCGCTGGCCATTGATTTTCAACATCATCAGATTCTCCAGACAATCAGGCGTGGGATGCCATTTCCAGGCGATGGGCGTGAGCGTGCCGGCGTGCCAGGGCTAGCACGCAGATCAGCGAAACGGCAGCGATCAGGCTGTAGAACACCGCCATCGGCCACCATTGGCCAATAAACCGATGGGCCAGCCAGGTGCCGATCAGCGGGGTCAGGCCGCCGGCCAGGGCACCGCAGACCTGATAGGCCAGGGAGATCGCGGTGTAGCGCACCCGGGTCTCGAACATGCCGCTGACGTAACCGGCGATCACCGCATAGAAGGAAGCCATGCACACCACCGCCAGGGCGATGCCGAGGATCATCAGCGGCGCCTGCCCGGAACTCACCAGCACGAACATCGGATAGGGCGAGGCCATGGCCAACAGCGACACCAGGCAGAGAAAGCGCGTGGCGCCGATTTTCTCGGCCGTCCAGGCGGCCAGGGGCTGGATGCAGAACTGGATGAGCGCCACCACGAACAGGCATTCAAGGATCAGTGAACGGGGAATCTCCAACTGCTGGGTGGTGTAGGCAATCATGAAGGTGTTGGTGAAATACACCCCGGCAATCCCCAGGGTGTTGGCGCCGATGCACAGCAGCAAGGGACGCCAGGCGGTGCGCAGCACCTCCATTACCGGAGCCTGCTCCTTGCGTAGCGACCTGGCCGCCAGCTCGCGACTGGCGAGGAACTCCGGCGACTCGTTGACCCCCAGGCGAATCGCCAGGCCCACCAGCAGCAACAGCGCACTGGCCAGGAACGGCAGGCGCCAGCCCCAGCTCATCAGGGCGTCCTCGGGCAGGCGGGTCACGGCGCTGAAGGCCAGCAGCGAAAGGATCAGCCCCGCCGGGCTGCCCAGCTGGGCGAAAGACGCGAAGAAGTTGCGCCGGCCCTTGGGCGCGTGCTCGCCGGCCATCAACACCGCCCCGCCCCACTCACCGCCCACGGCAATGCCCTGGACGATGCGCAGCAGGATCAGCAGCACCGGCGCCAGGGCACCGATCTGTGCATAAGTTGGCAGCAGGCCGATGCAGACCGTGACCACGCCCATCATCAGCAGGGTGATGACCAGGGATTTCTTGCGGCCGATGCGGTCGCCGATATGGCCAAAGATGATGCCCCCCAAAGGTCGGGCGAAGAACCCCACGGCAAAGGTGCCGAAGGCGGCCATGGTGCTGAACAGCTTGTCGTCGGAGGGGAAGAACAAGGCACCGAACACCAGCGCCGCGGCGGTGGCGTAGATGTAGAAGTCGTACCATTCGATCATGGTGCCGATAAAGGCGGCGGCCGCAGCCCGGCGAGGCTGAGGCGAAGCGGAAGGCTTCATGGTTGGCTCCCTTGATTATTTTTTTGGCAGGAGGAAGGGTCGGGCGCAGGGCTTCTGCTGGCACCTGTCTGGGGTGGATTTATCCGTTCCGGGGGATAATTAGTCAATTTTCTATTGGTTATCTCGATTATTATCCTGGCTTATTATTCAGCTACAGCCCGAACCAGAGCCCCTGCCATGTCCGACCGCGATGCCCGCCGCCTGCTCAACGACCGCCTCGACTGGAACCTGTTGCGCACCTTTCGGGTGATTGGCCAGGAGCTGAGCATCAGCCGTGCAGCGGCGCGCCTGCACTTGACCCAGCCGGCGGTCAGCCAGGCCCTCAAGCGCCTGGAAGAACAGCTGGGGCGGCAGTTGATCGCCCGGCGCGGCCCACGCTTTGCCCTGACCGAAGTGGGTGAGCAGATCTTCGCACTGGCCGGAGAGATCTACGGCCAGATGTCCCAGGTCAGCAGCATGCTGGAACAGCCCGCCGACGAAGTGATCGGCAAAGTGCGGCTGTTGATCATCAGCCGGATCTTCAGCGAACGCTTCGATGACTTCCTGGCCGACTTCCATCGTCAGCACCCGCGGGTCGATCTGGAGGTGGAAGTGATGCGCAGCTCGGACATCGTCAGCGCCCTGCAGGAAAAGACCGCGACCCTGGGCTTGAGCCTTAACCGCCGGCCACAGCCGCGCCTGGAACAGCGGCTGTTCCTGCGTCAGCGCTATGCGTTTTTCTGCGGCAAGCACCACCCGCTGTTCGGCCGCGGGGATGTGGCCGAGGGCGATCTGCAGCGGGAGAACTTCGTCAGTTTCACCAGCGACCAGATCGGCGGCATGCTCTCGCCGCTGACCATCTTCCGTGACCAGCAGGGCTTCAGCGGGCGCATCGTCGCCTCCTCGCCGAGCCTGGAGGAAGTACGGCGCCTGGTGATCGCCGGGTTTGGCATCGGCTGCCTGCCGGAGCATGTGGTGGCCGCCGATGTCGACGCCAGGCTGCTGTGGCGCCTGCCGCCACACGAAGGCATTGCCGATGTCGACATTCACCTGCTGTGGAACCGCGAGCAGCGCATGAGCCGGGCCGAGGTACTGTTTCTGCAGAGCATCCAGCACATGCTCAGTCAGCATGAGCCGGTGCCGGGTAGCCTGATGTTGAAATGATTCAGACGTGGGGATCGCCAGGGGCCTTGGCCGGGGCGGCGTACTGCGGCTTGAGGTGGCCGTTCTGGTCCAGTAGCCAGGCGTCCATGATCTGCCGCACCACGGGGCCGGCCACCCGACCACCGGCTTCGCCGTTCTCGATCATCACCGAAATCACGATCTGTGGATGCTCCGCCGGGGCGAAGCCCACGAACAGGGCGTTGTCACGGTTGCGCTCGCGGGTCTTGAGACGGTCATAGCGCTCGCCCTGCTTGATCGCCACCACCTGGGCCGTACCACTCTTGCCGGCGATGCGGTACTGCGCCCCGGCTGCCGCGGCGCGGGCGATACCGCGGGGATCGTGCATCACCATCTGCATGCCGTGGTTGACCTGATCCCAGTCACGGGGATTCTTCAGCAGGATGTTGGGCATCGGATGCTCGTCCACCGGGGCCACGCCATCGATGGTCTTGGCCAGGTGCGGACGGTTCCACACGCCCTTGTTGGCAATCAGCGCGGTGGCCTGGGCCAGTTGCAGCGGCGTGACTTGCATATAGCCCTGGCCGATGCCGAGGATCACGGTTTCCCCCGGGAACCATGGCTGGCGACGGGTGGCGCGTTTCCAGGCCTGGGAGGGCATCAGGCCGGGAGACTCTTCGAACATGTCCAGAGAGACCTTCTCGCCCAGACCGAACATCGCCATGTAGTCGTGCAGGCGGTCGATGCCGAGCTTGTGCGCCAGGTCATAGAAGTAGGTGTCGTTGGAACGCATGATCGCTGCGTCCATGTCCACCCAGCCATCGCCGCTGTGGTTCCAGTTGCGGTACTTGTGGTCGAAGTCCGGCAGTTGGTAATAGCCCGGATCGAAGACCCGGGTCGAAGCGGTAACCACGCCGCTATCGAGGCCGGCAATCGCCACTTCCGGCTTGATGGTGGAGCCCGGCGCGTAGAGGCCCCGCAGCACTCGGTTGAACAGGGGCCGGTCGATGGAGTCGTGCAGCGCAGCGTATTCCTTGAAGCTGATGCCGGTGACGAACAGGTTGGGGTCGAAACTTGGCTTGCTGACCATGGCCAGGACTTCGCCGGTGGCCGGGTCCAGGGCCACCACGGAACCACGGCGATCGCCCAGGGCCTCCTCAGCGGCTTCCTGGAGCTTGATGTCCAGGCTCAGGACGATGCTCTTCCCAGGGATCGGATCGGTGTGCTTGAGCACTCTCATCACCCGGCCCTGGGCGTTGGTTTCTACTTCCTCATAGCCGACATGACCGTGCAGTTCGGCTTCGTAGAATTTCTCGATGCCGGTCTTGCCGATGGATTGGGTGCCACGGTACTCCACCGAGTCCAGGGTCTTGGCTTCTTTCTCGTTGATCCGCCCGACGTAACCGATGGAGTGGGCAAAGTGTGCGCCTAGGGGATAGTGGCGGACGAACTGGGCTTCCACGTCCAGGCCGGGCAACCGGTATTCGTTGACCGCGAGCACGGCGATCTGCTCTTCGGTGAGCTCATAGAACAGGGTCACGGGGACGAAGGGATGACGGGCCTGCTTCATCTCCTTGTCGAACAGCGTGCGGTCTTCCGGGGGCAAGTGCAGCAGATCGACCACGGTGTCCAGCTCGCCCTTGAGGTCGGTGGTGCGTTCGCGAGTGATCGTCAGGTTGAAGCTGGGGCGGTTGTCCGCCAGGACCACTCCGTTGCGGTCGTAGATCAACCCACGGGTGGGAGTGATCGGCAGCACATGGACGCGGTTGTTCTCGGAAACGGTGGAGTGGTAGTCGAACTCCACCACTTGCAGAAAATACATCCGCGCCACCAGGGCGCAGGTGATGGCCACCACCAATACGGCACAGGCCAGCAGCCGTTTGTTGACCAGGCGGCTTTCTTTCTCGTGGTCCTTGATCGGAATCGCTTCGGGCATTGCTACAGCTTCTCGGTGAATAGAGGTCGACGCTGTTCCGTGCGGATGAACTCAAGTCCTTTAAAAAGAGCTGCACCATACCAAAAACCACCCACGGACTTTGAGGGGATTTCCATCGCGGCTGATCAATGGCGCCTTGGCGGCTACTTGGATAGCGCAAGTTTTTCCACGCGCAAAAACAAAACCCCAACTGCATCCGCAGTTGGGGTTTCGGAATTTAATCTTGACGATGACCTACTCTCACATGGGGAAACCCCACACTACCATCGGCGATG